>NZ_AUCA01000022.1 GCF_000429525.1 Alicyclobacillus contaminans DSM 17975 | reverse complement strand
TTCCAACACATGTTTTAGACTGCGTTGGTGAAAGACCAGAGTAAAGAGCAACCGAAATACATTCAATACAGGAACGCCGGTTTGCTTGGTGATGTTGGATTGCCGGAGCAGCTTCCCGATGCGGAATTCCTTGAAGAATGCGGTTATCATGGATTGGAGTTGATCTGAGTGCAGAGAATCACGTACCATGTAAGAAACATCCTCACTTTTTTGTAGACTGTTTGGGTCGGCAACCTCAGTCTACCAGAAATATGAGGATGTTTTTGCTTTTACATGACCCACAGCTCCAACGAACTCAAGAAATTACAGGCTCAATTCGGGTGCGAAACTTGAGTAGCAGGATTAACCCTGATGCTGCATCTCCCACCACAGACCGTTTCAGAATTATTGCAGGAACGCATTGCACATTTTCCAGTGAGCGTGATATACATGTTCCACATTCTTAATTTGATATAGCATGGGGATATGTTGGTTGTTGAACTATCGGGCAGAAGAGTATGAGAAGCCACCGAGCTGCGAATACCGATTCATTGCTCACTCCGTCCATAAAGCAGGAGGTTGAAACGGTGCAGAGGCGAGAAGGGATCGTCAAGTGGTTTAAAGAAGAAAAAGGATACGGGCGAATCATGTTAGAGGGACAGGATGGGAACCATGTCTTCGTTCACTTCAGCGGGATCAGACCTGACCCTGTAAGATTTCCTAATGGATTCCGTTTTCTAAAGGAAGGTCAGAAGGTTTCTTTTCATTTGATTGAACGTCCACATGCAACGGACAGTCAAAGATTGACGGCCACCGACGTCGAAATTCTGTCCGATTAGTCGTGCGCATGGACCATATTTCCCTTTTGTCTGTAAAGACTTTATCAAGGACTTCCTACATATGCAAAGCAAATTTGGTAACGACCACTATGGCGAGGAATAACCCAGCTCCCATATACGCCAAACCACCTAGTCTCTTGTCTATATACATGTTCAGACCACTCGAAAGAAACATGAGACTCAATGACAGTAATGCCCATCTGGTGACTTGAACAGCGCCGTTTGGAGACTCCACGAATATATACTCACACGAAATTAAGATAATGGTTATGAGAGAGAAAAGTACACTGATTGTCGTAAGCAATTTTCGGCGATTCATTCTTCGGGGTCCCCTTTATAATTGAATACTTCAAACAACTAATCCCGCCATTTAGCTCCTAAGTTGACGTCAGTCAACAAAACAAGAGAGCGTGGATCATATTACGTCGGCGACAATTCGATCACTTTGTATTCAACGATGTTGTACTTGTGAAACGGATCTTCGCCGATTATTTTTCAACTTCGGCTCAGATGTCAGCATTCATCAAAATAACCCCCAACCGTCCTTGGGTTTCGTCTATATTCTCCACAGGGAATCATTTCCCTTCCGCCCTAACGCAGCCGTCATAACACACAGATAATTTATTCCATGCACAATTGCCACGATCTCCGCACATTGAAACTGTGGAATACAAGCAGCGGCGAAAGTGACCGGCTAGGGCATGCACGAACAAGCATCACGATGGACATTTATGTCCACGGTAATGACGAACAACAACATGAAGCAGCGAACACGTTTGCCGCGTCCATCTTCGATGAAAAATTCATTGTGAATAAGGATTGATGATCAATTCGATGATCAAAACAAGCCATGAAAAAGAAAAACACGGCTCTCGTTGCCCCGAGAAGCCTCGTCATATAAGGCTTTTCACTTGGAGGCGCCAGCCGGATTCGAACCGGCGGTAAAGGTTTTGCAGACCTCTGCCTTACCACTTGGCTATGGCGCCATTTCCGCCGCATCACCGCGGCAATCTTGGAGCGGAAGACGGGATTCGAACCCGCGACCCTCGCCTTGGCAAGGCGATGCTCTACCCCTGAGCCACTTCCGCATACATCGTCAGTTCAACAGCACCTGTTCGAAAATGGTGGCTCGGGACGGAATCGAACCGCCGACACGAGGATTTTCAGTCCTCTGCTCTACCGACTGAGCTACCGAGCCTTGTGCTGGAGCGAACGTCCTAAACTATACAACAGACCCGAGGCATTTGTCAATGTGCCGTCAGCAGAACGTCCATCCAGGCAATCAAAACGGGTGCTATGGAAGCACCCGTCATCTCTCTGGTGGAACCGATGGGATTCGAACCCACAACCCCTGCGCTGCCAGCGCAGTGCTCTCCCATTGAGCTACGGTCCCGCGAGCTGTCATCGCGGCGAACACGATTTATTGTACCGGGTATCCACACAAAAATCAAGAGGAAAATCCACGGACGATCCGTGAATACAGCTGGATGGTTTTGGACACGCTACCAACGTCAATTGCTACGGCCGAGGAGGACGACAGTCATGATGAAGCGATGGATCATGGGAGGAACCTTGGTGGCCATGCTGGCCACGGCGGTCCCTCATGCATGGGCAGGTGAGGGTCTTCAACGCGCTCACCCTCAAACCGGTACAGCCGCAACCGCCGTTGGTGAATTCAACGCAAGCACGCCCACCCATCACTGGGACATTAAATCCAGTGTGCAGGTCTCGCGCGATGATCTCCGTCAGGCGTATCTCGCCAGCCGCAACGCGTATACGGAAAAGTTACAGAGATATGCGAAATGCTCACCGAATGAAGCCAAGAAGGCGATTGCCGCAGCCCATCCAGGGGCAAAGTTGAACGACGTGCAGCTGCGCAACATTCGGACCAATCTGGTGTATTTCGGCATGGCGGAAGATGGAGAATACAAATACCTGGTGATTGTTGACGCCGGCAACGGCAAGGTGCTGTTGGACAAACCGCTTCCCACCCACCACGAACGAGCTTTCGCAGGTGGAGACGAGTAGCTCGCGGAGCTGGCGGCGGTGATTCCGCATCGCCGCCCCTCCCGTTCACCAAATGAAAAAGCGAGAGCGCGATGCTCTCGCATTGATGGTATGCATGAATGGATTCAAAGCGCGCGGACCTTTACGTCCTGCATTTGGATGGGTCCGACACCCCGAGGAACTTCAATGGATTCCAGACGAGTTGCGCCGAGTCTCTTTGTAATATAATCGCAGGCAACATTCGGATCTATACGATCACCACAGGTGTACACATCGATGCTCGCATAACCGTGTTCTGGAAAGCTGTGGATGGTCAGGTGCGATTCCGAGATGATCACCACACCGCTGACACCTTGTGGCGCGAATTTGTGAAACGCAACTTCACGAACTTCCGCTCCGGCTTCCAATGCTGCATTGACCATAATTCGTTCGATGGATTGCAAATCGTTCAGATTTTCGGCGGGACATCCCCACAACTCGGCAATCACGTGACGACCCATTGTGTCCATACCAAAAAATCCCCCTTTACAGAAAAATAGCCATACCCTTTGCAGGCATGTGGAATCTTACCCTTTCACCACGGGGGAAAGTTAGTCCTTCGAGGTCCTAACCCTTTAAGTGAAGGAGATTCCTTGACGTGTGGCACTACGTGCCCCGCCAAACATTACGACTGATAGTATAAGTCCATCACCGACAATTTGCAACAAGATTTTTGCGCCCACTAAAAGATTGGGTATGGTTACCCAATGACGCGTACAAATGCCCAAAGTGTACCGGCCAAGGCAAAGATTGCGGCGACGTTGGCAACCCTGCCCGTCTTCCACTGGGGTTTCCGGTAGAGGACGGCCGTACAGAACGCTCCCACCGCCAGCCCCACCGCGTGGCCAAGAACGTCGACACCTGGCGCGAAGATATCGTAAATCCCATTGATTCCGAGTATCCAAAGCATCTGATTTCGCACTGATTTATGAAAATATCCTCGAAAGGCAAGATAAAGCGCGACGCCAAAAATTCCAAACACGGCCCCGGAGGCGCCGGCAAATACCGTGAACGGATCCGCCCAGTTGGCGGACAGGACGAATCCCGCGACGCCGGCAATCCAATATATGAAGAAGAACGCCGATTTGCCCAACCACGGTTCGATGCTGCGCAGAAACCAAAGGGACACCATGTTCATGGTGAGATGCATGAAATTCATGTGCACGAACATCGCGGAGACGCACCGATACCACTGACCGGTCACCGCCAGCGCCGGTGCAAGAGCACCGGCGGCGAGCAGGCCGTTTGCATCCCATCCGTGTGGAGCTTCCACAAGTAAAAACCAAGCGATATTCACACCAATCAGGGCTCCGGTGACCGGCGTGCGCCATCTGTACCGCATCAGCGTTCCGCCACCGCCATCTCGTAGAGCTGACGCAGTCCATCCGTCAGCGTGATGGTTGGTGTCCACCCAAGCACATCGCGCACTTGCGTTGCCCGATAATAACTGTCGCGAATGTCTCCCGGACGCGGGGGGAGGTGCTTCACCTCGAGCGGACGAGACATGAACGACTGCAAGGTTGACACGAGATCGTTCACCGTCACGGGGACTCCGGAACCCACGTTCAGCAGTACGGAGTTGCTGTGTTCGATGGCCAGCGCGTTGACGCGAGCGACATCCTCCACATGGACGAAATCTCTCGTCTGCAAACCGTCACCAAACACCTGCACGGCGTGATGCCGGGCCGCCCCCTCGACAAACCGGGCAATCACCGCACCGCCTTCCGGCGTCTGCCGAGGACCGTAGACGTTGGCGTACCGCAGAATTGCATAGCTGAACCATTGACAATAAAAACCTGTCAGATACATCTCCACCGCTCGTTTGGAAATACCGTACGGTGACACCGGAACCGTTTCCGTCTGTTCATCGATGGGCGGCACCGCGCCGTTGCCATAGACCGCCGCAGAAGACGCGAACAACACCCGTTCCACGCCGAATTTGCGGCTGGATTCCAATACGTTGAGCGATCCGCCGATATTTTGCACCATGTCCATGCGCGGTTGCTCAACCGACACCGGCACGCTGATGTGCGCTGCCAAGTGAATGACACGCTGTGGCCGCTCCGCTGCGAACACCTCGTCCACCGCTGCCGCGTCCGTTACATCCACAGAATAGTGCCTTTCACCGTGTACGGCCGGCTGCAGATCCACGTTGATGACGTCGTGTCCACGGTTCAGCAGGGCCGCAACCGTTGCCCCACCGATAAAGCCGCTGCCGCCCGTCACGAGAATTTTCACATTCGTCCACCGTCCTTGACCACCATGCGCGCATGGCCCAATATTTGCTCGTAGCCATCCAGATAGGCTTGCAGCATCTTGTCCGGCGTGAATTCTGGCAGAACGCGCTGTTGAAACGCATGCACCAAGCGTTCGCGCAGGGACGCGTGTTCAAAGAGCACATCCAGCTGATGAGCCAACGCCTGTTCATCACCGACCGGAAACAACAGTCCGGTCTCCTCGTGCGCAAGGAGACGCGTCAACGCTGGGATCTCCGTACCCACGTTGGGAACTCCAACCGCCCCCGCCTCGAGGACGGACGTGGGCGCGCCTTCGCTCCGCGACGCAAGCACGTGCACGTCAAGGCCTTCATAGAAGGCCATCACATCTTCGATGAAACCAAGGAAATGCACCCTGTCCGCCACCTGAAGGGTGTGGCACAGCTGTTCCAGTGCCGCTCTCTGCGATCCGTCCCCCGCCACGACCAGGTGCGCATCCTTCGTTCTCAGGTGCGGCAGCGCGCGGATCAGCGTGGGAATGTCCTTTACCGGATCGAGTCGGGCGGCAATGCCGAACAACGGCGTTTCGGGCGGCACATTGCACCGCGCCCGCAGAGCGGCCCGACTTTCTGACCGCAGCCGCGTGGATGGAGGGATGGAAACCCCATTTGGCACGACAAAGGAAGGTATTCTCGGAAACCACTCCGCGAACATCGGATGCACGACAAACAGCCCGTCCGCGTGCTTCAAGCTCCAGCGATGAAGGCGCGGCCACAGGATGGACTTCCAGCGGCTATCGAGGAAATCCTTATAGATGTTGCTGTGTATGGTGCTCACCCATTTGTGTCGCCGTTTGCGAGACGCAAAGTGAGCCAGCACATTGAGGCGCGGGCCATGGGAATGCAAGATCACCGGACTTGGCAGACCCTCGACGTGATTGCGCAGCGCACGCATGGCCAGCCGGGGAGCCGTCGGCAAAATGGAGACCTCGATTCCCTTGGCCGACAACCCGTCCGCAAGCGGCCCCGAACCAAGCAGGGCAAAGCGAAACGCTTGCCCCAGCGCCTGCTGCCGAATGACCGATGCCAGTGTCAACAGATGTGAGGCGGCTCCTCCGCGCTCATTGCCGGCTGCGTAAATCACCACACGGTAATTCATCAAGATGGCCGATTCCCCTGTTTCGTACACCGCTGTACGTATTCTGCCATGTCGGCTTCGTCAAAATGAATGCTCTCCCGGTTGAGCAGCAGGTAGTCCAACGACGCACCGACCTGCTCGGCAGCGAAATTTAAGATGTGATGACGTCGTTGTGTGGATTCCGGCCAAAAGTCCGCAAAATACTTATCTAATAGTAGAAACTGATCTTCAGTCAACCCTGGCACCATCTGCACAAAGGCCTCCAGGGGAAGTTCCAGAATGTCGTAGCTTTTCCCGTCGTATTCGATGTTCAATCCGAGCCGCATGAGGTCACTTCCTCTCCAAAACAGTACTGCCTGTCCGCTCCCAGTATAGCGAAAGCCTCTCCATCAAACAAACCATCGACGCCCGTTGCCCATCTGGGCAGCGTTGACATTTTCTTTACATCTCAAGGATTGGCAGCCCGTTGTCCGACGCCCCCCTTTTGTATTTTGAGCCCGCGGCATACAATAATGCTGAATCCAGCTTTCTACTGCCACAACGACGGAGGATTGGTGGAATGAATTCACTGAAGACCTGGCTGTTGATGGGCGTACTGACCGTCATTCTGGTGTTGTTCGGGCGCCTCATCGGCGGATACCGCGGGATGATCTTTTTCCTCATTCTGTCGATTGTGATGAACTTCATCGGATATTGGACCAGTGGTAGTGTCGCGATTGCGATGACCGGATCGAGACCGGTGTCAGAAGCCGAATTGCCGGAGGTCTACGCGATTGTGCGTCGGTTGGCCCACCGAGCCAATTTGCCGATGCCCGAGATCTACCTCACACCCTCCATGCAGCCGAACGCATTCGCCACCGGACGCAATCCGCAACACGCCAAGGTCGCCGTGACGGAAGGCATTCTGAGGGCGTTGTCGACACGGGAGTTGGAGGGCGTCCTTGCCCACGAAATGGCTCACGTGAAAAACCGCGACATTCTCATCAGTTCACTGGCCGCCATGTTGGCGGGCGTCATCACGTCCATCGCGAACATGCTCCAGTGGGCGATGATGTTTGGGTTCAACGGCGGACGGGATGACGATAGAGGAAACGTAGCAGCGGAAATCGCCATGGTGATCCTGGCCCCGATTGCGGCAACCCTTGTCCAATTGGCCATCTCCCGGACCCGGGAGTTCAAAGCGGATGCAGTGGGGGCGCGCCTGGTGGGTGACGCCAATCCGCTCGCCGACGCGCTGGAGCGCCTGGATGCGTACGCGCACCGCATCCCGGGAGAGTTCAATCCAGCCACTTCGCACCTGTTCATTGTGAATCCGTTCCGGGGCGAATCCCTGTTGCGTTTGTTCAGCACCCACCCGCCCACGGAGGAACGGGTTCGGCGCTTGCGAAACATGAGAATCCTCGGTTGATACAAGAACCATGGGCATCCGCGAGGATGCCCCCCCTTCATTTTGATGCACAATCCGGGCGAAGGATTCACTCGTACCGCAGCGCATCAATCGGGTGCAACTTTGAAGCCTTGTAGGCGGGATACAGGCCACACACCACGCCCATCGCCATGGAAAACAGAAATCCAATGACCGCAGCCTGCCAGGATACCACGGAGGGCAGCGGGGTGAGGGCGTGCACCAGGATTGAGGCAACCACGCCAAACGCAATGCCGAGCAGCCCGCCGCACCCCGTGATCATCACGGACTCGCACAAAAACTGCAGCAGAATGTCGCTCTGCGTGGCACCGAGAGACATGCGCAGTCCAATTTCCTCCGTGCGCTCCGACACGGATACCAGCATCATGTTCATGACCCCAACGCCGCCCACCACCAGCGCAATCCCCGCCACCGCCCCAATCACTGCGGTGAGAATGGTGGTGATGGTTCCAATGGTCTTTTCCAATCCAAGAAGAAACCCGGAACTGTCAATAAATGCGTCCGCCTGATGCGCGTGGAGGTTCAACGCCGTCACCAGTCGTTTGGACAGTGCGGCCTTATCGGTTCCCGGCTGAATGGTCACGTCCATCTCGGAAATGTTCCACCACGGGAAGAGATCCGTACACGTTGTTGCTGGCAGATATATGGTGTCGGCCCCGAGAAACATGGACATGAAATTGAATTGGTTGGACACGGCCACGCCCACCACCTGCAACGGTTGTCCGCCCACTTGAATCACTTGCCCCACCGGTGACTGGTTGCCAAACAATTTATGCGCCAGCGACGTGCTCAACACAGCCAACCGTCGATGCGCAAGCCAGTCCGCGGACGTGTACATATGTCCCTGCACCACGGTGAAGTTGGCCAGTTCATTCAGGTCGCTCGGGCCGCCTTCGATATTGGCGTTGATGGTCTTCCCGCGGTACCCCACGTCGCCCTGGCCGTTGACGGAGTAGGACACGTCGGCGACACCGTCGAATTGGCGCACCAGTTGCAAGTCGTCCTCTGTGAACGACAGCACCTGGCCCGGCTGGGGAAGCCCCGGTTCGACCAACTCTTTCGGAAGGATTTCGATGGTCTGCTGCGCGGCGTGGCTTTCGATGACGTTGACCACCGCCGTCGTCCCTCCTTGGCCAATGGCCACAATCGCGATGATGGACGCAACCCCGATGAAAATCCCGAGCATTGTCAGCAAACTGCGCAAGACATTCGCCGTGAGTGACAGCCAGGCGGCTGCCAGCAATTCCCGAATCTCCACTCAGTCCACCCTTTCCGGGTCCGCCACGCGGCCATCCACCAGATGGACAATCCGGTGGGCCGCCGCGGCCACCGACGGATCGTGCGTGATCATAACGATGGTCATACCCTGTTGGTTCAATTGACGGAACAGCTCCAGAATCCCCCGGCCCGTGGCGCTGTCGAGCGCACCAGTGGGTTCGTCGGCGAGCAGGAGCCGCGGGCCGTTGGCCAGAGCCCGGGCGATGGCAACGCGCTGGCGCTGCCCCCCGGACAGTTGATTCGGATAATGGTGCGCCCGCTCCTCCATTCCGACTTGCGCCAGCAGCTGCCTCGCTTGTCTGCGCCGCTCCGCCCGCGGTCTTCCCGCGTAAATCATCGGCAATTCCACGTTGCGCAGCGCGGTCATGCGGGGAAGCAGGTGAAAATGTTGAAACACAAAGCCAATATCCCGGTTTCGAACGTGGGCTAACGCCCGTCCATGCCACTCGTGCACGGGTTGATTGTCCAGATGGTACGTTCCGCGCGTGGGAACATCCAAGCACCCGAGGATGTGCATCAGGGTTGATTTTCCACTGCCGGACGGCCCCATGATGGCAACGAATTCGCCCGCCGCCACATCGAGCGTGACGTCTCGCAATACGTGCAGCGGCTCACCGCCGACGGTGTACGTCTTCCATACATGACGCAGGACAATCACGAGGTTCTCACCGCCTGCCCATCCCGCAGCGAGGCCGGCGGATTCAAGACCACCCTCTGACCCGGCGACAATCCGCGCGTGACCTCCACCACCGTGTTGGCGGTGATGCCGAGACTGACCGTGACCGCATGCACCGTTCCATCTTGGACGACGTACACCTCATCCACGCTGCCGTTCTGCACAATCGCCGCGTACGGCACGACCGTCACGCCGGGCTTGGTGGCTGTGGTAATTTGCACATTCACCTGATAGCCAATGGGGACCTCGAAATTCGCAGCCTCGAGATCCACCTCGACTTGACCACTGCCGGCGCTGTTAGCCTCTGCGTAGTTGGCGACGCGCACCACGCGCGCGGTCCACTGCCGCCCCGGATAGGCATCGGTCGTGACGCGGGCCTGCATGCCCGGATGAATCTGTGCAGCGTCCACTTCGGAAACCTGTGTCGCAATTTGTTTGGTGGTTCCAGCAACTTGCACAATCGGCACCGGATTGCCTGTGCTGTCCACTCCACTTGGATTGACGGTCAACACGGTGCCGGAGATGGTCGCGCGAATATACGTGGCATCCAGCGCGGCCTGGGCCTGGGCCAACTGCGCCTGGGCCTGCGCGAGCGTGGTTCGTTCACTGGCCAGGGTACCCGCAAATTGACTCTGGAAACCGGCCGGTGCCGACGACTGTTCGGTTTCCGTTTCCTTCAACGCCGCCTGAGCCTGCTGAACCGCTGTTTGCGCAGCTTGCACGCTGGCCCTCGCGGACTCGTGGTTCAATTCCACCAGCACTTGTCCAACATGCACTGTTTGGCCGGGCTGCACATCGACCGCCACCACGGGCCCGGTCAGCTGCTGCGCTGTGACCATCTGACTCTGGGTCGGTTTGACGGCTCCGGTTTCAAACAGCTGATTGCTCAGAGACTGCCGCTGCACCACGGCGGTTGCTACGACGGGCGGACGCAGCCGCTCCCAGACCGTGAACGCCACAGCCGCACTGCACAGGACACCAACGCCGCCAAGCACCCACGGCCAACGCCGACGACGCACGCGTTCCGGTTCTCTCTTCATGTTCCGCTCACCCATTCCATCCTACTAGAACCTGTCTCATTCACCTTACCATGCGGCCCGGTTCGGCTGAAAGTCCTTCGTCTCCCTCGGTCTATCCGCTGCTTTGCGGACATACAGTGTAGGGACAACATCCATGCAAAGGAGCTCGCGCATGTACTGCCCAATTTTCAACCGGATTTGCGGCTGGCTGTATTTTGCACTGGGCATGGTGGGTTTTACGAGCGGACGACTCGGGAATTACATCCATGTGTCCCTGGCCGAAGCCATCGCCTATACGGCGCTGGGCGTATTCGGCATGATCGCTGCGCGGCTTCGCTGGCGAGACGCGACGATGGCGAGCGTGCTGTACGGCATCCTGCTGTTGCTCTGGGGATTCGCCGGGTTTGCGTGGCCAAATTGGCCGTACGCGCAGGCCGATCCGCTCGAAGCCATGCTGCGCGTTCTCTCCGGGCTGTGGGGCATGTACTGCACGGTCACCGACGTGCTCAGCTGGCGCCGTACCAAACTGGCGAATCCGCCGCAAACATAACCCCTTGCGGACAGGCGCATACTATGGCTTGGTTCCATCCGAGGACCCGAGGAAGCATGCGCAAAGGGGGAAGCTGTGTGAAGGTTAAAGATATCATGACGTCCAACGTCTCCTGTGTTCAGACCACGGACAACATCCAGAAAGCCGCTCAGATTATGGAGCAGTTGAATGTCGGTTCCGTGCCGGTGTGTCAAAACAACAAGGTGGTCGGCATGTGTACGGATCGGGATATTGCATTGAAGGCCGTCGCGAAGGGCGCCTCCCATACCACGCCGGTCTCGCAGTGCATGACCAACCAGGTGATCACCTGCACACCGGACACGGATGCGCACGAAGCGGCCGATTTGATGGCCCGCCACCAAATTCGCCGCCTGCCCGTCTGCGACGCATCCGGCAATATTGTCGGCATTTGTGCCATCGGCGATTTGGCGACGATTGATATCCACATCAATGAAGCCGGCGACGCCTTGAGCAAAATTTCGCAGCCCACGACGAGCCAGAACGCGTTGCAATGACCGTTGCACCGCGCCACAACCAACAGCCCTCCCCGAGGGCTGTTTCTTTATGCTTCAGGGACGATTGGAACGGGCGAGTCTCGCATGATTGTGGCTTGTGAACGGTGACCAGCCACCTCCACCCGTTTGGCCATCCGCACCGCATTCTCAATGGCCGCTCGGATTTCTCCGACCGTGAAAGATTGTCCGCTCTTGCCCAATACCGCGAGCGCGTAGGTGAGCGCCTGCTGTAGTTTTTCATCTCCACCGTGACCCGCATAGACGGATTCTGCAAAAATGTACGCCTCGTGTCCGATGGTTGAGAGCAGTTGACGCTCCTGTTGCGACACGTGTTGATTCAACCAACGGCGCACCGTTGGCCATAGACAATGGACCAGAACCAGCAGCAAACAGAACACACTCTGCAGCAACAGCATGACCATCTGGTGCAGCACCGTCAACCAGAGACTGTGCACATTGCATCTCCTCCTCTGCCCCCTTACTTGCCGGAACACGGGGAAGCGGGGGACACCGACGATATGTGCGAACGCGTAGATATGGTGGATGCTCCTCAGGCCAAACGAAAGACTCCGCGCTGTGCGCGGAGTCCTCGGATCAACAAACGATGTTCAGTTGTTGTTCGGGTTACCGACCGCCCGCCAGGTTCTGCTCGGCGAAGGCCACCAGGCGCTTGGTAATCTCACCACCCACGGATCCGTTTTGACGGGACGTGGTCTCCGCACCCAGCTGGACGCCGAACTCGGAAGCGATTTCGTACTTCATCTGATCCAACGCTTGCTGCGCATTGGAGATGAGCACGCTATTGTTGTTGTTTCCAGCCATTTGTCAACACCTCCTTGTGGGCTTATTGTGTCCACCCGTGCCATCGATACGCTGACACATTCTGCTTGAAGTAAACGCAATTCCCAGCCGCCGACAATCCGTCACCGTCTTGTCCCAGCACAACAGCGGACACCCTCGTGTCCGCTGTCGGTGAACACGTTGTACAATTGTGGTTGCGGAGGATGTTACTGAGCGCGGCCAGACAGAGCTTGTTCAGCAAAGGCCACAAGGCGCTTTGTGATCTCCCCTCCAACCGAGCCGTTTTGGCGCGAAGTGGTTTCGGCACCGAGTTGGACACCGAACTCCGAAGCAATTTCGTACTTCATCTGCTCCAGCGCCTGCTGCGCGTTGGACACCAATACGTTGTTGCTGTTTCCTCTCGCCATGGTTTCAACACCTCCTTGGCCTTTATCCTCTCCACGCAACGGCAAAAAACACTGTTATATTCTGCATAAATATCCAGTGAAACCAGTACGCCATGACAAACAAATCACCCCGCGGGCATGTGCCCGTCGGGGTGAGATAGTCAGGCATTTGTAAACGAGGACGTTCAACGCTGAGACAGCGGAACAAATTCGCGGTGCGTCGGCCCCGTGTACTCTGCGCGCGGACGGATGAGACGGTTGTTTCGGAGCTGTTCCAAAACGTGCGCCGTCCAACCGGAAATGCGGCTGCAGGCGAAGATGGGCGTGTACAGGTGTGTCGGCAGCCCCATGGAGTAGTACATGGAGGCAGAATAGAAGTCGACGTTCGGATTCAGACCCTTCTTTTCCTTCACAATCCGCTCAATCACCTGGGACATCTCGAACCAGCGGGTGTCACCCGCCAATTCCCCTGCTTCCTTGCTCAACTTGCGCAGATGGGTCGCGCGGGGATCTTCGGTACGGTACACGCGGTGGCCGAAGCCCATGATTTTCTTCTTATTTGCGAGTGCGTTCTCAATGTACGACTCTGCCTTCGACAGTTCGCCGATTTCCAGCAACATCCGCATCACTTGTTCGTTCGCGCCGCCGTGCAACGGGCCCTTCAGCGTACCGACAGCGGAGGTGATGCAGGAATACATGTCAGAGAGCGTTCCCGCGGTCACGCGAGCCGAGAACGTCGATGCATTCAATTCATGGTCGGCATGGAGAATCAAGGCGATGTTGAATGCCTTCTCCACGAATTCGGACGGCTTGGTGCCGTTCAACAGGTAGAAGAAGCTGGCCGCCGCACTGAGCGAAGCATCGGGTGTAATGGGCTCCTGACCGTTGCGGATGCGTTCAAAGGAAGTCACCATGGTGGGGATTTGCGCAACCAGGCGCGTTGCTTTGCGAACGTTCGCTTCCATGGAATCGTCGCCCGCGTCCGGATCGTACAGACCGGCCAAACTCACGGCCGTCCGCAACACTTCCATAGCATTTGCATCTTTCGGAATGGATTTCAAAAATTTCAACACATCCGGATGGAGTTCGCGTTGTTCGGCAATCTCCTGCGTAAACGCCTTCAACTGAGAAACGTTCGGAAGGTCTCCGTGCCACAGAAGGTAGATCACTTCTTCAAATGTGGCGTTGCCGCCAATCAGATCGTGAATGTCGTACCCTTGATAGACCAGCCGTCCTTCGCGGCCGTCCACGAAGCAAATTTCCGATGTGTTGGCAACCACATCTTCCAAACCAGCTGCAAAATTCACGGTTTCTTTCGACATGTCAGTTCTCCCTTCATCCCAGTATGCGGACAGTTTGTGACAACGCATCAGTTTTTACGACACAGCGCACACCCGGCAAGCGCTGCAGACCCTGAGCAAATGACACCTCGTACATTATACTACAGACCTTTCAACGGAAAAAATACTCTACACGGGCCGCCACCAAGGCTCCGTTCTTCGCCGGCTCCACGATGGAAAGCAAAAAAGCTGTCGAGAAGGAAAACACTCCCTCTCGACAGCCTGTTCATGGTTCGTCCGACGGGTTCCGAATCATTGGAACATCCGTTTCACGGCGGTGATGTGTTTCCCCCAGTACGATCCCGGAGCAATCGACAAGTAGCCCACTTTCCCGAGGCCGCCGCCCTCCTGAATCACCCGGCTGTTTCCAGCATAAATTCCCACGTGGTGGCCATTATCAAAAATAATGAGATCCCCCACGCGCATGCTTGACCGCGGAACCGTCCACCCCACGCTCTGGGCCTGCGTGCGGGAAGCCCCGCTCATCTTGTAGCCGAGCGCATGATGATACACGTAGGCCGTGAAGTTCGAGCAGTCGAAGCCGTACTGACCGCGATCCTCGTTGTGGCCCCACACGTACGGCGTCCCCAGCTTGCTTATGGCCACCTGCATCACCGCTTGCTCTTTGGCCGCGGTACTCGCGCTGAGCGGAGCCACCGGTTGAATATGGGTGTCGAGCGTCACCCCGGGCGGCAGCAGGGTTGCTGCTTCTGCCGTTTGCTGCAGCGGCTGCACCGCCACCGATGTTCCGACCACCGCGGTTGCCGCGGAAGCGGCCAACACCAGCGTGGAAATGCCTTTTTTCAGCGCCTGTATCCAGTTTCGTTGCATTGGTTTCCTCCTTATGCCTCCGAGGTTAGTTGACGGGTTCGGATCGAGGAAAGGACCCGGGCTGTGTGGACAGCCTTCACCCCTGTCGCCGCCATCGACGACGCGAAAATCCCCCGTACCTGGGTTCCAGGATTCGGCGTGATTTGGACGCCACGGCGTCCCCGTGTGTCTACCACCTTATCAACGAATGTCGGGGAAAGAAATGCTAAAGTTCTGGTGGGCTCGTCAATCGGTGCCGAATTGACCAACGGTGTCCAACGTTACCAATCGCCGTACCGGTGTGCTATGATACGGACAGGCGGAAGCACCGCCCAGCTTCGTGAAGCGGAGGGAAGATACGTATGGCAGAGCGGACGTTTCTGTTTGCGGGCAAGCCGGTGACCCTGGAAGGCCCGGAATTGAAGGTCGGGGATAAAGCTCCGAATGCGGAACTGGTTGCAAATGACCGGTCGAAGGTCACTCTGGAAGCGTATAAGGGGAAAGTTCGGATTCTCAGCGTCGTGCCGTCGCTGGATACCGGCGTTTGCGACGCGCAGACCCGGAAGTTCAACGAAGCTGCGGCAGGTCTCGGCGACAACGTGGTGGTGTTGACCATCAGCGCGGACCTGCCCTTTGCTCAAGCGCGTTGGTGCGGCGCGGCAGGCGTTGACCGTGTGATTACCCTGTCAGATCACCTCTCCATGTCGTTCGGCAAGGCGTATGGCACCTACATTAAGGAACTGCGATTGGAGTCCCGCGCCGTGTTCGTCGTGGACTCGAACGACACGCTCGTCCACGTGGAATATGTTCCCGAAGCAGGACAGCATCCGAACTACGAGGCTGCGCTGAACGCCGCCAAAGCAGCCAAATAACCGTCCACCACGGAAATCATCATACAGACTCGGTGCCCGGCATGGTCCGGGCACCGCTGTTGTGCGGTGTGCCGCTGCACAATACGCTGCGGCCACCGCCACTATCCATTCAGCCGTTGCCTGCGATGACGGCGCTCATCATGCATGCCTGTGCGCGCCTGCGTCCACAACGTGGGTCGTGGCAGCACTTCGTCACTGGCGGCAGGCGGCAACGTGACCATCTCGTCGCTCGCCTCGGACGGCTCAGCGGCCTCCGACGCCGGCAGCGCTTCGCGCAACGTGTCGCTGCGCAATCCTCGGCGCAGGCTCTCCAATGCGATCACCTCAAGCGGCTTGATGTTGCCAAGGTTCACTTTGTGTCCGAACGTGCGCAGATAGTAGATTTGCTGCTCGACCAGCGGCGCTTCCCAGATGACGCGGGTGGCCATGGGGCCGAGTCCGCGCAACAATTGGTCCACCGCATCCTCTTTGACGCCGCCGTCCGCCTGAAAAACGCCAACGCCTTTTCCCCCTTCGCGGCCCTCCACGATGACATAGTGCGCCCCGTGTGTCAAATCCTGGTGGATGAGGGATGCCATCGTATCGCCGTCGAGGTAGCGCCCGCGCTCCTTCTTCCCAACCTCGGCGAGCACGGTGAAACCTTTGTGCCGAGCCGTGCGGATGATCTCCCGACGCTGTGCCAAAGGCAGCGTGATGGTGCCATCCGACACCTCCACCACGCGTACGCCGCCATCCCACAACATGTCCAGATACTCTGTCCACACATTCTGCAGCACGGCAATCTCCAAAGAGGTTCCGCCGGGATACGCAAGGATACCATACTCCTGACAAAGGGCAACCTTATTCACCATCGCATGCGGCGGACACACGGAGGCGCTGCCGAATCCAAACTTCCAAAAGTCAATGTGCGGCGCGGCCATTTCCAGAATATCGCGCGTCAGCCCCAACGGCAGCCCTGTGTCAATCACCATCGTCAATCCCGACAATCGCGGCTTTTCCACTCTGCCTGGCAGCACGTCGTTGAGTAATTCAGACCAAACTGGGTTATTCACACTGCACGCCCCTTCTCCTCTGTGCGTTGCTCATCGCTACCCACAGCCTATGGGCGCTCTGCTCAATCTGTGCCACCCCCAGGCTCACTGCACCACGAGCATGACCGTGGCAATCAACAGCAAGACACCGCCGGACAACCTGTCCGCAGAGATGGACACTCTCGATCCAAGAAATCGCCCAGCCTCCAGCCCGACCAGTGTCATCACCAAACTGATGCAGCCAAATACAACGGCGGCCAATCCGATGGGCACGGCAAGCATCCCGAGACCGAATCCAACCGTCAGGTTGTCCAGACTTAAAGCCGCGGCCAACAGCAGCCCCTGCGCTCCCATTTTGCGCGGCGACTCGTCGTCGTTGGCGTCGGCCTGCTTCAGCAGCAGATAGACGCCAAGCACAACCAATACGCCAATCCCGATGAATTTGGCGAACCGCCCAGCCACCTGTGCCAATTCGCTGCCGAGGAAGAGCCCAATCACCGGCATCAGCGCCTCAAACGCGCCAAACACCACCGCCGTTTTGAACTGTTGGACCCTCGAGAGATTCATGGTTCCCAGTGCAACAGAGGCCAACGCATTGTTCATGCCCATGGCGATGCCGAGCAGTATCAATTGCCAGATCAACAGCGCTCACGCTCCGTTTCCGTATCCGCCCATAAGGTCCTGGTATCGACTGGATACCTCTTCAACACGTCTCCCACAAACGACTGCGTTCCGGCGAAGACCAGCAGATCCTCGGCGGTGGTCTCCAGCCGAGATCTGGTCAATGCATCCTGAACCTGCTCGAACCAGTCGCAGGCCGCGTGATACCGGCGGGCCACGTCGTACAACTGCCGATGATAACGGAGATGCGGATTACCGGAGGTTGTCAAGAGAATTTTATCCACCACCTGCGACAGTTCCCGAATGACACCTTCGCCGTCCTTGTCCGCAGGGACGCTGACCACGGCGACCACTTTCCCCGCCCGGCCACGCCGTCGCGCGGCCACCCACTGTCTCAGGTACACGGCCGACTCTGCGTGAATGGTCCCGTCCAGCACCGTCAGCGGTTTATCCGCCAATACCTGGAGCCGCCCCGGCAAGCGAAGCTGTGACAGGTCGATGGCTGTCGCCAGACGCTCCCCTTCGCGGAGCCTCCGCCACACCTGACGCGCGGCGTCAAACGCCACACTGGCGTTTTGCGCCATAAATCCGTCCGCAAAAGGAAGTGTGATGCGATATTGCGCCTCGGGGTAGGAGAGCGTTAAAACATCGCCCGCCACCGTCCCTTTCGGAATCTGCGCACCGAGGGAACGAACGGCCGCCCGCTCCGCGCCAGCCCGCGCCAACAGCGCCCGCTGCACCACATCGGACTGAGGATGACTGCACACCCACCGCGTATCCGACGTGATAATCCCAGCCTTTTCTCGCGCAACATCGGCCAATGTCGGTCCCAATTCTCGCGCGTGCTCGAGAAATACGGGCGCAACCACAGCGCCCTCGTGGTGAATGCGATTCACGTCGTCGTGGAGCGCGCCGCGGCCCAATTCAAAGATGTTGACATCGGTGCGCTCGTCTCGAAACCACAGCGCTGCAACCACCGCCAGCAGACCCACCGGACCAAAATATTGTCCGTCTGGCAGCGCCACGCGGTTCACTTCGGAGCGCACCTGTTGAATGTACGCCCGGAAGGATGACTCAGGCATGATTCGACCGTTCACGCGGAATCGCTCCATAAAGTCCACCAGATGCGGGCCCGTGAACAACCCGACGCGAAAACCCAGTTTCTGCAGCATCCCTGCGAGCAAAATGGCGTGGGATCCCTTGCCTTTGCTTCCGGTCACGGCCACGTTGTATCCGTACTTGTCTGGCCGCCCGAACCGTTCCAACAGGTGGCTTGTCCACTCCGGATGTCGAACTTCGCAATCCGGTTTGCCCGCGATGGACGCCTTCACGGCCAAAAACGACGTATAAATCCAATGAATCGCATCGTAGGTTGTCTCTACTATGTATGCATCGTCCTGAAGCACCATTCATCCGCCTTAGTCCAATTTTTCCCCTGGCAGGTCCCGAATGATGCGCCGGGGTGCCCGCTCGCCACCCCGAGTGTACCACACTCCAACGATACGCACGGGTAAGAGAAACGGGAGGAATAACCTCCCTTTTCCTCAATACACCCGAGTGGTGATGCGAGAGCCAGAAACCCGTTCAAACGAACCCAGGTGCATCTCGCGTCTACACCAGTGTCTCCATGATATTGCGTGCTGCATACACGCCGCTGCTGGCGGCTTGAGAAATGCCCCGGGAAATGCCCGGGCCGTCGCCGGCACAGTACAGCCCTTTCACCTGGGTCTCCAGGCGTGAATCCACGTCCGCCCGAGCGGCGTAAAACTTGGCCTCCACGCCGTAGAACAACGTGTGTTCACTGGCAATGCCCGGCGTGACGTAATTCAGGGCCTCTATCATCTCGCGGAGCGCCACCATCGTCTTGTAGGGCAGCACCAAACCGAGATCGCCCGGCACCGCCTCCTTCAACGAAGGCTCGATAAATCCTTCGCGAATGCGCTGTGGCGTACTGCGACGGCCTTTCAGCAAATCCCCGTAGCGCTGAATGATGATGGATCCGTTCGACAATTCATTGGCATGTCGGCAGATCTGCTTCGCAAACTCATTGGGCCGGTCAAACGGCCCGGTGAACCGATGGCTGACGAGCAGTGCAAAGTTGGTATTTTCGGTGCCGAGCGCCGGATCTTTGTAGGCGTGTCCGTTGGCCGCCATCACGCCGGAATGGTTCTCAATCACCACATGACCCGATGGGTTGCTGCAGAACGTTCGACAGCGCAGACCCGTGGACGGAGACTCAAAAATAAACTTTCCTTCGTACAGGTGTTCGTTGATCTCCTGCATGACCACATTCGATGTTTCCACCCGAACTCCGATGTCCACCTGGTTGTTGGTCATCTTCAGCCCGTGTTTTCGAAATAGATCGCTCAACCAGGTTGAGCCATCGCGGCCCGGCGCAACCAGAACGTTTTTCGCGTAGATTTCCTCGCCGTCGCGGGTGACCACGCCATGCACCCGCCCGTCCGCAATCAAAAAGTCCTCCACAAACGTCCGGAATCGAAGTTCAATCCGCGCCGATAGATACTCAAAGATGCTGTTCATCAATTCCAGGTTTTTGTCGGTACCGATGTGGCGCACGCGCGCGCGGAGCAGCTTCAGACCAGCCCCGGCCGCCTTGCGTTCAATCGCCCGGACGGCATCCGTCGTCGGATCGGTGATGGCGCCCGGCGCTCCGTGCGCCAGGTTGATGGCGTCCACATATTCAATCAAGTTGAGCACTTCGGACGGGGATAAATAGTCAGTCAGAAATCCACCGAACTCCGCGGTGATGTTGAACTTCCCATCACTGAAGCTCCCGGCTCCCCCAGCGCCGTTCAAAATGCCGCAGGCCGGCAGGCAGCCCGCGTAATCCTTCTTCTTGTTGGCGGGCGGACACTTTGCGATCCGCTCTTCCAAGATTGGACAGCGCCGACGGTGTGCCTCCACCCCTTTGTCAAGCAACAGAACGCGGCTCTGCGGCCGCTTCCGCGTAAATTCATAGGCAGCATACAATCCAGCGGGACCTGCGCCGACGATGAGCGCGTCGTAGGTTTGCGACACGTCAACCACCTGCTTTCCCCATCCTTGATTCGCCGCGCTGCAGTACAGTGGCGCGGAGACAAAACCCAAAAGAACAATATACGTACATTTTACCTTTTTGGCAAGTTATCGTTCGGGTTTTGGGTGGGTGATTTCCGTAATCGGCGTCATAACCGCTTGATCATCCGTCGTGTGTTGACGTACGGCACGCCCGCATCTTGGAAACCGCGATGCTGGTAAAAGCGAATGGCACGTAGATTGTTTTCCTGTACCCACAGCTCCAGCCCCGGCAATCCGCTCTCCGCCGCAGCCTGCTCCAGAACATCGAACAACCCGTGGGCAAGCCCTGTGCCCTGCCAAGCCTCCGCCACCGCGAGGATGTGCACGTGCAGAAGATGCACCTTCTCGAAGATGACGAACGCCGCCAGGTCGCCCTGGGCATCGCGACACACCCACCCCTGACTGCCCTTCCGGCCGAACAGATCATTCGGATGAACGCGACGGCCCCAGGCTTCCACCAAAACCGAGTCCATCGTCCGATGCGCCAACGCGAGAGCCTCCTCCATATCGGCCGGACCCAGGCTGTGCAAATCAATGGAGTGGCCCCCGACATCTATGGCCGATGGCCGCGTCAGCGGATCACCCAGACGTGGTCGCGCGTCTTCGTGCGAAGAGGCGGGCATCGCTGTCACCACTTCAGGACCATCGTTTGAAATCAGCACCGTGTGCTCGACATGCGCGGCGAGGCTCCCATCGACGGTGACCGTAGTCCAACCGTCCGCCAAGGTGCGGGTGTAGCGCAGTCCCGCCACCACCACGGGTTCAATGGTGATGGCCGTCCCCACCCGCAATCGCGCGCCGCGCCCCGGTGGTCCAAAGCTCGGGATCTGCGGAGGTTGGTGCAAACGCGCGCCGATGCCGTGCCCGAATGCGTGACGCACAATCTCCCATCCGTCGTTGTGCACGGATCGCGCCACGGCATAGGAAATATCGGAAATTCGATGGCCGGGCTGAGCCGCCGCAATCCCGTCGTACAGCGCCCGGTACGCGGCACGCACCAACCGTTCCGCCCGGTCGTCATAAGGGCCAATCAAATACGTATGCGCGCAATCGGTGTGTATTCCATCAAATTCCACACCCAGATCCACTTTGACCACATCGCCCGGTTGAAACGGTCGTTCGCTTGGCAGACCGTGACCGATTTCATCGTTGATGGACACGCACAGACAGGCTGGGAAACGCCCTTCTCTCTCGAACGAGGAATGTCCACCAGCGTCATGAATCATTTGCTTGGCCACCTGTTCCAACGCCTTACCGGTGCCCCCCGCGACCACTTGTGTGGCAAGCGCCGCATGCACCTCCGCATTGATGCGGCCGGACGCGCGAAGTGCGTCCATTTGCGCCGCTGTTAGGATCTCCATCCCCCTCCGCCTCCCGCGTGAGTTTGTCACGTTCGGCAAACTCAAGTTATGACAGCACCATGATTTATCTATACTTCAGGTCTTCGGAATTGAACTAGGCCAGCGCCCGCGCCACGGTACAGCGGCCGAGCGTATGTAATAGGGAATTCCATCGTAGGAAGGGATGGTGGACATGTCCGTCCACAGCATTGAACAGGGAGACACCGCCCGCTTGCGAGAGATCTCCCAGCCCGTAGTACAGTTCAACCAGGAACTCCATCAACTGCTGGATAACCTGGCGGAGGCCCTGTCGGCTCACGGTGTGCTGGGGTTGTCCGCGCCACAGTTCGGAATACCGGTTCAAGTCATGGTCGTTGACACCGGCGAACAGGTGGAAGAATGGGTAAACCCGAGGTTGGTCTCTCAGCGCGGAGAGCAGCTCGGACCGGAATCGTGCGCGAGCTTCCCGGACCTCACGGTGCGGTTGACGCGTCCATGGGAGGTGACTGTGGAGGGCGCGGATAGACATGGGAACATCCGCCAACGGACCGCGCAAGGGGTGCTGGCTCGCGTGATATGCCATGAACTGGACCACCTCCGCGGTGTCCTGCACATTGACCACCTGGATGACGATGCGCTGTTCGCGCAGCTCTGGGACAACGTCGGAAGGCACGTCGCCCAACACCTGGACGAAGCCGAAGAACCCGCAGCGGAGAATACCACAAAACAAATTCTTCAGGCCCGATGGGAAGAATTTACTCAGGCTGCCGGTTTTTTTGCCGACGCCGCATGGAAGTACTCTCTGGCCGCGGAATGGTTGTACGACTTTCATGACCTGTTGCCTGACCTCGACTGGCAGCAGGTGTGGCAGATGGAGCGAGCGTTGACCGAACTCTCAGAGGCTGTGGATGCCGCGTCGTCTGAGCCGCAGACATCCGCCACCGCGTCGTCATCGGACCCACCTCCTGCTGAGCACGCTTGAAGCTCATTTCCGATGGGCGTTGGCCGCTGCGGATGAAACCCTGCGGGTGACTATCTGCGGCGGATCATCGCGCACTTATCGCGTGGTGTGCGACAATCTTGTCTTTCCCTTCGTGTTTCGCGCGATAAAGCATTTCGTCCGCCGTGACGAACAACCACTCCTTGCCGCGTCCGGGTTCATACCGGGCGAGTCCACCGCTGATGGACACCGAACCGTCAATTTCCTCATGGTGCATGGCGCGAACGTTGAGGCGGATGCATTCCCCAATCTGATCCGCCTCTGCGTCGCTGCGGTCGAGGAGAATCAGCGCAAATTCCTCCCCGCCGTAACGCGCCACGAAGTCATTGGGCCCCACCTGTTCCTTCATGACCTGAACCACTCGGCGCAAAATCTGATCGCCGACATGATGTCCAAACGTATCATTAGATTCGCTTGAAATTATCAATGTCAAAGATCAGCAGGTGTACGGGCGTGCCCTGAGCGTCACTCTGCCGCAATACATTTTCCAAATGTTGATGAAATGATTTGTGATTATACGCATCCGTGAGTCCATCCCGTTTGGATACACTTTCCATCATAATTTTTTGAACCATCAAATCTTGATTCGCTTCAATGGAAAGCTGCAACTGGGCGACCATTTCCACGCTCCGCTGCATGAATTGGACACAGATGAAACCGCCCACTAAGAGCACCGCGATGAACGTGATCAAGTCGGCCACATCCAGATGCGCGCGCAGAGGTGGATCCACACCGTATACGGCAAGCAGCGTGAGACAGGCCGCCACGGTCATGTACATGACTTTCTTCGGTACGAAATAGAACACGGAAATGAGTATGGGAAGGAAAAAGACTGAAGCCGTTATCGGCAGTTCCGGATTACAGATGAGAAGACAAACGGCAATGAAATCAGCGGCCACCAGAAAAATCCAGTCCTTTGGCACGGGCGAAGAACGCACCAGCCACTCCGACACACCGATTACCACCAACAGCAGTCCGATGGGCAGCAGCACAGAGCCAACCAGAATATGCTTCCAAGCCTCTCCCACAACCACCAAATGAACGATGCCGATGCAGACGGCAAAGCCGAACACAACCCACAATACGGCCAGGATTTTGCGATTCCAGTGCTCAATCGGCTGCAGCATTCGGTGCAAGTCTTGCATGTTCATGGCAGAGGCCTCACTTCCCCCTGGGTTATCAGACATCAAACAAAACGCCACAACTTTCCCGTTTGGACGGTCAGCCGCAGCGTCTGCATCGAATACACGGTTGCTGACTTCGAACGCATGTAAACCATGTATCCTTATTATATGTGATCTGTCTGAATTCAACATCTATACAGCGAGAAAAGTTTTGTGAACGGAGCGCGCCCAAGGACGAAGTCCGCTAGGACTCCATCGCCATGTCCGGTGCTGTCACCGATCTCACCGATGAACGGTTCAACAGCAGGTTGAGGCCGACGGCGGTGGCGGAACCCATGACGATTCCGCTCTGCAAAAGCATCTTTAACGCCCCCGGCAAATGATCAAACATTTGTGGTACCACCGCGACACCGAGGCCGACAGCAACGCTGCAGGCGACAACCAGCATATTTTCCTGACGGTGTAAATCAACCATTTTTAGGATATTCAGTCCGGATGCCACCACCATCCCAAACATGGCAATCATGGCGCCACCGAGCACTGAACTGGGAATCTCCGTCGTCAGTGCCGCGATTTTGGGCAGAAACCCGAGGATAATGAGCAGCACCCCCGCAGCCGCCACCACGCTGCGCTTCTTCACGCCAGTCATGGAGACCAGGCCGACATTTTGAGAAAAGGTCGTGTATGGGAAAGTGTTGAACAATCCCCCCAGAACAATGGCGACGCCCTCCGCGCGCAGACCGCGCACCACATCCGCGTCCTTGAGTTCCCGGCCGGTAATCCGGCTGAGAGCAAAGTAGACGCCGGTGGATTCCACCATGCTGACCACGCACACCACACACATTGTGACGATGGCGGCCAAATGGAATTGAGGGCGGCCGAAATAGAGTGGATGGATGAGACCCATCCAGTTTGCCTGCGCCACCGATTGCAGGGACACTTTTCCAAACACCGCTGCGGCCAGGGTGCCGAGCACCAAGCCAATGAGCACGGAAATCGCGCGCAGAAATCCGCGGGCCCACCGGTTCAAAAGCAAAATGACCAACAGTGTAAACAACGCCAACAAGAGATTGACCGGCTGGCCGAAGTCCGGACTTCCCTGCCCGCCGGCCGCGTCGTTCATGGCCACGGGAATCAGAGACAAACCAATCACGGTCACCACGGATCCCGTCACGACGGTTGGGAACAGGGCCAACAAACGTCCGAACACCGGCGCCAACACGACGACCACCAGACCGGCCACCAAAATCGCGCCAAACGCGGTGGGCAGATTGTCCGTCAAACCGATGGAAATGAGCGGACCGACCGCGGTGAACGTGCATCCGAGCACCACCGGCAGCCCCACGCCCAGCCAGCGGGTGCCGAGCACCTGAAGCAGCGTGGCAATGCCGCACGTAAACAGGTCTGCCGAGATCAGATACGCCATTTGCACAGCCGACAGTTTCAAAGCGCCCCCGACCAAAATGGGCACCACCACAGCCCCCGCGTACATGGCGAGCACGTGCTGAATCCCGAGAATCCATGTCTTTCCGCTGGTCATGGCAGCATCACCTCCGGAGTCCGGGATTCGTCATCTTGGGCAAACGTGATACCATTGGCTGACATGCTTTCAATCCCCGCCAACGCCCGGACCTGGACGCCCATCTGCGCCAGTTTCTCGCGTCCAGACTGGAATCGCTTTTCCACGGCCACCACGGCGCCGACCACACGGGCCCCCGCCTGGTGCACAATCTCCGTCAGAGCGGTCAACGCGGAACCTTCTGCCAGAATGTCGTCGACCATCAGCACCACATCCTCCGAGCCGAGGTACGCTTTGGACAAACTCACATGGTAGGATTCCTGGCGCGTGAACGAATACGCCGGCGCCGTCCAGACCGCGTCACCCTGGGTGATGGCCCGCTTTTTCTTCGCGTAGACAAACGGAATCCCTCCCAACGCCAGGGCGGTCGCCATGGCCAAGGGAATGCCGCTCGCCTCCACCGTCAGCACTTTGGTCACGCCGGCGTCGCGATGGGGTGCCGCCATGGCGGCGCCGATGTCCATCACCAGCTCCGGATCGACCTGGTGATTTAAGAAGGCGTCCACTTTCAGCACGGTTGGCGAAAGGACCACACCGTCCTGCACAATCCGCTCCTGCAATCGATTCACAATATCCCTCCGTGTCCTCTCGTGGAAACACAGCAAAGCCCGGTCGGACAGGTACGGCCTGCGCGACTGCGCCGCCAAGTGAAACCTATCCTCCCGGGCTTTTCTCCCAAAGGTGTAGCACCATGTGCTCACATCGCTCGGTCCAGACTCGCCGGTCACGAATGAACCGCGACGGAACCCTAGATGTGCTTCCACTCGTAGTCAGGCAATTTACGGTTGCCTGGTAGAGACTTGCGGGCCGTATTCCCGCGATTATACGAGCCGATATGAAGTTCATCACACGCAACCGGCCGGTTGCTTATCCCAACATATCAAATTGCGTACCGCGCGGCAAGGGGAATATGTTACTCTGCGGCCGTCTGCGCGGGCAGATACGACTTGCCCATCTCCGCCGCCCGCGCCGCTGCGGCCAGCACCGCTTCGTACACATAACCGCGAACATATCCTGAGTCCAACTGCTTCACCCCGGCTTCGGTGGTGCCGTGAGGCGACGTCACGCGTTGTCTCAGGGTCTCCGGGGACACATCCCACTCAGCCAGTGTCCGCGCTGTCCCCACCATCGTCTGAATCAGCATGATGCGGGCCAATTCGGGTGCCAACCCGAGCTTGGCAGCGGCCGTCTCCATGCCCTCAAGGATGTAGCAGAGGAAGCCCGGTCCGCTGCCGGACACGGCGGTCGCCGCATCCATCAGGTGCTCTGGCAGTTCAACAACAGCCCCGAGCGCGTTCAACAGCGTGTGAATGTATTCTTTGTCCGATGGCGTGGTTTCGTCGCCAAAGGCGACGGCCGTCACGCCGTTCCGGACGGCCACCGGCAGGTTGGGCATGGCCCGCACCGTCCGAACCGACGGACACCGTTCACGAATATATCCCTGGTTCACACCTGCCGCAAACGACAACAGGAGCGCTTGGTTCAGGTGGGGGGCCACGCGCAGCAGCGCTTCCGCCACATCCGCCGGCTTGACGGCCAACACCACCAGTGCCGCGCCGGCCGCATCCGCGTAGCCGTCGGCCGCCACCACCCCATAGGTGTCGACAACGTGCTTCAACCGATCCGCTCGGCTTCGGTTGATGACGCGGATATCCGTCGGTCGGACAACCCCCGCCCCGGTCACGCCGCGAATGAACGCTTCCGCCATGGAACCCGCACCAATCACAAACACTTTGTCGTACGTCATCCTGACTCGCCTCCCCTTGATTTTTGCAATGACAGTGAGAACCGCGCGGAAATCAAAAACTCCCGCCCCTGCCGTTGGCAGGGGCGGGAGTTTGCATCCCACGGTACCACCCTGATTCCAGGCGTATGCAACACCATCCACGCCCAGATCTCTTGTGACCATAACGTGGTCAACGGGCACCTTACTCACTGTGCGTTCGGGTGCCATCTCGGAGGCCGGTTCCTTCACACTTTCGCAGGATGGCTTTCAGCCGCTGACCATCCCTCTCTGCGCAAAAGCAACGCGAAGTACTTTTCCTCTTCATCGAACCAAACAATATTCTGATATTATGGTGATTATACTTCCCCTGCGGACCATGCGCAAGTCGTTTCTCCCAGGCCGGGCCAGAAAGTGATCTTTTCGCCAAAAAACGATCGCGACCAAACAGGAAAGCGCATTCTTTCGGCGAATTGACGAACCACGCCGCCAGCGTACGGCAACACAGAGAATGTTGGAGGGGTAAGGGTGAGTATCAGTCGTAAGTTCGTCCTGCTTTGCGGTACAGCCATCACTGCATTCGCAGCCATTTGCTTGACCATTGTTTACGCGCAGAGTCGTCGTCTCATCATCTCAGAAGAAAAACAACGGTCGTTGGCCATCATCCGAACCTTGGATGCCATGGTCACAAACACCACCACCACGGTCGACCTGCAGGCCGATATCAACGAACTGCAGCAGCGCGACAACCAGTTGGTGCGGCTGGATCTGTATAAACTGAGCGGTGCCACAGCCACCGCGGTGGTGTCCACGGTCGCTGCGGATGTTGGGAAGAAAGCGGATTCCGAAGATGTGCAGGCGGCAAAGTCCGACAGCAGCGTCGTTCGTGTGTCGGGCAACATCATCGACGTCACCGCGCCCATTCACGGCAGTGATGGGGTTCCGAATTATGTGGTTGGCGTGCAGTTCAGCATGGCCTCGGCGCTTCAACAACTGGCGCAGCTCCTGTGGGCGGTGCTGGGTACGGGCGTGGTGCTGCTGCTCCTCACCGTGGCCGCCGTGTGGTGGGTGACCACGCGGACCATTCTGCGCCCGCTGCGCGTCGTCATCGGCATTTCCGAGCGCATTGCAGACGGTATCTTGGACGAAAGTGTTCCCATTCACAGCGACGGCAAGGACGAAGTGAGCCGATTGGGCAGGGCATTCTCCAAAATGCAGCAGAACCTCCGGTCGGTCATCGGTCAAGTGATGTCCACCGCGGATCAGGTGGCCGCATCCGCCGAAGAATTGTCAGCGAGCGCCAATGAAACGTGCAAAGCTTCCGAACACATCGCGGGCGTCATCCAACAAATCGCGGCCGGATCGGAAACACAGCTGTCCCGCATTGAAATCGGTCAACAGGTGATTGATGAACTGTCCGATGCGCTCGAGAAAATTGCCGCCGGCGCAGCCCAGGTGACCGCGAACGCCCAGCAGGCGTCCGACCTGGCGACGAGCGGCCGCAACAGCGTGGCCCAGTCCATTCAGCAGATGCACGCGATTCACGGAAAGATCACGGACCTGACCCAGACCATGGAAGAGTTGAACCAGAAATCTGTCCACGTGGGCAGCATTGTGGAAACCATCACCACCATCGCGGAACAGACCAATCTGCTCGCGCTCAACGCGGCCATCGAGGCGGCGCGGGCAGGGGCTGAAGGGAAGGGATTCTCCGTCGTCGCGGCGGAAGTTCGCGCCCTGGCGGAACAATCCGCGAAGTCCGCCCAGAGTATCCAGGCGTACGTTCAGGACATCCAAAATCATATCGCTTCCGCAGTGGAGGCCACGCGAGCCGGCGCAGCGGAGGTGTCCACGGGCATCGCGACGGCTGAGACCAGCGGGACGGCCTTCACCGATATTCACCGCGCCGTCGAGGAAGTTGCAGAGCAGATCCGCGGCGTCAACGACGCTGCGCAACGGTTGACCCAGAGCACGCGCTTGTCGGATGCCATTCGGGACATTCACAACGTGGCCAACACGAACGCAACGGGCACGCAGGACGCAGGAGCCGCGACGGAACAGCAATTGGCCACCATGGAGGAGATTGCAGCTTCGGCCACCGCCCTCACATCCTTGGCCAACGAACTGGTGGAAGCGGTGCGCAGTTTTCAAATCTGACGCGCGAAAGGCGCGTCGGAAAGCCCGTCTCTGTTCAGCCGCCACTGCACAGAGACAGGCTTCCACGCGCTCCCGGTCCATGGAAGCTACACTTTGCGGGCCGTGAAGCTGTCGCGCACCAAGTGCCACAGTTGCGGAAATTCGTTGCCGAGCACCCACGCGGAAATGCCTCGAAGATTGTAATCGTAGACCAGTTGCAGCTTTGCCGCGGCACTGAGCGCGTCCTCGAACCACACCACCCGCTCGTTCCCTTCCGATCCCCGGTAGCGAAAGCTCGGCGATGCCTCGGCGACATGCCATTCAATGGGCACCTGTTGATCCAGCGCAAGGTTTTGCGCGCTCTTGTTGCTCAATCCCGACGCGCGCCCCGCTTGCGGATGCGGCAGCGGCCAGTCATAGCCATACAGCGCCATGCCCATCAGGATTTTCGTGGATGGAATCACCGAGGTCGCATAGTTCAACACCGCACGCACCTGGTTGATGGGCGCGATGGCCATCGGGGGGCCGCCGACCCAGCCCCATTCGTACGTCATCAGCATCAGGAAATCCACTTCTTCGCCGAGCGTCCGGTAGTCGAAGGCGCCCATCCAACTGGCGGTGGGATCATCCGACGTCTTTGGCCCCATGGCAATGGACAGCGATAATCCCTGGGGCCGCAGCGCGGCGCCCAACTTTCGAATGAACTCGTTGTACAGCGGCCGATCCGTGGGACGCATGTGCTCAAAGTCCACATTGACGCCCCGAAAGCCGCGGTTACGCGCGGTCCGAAGCACGTTGTCAATCAATCGCTGCGTGAGCGTATTGTTGGAGAGCAGCGTGTGCGCCAATTCCGTGTTGAAGTTGTTGCCGTCAAAATTGGTCACGGTCATCAGAGGGGCCACCCGCAGTTGGCGCGTGGCGGACAGCGCCTCGTTGTCCCGCTGTCCCACCAGACTCCCGTCGGCGCGCGCCTGATAGCTGAACACGCACAGATACGTCAAGCGTTGCCCCACATCCTGGACAACGCGGGCATCGTTGACATTTCCCTGCGGCAACAGGTAGCCGTTCACTTCAATGGTCCGACGGCTCTGAACGCGCGCCGGCATGTAGAGGCGATCCCCGGCACGCAGCGTCTGACCGGGCCGAAGCCCGAGCCACCCCCGCAGGTCCTCGGTCGGAAACCCCACCCTGCGAGCCAGCACATCCACCGATTCCCCCGTCTGCACCGTGTATGGTCTCGCCAAATAGGCGGGCCCTGGCACCAACAGATGGAGACCGGGAACAATCACGTCCTCGCTTTGCAGTTCGTTGAGATGCTGCAGCTCTCGAGTCGTGGTTCCGTACTGCGCCGCGACGGCGCGCAGCGTGTTCCCTGCAACCACCGTGTGGATTCGCATGCTTGCACCACCCTTCACTCTTTATCCACATACGCCATGGACGTACGCCTACGCCATGATACGAAGGCGGAGGAAGAATGGTGACACCGGCCACTCCCCGGTGTTTCAGGTCCCTGTCTGGGGGTCGGGCGCGGATACCGTATTGCGCACGAGCACTTCGGCGGTGGCATCCTGGTACGCAACGTGCCACTCCGGATTGTGAACCAGGTAGGTCACGACGGGATCTCCGCTCGGGAACAGCACCACGTCGCATTTGTAGATGTCGATTAAATCCGGGCCATTCCACCAGACATCCTTGATAGCCAGATAATCCGAAAACACGTTCTGTCCCTGCAGAAAAATATCGGTTCGTCCATCGACAAATGTGGGTATGCCGCGGTAAATCAGGTATCCACCCCACTGATACGCGTTCAGGATCCGGCTGGTGAGATGGTGTTGTTCGAGCCAGTTCACCGCGTACACGGGGTACGATCCGGTGGACCAATGGGCGTCAACCGGCCCCTTCGCCTCCGGCAGCTGGGTGCCAAAGTACACGAGGCTGCCGAACATGACAAGACCGCTGATCATCCGTACGAAGCGCGTCGCGCACAGGCGCCGGGGAACCCATGCGGCCAATACCGGAGCCAGCAGCACCGCCGCCGAGATGGCCATGTACGGCGCAAACCGTTGGTAGATGAGCATGACGCCAAAACTGCCCATAAAGTACAGGGTTTCTCGCAGCGGCAGGCGCGTTCTTCGCCCCATCAGAATCAGGCAGGACAGCATCAGAAACGGCAGCAGTCCGTACTTGAAAATGTCCATGTGAAAGTTGGGCGAATGCCACTCATTGATGTTGTCCACCATCGTGGGGTTGGTGGAGAGCAGCGCGTATGTGTAGGCGCGGTACGAGTTCGGATTGATGAGCCCCACCCCTGCGCCCACCAGCGCGGCCAACAGCAGACGCCAACGCGCGCCCTTCGGCAGCGCCAACGGCTGCAGACGGCCGAGCCGCGGCACAAAGGACAGCGCCACCTCCAACAGCAGCATGAAGATGCCAATGGTGGAACTGCCATGCGCGTTCGCCCAGATGAGCATCAGCGGCGGTACGAGCCACAGCACACGAAAACGCCCGCGGCGGACATTGGAGAGAATCCACAGGAACACGGTGAACATCAGGTACGACACCATCTGCGGACGCATGGTCCAGAAGACGAGCGGAACCAGCGTCCCGAGGCACGCACAGACAGCGGCGGACACAGGATGGCCGGCGGACTGATTGCGGCAGACGCGGTACAGAACGAGTACCGTGGCCGTGTGCACGACGGTGATCAACAGCCAGAGACCGGCAAAGCCAAAGTGCATCCCGAGCCAGGCCAGCACCGTTTCAAACAACCATTCCTGCGTCACCCAGGGTTGGCCGCGCATGGTCCACGAAAACGGATCGGTGGTCGGGACGGTATGGTGTGTCAGAATGTAGCGGCCGGTCGCCAGGTGCCAGGGCGTATCCGGATCGGACAGAGGCGCCAGTTGGTAGACGGCGAAGGATACCAACCACACCACCAACACCATATGCTCCACGCGCAGCCACGGGAGCGCGGCATCCTCCATGACCACATCGGGTGGTTCGCGCCACGCATCGCCCATCCACGCCAGCAGCCCCTTCTTCATGCGGAAATCACCCGTTTTCCCGAGCGTCTCGGCGGACGCGCAAATCCATATACAGTTTCGTCGCGGCCACCAGTGTGAACGGAACGGTCAGCAACTGCACCAGGCTGTCCAGGACGGAGGCGGCGACCGCGTTTGGAAGCAGACGGAACAAGGCGGTCAATCCCACATTGACAGCCGCAGCAATGAGTTCAACGATGATGAAGAAGCCGAGCACTCGCCACACGGAGTGCCTGACCAAATCGGACGAGGCGCGCAGGGCCCCGAAGCCGACCCGGCCCTCCGCCGCCACCGCCGGAATCGACATCACCCACTTGAGCATCAACCACACGTACAGCACGACGGCTATCACGCTGAGCACCGCGGCGACGATGCCCGCCACCAAGGCGGAGGCGCCAAACGCCGCCAGCAGTCCAATCATCAAGGCGATGATCCCGCCGGAGATGAGAAACACCAAAAACAGCGCCAGCCACTTGAACAGTGTGGTGCCAATCAACGCCAACGTACGCCGCCACGCCAGCGGGAAGACGTCGGAAAAGGTCGGGGGTTCACCATGATCCGCGGCGCGGATCAACAAATGGACCACCGTTGCGTAGAGCAGAGGGACAACCAACAACACACCGACCATCGACCAGAGGACCACGGCGACGATGTGCGGCATGGCCGACTGCAGGTACGCCATCACCTCGTTGAACGACTGTACATTCTCCAAGCCCCCGAGCGCGTTGCTGGACTGGACGGTGAAAATATCCTCCACCACCAGATAAGGCAGATAAATGGACAGGGTCGCCACGGCCAGCGGGCGCGCAAATTGTCGCAGGGATCGGAAGGTGTCATCCAGAATCTGCCCGATGGACTGCGGTTGTATCTCCTGAGTGCCAAACGGCATATGTATAGTTCCTCCTCCACGGCACGCGCCGGAAAACGTTTCTCCTATCATACCACACCGATGACCCCCGTCCTGGCCGCCGCTGCCTCGGAGCACGGAGGTTCACAGCCGTCGAATCATCACGACAAACGGCCGCCCTTTCTACGGGACGGCCGTTCGCAGATTTGCTGGTATCGATGGGTCAGGACTTGGGCGTGACCACCAGATACGCTTCCATCGGCCCTTCGTGCGCCGCGTCGGCGTGGGCCGTGCAAATCAGGTGAAAGAAACCAGGCTTGTCCGCAATGAATCGGAGCGTCGTCCGCTCGTTGCGGCGCACCGTGGCATGCAGATTGTACCCATCGAGTACAATCGGATGGTCATGCCCCTTCAAACCGCGAAACTGGAGCACCACCTCGTCGCCCTGTTCTGCCACGTATACGGCCGGATCGAACCGGTACACGTCCACCGTTCCACCGCCAGGCTGCTTGGCGGAAATTTCATTGGTCACCACTTGGTACGTGTCGACGGCCGCGTGTGCGGTCGGGGCGACCCTCGGCGCCGCGGTCACAGCCATCACCGCGAGTGCGCCGCCTACCGCCCGGCGCATTTGCATCCATCGCATGGTGCAACCCTCTCTTTCAGCCCCACACCGAGGGGCCGGGAAGGATGTCTTTAAATAGGTTGCACCATTTTCCCATCCTCATACGCCGCCCCGGACTTCGCGTACATCTCGGCGTACAATCCGCCCCGGCAAAGCAACGCTTCATGCGGTCCGGATTCCACAATGCGCCCCTGGTTCACCACGTAGATGCAATCCGCGCGCCGCACGGTGGCGAGGCGATGCGCAATCACCAACGTGGTGCGGTTGGCCGAGACCGCCTGCAGGCCGCGGCTCACGAGCGCTTCGGTGTGGCTGTCCAGATTGGCGGTGGCCTCATCGAGAATCAGCACGCGCGGGTTCAAGCAAACAATGCGCGCAAACGAGATGAGCTGCCGCTCGCCCATCGACAGATTGGCCCCCTTGCTGTACAGGAACGTGTCGTATCCGTCCGGCAGCCGATTCACCACCTCGTGCGCCCCCACCGCCTCGGCGGCGGCGATCACAGCGTCGCGCGAGATGTCGTCGCGGAACAGGCGTATATTGTCGAGCACGGTACCGGTGAACAGATTGGCTTCCTGCTGGACAAAGCCCACAGCCCGATGCAAATCTGTCTGACGAATGTCCCGAATGTCCCGGCCGTCCAACAGGATGCGGCCGGAGGTGGGATCATAGAAGCGGATGAGCAGGCTCATCAGCGAACTCTTGCCGGCGCCGGTGGGCCCGACAATTCCCACGAAACTCCCCGCCGGCACGCGAAACGACACATCGCGAAGCACCGGCACCTCCGATTTGTACGCGAACGTGACGTGTTCAAACTCGACCTCTCCGCGAACCGCCTCGAGGGCGAGCGGAAAGGCGTTCGGCGCATCCACAATGGCGGGCTCCACCGACAACACCTGACCGATTCGATCCGCCGCGACGGCGGCCGACTGCAGTGTATTCCACTGCTGGGTGATGGCGTTGATGGGTTGGAAAAACTGCCGGATGTAATTGATGAACGCGTACAGCGTGCCGAACAGAATGGTCTTGTGCAGCACGGCCCCGCCGCCAATCCAGACGACTGCGGCCACCGCCGCGTTGCCGAGCATTTCAAACGTGCGATTGAACAGAACGGACGTTCGATATTCGACAACGCTGGCCTGGCGATGACTGCGATTCAACGCGTCGAAGCGGGCGGCTTGCCGCTGCTCCTGGTGAAATATCTGGATGATGCGAATCCCGGCCAAATTCTCGGCGAGAAACGCCATGATGTTGGACAAGCGGGTCCGCGTGGTCTGGTACGCCCGGCGCAGACGTTTGCGATACAGCGCGGAGATCCCGAACAGGACCGGGATCAACAGCATGCTCCAGGCGGCGATGCGCACGTTAAGCTCAAACATCGCCACCACCACCATGACCAGCGAGAGCCCGTCCCGAAGCATGCTGAGGAAAAAGTTCGTGAAAAACTGGCTGACGGTCTCCGTGTCGCTGGACACGTTGGTGACCAACCGCCCGATGGCGTTGGTATCGAAAAACGCCATGGATTGCCGTTCGATGTGTTGGAACAACGCCACGCGGATTTCGCGAACGACGCTCTGTCCGGCGTATTGCACGAGCAAAATCTGCAGGTAGTTGGCCGCCACGCTGAGCAGCACCACGCCCACGTACAGCAGGCTGATGGTCCACAGCCCGTGCAGATTGGGACGCGGTCCCGAAATGTCGCTGTCAATGGCAATCTTCACAAGGTACGGCGGGAGGACGGTGGTTGCGTTGTACACAATCACCAACAGCACCACGGCTGCGAAGTGCCAGCGATACCGCTTGGCGAACGGCAGGAGTTTCAGCAGACTGCCCATGCTGCGGTTCCCGCCGCGCCGCGCTTGCTCCGACGGTGTCAACGCGCTCATGACGTCACCTCCTCCACCGCCGCTTCCTGCAGATGGTACATGGACGCGTACAATCCACCCATCTCCAGCAGCGCTTCGTGCCGCCCGCGCTCGACGATGCGTCCTCCATCGAGGACCAGAATGAAATCGGCGTGGCGAACAGCGGACAATCGATGCGCCACGATGATGGTGGTATGGCCAGCGCGAATCCGGCGCAGGTGCGCGAGAATATGCTGTTCGGTGTTCATGTCCACCGCCGACAGGCTGTCGTCCAAAATGAGAATGGGCGCATCCTTCAGCAGCGCCCGCGCAATCGCGGCGCGCTGTTTCTGACCGCCCGACAGCGTCACGCCGCGCTCGCCAACGACCGTGTCCAATCCGTCCGGAAATTGTTCAATCTCGCGGCGAAACCCGGCGTATTCAGCCGCTTGCAGCAGCATCTGCGGCGTCGCGTCATCGCGGGAAAACCCGATGTTCTCGCCGATGGTGGCGGAGAACAAGAACCCGTCCTGCGGAACGTACGCAATCGCTTCGCGAAGCGTCCGCAGCGCCAAGTCATGCACGTCATAGCCATCCATTCGAACCGTGCCGGGTGGTGGATTGAACACGCGCGGAAGCAGGTTCACCAGTGTCGTTTTGCCGCTGCCCGTGCGCCCGACAATGCCCACGGTCTGCCCGGCCGCCACGTGAAAGCGAATGTCCCGCAGCACCGGCTCCGATCCGTCAGGATACTGAAACGCAGGAAGGTTGACGTCAATCTCTCCTTCCAGATGCGTCACGGGCGCGGGGACGGCTGGATCTTGGATTTCGGGCACCTCGCTCAACAGCACTTCCAACCGTTTCAGGGACGCTGACGCCCGCTGGAAGTAGTTGAATACAAAACCCATCTGTTGCAGCGGGGTGATCAACATTGCCAGATACAGCGTGAACGCGACGAACGATCCGAGCGCAATCTGTCCGCTCACCGTCAGGTACCCGCCGTACGCCAACGCGATGCCGAAGCTCACACTGCCGGTGAACGGAATGAGCGTCTGGAACAGCCCGCTGCGCCGAAAGACCACCATTTGGCGCTGGACGATGGCGTCGACCTTCTCCGTGAAGCGGGCGCTCTCCACCGGTTCGCTCGCCGTGGCCTTGACCAGGCGAATGGCGGACAGACTCTCCTCCGTCACCGCCGCCATGTCGGACAACGCCTCCTGGGCGGATTTGGACGCTTCACGAATGCGCGGCCCCCACCAAATGATGAAGACCGGCAGCGCCAGCAGCGGAATGATGCTGACCAGTGTGAGACGGACGCTGATGGTGCGAAAGGTCATCACCAGTGTGGTGACGAGGAGAAAAATGGCATTGGTGAACAGGTTCATGCCCCCCGTCAACGCTTCTCGTACCGCGCGCACGTCGTTCATGGCGTGATTGAGCAAATCCCCGATGCTTCGCCGACGAAAATAGCTGGTGGACAAGCGCTCCCAATGCTCAAACAACCGCTTCCGAAGTTGATATTCAAACGCCCGGCCGAGCTGTCCGTTGCGGAGTTGACCAATGCCGTACAGGATGACGTACGCCACGCCCACCAGCAACAGCCACCCCGCGTACTGCAAGATCATCCGCCCCGACAGGCGGTGAGCGGACAATGCATCGGTGAAGCGCCCCAGCAAGTTGGGGAATTGCACCATCACGATTTCCGACGCGATGATGGACAGCATGGACAAGGCGTACCATCCCTTGTTGGACCACATGAACTGTCTCAAGAGGCGCGTCGGACTCTCTGTCCGCTGTGAATTTCCCGACTGATGCGGCAACCTGCATCCCCCCAACCCCGAACGCTTTACCGTCCATTCCGACAGCCGAGCGGCGGGCGCCCGATGGCGCACCGCCGCTCATGGATGTGCTGGTCACTATTGTAACGAATTTCTGCGCGTTACGAAACAAAGGGGCGCAGCGCCTGTCAGTTGCCTGCCTTCAGGCGCCCTTCAATCGCGTTGCGCTGTGTTTCATACCCCGGTTTGCCAAGGAGCGCAAACATGTTGACCTTGTACGCCTCCACGCCGGGTTGGTTGAACGGATTCACGCCGAGCAACAACCCGCTGATGGCGCAGGCCAATTCGAAGAAGTAAAACGTCTGTCCGAGCGACGCCTCGGATTGATCCGGCACGGTCACCAACAGATTGGGCACCTGTCCATCCGAGTGCGCCAGCTGTGTGGCGACGCGCGCCGTATCGTTGACCCAGGACAGCGGTCTGCCAGCGAGATACTCGAGACCGTCGTCCACCTCCGGATTGGACGGCAGGGTCAAGTCGACAGCGGGCTTCTCAATGTTCACCACGGTTTCAAACAGGTTGCGATACCCTTCCTGAATGTATTGCCCCAGCGAATGAAGATCGGTCGTATAGGCGACGGAAGATGGATAAATGCCTTTGAAGTCCTTTCCTTCGCTCTCCCCGTACAACTGCTTCCACCACTCCGCGAACAATCGGAGGGAAGGCTCATAATGCGCGAGGACTTCCGTGGTCTTGCCTTTGCGGTACAGCGCGTTGCGCACCGCAGCGTAGCGATAGGCCGGGTTGTCTTCGAATTTTGGCGTGGACAACCGCTGTTCCGCCTGCATGGCGCCCTCCAACAGCGCGCGGATGTCCACCCCGACGGCGGCCAGTGGCAACAAGCCGACCGGGGTCAGTACGGAATAGCGGCCCCCCACGTCGTCCGGAATGACAAACGTGCGGTAGCCCTCTTCGTCGGCCAACTTCTTGAGCGCGCCCCGCGCCCGGTCGGTGGTCACATAGATGCGCTTGCGCGCCTCCTCCACTCCGACCTGGTCCTGCAGCCATTTGCGCAGAATTCGGAAGGCGACCGCAGGTTCGGTGGTGGTGCCGGATTTGGAGATCACGTTCAAGCAGACGCGTTTTCCCTGCAGCACGTTCAGCAGCTGCTGCAGCGCGACGGGGCTCAGATGGTTGCCAGCAAAGTACAGCTCCGGGCCGCCGCGCACTTCCGCAGGCAATTGGTTATAGTACTCCGGTTTGACCCACTCAAACGCAGCACGGGCCCCCAGGTAGCTGCCGCCAATCCCAATGACGACCAGCGCGTCCGCCTGCGCGCGAATTTCTTCTGCAGCACTGAGAATATCTGCGACGCCGGATTGCAACGTTTGGCTCGGCAGGTGAATCCAGCCCAAGAAATCCGCTCCCGGCACCTGCCCCTGGTGCAGCCGTCGATGCGCATCTTCCACAAACGGCTGCAATTGCTGCCACTCCTCATCGGCGATGTGATCTTTGGCAAATTGCAAGTTGAGGTCTATCACGCTGCATTGGCTCCTTTCCTTCGATGCGTTGAACACCGCGGCACGCGGATGACGATACACAGCCGCGACGTCTTCAAGCCAGCACCGTCTGATTCAGTGTTATCACAACTCATCGGAAATACCAAATCGGCAGCGGTTCACCCGGGGAGAATCCAGCCGGCGACGGCATACCCAACCGCGCTCACCCCTGCGACGTACAGCGCCGGCTTCAGCTTGTACCGGGCGTACCTCATCAGCGGCATTTTCATCACGGTGGCCATCGCCACGGTGCCGTCGCTGAGCGGTGAAACAAACCCGCCGAACGTCCCGCTGGCGAACACGGCGCCGGCAATCAACGCGACGGATGCGTGCGTACCGGCGGCGAGCGAAAACCCGAGGGGCAACAGCATCCCCCAGGCTCCAAACGAACTGCCGATGACGTACGACAGCGCGCATCCGAATAAGAACAATGCCGGTGCCACAAACGCAGAAGGCACAAGGTGGCCGATGGTTCGCTCCACGTACTGCGTGAAACCAAGGTCATTGGAAACGGCCGACACCGCCCACACCAAGACGAGCAGCACAATCACGCTCATCATCTCATTGCCGCCCGCCAGAAAACCAAACAACGTGCGTTGGATGGGGTGGCGTTGCACGGTGTACCACACGAAGCTGCACGCCAGTGTCATCAGCAGCGCCTCCAGCATCGCCTTGGCCGCGTTGGCCTGGGCCAACGCCGGAAACAAACCGGGGGCCCTTTGGTGGCCGTCCCACCAGGTGAGGAACAGCGTGAGCGCGAGCAGCAGCAGGAGCGGAAGCGCCAGGTTCACCAGCTTTGGCGGTACGTGTTCGGACAGGACCTCGACCGGATCGACAACATCATCGTCCCGGTGCTCTGCGTTCCGGTGCTCCGTCGGTTGCGCCGTGAGTTCACCGGCGGTTTCCATGCGCAGCCGCTGCGATGCCAACCGCAGACGGCTGTCCACCGGCAGCGACAGCCGCCGCTCCTGCGTCACCGGTTGTCGTTCCTCCTGCGGGTTCACCGTCCGCTGCGGCCGAAACGTGGTGAACAGCCCGTAGGCCATGATCAGGAAGGCGAATAGGTTCAGGGGAATACTCGACACAAAGAGGCGAAACGGACTGCCCGCAATCCCGTAGTGGCGGGCGGATGTGCTGATGAGCCCGACCATGTATCCGACGAACGCTGTGCCGATGGGAATCACGGCACAGAGGGGCGTGGACGTCACATCAATCACAAACGCCACCTTTTCCGGCGGAATGTGGAGTCGGGAAAACACTTGTTTCATCACCGGCGCCACGGTGATGATGCGGAAATCCGGCGCCATGAATGTGGCCGCAGCGGACAACCAGGTCACCGCAAACGCTCCGCGGACGGATTGAATGCGGGTTGACATCCAGCGCGCGAATCCGCTGACTCCGCCGGTGACACGCACCAGTCCGACAAACGCCCCGAAGCCGTACAGAAAGACAATCAGACGCAGGTTGTCCGGGATGGCCAACTCCTTCAGTATGTACGACAATGTGGCATCGACACCGCCGAACCAGGTCGGATGCAGCATGTATGCGCCGACCACGAGTCCGACGAACAAACCGGGCAGCACCTGCCGCGTCAGCAGGGAGATGGGTACGACGACGAGGTATGGAACCAGCGACCAGATACTGGCGTACACGAAAGCACCTCTTTCCTGAAAGTCAACAGATTTCGTTCATAACCTGCATCTGGATCCGCCGATTCATACGAAGCATCTACCCACCTGCCCGCAGCTTTCCACCGTATCTTCGCCGGCTTTCCCGATCCCGAGGTCAGGGCCGCGCGAGTTCCCGTTCCCGAATGGCCAGAACGACTTCTTCCGCCGTCCTGTAGGCCGTGCGCTCGCCAAGGCGGTGGGGCATGCCTGCATCTGGAACGTACCACAGGGCGTCCAATCCACAAGCTTCCGCCCCAGCCACATCCGCCGCATAGTTATCTCCCACCATCAGCGCTTCCCCGTGCGCGACGGACAACGCGGCACACGCAGCCGCGTACACGCTCGGATGCGGTTTCGCGGCGCCGACATGTTCGGAAATGATCAGCGCGCTTTCCGGAATATATTTGCTGATACCGGTTGCCTGCATCTTTCGCCACTGTAAATCAGGGGAGCCGTTGGTGATGATACCGAGCTGATGATCCGCCGCCAAGTTGGCCAGCATCGCGAGGGTGCCCGGAAACGCAAACAACGCCTCTTCCACGGCATCCATGTAGAGTTGATTGAACACGTCCGCTTCGTCATCGGTGCGTTCCACGCCGTAGTCCCGCCAGGTTCGGAGAAACCGTTGGCGGCGAAGCTCCTGCATGCTGATGATACGCTCGTCGTACTGTTTCCAGAGTGCGTCATGGTGCCGGAGCAGCCGAGGAATGAAGTCCTGTGGCACCTGACCGCCGTACAGGGTTTGCACGGTGCGCTGCAAGCTGAGCTGGTGCTGCCGATTGGTGTCCACCAGCGTGTGATCCAAATCGAAAAAAATTACGCGGTATGGTCGCATGGGCTGTCCCTCCTAGACCCTTCTTATGGTACAACAAGACACAGAAAGGAGTGCACCGCCATGCAGCGCGCCCTATGGGTGCAAACCATCGCCGGCGTCCAATGGCTCGGCTTCATGTTTGCGAACACCGTCGTGATTCCGCTGTCCGTGGGCAGTGCATTCCACCAGCCGCCCGAAATGGTCGCCGGGGCCATGTCGAGATCGTTTGTGGTAACCGGCATCGCCTGCCTTGTTCAATGGCTGATTGGCCACCGGCTGCCATTGATGGAAGGGCAATCCGGAATGTGGTGGAGCGTGATTCTCGGGCTGGCGCAGTTGGGCGTGGCGTCCGGCGTACCATTGCCGGTGGTCGGAGGCAGTCTCAGTGTGGGGATTGTGTTGGGCGGTCTTTTGGTCGTTATTTTTGGTGTGCTCGGGCTACACCGGTGGTTGAACCGCTGGTTCTCCCCAGTGGTGATGGCAACCCTTCTATTTCTGCTCTCATCGCAGCTCATCAGCATCTTTTTTCGGGGTATGCTCGGGATGACGGCGTCCGGCCGCCTCATCATTCCGGTGGCACTGTTGTCGCTGACGGTGGTGGTATTGGTCAGCGCCCTGACCATCGCCGGAAGAGGTCTCATCAACCATTTTGCCATCCTCATTGGATTGGCCGGCGGTTGGTTGGCCTATCAACTCTTGTTCGGCGCGAGTCAGCGGCTGGTGGTGCCCCGGTGGACAGACATCGCACAGGGATTCGCGTGGGGGCCCGCGCATTGGCAGCTCAGCATGGTCTTGACCTGCGCGACGACCGCCCTGCTCAACACCACCAACACCATCGCCACCCTGCGGGCGGCGGAACCCGTGTTTCAAACCCGCATCCGGGATGTGCAATACCGCCGCTCCCTGCTACTGTCCGGCCTGTTCACCGCCGTGTCGGGGCCGCTGGCGCTGGTTCCGTACGCGCCGTACACCTCGTCCATCGGGTTTCTGCGAACCACCCGCTTGCTGGACGGCACGCCATTTGCCATCGGCGCCGCCCTGTTCACCATGCTCGGCGCCATTCCAACGCTCTCCGGCTTCTTCGCCACACTCCCGGAGAGTGTCGGCAGCGCGGTGCTGTTCGTGGCGTATCTGCAGTTATTCGGCGCGGCCCTGAACAACCTTCAAGGCATTGCGTTCGACTTTCGCACCATCTTTCGCATCGCCCTGCCCACACTGCTGGGTTTGGCCATTCAGAACACGCCGAGCGAGGCATTTGCAACACTTCCGTCCCTGCTGCAGCCGCTGCTCAGCAACGGTATGTTGGTCGGCATCATCGTGTCCGTGCTGCTGGAGCGCCTGCCGTGGCGTCGGTGGACACAGCAAGCGTCCAAAGACGGCTCGTGAGGTGAAACCATCAGCTCCAGTCCACGGATTCCGTGACCACGCGCTCTCCGGCGGCGCTGTTGATGGTCAGCCGCAGCACGTGGTTCGGTTTGTCGTACACCGCGTCGCCGAGAATGTGCGTCATGCCGGTGGACGGATTGCGATACTCCACCGTCAGCTGCGTCCCGTCGTCCAGCGTGTGGTACTGATACATTAGGTCGTACAGCGTTTGTTCCATCCGGCTGTCCGCCACGTCTCTCGCCAGATGCACAACACAGAACGGCTGGGATAGACCGGCGTCGTCATCGCTGAGATCCACCTGCCCCAGTTGGTGGTTGGCGATGTACGTTGCAAACTCGCCGCGGTTGTCTGCGCGGTAGCGCAGCGCCTGCAGCGTCAGGGCCGCGAACGCGGCGCCAATGGCGAGGACAACGCCCAATCCAGCCAGGAACAGCCAACGATGGCGCCGAAGACGTGATGTGTCCGTGGGCGCCGCGGAGAAACCGCTTTCTCGCATCCGTACCCCTCGCTTCCGAATGCCTGTGGATTCCTCTTCACAGTAGCCCAGGATCACCGACAAATCAACGGTTTCCATCATGCGCGCTCAGCTGGAATGGGGGACACCGGACGCCGACAAGCCTCTCCGGTTCAGCCATCCGAACCCGATGAAACAGGCCGCCGGCAGCACCGTGGCGCAGCACATCACGACGAGAACGTTGGCCATGGCCGTATGATCGTACAGCACCCCGCCAATCACCGGGCCAATCATCCGCCCCAGTGTGGCGCAGCTGGCGACCAATCCCTGCAGCGTGCCCAAGCGGTTGTCCGGAGCCAACACCGCGATGGCCGCAGGCACCGCCGGCCAAACGAACAATTCGCCCACGGTGGTCACCACCATGGCGGCCACAAACATCGGGTACTGGTTTCCCCGAATGAGCAGGCCAAACGCGACGGCGTACAGCAGAGTCCCCGCAATCATGTGCGCGGACAGCGACGACCACCGCGCCACAATTCGAGAAATGAGCGGCTGCAGGGCAAAGATGAGCAGGCCGTTCAACGTCCAGAGCACGCTGTACATGGTGAGCGGATACCCAATGGCCTTCATATACACGGAAATGGTGCTCTGCCACTGGACGTACACCATCCACGCGGATACGTAGCCGATGAACATCACCACCACGGGGACCCAGGGCACCCGCGGCTGAACGGCCATAGACACCTGGTCATCTGCGGCTGCAGCGTGTTGGCGCCGCACCTCGGAGATTCTTGCGAACGGTTTGCGGAGCACGCCCACCACCAGCAGGACAAACAGCAGATAAGCCGCGCAGATGCCAATGAACACAGTGTCGAACGACCACTGCGCGAGCACGCCCCCGACAGCGGTGCCGGCAGCCACCCCCAGGTTGTTGGCGACGTACAGAAAATTGAACGCCCGTCGGCCGCCTTCCGGCCAGGCGTGGCCAGCCATCGCGTTCAACACCGGAAAGGGGATGGCGCAGGTAGCGCCGAACAGCGCCATCACCGCAATGTACGTGTACCAGTCGGCGGTGGCCACGGGAATCAAAATCAGTATCGCCGACAACACCAAGCCCGCGACGAGCACGGGCGTGGCGCCCAGCGCGTCGTACAGGCGTCCGCCCACATAACTGCCGATAAATCCCGCGCCGGAGTACACCATCAGCACCAGGCTCGCCACCGTCAGCGGCTGGTGCAGCACCGAATGAATGTAAATGGCGTTCACCGGCCAAAGCAACGAAAGGCCGCCCACATTGAGAAAACATCCGATGCCGAGCAACCAAACCGTCAGCGGATAATCCCGCACGGAATGTCGGGTTGTATTCGATGTCCGTCTCAGCTGCACCCTTCATCACCGCTCTGAAGTATACCATTCAGACAAGTGCAGCCGATAGGGGAAACTCCCTGCCGAATCACCGCTTCGCGGTTTGAAGCCACTGTTCGTAAAAACCCATCAGGTCGCGCACCACAGTGTCCGCCGCTTCGGCGGCGGATTGTCCGACCAGCCACGCTGGCGCGCACGCGCGGAGCGTCGTCGATGTCTGCAACTCGACCCGATACGGATTCCCGGCCAATTCGTAAAAATGATTGATCCGTTCGGTGGCCACGGCCATGTCCACGTCCACCACGATACTCGCGTGCGCGAGCACATACCCCGGCCGCGCCGAGCGAACTCCAGCCAGGCCGCCGCGCCACGCCTGAGCCGTCCCCACCAACTTGCGGCCGTCCACGAGGATGTTGTACTTCCCGTCGCAATAGCTGCCCCGCAGTTCGCCGGTGCTTGCATTGCAGCCATGTCCCTGCAGCCACGCCATCAGCGGCGTGCAGAGCGCCCGGTAATAATCGTCGGTGGTCACCTTGGCCGACGTACGGGGAAACAGGTACGACACATGGACCACGCCTTCCCCTTGGGGCACCGCGGTGCCGCCGGTCTGACGCACCACCACCTGCAAACCTTCCGCTTCCAACTGGCGTTGCGCCGCCTGTCCACCTTCGGTGGCCACATCCTTCCGGCTCACGGCAATGCCCTCCTGGCGCGCCGCCCGCCAGACGCGGATCAGCGGTGGCCGCTCGCCCGCCGCGACGGCCCGGCCCAGCGCCGGATCGAGATCATTGTTGTATTGCGGCCGGTGAATGTCGTCGATCCATTCCACCGCGATATCTTCCGGCCATTTCCATGCGGTACTCACACCCGTTCCTCCTCCTCATCCTGACGTCTCCATAGTAGCAGACGCGGCAAGCGGCGACGTTGCAGCCAGCGCTCCGAGACGACCATCCAACCGACGCCAAAACTGACGGCGAGACAGGGCATGATGGGGTAGCGAAACCTGTCCCACGCCGGAAAGAAGAAAAAGATGGCCGTGTTGTAAATGACGTAGGCGAACGCCAACCACCAAGCCGGCGACAGCGGTATGCGGTGCCGCAATCCGTAACACAGCCCGACCATCGCCACCGCCATCCACAGGTAGTAGACGGCGGTATTGCCGACACCTGTCCACCACAGGGCGCGCGGGGACCAAGCGGGTGTCAGCTGGCCGAAAGTGACACCGACCACGTTGTTGTCCTGCCAATAGAGGAAAAACCATTTGGCCAAGCCGTGCAGAAACGTTCGCAGCGGATGATGCAGGATGTACTGCACCGCCACGTGCGTCGCCACCTGGTTCTGCAGAACGTCGTTCTGGCTGTAGGGGAGAAGCGGATTGACTTTGGGATCCCATGACCAGAAGTACACGCCGTCCACGTGCGTTCCCTGCCACAAATCCACGCCTCCGTTGGTAGATACCACAATGAAGTGGTGCATCACCAACAGATTGCGCAGCGTGGCTGGCATCACGCCAATCGCCAGGCCGAGGGCAAACGCGCAGCCGTGAACCAGGGACCGCCGCCACGACTGTCGATAGCTCCACCGTTCCACACACAGAACCGCCAATGGAAACAGGAGCGCAATGGGACGCACGACGCACGAAACGCCGACGCAAAGCCCGGCGCAAACCAGCAGGGCCGGGGATTTCTCGCGTTGCCGGAGCCACGCGTATAAAACCAGGCCGGCCATCAACAGGCATGTGTACAACGCTTCCGATCCGAGCACCGCATTCCACTCAATCTGACTGGGCAGCAGCGTATACCCGAGCGCGGCAGCGAACGCGACGCGGCGCCTCGCCGTCGCCAACAGAGACAGCGAGTAGACCACCAGCACGGTGGCGGTGCTCAGCATGGCGTTGACCGCGAGGCCAAGGAGCACCGATGGCCGGAACAAAGCAAACAACCCGGCCAGAAAGAATGGATATCCCATGGGCCAGTACGCTGTGGGATGGCCGTACCAGCTGTATCCTTCTCCGTGCAGAATGCCCACGGCGTGCGTGTAATACCACGAGAAATCGTACAGTTGCGGCGGGTGCACCCACCACAGCCAAGCGCCCCGAAGCACCGCGTTGATGGCCACCAGCCATAGCAGCGGGCGGGCGTGCCGCCGCAGTACGTCAATCATGGTTCCTTCTCCTCCATTTCTCCTCGCAGCCATTGGCGAATATCTTGGCAGAACAGTGCCGTACACGCGGGCAGCATGCCGTCCCTGCGCGTCACCAGCGTCATGGTGCGGGCACCGAGGGAGGCGTTGGTGATGCGGATGACGCGCAAACGCCCCGCTGCCACGTCGTCCGCCGCCAGGGTGCGGGGCAAAAACGAGATCCCAGCGTCATGCTGCACCAGTCGACTGATGCTTTCCAAACTGTCCGTCTCCATCGAGATGGTCAGGGCCACGCCCCGGTTGGCCGCGAGTTCCTCCACCATGTCGCGAAGGCCCGATCCCCGCTTCATCAGGACCAGCGGCTGCGCCAGGATGGTTTCCAGCGTGGCGCCATCCGTCCGCTGGGCCAGAGGATGATTCGGAGCGGCCACGGCGCGCAACGGATCCCGCAGGAGCGGAACGCCTTCCAGGTCGTCATTCGGCTCCGGAAAGGTGGTGACCAGCCCCACATCCACCTCGCGCTCCCGCAACGCGCGCAATGTTTCTGCGGAACTTCCGGTCCGCACCTGAAATGCCACGTGTGGATGATGGGCCCGGAACTGGGCGAGCACGGGCGGCAGCAGGTAGATGGACAGAGTCAATCCCGCGCCCAGGCGCACCGTGCCCTGCTCGGGATCGGAAAAACTATTCAGTTCGTCGCGCAGTTTCTCGTCGAGCGCGAGATGCTGCTTCGCGTATCGATAGACCAATTCACCGGCAGGATTGAGCAGCAGTTTGCGACCAGACCGGTTGAAGAGCGGCATGCCGTATGCCTCTTCGAGCTGCTGCAGGTGGCGGGTGACGGTGGGCTGCGACAGGTGCATCACCTCCGCAGCCTTGACCAGCGTCTCCTGTTCGACGATGTGCACAAACGTCTCGAGCAGCGAAAACACGCCTGTCCCTCCATTCCCCCGGATTGTCGCCACGCTGCCACCACCCAACCGCGACGGGTTCGGCGGGCATTTATGCAAAATCCGTATCAATGGTATGCAATAAATCAATTTTACACATAGATACGGACATCATACACTACAAATTGGATGTCGCGTACATCATGACGCGCAAGCTGGTATCCCCGTTACAGCGGGGCTTGATAGAGGAGGGGTTGCTCGGATGGTGCACGCAGTGGTGGGTGCTCAGTTCGGGGATGAAGGAAAAGGGAAGATGGTGGACTACTTCGCCGTGCAAGCGGACATGGTCATCCGCTACCAGGGCGGCGGCAACGCGGGTCACACCATTGTCAATGAACACGGAAAATTTGCATTGCACCTGGTGCCGTCCGGTATTTTCAATCCATCCACCGTGTGCGTGCTCGGCACCGGTGTGGTGATTCACCCGGCCAACCTGGTCAAGGAACTGCGCACACTGCAGGAAGCCGGGATTTCCACGGACAATTTGGTGATCTCGGAGCGCGCTCATCTCGTGCTTCCGTACCACATTTGGCAGGACGCGTACGAAGAAGCTTCGCGGAAGAAAAAAGTGGGTACCACGCTGCAGGGCATTGGCCCCGCGTATCAGGACAAGACAGGACGGTTCGGCATTCAAATTGGCGAGATGCGGGACCTCCGCCGCTTCAGAGAGCGGCTCGAGCAAGCGTTTGCAGCGAAGCTGCAGCGGATGCCGGGGATGGCCGAATTCAGCGGATCGTTCGAGGAGATGTGGGACGAACTGATGGCTGCGCGCGAAGTGCTGCTGCCGCACATCCAGGATTCTCTGCCGCTGATTCAAAAGGCGATTCGGGCGGAACAGCATGTGCTGCTGGAAGGGCAGTTGGGCGTCATGCGCGACCTGGACTGGGGGACCTATCCGTTTGTCACATCCTCCAATCCGATTGCGGGCGCAACGTCCGTCGGGGCAGGCATTCCCCCCACCGCCATTCGCCGCGTTACAGGTATCACCAAAGCGTACACGACGGCGGTTGGCGAAGGACCGTTCCCGACGCGCCTGGACGATGCATTTGGCCAGTACCTGCGCGACAAGGGGCACGAGTACGGAGCGACCACCGGCCGCCCCCGCGCCTGCGGCTGGCTGGACTTGCCCACGCTGCGGTACGGCGCTTGGCTGAACGGGTATACGGAACTCGCGCTGATGAAGTTGGACGTGCTGTCCGGATTGCCTGAGATTCGTGTCTGTACGGGCTACGAACTGAACGGCGAGGTGCACGACACACCGCTGTTGACCGCGGACATGGAGCAGGTCCAACCTGTGTATCAAACGCTGCCGGGATGGCAGGAGGATATAGATGACGTCTCCTCGTACGATGATTTGCCCGCCAACGCCAGAGCGTTCGTGGAGTTCGTCGAACAGCGCGTTGGCGTGCCGATTGCCTACGTGTCGGTGGGCCCGGATCGGAAACAAACGCTGGTGCGGTGACGCGGCGGGATTGACGCCAGCCCGTACTCGGCGTCATAGTATCTATCAACACAACCCTCGCGGGAAAGGTTGACACGCTCATGACAAACACCTTGTCCCAACAGAACACGGCCCCCCTCTCCCGCGCCAAGCATCGAACACGCGGCATCTGGATGGTCCTTGTGGGCAGCACGCTCTGGGGACTGTCCGGCACCGCAGCGCAGCAGTTGTTTCAGGCCGACGGGTTTGAGCCCGGCTGGCTCGTCACCGTACGCATGGGCGTCTCTGGCCTACTGTTGCTGGTCATGGTGGGCATTCAATCCGGCTGGCGCCGCGTGTTCGAAATCTGGCAGCACCCGCGGGATGGTGTGCGCGTGTGCATTTTCGGCCTGTTCGGGTTGGTCGGCGTGCAGTACACGTACTTTGCCTCCATCCAGCTCGGCAACGCCGCCACCGCGACGTTTCTGCAGTACTTGGCTCCCGCCGTCATCCTCATGTCGGAGGCCGTTCGGCGCCGCACCTGGCCGAGCGGGAAAGAACGCGCCGCGCTCGGTCTCGCGTTGGTTGGCACATTCCTGCTTGTGACGAACGGATCCCTCCGAACCATGGTGGTCCCGCCCGGTGCCGTGATCTGGGGACTGTTGTCCGCCGTTGCGCTCGCTTTCTATACGCTGTATCCCGGACGGTTGATGAGCGAATGGGGGGCCGCCCTGACCACCGGTTGGGCCATGTTCATCGGCAGCCTGCCGCTGCTGGCCGTGGCACGCCCGTGGCAAAGCCAGGCAATGCGTTGGCATCTCTCGTCCGCATCCCTGGTGGCGTTTGTGGTTCTGTTCGGAACTCTGGCGGCGTTTTACCTGTACTTGTCAAGCATGCATCACATCACGCCGACGGAGGCCAGCCTGTTGGCGAACATCGAACCGCTGTCTGCCGCGGCGGCCGGCGCGCTCTGGCTGCACACGCCGCTCGGGGTGTCGACCCTGCTCGGGGGGTTATGCATTCTCGGCACGGTCAGCATCCTCGCCACCGGGTCTCGGTCGGGCGCATCATCTCGGACGCACCATGAGGAAACATACAGGATGGAAAGCGGTTCCCCGTAAGAAAGACAAACATCGCCCGAACTCGGTCACCCCGGGCGGGCGATGTTTTTATCCGTCTGAGGTTCCCATTCCGCACGCCCCACGGGACGCCCGAATACGGAAGCACACACTCACAGTTTGCGCAGGTGAACCCCTTGCACGGCGTGAGACTCCCCCTTTTCCAGGATGAGGTCGGCGCGGTGCTTGGTGGGCAGAATGTTCTCGCGCAGGTTCACGCTGTTAATTTCCTTCCAAATCCGCCGAGCGTAGGCGTCCGCTTCCTCCGCCGACATGTGCGCGTACCGATGAAAGTATGAGTTCGGATTGCGGAACGCAGTTTCTCGCAGCGTGTGAAACCGTTCCAGATACCAGCGCTCAATGTGCTCCTCGTCGGCGTCCACATAAATGGAGAAATCAAAGAAGTCGGACACGAACAACTGCGGCCCCTTGCGACCCGAGGTCGGATTGATCTGGAGCACGTTCAACCCCTCCAGAATCATGATGTCGGGTTGCCGAACCACGTGAAACTCATCCGGCAATATGTCGTATTCCAGATGAGAGTACACAGGCGCCTTGACCTCCGGCGCTCCCGACTTGACGGCCGCCACAAACTGCACCAGCCGGCGAACATCGTAGCTTTCCGGAAACCCCTTGCGGTTCATGATGCCGCGCTGCTCAAGGATCCGGTTGGGATACAGAAACCCGTCGGTGGTAACTAGGTCCACCTTGGGGTGATTCGGCCACCGGGCGAGCAGCGCCTGAATGATGCGGGCGGTCGTGCTTTTTCCCACCGCCACACTGCCGGCAATTCCGATGATATATGGAACCTTTTGCGACGGATGCCCAAGAAAGGTGTGCGTTGCTGTGAACAGTTTTTGCGTCGCAGCAACGTACATGTTGAGCAGACGGGACAGCGGCAAATAGATCTGGGAGACTTCGTCCAACGAGATCTGTTCATTCAACCCCCGCAGCCGCTCCAGTTCTTCCTCCGTGAGCGGCAACGGTGTCGCGTCACGCAGACGAGCCCAATCTTCGCGACGGAATGATACGTAAGGAGAGAACGAACGCTTCGACAGCGGTGGCTTCGTCATCGTGCAAGACTCCTTCACAGGACCAGGTTACAGCGTGCACGTGGTACAGCGTACCGCAATCGAGTTCCCGCATGCAACTGATTTCAGTCCGCGCGCATGCGGGCTTCCGCGTCCGCCACCTCAACGGCGGAAAAGACGCCGGCGCCGTTCCTCGGGATCTCCAAAAACGGCAGACATCGCATCGGTTCGCCGTCCGTATCCAGGAGACCGTCCACGATGCCCGGTTCGAGCGGAAAATCCGCCCGCACCACCCAACACTCCACGTTCAACGCTGGGAGCGGAAGGTAGTCCACGGTGGGCACCACGCCCCCGTCCATCGGCAGCCCATTGGGGCCGAGCTGGTGCCGACCCGTCCAGCGCCGCCAGATGAGGTACGCGGGGAACACCGCGGGTACGGCCGCCGCGGGCCGGAGTGCCCCCTGGGATTCACCGGCGCCTCCGGTCAACAGTTGTACGAGGTCCTCAACCACCGCGCTGGCTGTGGCGGCCCCGCCGGCGCCGGGGCCCGCGTAGACCAACTGCCCCACCAAATCCGCGTCGATGCAGAGTGCGTTGTTGACGCCGTCAATCCCGAACAGGGGGTGGTGTTCTGGAATCAACATCGGCCGAACACTCGCGCGAATCCCGTCGAGCGTGGGTTCCGCCAGCGCCACGTGGCGAATGCGGCACCCCAGCGTTTCCGCAATGGCCAGGTCTCCCGCGTCCAGGTGGGCGATGCCTTCGCAGGCGATGCTCTGTCCGTCCAGGTGTGCATGAAACGCCGCCTGGCACAGAATCTGCAGCTTCGACCTTGCGTCCAATCCCAATACGTCGAAGGAGGGATCCGCCTCCGCGTAGCCGGCTGCCTGCGCCTCCGCGAGCGCCTCGGGAAACGACACGCCCGCCAGCCGCATGCGGGTGAGGATGTAGTTGGAAGTCCCATTGGCGATGGCGGTTAGCTTGGTAATTCGATTGGCGGAGAAATAGTGTTGCAGCGCGTGCAGCACGGGCACGCCGCCCAATACACTGGCTTCCGACAACAGCGTCACCCGGTTTTCCTGGGCAATGCGCGCCAGTTCCGCACCGTGCATGGCCAGGAGCTCCTTGTTCGCGGTGATGACACTCTTCCCGCTCGACAGCGCCGTTTTCACCGCCTCGTAAGCGGGATGCAAACCGCCCATCACCTCAATCACCACGTCAATGCGCGGATTTCCAACCACATCCCGCCAGTTGTCGCACAACCACTCCCGACGGACTTGGGCGGGGCGCGGTCGCTCCAAATGGCGCACTGCAATCTGAACCACCTCAATGTCCACACCAAATCGCTGCAGCACGGTATCTCGGCAGGACGCCAGCGCCTGCACCACACCGCTACCAACCACGCCGCAGCCCAACAACCCGACGAAACACCTCTTTGTCATCGCTCTACCTCCAACCATCCGTGTGATGCGCAATATACAAAGAAAGACCGCTCCGAAGGAGCGGTCCCCGACAAGCCAAACTTGCCAGATCAGCACTCCTCTCATCTCTCAAACCGGATCCCGGTTTGCAGGAATTGGCACCTCTCCAACGGGTTGCGCTGGTGGTTGCCGGGCTTCATTGGGCCAGTCCCTCCGCCACTCTGGATAAGAGTTGCACAGTGTGCGAAACACTCATTCAATTTGGAAGTTACTATATCACCCAAACTTCCTCAGCGTCAATCTCGCGACAGACCCGGAAGCGACAGGTCAGCCGTTAAAATCTGAGGCTTGACAGCCCGGAGCTGGTTCGCGAAACTTATGAAATAATATGCGAAATTCAGGTAGAGAATGCGGCAGAATTGGCCGTACGGGCGGCGGACGAGGGAAATTCGGGAAAAGCCGCGACGTCCGTGCCGAAGGAGGTCCAAGGGATGACAGAGGAAGCACGGCGCCATTCGTTGTGGCGCGGCCTGTTGACGGAATATCGCGAGTGGCTCCCCGTCACGGAGCAAACGCCACTGTTGACGCTGGGGGAAGGGAACACGCCGTTGGTATACTCGCACCGGCTCAGCCAAAGTACCGGCGCCCACGTGTATCTGAAACTGGAAGGGGCAAACCCGACCGGATCTTTTAAGGATAGAGGCATGGTGGTGGCCGTCGCCAAAGCCAAGGAAGCCGGCCGCCAAACGGTGATCTGCGCATCGACCGGCAACACGTCCGCTTCCGCGGCCGCCTACGCTGCGCGCGCGGGCATGCGAGCTATCATCCTGATCCCGGACGGATACGTGGCGCTCGGCAAGTTGTCGCAGGCCATGATCTACGGCGCCCAAATTTTGGCGGTCCGTGGGAACTTCGATGAGGCGCTGGCGATGGTCCGCGAGGTGGCGGAATCACTGCCGGTCACGATTGTCAATTCCATCAATCCCCTTCGCCTGGAGGGACAGCAGACGGCGGCATTCGAGATTTGCGACGCGTTGGGAAGAGTGCCGGACAAGCTGTGCATCCCGGTCGGCAATGCCGGGAACATCAGCGCGTACTGGAAAGGGTTTACGGCCTATCACCAAGCCGGCGTGATTGACCAGCGCCCGCGCATGCACGGGTTCGAAGCGGAGGGGGCCGCCGCGTTGGTCAAAGGGCATCCGATTGAACATCCGGAGACGTTCGCCACCGCGATTCGCATCGGCAAGCCCGCATCCGGCCACCTCGCGCTGCAGGCGGCGGCGGATTCCGGCGGCGCCATCGACTTCGTGACGGACGACGAAATTCGCGCCGCCTACACCCTGCTGGCGTCGGAAGGGATCTTTGCGGAACCCGCGTCGTCCGCTTCGGTGGCGGGACTGCTGAAACTGCACCGCAACGGCGGGATTGTTTCCGGTGAAACGGTGGTCTGCGTGCTCACGGGAAACGGATTGAAAGATCCGGACTGCGCCATCGCCACCGCCATTCAGGAACCGACCGTGGTGGATTGCCGCAGGTCCGCCGTGGAGGATGCCATCTCCAGCACGCTCGTGCACGCGTGAGGGAAGGAGGCCAAGCAACATGCGTTCAACACACCGTGCCTCCGCGGCTCGACGCTTTCGCGTTCGGGTTCCCGCCACATCCGCCAACCTTGGCCCAGGGTTCGACTGCATGGGGATTGCACTGACGCTGTTCAATGAAATGAACGTGGAAGTTGGGGTGCCCTTCGCGGTCGAGGTCACCGGCGAATCCAGCCGTCTGCTTCCCTCCGACCGCAGCAACGCGGTCGTGGCGGCGATGGACACCCTGTTGGCAAAGGTGGGCAGCCAGCGCGTCCCCACCGATTGGAAGTTGGTTTGCCACAATCGCATCCCGGTGGGGGCGGGACTCGGATCGAGCGCGTCCGCCATTGTCGGCGGACTCCTGTTGGCCAATGCGCTGCTCGAACAGTACGATCCGGACAAGGCGCTGGCGCGCACCGAATTGATCCAACTTGCAACGGAGATGGAGGGGCACCCGGACAATGTCACGCCGGCCTTCCAGGGCGGCGGATGTCTGAGCTGCCCGGACGACACGGGCTACCGCACGATTCCACTGCCGGTGCCGGAGCATCTGCACTTTGTGGTGGCCGTGCCGTATTTCACACTGCTCACGGAGGAATCACGGCGCGTTCTGCCGCAACAGGTGGAACGCGCGGACGCCGTGTACAACGTGGCGCAGGCGGCACGCCTGACCCTGGCGCTGTCCACCGGAGACCTGTCAATTCTCAAAGGTGGATTCGGGGACAAGCTGCACGAACCGTACCGCGAGGCGCTCATCCCGGGCTACGCGGACGTGCGCAAATCGGCGCTGCGGGCGGGCGCCATGACCACCACGCTGAGCGGAGCCGGACCGTCGATTCTCGCCTGGTGCGACGACGAGCGGGTGGCCTGGCGAGTGGCGGATCAGATGACGCTCGCTTGGCGCGAACACAACGTCCCTTGTCGAAGTGAGGTATTCACGGTCGCGCGGGAGCAGACGGTGGCGACCGAGGTGCTCGCATAGCGAAGGCGCCGCAGCCAACGACACGGACTTCTCCTTTTGTTATGTTCGAAGAAACACGGGGCAGGCGGATTCATCCCAGGGATGAAACCCACCTGCCCCGCCCGCGTTTGGACGCGTGCCGTGCCGATTACGCTTCGAGCGTCAATACGTGATCGTTGTAGTCCACGGGCTCGGTGCTGTCCTTCCCGTTGGCCAAGCCCACCGCGTGGAAGATCACGGACAGGACCACGGTGACCACAAGGTTGACAATCAGGGCCCAGATGGCTGCGTATCCAGAAATGTTGCCAAGCCAGCCGATGGTGAAGGTGGAGCCTTGGAAGTTGAGGGCCGCCTCCATCCACGTGCCGGTGACCATACCGGCCAGCCACCCGATGAGCAGCGCCCACCGATGTAGCCAGCGTGTGTATAACCCGATGATGATGGTCGGGAAGGTCTGCAGAATCCAGATGCCTCCCAACAGCTGCAGGTTGATGGCAAATTCGCTCGGCATCGCCACCACAAACAGGAGAGCGCCGAACTTGACCACCAGCGACACGAATTTAGCCACATTCGCCTCATGCGCCGGCGAGCAATCCTTCTTGATGTACTCACGATAGATGTTACGCGTGAACAGATTCGCCGCCGCAATGGACATGATGGCCGCAGGCACCAACGCGCCGATGGCGATGGCCGCGAACGCCACGCCGGCGAACCACGACGGAAACTCCTTCAGGAACAGGGCAGGCACGGCGCCGTTGTTGGACTGTGGATGCACGCCGGCCGCAATCGCCATGAACCCGAGCAGCGCAATGATGCCGAGCGCGAACGAATAGGCGGGCAACAGCGCCGCGTTGCGGCGAATGACCTTGCCGCTGCTGGAACTGAAAATCCCCGTCAATGAATGCGGATACAGAAACAGTGCGAGCGCAGAACCGAGCGCCAGCGTGGCGTACGACACATACGCTTTGGGGCCGATGACGAGGGAACCCGGTTTCGGCCGGGCCGCGAGCCCCTGTTGCGCCAATTGGAAAATATGACCGAATCCACCCAATTTGATGGGGATGATGATGACGGCTGCAATCACCGTGATGTAAATCAGCAGGTCCTTCACCACCGCAATCATCGCCGGTGCGCGCAGGCCGCTGGTATACGTGTAGAGCGCCAAGACGATGAACGCGATGATCAACGGCCACTCGCCGGCAATGCCCATGGCCTCTAAAACTGCTTTCATGCCGACCAACTGAAGCGCGATGTACGGCATGGTGGCCAGAATCCCCGTGATGGCCACAGCGAGGGCGAGACCATGGCTCTCATAACGGCCGCGGACGAAATCCGATATCGTCACATACCCGTGTTTCTTCGCGACCGCCCACAGACGCGGCATCACCACAAACACGAACGGATAAATGATGATGGTGTACGGCACCGCGTAAAATCCCGTAGCGCCCGATCCGTACATCAGCGCCGGCACAGCGATGAACGTGTACGCTGTGTACAGGTCGCCACCGAGCAAGAACCACGTCACGGCGGTGCCGAACCGCCTTCCAGCGAGCCCCCATTCATGGAGCTGACTGAGGTCTCCCTGCCGCCAGCGGGCGGCGACAAAACCGAGCACCGTCACAAACAGAAACAGCACGATAAATACGATAAGTGCCGGCCACTGCATGAAGTGCACCCTTTCCATTCAGATTATTCTACATTCAGTCTTCCGGTGGCGTGGCGCGCCGTTTTGTGGTCGCCTTGTACACAATGACCGTCAGTGCCGCGCTGATCAACACCCACAGGAACTGATACCAGTAAAAGAACGGAATCCCCCACAGCGTCGGCTGGACCGAGGCGTAGAACGGAGGATACAGCGTTGCGATAAATGGAACGATGAGCAGGACATACCACCACTTGCTGCCCCGTTCTTCCATGGCCTCTCCCCCCTTTCTGCAGAATATAGATTTTTTTAACTACTCTAAATATAGTGCGGTGTGATAGGTTTTGTGTCAAGAGAAAGTGGTAAAAATCACACGTTCGCGCCGAACCATTTACATGTAAGGGACCTTGTAACTGATACGTGATGACTGATCTCATGGTGCTAATCCATGACATCTCAGTGTGATACCACGGATATGCATATCATAGTAACGAACCATTCCTGGTTGGAACGGACAGGTATCTTGTAGGACAAGTCACCTTATAGAGCGTGTCCGAAAAGCCGTTGATTTTGGGTGAATAGCAAAACGCACCTAACCGTAGAATTGGTAAAATTGTAGCTGACCAAAACAAACAATTTACCAGTTCCGGAGGTGCGTTTCCCATGGAATTGCAGTTGGACCTGCTTCCATATGCCGAGTATAACACGCTCGGCTTCGATCCTGCACTGATTGATTACGTGGTCCACATTGATGATTCGTTCCTGGAGCATCTGATTGGTCCTCTGTATGAGAAGACCGGCCGCAAGCCCACATCCCCAGTGGCCTATTTCCGGATGCACTACCTGTACTTCACCAGACCCGAGATCACGTCGTTCCGCCAGTTGTGTA
>NZ_AUCA01000021.1 GCF_000429525.1 Alicyclobacillus contaminans DSM 17975 | reverse complement strand
CACGAGCGGACGGGTTACAACAACCCCGATGCTGACGGATACATCGAGCGATTCTTCCGGTCGCTGAAGGAGGAGGAGGTCTGGCTGCAAGAATACAGCAGCTTTACCGAGGCGAAAGCGGCGATCGAGTCATACATTCACTTTTACAACACGGACCGACCTCATTCCGCACTAGGTTATCGGTCACCGTCGGAATTCAGAAACTGGAAAATGCAACAGAACGCAGCGTGAGACGGTTTTTATCTGAATTGTAAATCTATCATCTCTTTCTTAAAAGCCATCCCATCTGTCTTGACAATGTGGGGTTCAATACGCGCCCGCTTCTTCGAGGACCGGGACGATGACGCCGAGTGAAGATGTGGCGAACAGCAGCGTGAGCATCCACGGGTTGGCGCCCACTGTAGCGGCGTGCACCAAAACCCAGGACGCGGAAAAACTGAGCAGCAACGTGGCGCAGAACATGAACAGAGCCACACGCAGGAGTGGAACTCCGCTGTCGGACCGGACGTGTGTGCGCGTTACATCGATTTCCAGACCGGAAATGAACATGAGGACGTACAGACCGATGGCGCCAAGAGTGGACAGCAGATGCATGAATTCCGTCGGAAGCGGCATGGGGTCGGCCTGCAGAATCACGCCAAACAGTAGGTAGCCGATTGCGGTGGGCACCCGCAGCAACGGGATATGGCTGAGGGCGACGGAAAAAAGAACGACGCGGCCAGGATGCAGAGAAACCATTCAACGGTGCCGCTCATCGGACGATACCTCCTGCGCTGGGCCGGGCGTGGTTGTCTCTTTCACATGTTATTCATCATCCATATGTGATTGTGGACAACCATATGAGTGGATGGGAGGAGAATGGAATGTACGGGGCGAAGGATGCGGTCGACTTTTTCGATATGCTGGGACAGGTGGAATGGCAGCTGGATTTGCAGCGCACGCTGATTCACTGGGTGGGGTTGCGCGATAGCGACGTGGTGCTGGACGCGGGTTGTGGCGCCGGAAGGTTCTTGTTGCAGTTGGCACAGCGCGTTCGGTGGGTGACCGGGTTGGACGCGGATGAACCCATGCTGCAGAGGGCGCGGCTGAACGCCGAAGACCATGAACTGGACAACGCCGATTTCGTGCTTGGCGATGTGCTCAACTTGCCGTTCAGCGACGATCACTTCGACAAGGCCATCTGCGTCAATCTGCTGTTTCTGCTGCGCCGCCCGGAACTGGCGCTGTCCGAATTCATCCGTGTGGTGAAACCGGGAGGGGAAGTCATTTTGCTCAATCCGTCGGTCTCCCTAAATCCCTGGACAGGGCAACAATACTGCGACGAAGCGCGGCTGCGCGACTTTGACCGGGAGAGCCTGTTGGCGTTCGCCACGGCAGCCGCCAGACACGGTGGCGTAGATGAGGCCGGACTTTCCAGACAGGTCGCGGCGCTTCGGGCGGAGGTCACCGAATCGCTGCGTCTCATGCATGGGCTGGTACTGGTCTCGCGGATTATCAAGCGTGGGTGATAATTCGCTCGGTATTTTGGACACACTAAAGATAAAAGTTATAAAATGTTTGAAAGTACGAAGGTGGGTTCGCTCGTCAGAATGTGATAGAGTATGTCGTGGGCGGTGCGGCCTATACACCTGGGGATGGACAATGACAAACAAATGAAAACGCAGGGTTAGGAGTCGATGTTGTGAAACTGCTGCAAAAAGTGCAGGAACTTGGGCAAATCTTGAGAACTTCGAGTCATCATGTGGATTTCAATGACATCGCCCAATTTCTCAGTAAGATGATGGAATCCAACGTATATATCGTCGGGCGCAAAGGCAAGATTCTCGGATACGGTGTGCACGAGCACGCGCTGACCGAGGAATGGGTCAACATTCTGACGGTGGAAGAACGCTTCCCGGGGGATTTCAACAAGCATCTGCTGCGCATTGAGCAGACGGTGGCGAATTTGGAGGACAAAGAGGCGTTCTACGTCTTTTCTCCTGAAGAGAACGAGTCGTTCCGCTCCAAGAACATCACGATTGTCCCTGTGATTGCAGGGCGTGAGCGGCAGGGAACGCTCGTCTTTGCGCGAACCAAAGGTCCTTTTGATGAAGAAGACCTCGTGCTCGCCGAGTACAGTGCGACGATTGTCGCGTTGGAAATCGTTCATTCGCGCCAACAACATAAGGAAGAAGAGAGCCGGTTGCGTGCGCTGGCCCACCTCGCGGTGGATTCGCTCAGTTTTTCCGAGTTGCAGGCGGCGAAGTATCTGATGGACGCGGTGAAGGACTCGCCGGACGGAATTGTCGTGAGCAGTCAGATTGCCGATGAACACGGCGTGACCCGCTCGGTCATCGTGAACAGTATTCGCAAGCTGGAGAGCGCGGGTACGATTGAGAGCCGTTCATTGGGCATGAAAGGAACGCATTTGCGCGTACTGAACCCGTTTGTGGAGGAAGAAATTCAGCGTCAGTTCGAGCGCTGATACGCCGCCGACGGGTTGCCAGAAACGGCCCGCAACCGCCCGTTTTCGCTGACATGCATACCTACAGAATAAGGGTGCAGAACAGGCAGTTCCGCACCCTTTACGCATTGGCGCTGCGGATTCGCTGGGTTCATCCCTGCTGCAGCGCCGCGTCCAATCCCAGCCAGTAGTTGCAGAGAACGCGCAGGCCCTTGTCGAAGTTGTCCAGGGAAAAGTGCTCGTTGGGCGCGTGGAAGTTTTCGTCGCTGAGTCCAAATCCCATCAGGACCACCGGCGCCTTGAGCACACGGTCGAACGTTTCTACCACGCCAATCGATCCGCCCATCCGCGTGAAGGCCGCGGGCACGCCGTACGCCTGCTCGTACGCTTTGGCCGCCCATTGGATGGCCGGGTGGTGGAAGGGTGTAACGTAGGGCCGACCCGCGTCAAACCGCTGCACCGCGACCGTGACACCCGGCGGACAGTTGGCGAGGACATGCTGTTCGATGAGGGACTGAATCCGCACCGGATCTTGGTTGGGGACGAGGCGGCAGGTGATTTTGGCGTGGGCCTCGTTGGGGATGACCGTCTTCGTGCCGGCGCCCTGAAATCCACCGTACACCCCGTTGATTTCCAGTGTGGGCCGCGCCCATGTCCGTTCCAGATAGCTGAAGCCCGCTTCTCCGAACAGTTCGGGGACGCCCAATTCCTTCGCCAGTCTGTCCTCGTCAAACGACAATGCGCGGAACGCCTCGCGTTCATCCGCAGTCAGGGGAACAACCTCATCGTAAAAGCCCTCCACCAGCACGCGGCCGTCCGGATCGTGCAGCGAAGCCAACAGTTGCACGAGCGCGTGTACGGCATTTTGGACACCGCCGCCGTAGAGTCCGGAGTGAAGGTCCGTGTTGGCACCTTTCACATCAATTTGCAGGCTGGTCAATCCGCGCAGACCGTAGCAGACGCTCGGTTGGTTGGGTCCCAGCATGGTGGTGTCGGAGATGACCACAATATCTGCGGCAAACTTGTCCTTGTGCTGTTCCAACAGGGCCGGCAGGTGTCGGCTTCCGATTTCCTCTTCGCCTTCCAGGCAGAACTTCACGTTGACCGGCAAAGATCCAGTGGTTTTCCACAACGCTTCGAACGCTTTCAGATGCATGAACACCTGGCCCTTATCGTCGCTCGATCCGCGCGCGTACAACTGATTCCCGCGTACCGTCGGTTCGAAGGGCGGTGTGTCCCAGAGTTCGAGCGGATCGACCGGCTGTACATCGTAGTGTCCGTACACCAGAACGGTCGGTTTTCCAGGAGCGTGCAACCAGTCGGCGTATACCACCGGGTGACCCGGAGTTTCCATCAATGACACGTGCTCAAATCCGAGCTGGCGCAGTTGATCTGCCAAAAATTCAGCGCACCGGCGAACGTCGTCCGCGTGTTCAGGCAAGGTGCTGATACTGGGAAAACGGAGAAAAGTGAAGAGAGTTTCCAGGTGTTGATTGCGATGTTCGCGCAGGTACTGGTCGTAATCGGCCATGTTCGGACCTCCTTCGTCACGTTATCAACTCATTATACACCTTGACGCCCATCGTCCGCCCTGCACTTTCCATTCACTTTTGCGCGTCCGTGTCATATAATGAATGCAGAAAAGTTTCCCTGGGGAAACAAATTGTCTCGAACGAAAAAATGTTGCCTATGGATAATCTTTGCGTGAAGGGAGGGGGGAGCGGATGAGCCAAGCAACGACAACGCCGCGTCCACGCCGGGCGGATCTGCGTGCGGTGGCCCAGGCGCAGCGCGTGCTCGACGGCAGGCAGCGGGGGCTGAAGTCGGTTCTGCCGTTTCTCGGGCCAGCGCTGATTGCGGCGATAGCGTATGTCGATCCGGGCAATTTCGCCACCAACATCCAGAGCGGATCGGAATTTGGATATCAGTTGTTGTGGGTGGTGGTGCTTGCCAATCTGATGGCGATGGTGCTGCAGAATCTGTCGGCCAAATTGGGCATCGCCACGGGGCGGAACCTGCCGGAACTGTGCAGAGAGCACTTCCCGGTCTGGGTCAACGTCATCCTCTGGATCATTTCAGAGGTTGCCGCCATGGCCACCGATTTGGCGGAGTTTCTCGGCGCCAGTTTGGCCCTGAATTTACTGTGTCACATCCCGCTGCTGATGGCGACTCTGGTGACGGCGCTGGCGACGATGGCCATCTTGGCGATGGATCGGCTCGGGTTTCGGCCGATTGAGATGTTCATCGGAGCACTGCTCGGGGTGATTGCGCTCTGCTATCTGCTGGAGACGATATTTTCGGGACCGGATTGGTCGGAGGTAGCCATTCACGCGGTCACTCCGTGGATTGGCAATCACGACAGCGTGATGCTCGTAGTCGGCATCATTGGCGCAACCGTGATGCCCCATGCCATTTACCTGCATTCCGGACTGACGCAAAACCGGGTTCCGTCGAGGACAGCCGACGAAACGGTCCGGATTTACCGGTATCAGAGGTTGGATGTGGTGCTGGCCATGGTCGGCGCAGGGCTGGTGAATATGGCCATCATGTACATGTCGGCATCGGTGTTTCACCATCACGGTCAGACGGACATTGCCGACATTACCGTGGCGTACCATACGTTGACGCCGCTCCTCGGAGGCGCCGCGTCCGCCGTGTTCTTGATCTCCCTGCTGGCGTCCGGCTTGTCGAGTTCGGCCGTTGGCACGATGGCGGGGCAGCTCATCATGCAGGGCTTCGTGGGCTTTCAGATTCCCGTCTGGGTGCGGCGGGTGGTCACCATGCTGCCGACGGTCATTGTGGTGGCCATGGGGATCAATCCCACGCAAACGTTGGTATTGAGCCAGGTGGTCCTCAGTCTGGCACTGCCGGCGCCGGTCATCACGCTGATTTATTTCACCAGCCGCCGGTCCGTGATGGGCCGATTGGTCAACGCGCGGTGGATGACCGCGCTGGCGTTGGTGATTGCGTGCTGCATCCTGGCGCTCAATGGCGTGTATCTGTGGATGAGCGTGTGAAACCCGCCTCTGTGGACGGCGCAGGATGCGTCCGCGATGGGGTGACGTGTGTGGATTTGGTCATAATTCTCCGTGTTCCGGATCAGTGGTGGGAATACGGGGATTTTTTTTGCTGACACTGTTCGCAGGTGCCGAACAGGTCCAACTTGTGCTGTTCAATGCGGCACCCTTGCGGGGGAGACGGGATGTTTGGACACTCGTACAGATCCTCCACCGCATGACATTGCAAGCACACAAAATGGTGATGATGGTGGCCTTCACAAAACGCGTAGTAGATGCTACCCTCAACAAGAAAAGGGGTCGCCAAGCCGACCTTTGTCAGCACTTCAAGCAGTCGGTATACTGTGGTTAGCCCAATTTGCACGTTCGCCTGTTGGGCGAGCGCATGCCACTGCGCCGGGGTGTACATCTTGTCGCTTTGAACAAACAGATCCAGCAGGGCTTCTCGCTCTCTGGTGAGCCGGAAGTTCTGCTGATGCAGCAGCTTCACAATGGTCTGTTTGTCCATCGTCACCCCTCCTTGTACAGTCAGAGACCTCATCTGCAATCTACACTCCTGGAACGCGGCGTGTCAAATGGTGCGTCGCAGCAGGCTCCAAGGGAGGAGAATGAGCGGTGCCGAACCGGGACTTGATTGCCCGCAAATTGCAGGAACAGAGTCGCGATTGGTTTCCCGGGCGTTCCTGCCATCCGGAGACCAGTCAGATTGAACGCATGATTGAAGCCATTCGCTGGGTGTTGTTTCCAAATTATTTCAAGCCCAGCGAGACGGCGACAGTCTCGGAGTGCATTGATAAACTGCACGCCGTGCTGGCCAGTCAGATTCACCGCGCAGTCTATCAGGCCTGCTTTGAGAAGGACTCCACCCCTGACTCCGCCCGCTTCGCCGAGGAAAAGGCGGATGAGGTGATTCAGTGGTTTCCGACGCTGCAACAGTTGATGTACGAAGACATTGTGGCCACCTACAACGGAGATCCGGCCGCGACCGGTTACGATGAGATCATCCTTACGTATCCGGGGCTGATTGCGCTGATGGTGTACCGGATTGCCCACGTTGTGCATCAGTTGGACGTACCGCTGCTGCCGCGGATGATGACGGAATACGCGCATCGATTGACGGGGATTGAAATTCATCCGGGCGCCACGCTCGGCCGAGGCATTATGATTGACCACGGAACCGGTATTGTCATTGGCGAGACGGCAGTGGTCGGGAACAATGTGAAGATCTATCAAGGGGTTACGCTCGGCGCGCTGTTCTTTCCGCGCGACGAAGCCGGCTTCATGGTGCGCAAGACCAAGCGTCACCCGACGGTGGAAGACAACGTCATTCTCTACTCAAACGCCACGGTGCTGGGTGGGGATACGGTGATAGGGCACGACAGCGTCATCGGCAGCAATGCCTGGGTGACGGAGAGCGTGCCACCGCATTCCAAGGTGATTTATCAGACGGAAAGCGTGGTCACCACCAAGCGGAGTCGCTGAGGCTGAACCCTCGACCTTGGCTGGCTGTGCAGAGTGTGCCCGGGCGAGGCGTTGCCACTCGTCCGATGGCGCTCAATTCACGGCGGAGACTGCGGCAGATGTTGGCCGTGGTCTCCGTCGTGTTTCTTCCATTCTCTCGGTGATGGAGCACTTGGTGCGCCAGAAATACACCGAGACCTGCCGTTTGTCGGCAGGTCTCGGTTACAGAAATGTTCACTTGCTCAGTCGGTACGGCACGGCCACCACTTTGACCGATTGGTTCAACACGAGCCAGGCCATCAACAGGCCGCCCGTCTTGTTGTGGAGGAGTTTGTGCCACCATTTGTGCGTGATGAACTGCGGTATGACGATGGTGATGTTTTCCGGTCGGTATCGGTTCAATTCGTATTGAACAAATCGCTGCAACCGCTTCGCGACGGCACGGTACTGCGAGTGGATGACAATCAGGCGAATATCCGTCTGCAGACGAGCCCAATCCTGCTCAATCTTATCGGTCATGCGCCGCATTTCTGCTTCCGAATCGCTGGTGACGACCGTCACTGCGATGACGTTCTTGAAGTTGCTCGCAGCGTACCGCAGCGCGTTGACCGACGCTTTGTTCACAGACGCAATGGGGACGATGGTAATCCCCGGTTCCTCGGTGCACAGCGGTTCAGAGAAATCGTATTTCAACTGTGCGCGAACTTCCTCGTAGTGTTGGTGCACCTTCACGAACATCACAACCATCAGCGGAATGCACACCAACACCAGCCATGCGCCGTCGAAGAAACGCGTGATGAGGAACGTCAGGCAAGCGGCCATGGTCATCAGCACGCCGAACAGCGTGAACAGCGATTTGACGGGCCAGTTTTTTCTCCGCTCACGGATAATGCGTACGAACATTCCCATCTGCGAAATGGAGAATGTGTAAAACACGCTGACGGAATACAGCGGAATCAGCCGGTTCACTTTCGCGTCAAAAGCGATGGTCAACAACAGGGAAATCACCGTCAGAAAGACGATGCCGTTGCTGTACACGAGCCGATCGCCCTTCTGCAGCATCCATCGCGGCATGTAGCCGTCCCGAGCCATGGTCGACCACAGGGCGGGACAACCGGTGAACGCCGTGTTGGCCGCGATGATGAGGATGCACATGGTGGCCAGCGACACCACGACCGTCAGCGCGTAGCCCACGCCGTGCGTGCCAAACAGCTGCATGGCCTCCTGGTTGATGAGCGGCACTTCCGGATTGTAGGTTAACCCATGCACCAGCGCGACACCGGATACCACGAGAAACAGGACGGACAGCGTGCATACCAGCACCAGCAGTGTGTACTGGGCCCGCTTGGCCGATGGTTCCTTGAACACCGGAACCGAGTTGGAGACAGCCTCCACGCCGGTCAGCGCACTGCATCCATTGGCGAACATTTTCAGAAACAGGAACAGCGACATGCCCTGCACTGCCTGCATGCCCGCAGCGCTTGGAACGTGAATGGACGCTGGGTCCATCAGGCCTTTCACGATGGCCGTGATGCCAATCAGGACGATGCTGGCGACAAACAGGTACGTGAAGGGGACGAAGACATTGGCTGACTCCCCGGTTCCACGCAAGTTGACAATCATAATCGCCAGCGTCAGCAGCACGTTGAACAAAAGCTTGTGATGACCCACGAAGGGAAGCACGGGGCCCACAGCGTCCACGCCGGCGGCAATGGAGACGGCGACGGTCAGGGTGTACCCCACAATCAACGTGGCCGCCGCGGACAGCCCCCATATTTTTCCCAGAGAATTCATGCCGATGGAGTAGGCGCCGCCGCCCATCGGGTAATACTGAATAATATTCCGATATGCGAAAAACAGCAAAAAGGCCAGCCCGATGATGAGCAACGTCCCCAGCAGAGAATAGCCCAGAACGTTGCTGATGTACGCTTTCGCACTGGCTGCCCCGATGAGGATGGCGAGAATCATTTCCATCTGATCCGTGGCGTACGCGACACTGGACAACGCATCCGGTGTCATGATGGCCATGCCCCGTAACACGCCAATCTTCACATGCTGGTTTTCCCTCGTCTTCAAGGGTCGGCCCAAAATCCAACGTTTCAGGGTGTGCACGGTTTCTCAGTCTCCAGTCCTCGCAACATTGTCGGGTCCAGCGGCTTTTCGAAATAAACCGCCACCCGTTCTCTGGTATGGATAACGGAAAAACTGTAGCTTACACAGAAGGTGACCTGCAATGGCGTTTTTTGCCGCGCAATGACCATTCGCGTGGAATTCCAGCCTGTATTCGCAGCGGCGGCGCTGAATCATAACAGCAATCCGCGTAGCTTGCTCAAGCGTGGCTTTTCTCTGCTGGTAAACAAGTAAAAGGCCCTCCTCGCACCTGCGCATGCCGATTGGCGTCTTCGAGGTACGAGGATGCCTTTTTTCAGTGTAAAGTGTGTGCAGCCAGGGTCAGAATTATACCCAAAATTCCGCGACATCCCGATGCGCGATGCAATCCGGGCGACCTATGCGGGCTGACCGCACGGAACCTCTCGCGCAAACGTTCAGAAATATGCCGGGATGTGGTAGTCTTGTCATGAATGTGAAACGTCTTGGCAAAGCGCGGAGACATCGGTTGCTTGGTTGCGCTCGCTGGGCCAACGCAACCCCGGAAGACCGAGTGATTGGCACGGTGTCGTACTACTGGGAACACCGGGAATCCCTGTGGTTGGAGGTCGGGATTGTCATCTACACGCCGTCGTACTGGAATGGGGGATATGGCACGGAGGCGCTCGCGCTCTGGCCCGGGGTTCCGGAGTATGACAGGATGTCCTGACCAGTGGGCGGCGTCGCAGGCGTTGACAGGGACGTTTGCTTGCTTGTGCCTCGCGCATTGTATATGATGAATCCAATTGAATCGATAATTCCTTCGGGGCAGGGTGAGGCCTAGTGCCAATTCCCGATCGGTGGTGACGCACGCCTGTGCGATGCGAAGCCCACGAGCCGCAGCGATGCGGCACGAACTGGTGAGAATCCAGTGCCGACGGTATAGTCCGGATGAAAGAAGGATGGAATGCGACACCGGCTTGGCGAGTGTGGAGCCGACGGTTGGGCGTATCTTTGTACGGGTGGCGCTCCACGGTCCATACGCGAAAAGACGCACGTGTCAATTTCGGATTGCTGTGCCCCGGAGCATCTGCTTCGGGGCTTTGCTGTACAGCGGGGGTGTGCCATGAACGACGAACAATGGATGCGAATGGCGCTGCGGCTTGCCGAAGCCGGGCAGGGGCAGACCGCACCCAATCCGGTGGTGGGAGCTGTGGTGGTACAGCAGGGAGAAGTGGTTGGATTCGGCGCACACCTGAAGGCGGGGACCCCGCATGCCGAGGTGCATGCCCTGCGGATGGCGGGACATCGGGCAGCTCACGCCACCGTCTATGTGACGCTGGAACCGTGCAGTCACCATGGACGAACTCCGCCGTGTTGCGACGCCCTGATTGAGGCGGGGGTCAGCCGCGTGGTGGTTGCTCTCACAGATCCAAATCCGGCAGTGTCCGGCGCGGGCATTCAACGGCTTCGGGAAGCCGGAATCACGGTGGACGTGGGTGTACTGGCAGCGGAGGCCGCCCGGCAAAATGCAGCCTATCTGACGTGGCGGAGATGGAGCCGGCCATTGGTCATCTGGAAGTGCGCGGCGACGTTGGACGGGCGGATTGCCGCGCCAACCGGGCACAGCCAATACGTCACCGGACCGGCGGCGCGCGCGGAGGTGCAATCATTGCGTCGGCAAGTTGCGGCCATCGCTGTGGGCATTGGCACTGTGCTCGCGGACAACCCGCGACTGACCGTCCGCAGCGATTCGGAAGTGCCCGCACATCAACCGTGCCGCGTGGTGTTCGACTCGACGCTGCGAATGCCCGCCGACGCCGTCCTCCTGCGGCAACCGGGAGAGGTGCTGGTGTACTGTACGGCCGCGGCGCGGGACACCTATCCGCAGCGGGCGGCCGCCCTCGAAGCCGCCGGCGCGGAACTGGTGCCGGTGGCCGCAGACGAGGCGGGACGCGTGCGGGTGGAAGACGCGCTCGCGGACCTCGGGCGACGGGGGCTGACCAGCCTGTTGGTCGAAGGCGGGCAGGCTTTGGTCTCGTCGCTGTTGGCGCAGGGAATGGTGGACAAGGTCGTGTACTACGTGGCGCCCAAACTGTTGGGACAGGGCATTTCCGCGTTATCCGGCCCCGTGCCCGCGTCCATGGGCGAAGCGATGCAACTCAAGGATGTCGAATGGGGCGTTGTTGGAGAGGATCTGCGCGTGACCGGATGGCTGCGCCACCCGTGGGAGCGGGAGGAGGAAACGGCGTGTTCACAGGACTCGTAGAAGAAGTGGGAACACTCAGTGCGGTGGTCTGGGAACAGCGAAGCGCGCATCTCCGCATCGCTGCCCAAAAAATCTTGACCGATGTTCAGGTCGGCGACAGCATTGCGGTGAACGGTGTCTGCTTGACGGTGGTGACGTTCTCTGAGTCCGACTTTGTGGTGGATGCCGTGCCGGAAACGATGCGCCGAACCAATTTGGGGAGTCTGGCGATGGGCGCGCCCGTCAACTTGGAGCGGGCCCTCAGGGTCGGAGACCGACTGGGCGGCCACCTGGTGTCGGGCCACGTGGACGGCGTGGGCACCATTCGCGCCGTGCGCCCCGAAGGGCTGGCGACCATCCTGACGGTTTCGGCCCCGAGACCCTTGATGCGCTATGTGGTGGAAAAAGGGGCCATCTGCGTGGATGGCGTCAGCCTGACCGTGATGGACGTGGCGGACACCAGTTTTCGTCTCTCCATCATTCCGCACACCGGCGTGCACACCACACTGGCCGCTGCGCGGGAAGGCCAGCGTGTGAACCTGGAATGCGATATGGTCGCAAAGTATGTGGAGAAACTTCTTTCCACAAGGACGCCCGTGAACGAAGGTGACTCGGTCGGCGATGGAGGCCTCTCGCTGGAGACCCTGCGCAAGTACGGATTCGCCTAACGGAGGGGACGACCGAGCACGGGAGGCGTGAACAGGGAGGGATGGACGTGTTGAACAAGATAGAAGAGGCGCTCGCGGATCTGCGGCAGGGCAAGGTGGTCATCGTCGTGGACGACGAGGACCGCGAAAATGAAGGAGACTTTGTCGCCCTTGGCAGCCGGACAGATGCGTCGGTCATCAACTTTATGATTACTCACGGCCGCGGCCTGCTGTGCGTGCCCATCACGGCCGAACGGGCGGAGCGTCTGGGGCTTTCAGCCATGGTCGAGCATAACACCGACAGCTACGGCACAGCGTTCACCGTGTCGATTGATCACGCGGCAACCCACACCGGGATTTCCGCCATTGAGCGTGCACAGACGGTGGCAGCCATCGTGGCGGAGGATAGCCGGCCGGAGCACTTCCGCAAACCGGGGCACATTTTCCCGTTGATTGCAAAACCGGGCGGCGTTCTGCGCCGAGCCGGTCACACCGAAGCCGCGGTGGATCTCGCTCGGCTGTGCGGAGCACCGGAGGTGGGGGTGATCTGCGAAGTGCTTAACGAGGACGGTACGATGGCGCGTTTGCCGCAGTTGGAGCACATTGCGCGCACGCATGGTTTGAAAATCATCTCCATCGCGGATTTGATTGCGTATCGCAAGCGGACGGAGGTCTTGGTGGAGCGGGCGGCGGAGGCGGAATTGCCGACCGCGTTCGGAACGTTTCGCGCGGTGGTCTACACCAACCAGTTGGACGACAAGGAGCACATCGCGCTCGTCAAGGGAGAGATGGACGGTGCGCCAACGCTGGTTCGGGTTCACTCCGAATGCCTGACCGGCGACGCCTTCGGCAGTCTGCGCTGCGACTGCGGACCGCAGCTGCACGCGGCGCTTCGGCAGATTGAGGCCGCGGGGAAAGGCGTGCTGCTTTACCTGCGGCAGGAGGGCCGCGGCATTGGCTTGCTGAACAAAATTCGCGCCTATGCGCTCCAGGAGCAGGGGGCGGACACGGTGGAAGCCAACCGGCAGCTGGGATTTCCGCCGGACCTTCGCGACTACGGGATTGGCGCGCAAATTTTGTACGACCTTGGCGTGCGCAGCATGCGTTTGTTGACCAACAACCCGAGGAAAGTCCGAGGCATTGAGGGGCACGGTCTGACGGTGGTGGAACGCGTGCCGTTGGAAGTGGAGAGAAATCCGCACAACGAGCGATATTTATTGACGAAGAAAGAGAAGATGGGGCATCTGTTGCATCTGTGACCACGGCAGAGCGCTGTGTGAGCCGCCGTCACCGGTGGTCACTGGGGGCGGGACGCACGCGGCGTGAATTCAATCAACAACGCGCTTCGCGCGAAAGGAGTGGCTGTAATGGGCGTACGTACATTGGAAGGGCATCTGATTGCGCAGGGATTGAAGATAGGCATTGTGGTGGGGCGGTTTAACGAATTCATCACGTCCCGGCTGCTGTCCGGCGCGCTGGACGCGTTGAAGCGGCATGGTGCAGCGGAGGAGGATGTGACGGTCGCCTGGGTTCCGGGCGCGTTTGAGATTCCGTTTGCGGCCAAACAGATGGCCGTCTCCGGGCAGTATGACGCTGTGATTGCGCTGGGGGCGGTGATTCGCGGATCGACCCCGCACTTTGATTATGTGGCGAGCGAGGTGGCAAAAGGAGTGGCGACCCTGTCCTTGACCACCGACACGCCGACCATTTTCGGAGTGCTGACCACGGACACCATCGAGCAGGCGATTGAACGGGCCGGTACGAAAGCGGGCAACAAAGGCTGGGAAGCGGCCACCACGGCGATTGAGATGGCGAACTTGGCGCGAGTGCTGCGGGGCTGAGGCGGCTCGTTCTGGGAGATGCTTCGGTACGGCGCCATTCCGTGGCGAAGACAAACACCCCTTCCATCGGACATGAGAACGCATAGGCTGTTCCATGACCAACGGAGGGGGTGATGTCATGTACGGAGCGTTCGGTGGGTACACGCGTTGGGCGGTCGTGTTCCTCATCATCTTCGTGCTGTGCCCTACGGCGCAGCGGGCTACTGATGCCTGGGCGCACAAAAAACCCGGTGTTCGGGACCCGGCGGGGTCCGCGGACACCGGGCTTCTCACATTACCGCTTCACCGTCATCGTCACCGACTTGCCGTTCACATCCCAGTCCTTGGTGAGGTCGCCGGTGCTCTCGCCGTAAATGAACTCGCGGACCAACACCACATTCTGAATGTGAGACGCGTTGCGGCGGAGGATGTCCAGCACCAGAGGGTCTCCGGATACGGCGAACGTGACATGGTCGGTCACGTTGTAATTGACTTCTTTGCGCATCATTTGCATCTTGGAAATCAATTCACGAACGTACCCTTCTTCCACCAACTCGTTCGTCAGTTCCGTGTTCAGTCCCACGAATAGGCGGCCGGATACCTCAATCACGCCGGGGAAACTCGGGTGATAACGGAGTTCCGCGTGCTCCCGCGTGATGGGCTTCCCTTCCAGTTCCACTTCACCGTGTTCCATGAACGCCTGAATCTGTTCCGGCGTCGCCCGTTTGGCCGCCTGATTGAGCACGGGCACCAGTTTTCCATACGCCTGTCCGACCGCTTTCAGGTTCAGATACAGCTCTGGTGTCGCAACCTCGTGCAGATGCACGAAGGCGATGGCCTTCACGTTCAGTTCGTCCTCAATCACGTCGCGGAACTTTTCCAGCACGGCCTGTTTGTCCACTGGAACGTACAGTTTGGACAAAGGCTGGCGCGTCTTGATCTTCGCTTCGTTTCGCAGGTGCCGCCCCGCCTCGACCACGCTCAGCACATCCGCCATTTCCGCCAACAGGTCCTTGTCCACGTACGCCGGATTGGCTTTCGGGAAGTCACACAGGTGTACGCTCACGGGCGATTCAGGGAAAGCCGACCGCACGATATTCTGGTACAGTTCTTCCGCGATGAACGGCGTCAGCGGCGCCGTCAGCAGGGCAATGGTGGACAGGCATTCGTACAGCGTCAGGAAGGCCGCCGTCTTGTCCTTGTCCATGCCGCTCGCCCAGAATCGATCTCTGTTGCGGCGCACGTACCAGGTTGAGAGGTCCGTGACCAAATCCTGGAGTGTCCGCGCAGCGGTGGTGGCGTCGTACTGTTCGATGCAGGCGTCCACGCGCGCAATCGTCTCATGCAGGCGGGACAGCATCCAGCGGTCCATCAGCGGCCGTTCCGCGACCGGCACCTGATGCTGACTCGGATTGAACCCGTCGATATCCGCGTACAGCGCGTAAAACGCGTGCACGTTCTGCAGCAGGTCGATGTACTTGCCTTTGCTCTCCGCAACCGCCTTGTGGTAGAAGCGCTGTGAATTCCACGGCTGCGTGTTCGACAGGAAGTAGAAACGCAGCGCGTCCGCGCCGTGCATGTCCAGGGCTTCGAACGGATCAATCACGTTCCCCTTCGACTTCGACATCTTCTTTCCGTCCTCGTCCAGCACGTGTCCCATGACGACCACGTTCTTGTACGGCGCCTGACCCGTGACGAGCGTCGAGACGGCGAGCAGACTGTAGAACCAACCGCGCGTCTGATCGATGGCTTCAGAGATGTAATCCGCCGGGAAGCGCCGCTTGAACTCGTCCTGATTCTCGAACGGATAGTGCAGCTGCGCGAACGGCATGCTGCCGGAATCAAACCACGCATCAATCACCTCCGGCACCCGCTGCATGGTGCCGCCGCACGCGCACGACCAGGTGAGTTCATCAATGTACGGTTTGTGCAGTTCCGGCGGAAGCTTGCCGGCCAACGATTGGAGTTCCGCTTTCGATCCGACGCAGTGCTGGTGCCCGCACTGATTACACACCCAGACGGGCAGCGGTGTTCCCCAGTAGCGGCTGCGCGACAGGTTCCAGTCAATCATGTTTTCCAGGAAGTTGCCCATGCGTCCGTCCCGGATGTGTTCCGGAATCCAATGGACGCCCCGGGAATTCTCAATCATCTGTTGTTTGACCGCGGTGGTCTGAATAAACCAGCTGTCAATCGCGTAGTACAGCAACGGCGTGTCACAGCGCCAGCAATGCGGATACGCGTGTTCGTGGCGGTGTTTGTCGTACAGCGTCCCGTGGCTTGCCAGGTACTTGACGATATCCACGTTGGTCGCATCGTCTTTCACGAAGCGGCCGGCGAACTCCGTCACGTCCTCGGTGAAGTGGCCCGTGAGGTCGACAAAGTTGCAGAAAACCATGTCGTTCTCGCGGCATACGCGGTAGTCGTCCTCACCGAACGCGGGAGCCATGTGGACAATGCCCGTGCCAGACTCCGCCGTGACGTGGCCGGACAGAATCACCACGTGTTTCTTGCCGGGCAGCGAGTTGACGTACGGGAACACGGGTTCGTACGAGATGCCCGCCAGGTCCCGTCCCCGCTTGGTCTCCAGGATGGCGTCGCCTTCCTGCAGGAACTTGTGCTGCAGGTCTTTGGCCACCCAGTAGTTCTCGTTGTGCGCGGTGCTGTGGATGAGCACGTATTCCAAGTCGGGATGGACGGCCAGCGCCACGTTGGACGGCAGCGTCCAGGGCGTTGTGGTCCAGGCCAGGATATACGTGGTCCGGCCATCCACATTTCCGTTCAGCACACGGAATTTCGCCGTGACGGAAAGGTCTTTGACGTCCTTGTAGCCCTGCGCCACCTCGTGGCTGGAGAGTGTGGTCTCGCAGTGCGGGCAGTACGGGCTCACACGGTGTCCTTTGTACAGGTAGCCTTTGTCAAAGATTTGTTTCAACAGGTGCCACACCGATTCAATGTAATCGTCGGAGAGCGTCATGTACGGGTTGTCGAGGTCTACCCAGTAGCCGAGCCGTTCGGACATGTTGCGCCACATCTCTTCATAAGTGAACACGCTGTTGCGGCACTCCTGAATGAACCGCTCCACGCCGAACGCCTGAATCTGCTTCTTCCCGCTGATGCCGAATTTCTTTTCAATCTCGATTTCCACTGGCAGACCGTGGGTGTCCCATCCGGCCTTGCGCTGCACGTGATATCCCTTCATGGTCCGGTAACGCGGATACACATCCTTGATGACCCGTGTCAGCACGTGGCCGGGGTGGGGCTTGCCGTTGGCGGTCGGCGGCCCTTCATAAAACACCCATTCCGGATTGCCTTCTCGCTGTTGCTCGCTCCGTTGAAAGACGTTGTGTTCCTTCCAGAACGACAGAACCCGCTGTTCGCGTTCTCGTGCGGATTCTTTGGCGTCCACGCGTTTGAGCGCCATCCTGTCTCTCCTCCTGATACTGGACATGTTTGCGGATTGTCGGGAGCGCGAGGCGTTGCGCGCCGTTCGCTCAAAAGAAAAACCCGCCCCTCCGCGAAGGGGCGAGTGTCATCCCGCTGTACCACCCAACTTAGCGCAACAAAGGTTGCACTCCATCTGCCGGACGAAGTGCATGCCGCATTCCGACTTGCCGTCGTCCGCCTCTCTGTAACGGGAGAGTCCCGACCTGCATTACTGCTTCGCCATCGACGAAGGTTGTACAGGCACCTCCAAGGGGATTTTCGCAGCCTCGGCTGGATGGGTTTCCACCATCCCCCACTCTCTGGACCAGCGCGTTTGGCTGTTACTCGACCTTTTCCAAGGTTTTCACGTCAATTCGGATCTGCCTGACAGTGTAGCAAAAACCGGCGTCAAGCTCAAGTTTTCCAGCCATTTGCTACGATGTCACGGAAAAATCGTCAGCAAACGTTCGGAAAACACCCCTACATTTCTGTCCGCAGAACACGTACTATGTCCATAGTGGCCGCTGTTACCGCCTGACGGCGGTCCGGGTGGGATGTCTGTACATGAGGTGACATTACATGACCAAGACCATTTGGCGGAAGTTGTTTCTTCGTTCGTTTCTACTGATTGTGGCGGCGATTGTGCTATTCGTCGTGGTGTTCGTGGCCGCGGTCGAATTGACGCCGTTTGACGCCTCGAAGCTGACGAGGACCAGTCAGCCGACGGAAGTGTACGACCGCAACGGCAACGTGTATATGACCATCGCGTCGCAGGGGGCGGATGACCTGTCGTACAACCAAATCCCCGCCAACCTTCGCAACGCAGTGGTGGCAATTGAGGACCACAACTATTGGGACGGATCGAGCATCGATATCAAAGGGCTGCTGCGCTCGGCGTTCGTGGACCTGTGGTCGGGCAGCTACGCGCAGGGGGGCAGCACCATTCAGGAACAGCTTGCGAAGATTGTCTATCTGACCGACAAGAAGACGTTCTCCCGCAAGTTTCAACAAATTGTGCTCGGCGTGCAGATTGACCGGTACTTCACCAAGGAAGAGATTCTCGCGATGTACCTCAATCGCGTCTTCCTCGGCGAGAACAGCGTCGGGGTCAAGCAGGCCGCGTATCACTACTTCGGCATTGACATCGCCAAGAACCCCGACCAATTGACGCTGGCTCAAGCCGCGCTGCTGGCGGGGCTGCCGCAGGCACCGTCGGCGTATGATCCCATCAAGCATCCGCAGGCCGCGCTCAAGCGCCGCAACGAGGTGCTGGAGGCAATGGCGAAATACGGGTACATCACGGAGGCGGCGGCGAAAGAAGCGGAACAGCAGCCGATTGGGAAGTTGACGTATCACTCGGAGCCGGGAGATCCGTGGGACACGCATCCGCTGTTCACGAATTTCCTGTTTGATTACGCCGATAACAGCAACATCGGCGTGAGTACGGAAGAGCTGCTGCAGGGTGGCTTGAAGATCTACACGACCTTGGACCCGAAGGTCCAGTCGGCCATCGACCAGGTCTTCTGGAGCACCAACTACAACGGTGACTTCCCCGGCCCCACCAGCGGCACCGTGGTGCAGGGCGCGGCGCTGTTTGTGGATCCGACGACCGGAGGAATTCTCGGCGGGGCGGGCAGCCGCAAACAGGGTTTCACGTATCGCGGCTATGACCGAATCTATGCGAAGCAACAGGCGGGCAGCTCCATCAAGCCGATTTTGGAATACGGCGCTGCGGTGGACAGCGGCAAGTGGGGACCGGATTCCATCCTCGACAATACGCCGCAGAACTTCGGAACGAGCAGCAACCCGTATACGCCGAGAAACGATGACGGAGCGAGTGCGCCGGCGCACCCGACCATGAAGTACGCCCTGGCGACGTCGCAGAACGTGGCGGCGGTCTGGCTGCTGAAGCAGGTGGGGCTGGACAACGCCATTTCGTACGCCGAGCGGTTCGGGCTGACGTTCACGGACGCTGACAGACAAAATGGGTTGGCCAATGCGCTCGGGACGGTGGCGGTGAGCCCGATGGAGATGGCGGCGGCGTACGAGGTGTACGCGGACGGCGGGGTGCAGGAACAGGTTCACCTGATCAACAAAGTGGTGAACGCCGCCGGCGAGACCATCTACAGCTATCAACCGGCCGCCAAGCGCGTGGTGTCCGCTCAGACTGCGGCCACCATGACGCAGATGTTGGAAGGCGTTGTGCAATACGGCACCGGGACCAACGCTCAGGTGCCTGGATGGGATGTTGCCGGGAAGACAGGGACCATTCAGTACGATGCGACGTTGAACGGTGCGCACCAGGAGTGGATCAAGAACGCCTGGTTCGACGGTTATACGCCGAATATGGTAGGCTCCATCTACATCGCGTACGACAACCCGGACGCGGAACATCACTTGACCGGAACGCCATCGGCGCAGTGCGCGAAGATTTTCGGAGACATTGCGCGACTGGCCACGGCGGGAGAGACGCCGCAGCACTTCAACTTTGGCGGAGATACGACCACGTCCACCCAGCCAACGCAGACGCCGGTCAGCGGCCTGACCCTCCAGTGGGACGCGACGATTCACGCCCTCGAGCTGGCCTGGACGTCGACCATGCAAGGACAGGTGAACTTTATCGTCAAGCGGTCCGCCGGCTACCCGCCGGGAAGCACGCCGCCGGCGCCCACGGGACCGAATGATCCAAACTACACGGTGATTGGAGAGACTAACCAGTTGACGCTCACGGACGGATCGGTCCAGCCGGGCATGACCTACACGTACGTGGTGGAGGCGGTGGACAGTTCGGGGAACGTGTTGACGCCGTCGGTCTCGAAGACGGTGACCCTGCAGAATGACACCCAGACGCTCCCGGGACAGACCGAGGGAGCGGGCGGTTTGGGAAACACGGGAAATACCGTCGGCAACACCACGGGTAACGTTTCGGGCACAGTCGGCGGCGGCACGGTGAATTCTCCCGGCCCCGGCGGAACTTCGCCTGGGATCGGTGGTCCCACCGGCGGTACTGGAGGGACCGGGACGGGTGGTCAACCCACCACAGGGGGTTCCGGAGGAACCGGAGATGCCGGAGGTGCCGGAGGTGCCGGAGGCACGAATCAGGGGACGGGAACTGGCAACACCATCAATCCCGTCACACCCGGTGGAAACGCCGGCAACACAACCGGGGGGCCGGGGCAGCAGTGATCCGGACTACGGTTGAAAGTCGTTGATGATCTTCCATGTGCGCTCCAACTGCGCACGCCTGTTGTCATCGGATAGCATGTAGGATTCAAAAAAGGCCCGGGCGCGCGGATTCATCCGTAAGAACAGGATGACGCGCGCCTCTTCGCGACTGAGTTGAAACGTGGTGCTGCCTGCCGTGGCCGTGATGGGGCCTGCATGGTCAGATGCCGGGGGCGCGGTGGCCGACGTTTTGGGCTGCGGCTGAGGCTTTGGCTGTGGTTGGTTGGCAGAGGAGGATGTCAGCAGATCAGCCGTGCTGACGCCGAACACTTCCGCCAATTTTGCCAATGCCTGTGCGTCCGGATGACGCCGGTTGGTTTCGTACATGGCGATGGCGCTGGACGATATACCGGTCAACGCCGCCAGTCGAGCCTGCGTCCAGCCATGCGCCTTCCGCAGTGAGGCAATTGTTTCCCCAAGGCTCAATGGTGATACCCCCTCGATGCTCGGTATGTGCGAACACACGCGCGTTCACGGATGGATGTCAGGACTAAGTATAGCGAATCCGCTGGAATTGCGACAAAGGATTCAGGCCCCGAGGCTTCGGATTTAGGAAAACTCTCTATAATAGAAAAGGGTAGATGTCCAATTCAGAAAGGATGGGATATGGGATGAAGGTGACGTACCATGGCCAATCCTGTTTTGTGGTCGAGAGCGGGAGCCATCGCGTGGTGATGGATCCGTTCCTCAGCGGGAACCCCCTGGCGGTGGCGAAGCCCGAAGACATCCGGGTTGAGGCTGTATTGCTCACACACGGGCATGGGGATCACATCGCGGACGCGGAAGCGATTGCTAAGGCGAACGGCGCGACGGTGGTGGCACCGAACGAATTGGCGATGTATTTCGGCAGTCGCGGTTGCCAGGTGCACCCCATGCACTTGGGGGGCAAATGGTCGTTTCCGTTCGGCACCGTCAAACTCACGCTGGCGTTCCACGGCTCTGGACTCGACCTGCCGGACGGGACCATTGCCAATGCCGGCAATCCGGCGGGCATCCTGCTCACGATGGATGGCAAGACGCTCTATCATGCGGGAGATACGGCGCTGTTCGGCGATATGAAGTTGATTGGCGAGCTTCATTCCATCGATCTCGCGCTGCTGCCGATTGGCGACAACTTCACCATGGGTCCGGAGGATGCGCTGCTCGCGGCGGAGTGGACGCGCGCCAAACACGTGGTGCCCATGCATTACAATACGTTCGACCTCATCCGCCAAGATCCGGACGCGTTCGTCGCGGCATTGTCGGAGAAAGGGATTCGTGGAACCGTTCTGAGACCCGGAGAATCGCTGGAAGTGTGAGAATCATCCTGCGCAAAAGGGGCCGTCACCGGCCCCTGACAGGGGTGTGGGCCCTCTGTTGCTTGTGTTCCCAATCAGTGGGCTTTATCCGTCATCTTCACCATCAGGGATGCCAGCGTCCGTTGTTCGTCATCGTTGGCGCTGTCCCACAACTGCTTGAGCAGACGCTCCTGTTCGTTGCGCGGATCGACCTTCTTCGCCAAATAATCGCCCAGTTTTGCGGCGACTTCCGTAATCCTCTCGTTGGAAATGCCCATCGCCTGAGCCTTATCCACCTGGCTGCCGAGGAATTCTTTCCACCGTTCGAAGTTGTCGAGCGTATCCATGTTCGTCCCCCCTTGTGCGACTGATCACTGCGCTATTTAACATGCCGCGCCGCCTGGCTGGCTATGCATCGGGTGGACATACCTGACGCGGGGCGTGCATACAGTGAACTGTCATCAGGAAAGGGGATTGGGACATGAGGCGGAAAATGCGGTATGTACCTGCTCCGCGGCGCCGGGCTTTGGTTTACGCGGCCGCGGCGCTGGCGCTCGCGGTGTACGGAATTCCCCGAATTCCCGCACTCGCGCCGGGCGTGGCCGGTACGTTCTCCATGGTCTGGATCCTGTTTGCGGCGCTCGCCATTGCGTCCAATCTGTACTTTTTGGTTGGCGCCGACCGCGAACGCGGACATCAGTTGGCCGAGGGCGAACTGCGTCCCGCGCAGCGTCCGGCGGTACCGGGTCGGGAGCGCGGGCTCCGGCGGCGCGCCCTGTGACGGAAGTCATCGAACGAATCCCTGCGTGCGGGACGGCGATATCCTTCCGAACGTGCGCAGGGCAGCGTCCCATCATCACGGGGACCGCCGCGCCGTCCAAGCGACCAGTCCGATGGCGCAGATCACGCAGAGGATGATGGTGACAATCGGATCGAGCGCGCCGTTCATCAATTCTCCATGACCAGTCATCGCCAACACCTCCTCTCAGTCCGTCCGCAGATTGTCCTTTTGCAAGGAAGTTCCCCGAATTTGTCGGTTCCGAAGTTGATTGCTCTCGTGGTTCACCAACATCCTTCCCCGCAGCACGATGTCTTCTCCGAACTTGTTTCTCAGATGATCTGTCACTTCATCCAATCGCTGCAACTTGATGTCTCGCTGCGCATCCACCGACTCCGCCGGATTGGGGAACAGGGAAAGCTGCACAGAACGTCGAGACTCGTCGGCAGAGGTCAGCTGCCCGAGGCTGACACCGAGCAACCGCACGGCCCGGCCCGGCGTACGGTGCTGGAGCAGGAGATCCCGAGCGGTTTCGTAGATCTTCTCGGTGACGCAGGTGGTCGTCTCCAGTGTGCGGGCGCGTGTAATGGTCTCGCGATTCGCGTAGCGGATGGTGAGTTGGACGGTGCGTCCAACCAGCCGGTGGCGGCGCACGCGTCGCCCCACTTGGTCCGCCAGGTTGAGCAGGACGGTGCACAGCTCGTCCGTGTCCACCACGTCGTGCGCCAACGTGATGGAATGGCCAATGCTTTTGAGCGGCTCTGGCTCCGGCGAAACCGGCGAGTCATCCTCCCCCCGCGCCCGCCGAAGCAGTTCCAGGCCGCGGCGGCCCAGATGGCGGTGCAAGGTCTCCGCATCGGCGCGGGCCAGGTCGCCGATGGTGTGAACTCGCAGCCGTTCGAGCAACTGGGCGGTCTTGCGGCCGACCCCGAACATTTGACCAATCGGCAGCGGCCAGATCACCTCCGCGAGCGCTTCGCGTTGGATTTCCGTAATTCCCAGCGGCTTTTTTAAGTCGCTGGCCATTTTGGCGATGAATTTGTTCCAGCCAATCCCGATGGAACACGGAAGGTCCAATTCTTGCAGAATCCGTCTCTGAATGGTCTCCGCAATCTCCCTCGGCGTACCGAATTGGCGGCTGCCGGTCACGTCGGCGAAGCACTCGTCAATGCTGTACACCTGCACGAGCGGCGTGTACTCGCGAATCAAGCGAAACACGCGCCGCGCGTAAGATCGATACAGGTGGAAGTCCGGGTGGATGAGTATCAGTGACGGACAGTGTCGAAGCGCCTCCGCCGTGGTCATGGTGGCGCGGACCCCCATGCGCCGCGCTTCGTAGCTGGCGGTCACGACCACGCCGTGGCGGGTTTCCGGACTGCCCGCGACGGCCGTGGGACGTCCCCGATACGCCTCTGGATTGGCTGCGGCGTGACATGAGCAGTAAAACGCGTTCATATCAATATGCAGAATCCGGGCGTCCATCGGACGTTCACACTCCTTCCCATAGCATCATTGTATCACGCTTCGGCACGCGCCGCGGTTCGGTGACTGTTCACGTTTCGGATGGTGTGTTACTATCAAGAATCGAAGTGAAACTGGACAGGAGCGGTGAACAGTGAAATCAGGGGCATTACGGCCCGCCGCAGGAACGGCGCGACGGCACTCCTTTGCCAGGCCGCACCTGTTGCCTTTCGAATGGCTTGGTCTGATGGCCTCGGCGCTCGCGACGGGCGTCTTTTTTGGCGACGGCCGGGCATTGGACAAGTTGGTCGGTCAACCGCAGTATCACTGGCATGTGCTGTGGATGGTGAGTGGAATATACCTGCGCTTTGTACCATGGGCGCTGATGGTCGGCGCGGGGGCGGTGCTGGCCTGGCGGTGGCTGCGCCCACAGGGTTGGCGGCGTCCGCTTTCCGAGTACCTGTTCGTGGTGCGCGTGTTTGTCGCGTACTGCATTTTGTTGATTGTCTTCCGCGTCGTCAATTTTTACGTACCGGTACTGCATCCGGGGATTGACGACGCGCTGCTCCAGCGCGCCGATGCCACCCTGCTCGGTGGGCGTCAGGCCGGGGAATGGTTGGCACCACTGATTCACCCGTGGCTGACCCATGTGATGACAGGTGCTTACGTAAGCTGGTTCTGGCTGTTGTTTGCCACGCTGGTGTTGCTGTTGACCGCCCACCGCGCGGCCGTTTCCGAGTATGTGTTTGCGTCCCTGCTGGCATTTTATATTGGGTATCTGTGCTACGTGGTCGTCCCAGTGATTGGTCCGGGCTACACATATCCGTTTTCCGTGCCCGTGGGCGACATCGCACCGCACTTCACCTGGGACAGGCTGACCATTGCCAGGGACTGCTTTCCGAGTTTGCACACCGCGTTGTCTGTGCTGATGGCGGTGTACATCTGGCGGTACCGGCGATGGCTGGCTGTGGTGTATATTCCGCTGGCCGCCATCATCGTGTTTGCCACGCTGTATTTGCGTTTTCACTACCTGTGCGACGACTTGGCGGGCGCGGCATTGGGGGCGGCCTGCGCCTGGATTGCGCCGCGGCTGCATCGTCGGCTGGCGCCGACCGGCGACTAGCATTTGGCCATCGGCTCGGTCATACTGTAACGTGACCCTGCTGAACGGAAACAACTGGGTGGAGGGAACGAGATGAACGAATCGAGCAAGAAGTCGTGGGTCAAAGGCATCTGGGGCTGGATTTGGCCCATCGCCATCGGCTGCCTGGTGGCCAAGGGGATTATGACCTGGGTTGTGAGTTTCGCCATCGTCCCCACGTCGTCCATGTATCCCACCATCCCGGATCCGTGCTACATTTTCGTGAATCACCTGGAGACCGAGTTTGCGAAACCGTATCGCGGCGAGGTGGTCCTGTTTCGTTTTCCGGACGATCCGAGCGAAATCTACGTCAAACGCATCATCGGCCTGCCCGGAGACACCATCACGTTCAAAGATGGCAAAGTGTACGTCAACGGGAAACTGTTGAATGAGCCGTACATTACACAACCTACCGTGAGCGGACCCCAGTCGTCGTACCATGTGCCCGCGGGCCACTACTTCATGCTGGGAGACAATCGCAACGATTCGTCGGACAGCCGATATTGGATTCACAAGTACGTTCCGGCCTCAAGCATCATTGGCCGCGCCGACTATGTCATTTGGCCCATCTCCAAAGCCGGGCCGATTCACTGACGGGAGGCATTGGTTTGAAAGACAGAAGGCACATTAAAATCAAAGAAATCATCAGTCAGCGAGACATTGAAACCCAGGAAGAGCTGGTGCAGGCGCTCGAAGAAGAGGGATTTCACGTCACCCAGGCCACGATTTCGCGCGACATCAAGGAATTGCAATTGATCAAAGTGGTTGGCTCGAACGGTCGCTACAAATACGCCATACCGGCCGCTTCGGTGCCCGTGAGTCCGGATGCGTTCCTTCGCAGGCTGTCCGATGTGTTTGTCTCATTGGCACGCGCTGGAAATCTGATTGTCCTGAAGGTGTTGCCTGGCAACGCTCACGCGATTGCCGCGATGCTCGACGCCATGGGGCCGCGCGAAGTGCTTGGCACCCTGGCGGGAGATGACACCCTGTTGTTGGTGACGCCGGACGATGCGGCGGCGGAGCATGTGGAGCGCTGGTTGTCCCGCGCCCAGTGAACAACATTCGAAAGACGGTATGAGGCGGGGCGCATCCCCGCCTCTCTTTGAACGGGAAAAACAGGATAAAAATAGTAGTTCATTTTGAGCAGGTCTGTTGATCTGCTTTTTGTTTTTTCTGCTATGATTATTCATGCATGATGATGCATACAAACTATGGTTGAACCATATGAAACGGAGTGGGTCAATTGAAAAAGAGATGGATGACAATGGCGGTTCTTGGGGTACTGACGACCACCGCCCTCGCAGGCTGCGGCGCATCGACCTCGAATACCGCAGGCGCGGGGGGCGCCACGAACTCCACCGGATCGCAGACGGCTGAAAAAACCAGCGCCATCGGATTGACCGCGAAGGTCGATCCGAACGCAACACCGAGCGCGGACAAAATTGTCATCGCCACGGACAATACGTATCCGCCAATGGAGTACATGGACCCGAGCGACCCGACCAAGCTGGTTGGATTTGACGTGGACCTCGGCGACGCTCTCTCCAAATATCTGCACAAGGACATTGTTTGGAAACCGACGCAATGGGACGGCATTATCGCTGGGCTGACATCAGACAAGTATGACATCATCATTTCCTCCATGAATGACACTGCGGAACGGCGCAAGCAGATTGATTTCGTGGACTACGGCAGCTGGGGACAGGCGATTGTGGTGAAAAAGAACAGCACTGCGAACATTCAATCCCTGAAAGATCTCGAAGGGAAGACGGTGGGCGTGCAGATTGCCACGACCAGTGACGATCTGTTGAGCAAGGACAAGGCCATCACCGTGAAGCGCTACAACACGTTCCCGGACGCATTTCAAGACCTGGCGAACGGACGCCTGGACGCCGCCGTGGTTGATGAAGCGGTGGCCCGTTATTACGTGAATCTGCAACCGGACAATTACAAGATTGTCGGCCAGACGCTGGATTCGCTCCCGGTTGGCATCGGCATCCGGAAGGATGAACAGTCTTTGGAAAAGAGCTTGCAGGACGCGTTGAATCAAATGAAGGCCGACGGTACGTACGACAAGATTTACACCTACTGGTTTGGTCAAAAGTAAAGGCGGAGACGCGAGCGCATGAACTATATTCAATTCGTTCAGAAGTTCTTTCCTTTCTTCTTGCAGGGGATGGCCGTCACGGTTGAGGTGACCGTGTGCGGCCTGCTCCTCGGGTTGGTGCTCGGCGTCATTGCCGCGTTGATGAACATCTCGCGCCTGCCGGTGCTGTCTTGGATTGGATGGATCTACACCTGGGTCATCCGTGGCACGCCGCTGCTCGTCCAGATCCTCATCATTTACGATGGACTCCCGCAGGTGGGGATTCAGTTGAGCCCGTTTGTTTCCGGGATTCTGGCGCTCGGCATCAATTCGGGGGCTTATATTGCGGAAATTGTGCGCGCCGGTATCCAGTCTATAGATCCCGGACAGATGGAGGCGGCGGAATCGCTGGGGATGCGGTACGGCTTGGCGATGCGGCGCATCATTTTTCCACAGGCCTACCGGCGCTTGCTGCCTCCGCTTGTGAACGAGTTCGTGGCGTTGCTGAAAGACTCGTCGCTGGTCTCCGTGATGTCGTTGACGGAACTTCTGCGCCAGGGTCAGATGATTGCGTCGGCCACATTCAAGCCCATGCAGACGTATATCACCGCGGCGCTGTTCTACTTGTTCATGACGTCCGTCATTGTGTTCATTTCTCGCTATATCGAACGGCGGCTGGAGGTGCGCAGCTGATGGCACAGGTGACGCAGGAAGTGGTGCTGCGCGGCGTGGGGGTGGAAAAGTCATTCGGCTCCCTGCAGGTGCTGCGCGGCGTGGACATCGAGGTGCACCGCGGCGAAGTGATTGCCATCATCGGCCCGAGCGGATCGGGCAAATCCACATTGCTGCGCTGCTTCAATGGATTGGAGCAGGCGACCGGAGGCAGCATCGAGTTGCTTGGGGAGCCACTCAGCCGCCGCAAGAAGGAGCTGGCTCGGCAGCGCGTGCGCTTGGGCATGGTGTTTCAACGGTTTCATCTGTTTCCGCACCTGACCGCTCTGCAGAACATCATTGAGGCGCCCGTTCACGTCAAGGGCATCGAGCGGCGGGAAGCCACCGAGCGAGCCTATGCGTTGTTGGATAAAATTGGATTGCGAGACAAAGCGGACGTGTATCCGTCCAAACTGTCAGGCGGCCAGCAGCAGCGCGTCGCCATTGCCCGAGCGCTGGCGATGGAACCGGAGGTCCTCTTGTTGGACGAACCCACATCAGCGCTCGATCCGGAGCTGGTCGGCGAGGTCCTGCAGGTGATTCAACAGTTGGCGCAGGATGGCATGACGATGGTGCTCGTCACGCACGAGATGGCGTTTGCGAGACGCGTGGCGGATAGGGTGATCTTTATGGAAGACGGAAAGATTGTGGAACAGGGGCCGCCGAAGCAATTGTTTGAGCAGCCCCAGTCGGAACGGACGCGGCGGTTTCTGCGAGATTTGCACGCGCGGGAAGAGGCGTTGTGACGGAGGCGGGTCGGTGACGGCCCGCCTTTTGCGCGCTGGTCCGTTGCGCTTCAGAGCAGTCGCAGCAGGGCCGCGGTGACGGTGCCCGCCAACATGGGCCAGAGCGGATTTTTTGTCCAGAACGCGACGGCAAAGGCGACGCAGACGGCGACGAGGAACGCGATGTCCGTGTGGCCAGGCAGTGCGTGCTGTGCCACGGACGGCGCCACCATCGCCGCAAACACGCCGATAGGAACAAACTGCAGCCCCTGTTGCAACCGCGGTGTGACGCGGACGCGGCGGCTGAGGACGAGAGACGGGAAGCGCGTGGCGTAGGTGGCGATGGACACCAGGACCACAAGCCACACGAATGTCGATGTGGACACTCAGGACCCCTCCTTTCGGTGTTTTGGCGTCGGCGATGCCGATGCCGCCACGGAGCCAGCATCGGCGGCAGGCGCCGTGAATCCGCACAGGAACGCGGTGACCGCGCCGCAAATGACCGCGCTCGTGGTGCCGCCGAAGCGGCTGGCCGCAGCCGCAACGAGCAGCGACAGGAGGCCGGCTACAAAGCGCCGGGGGGAATACCACTGCGCGACCAACAGGCCGATGAACGCGCCGATGTAGGCGAAATCGAGACCAAAGGTTTCCGGATGATGGATGAATCCTCCGAGCGCGTAGCCGAGCAGCGTGCTGACCTGCCACGGAACGAACACGGACGCGCCGGCGCCAGCGAAGTAGGCGACAGTCAACGGTCGCCGGTACGCCGCTGTGATGGTCACACTGTAGCTCTCATCGGTGAGCCCGTGCGCCAATGGCACCAGTTGTCGCCACGATAGGTCGCGCAGGTGTGGGCCCAGCGTGAGGCCGTACAGAATCTGTCGCGCGTTCAACAGAAAGACGCTGCTGACGATGACAAAGAGAGGCGCGCTCTGCTGAAGCAGGGACAGCACCGTGAACTGGGACGCGCCGGCGAACAGGAAGCAGGACAGCGATAGGGTTCGCCACACGCTCAGGTGGTTCGCGCTGTGCGCCAACGCACCGTACGCCATACCGTACACGAACACGCTGACCGTCAGCGGTACAGCATCTGCACAGGCCTGTGCGAAATCGCGCACCCCGTGTGGGGAGGCGGCCAGTGACCTGGATGAAGTGGTTTGCGCATTCATCGCCGCAGTTTCCTTTCTGTTCTGTATGTTATAAAATTTATATGTATAATATCTTAAACGATTGGCAGGACACAAGATGGAACGGGAGATCCTTTCGCAACGAATTGGTCAGCGCCTTCGAGAACTGCGGCAGCGCAGGAACCTGAGTCTGGATGCACTGGCTCAGCGAACCGATGTCAGCAAGCCCATGCTGGCCCAAATTGAACGCGGGGCGTCCAATCCCACCGTCGCCACGCTGTGGAAAATCGCGGCCGGTCTCAACGTGCCGTTCACCACCTTCCTCGGACCGCTGTCTGCGCCTGCGCGCGTGACCACGGCGGCGGATCAGATGGCCGTGTTGGAGGACGAGGGCAGATACCAGGTGTACAGTACGTGCACGTCCTCCGACGGACGGGTGGAGCTGTATCGGCTGCGCCTGCTGCCGGGAGCACACCGGCTGGCCGAGGCGCATCCACCCGGGATTGTGGAAAACATCACCGTGTTCAGCGGGCAGATGGATGTGACGGTGGACCTTCAGGCCTATCGGCTGGCCGCGGGCGACACCCTCCAGTTTCCCGGCGACGTCACGCACGACTATCACAATCCAGGCCCGGAAGTGTGCGAGGCGCATCTCGCGCTGTTCTATCCAGTGTGACGAGAACGCGGCCGGGGCCGCCAATATCACCGCGCAGCAATCTAAACCACACCTGCGAAAGGAGGAGTCATCCGTGACAACGCAATACACGTTACCCAGTGCATGGGTGGATGAATTAATTGAAGTTCGCCGCACGTTGCACCAGTATCCGGAAGTCGGGCTGGAAGAGGTGGAAACCACGCGCCGCATCGTGGCGTATCTGGACGCGCATGGCATTGAACGGCTCGACTACCCGTTGTCCACAGGTGTTTTGGCTGTGGTGCGCGGCCGCCATCGCGGCCCGTGCGTGGCGGTGCGGGCGGACATTGACGCCCTGCCCATTGAGGAGCAGACGGGACTGCCCTACGCGTCGAAAATTGCGGGCACCATGCACGCCTGCGGCCACGATTTTCACACAGCGTGTGTGCTTGGCGCGGCGCGCCTGGCCAAACAGGTCGCGGATAGTGCGTCATCCTTTGCAGGGACCATCCTGTTTGTCTTTCAACCGGCGGAGGAACTGGGGGTGGGCGCGCAAGCCATCCTCGACACCGGCGTACTGCGCGATTTTCAGGTCGGCGCCATTCTCGGCGAGCACAACAATCCGCTCTTGGAGTTTGGAAAAATTGGCGTGAAGGCAGGGCCGTTGATGGGCAGCGTCGACGAGTTTCGCATTGTGGTGCGAGGGGTCGGCGGCCACGCCGCGGTTCCGCAGTTCACGGTCGATCCCATCCTCGTCGCGGCCAATCTGGTCGCGGGGCTGCAGCACGTGGTGAGTCGTGCGGTGTCTCCTCTCGACTCGGTGGTGGTGACGGTGGGGATGTTCCATGCGGGGACGGCGCGCAATGTCATTCCGGGAGAAGCTGTGGTTGAGGGAACGGTGCGCTGTCTGCAGCCGTCCGCACAGGACGTGGTGGAGCAGCGGCTGAAGGAGTTTGTGTTGAACACCGTCCAGGCCTACGGGGCCACGGCGGATATCGAGTATGAGCGACAGCTTCCCTGCTTGGTGAACGACGCCCGGTTGGCGCAGTTGATGGCCGAGAGTGCCGCAGCGGTGGTCGGCGCGCAAAACGTGGTGGAGGCTGAGCCGACGCTCGCGGGAGAGGACTTCGCGGTGTATCAGCAACATTTGCCCGGCTGTTTCTTCTGGGTGGGAACTGGCAAGCCTCATGGCTGGCACCACCCGTCGTTCGATGTGGACGAGCGGATGTTGAAGGTGACCAGCGAGGTGTTTGTTCACGCTGCGTTGGCATGGCTGGAAGCCCATCGGTGAACGTGGACCCGCGGTCAAGCGCGCGGCGGACCTCCGCTCGGTGGAATGCACACCACCCTGGGGTCCGCCGCTTCGTGTCATGGGCTGATAGATGTCTGCCGCCGGGTCACCAGGCCCGGATGTCACCGTCGTCCAAGCATCCCGGACGAATCAACCCTTTGAGGAAGTTTTCACTGACCGGAAGTGTGATCATGTGTGATAGCCAATGTTCCCGCTCCGTCTCCGGAATTTTGTGCACCAGGGCGGTCACCGGAATGTGTACGAGGGTATCATCTTCCCCGCTGATGCCGAAATCCACGCTCCATACGCCCGGGTGGCTCAAACGGCCCGAGGTGTCGGTGCGAATGATCTTGTATGATCCGCTCTCCCGGTATTTGTTCAACACCGAGGCGGTGAAGAACAACTGGGCCTTGTCGGCGGAACGTCCGTCCGCAACTTCATTGTAGAGCTGCTTGGCGATGGGGATATCCGTCACGCGTTGCCATGTCGCCATGCCGGTCACCGCTCAATGGGCGTTCCAACCATGCTGCCCCACTCGGTCCAGCTGCCGTCGTAGTTGCGCACCTTTGGGAACCCCAGCAATTCCTGAAGGACAAACCAAGTGTGAGCGGAACGTTCCCCAATCCGGCAATACGTGATGACCTCTTTGTCCGGTGTGACCCCGAGAGGGTTGTACAATTGCCGCAACTCGTCCTCAGACTTGAAGGTGCCGTCTTCATCCACGGCTTTCGCCCAGGGCACGTTCACGGCGCTCGGAATGTGTCCGCCGCGCTGCGCGGTCTCCGTCATGCCAGGCGGCGCAATCACTTCGCCCGAGTACTCCTGCGGGCTGCGGACGTCGACCAAGGCGGTGCCCGCCGCACCAATGGCCGCCAGGACGTCGGCCTGCCGAGCGCGGATGGACAGGTCCGCTTCCTTCGCGACGTACTGGGTGGGCTGAACGGTCGGAACTTCCTTCACAAACGGGCGCCCCTCGACTTCCCACTTCTTGCGACCGCCGTTTATCAGTTTCACCGGACCGTGGCCGTAGATCTTCAACTGCCAGTACGCGTACGCCGCGAACCAGTTGTTGTTGTCTCCGTACAGAATGATGAGTGTGTCAGGCGTGATGCCCGACTGGCTCAGCAGCTGTTCCAACTGTTGTTTGCTGAGAATGTCGCGGCGAATCTGATCATTCAACTGTGTGGTCCAGTTCCATGCGATGGCCCCCTCAATGTGCCCGGATTCGTATGCGCTGGTGTCCACGTCTACTTCGACCAACCGGACGTTGGAGTCTCCCTTGTGTGCAGCCACCCAATCGGTGGAAACCAGCACGTCATGATTCCATTCTGCCATGTGAATGCCTCCTCTTCTCAAACGGGTCAATGCTGTGTTTTCCGACCTGTTTTCATGGTATAATGTACGTGTTTTCTTTGAAAATTTCAAGAGGGATGTTCGGGAAACTCTGAAATTCGATGCAATTCTTGTTTCCGGACAACCTTGCAGGCGCGGACGGAGTGTGCCATGCTTGACGGTGATATCAGAGGATGGGGCGTGACAGAAACGGAGTGTGAATGTATGAAAGTCGTTGATTCCGTTTTGGATTTGATTGGGAATACGCCGGTTGTGCGCCTGAATCGGGTAGCATCACCGGACGGGGCCGCTGTTTACATGAAACTGGAGTCGTTCAATCCAGGTGGCAGTGTGAAAGACCGGGCGGCGTACGAAATGATTCGCCAGGCAGAACAGGCGGGCAAGCTCACCCCAGGACAAACCACCGTGATAGAGCCCACATCCGGAAACACGGGGATTGGCCTGGCCATGGTCTGTGCGGCACGTGGATACCGGTGTATCATCACGATGCCCGACAACGCGACGGAGGAACGCGTGAAAATTCTTCGAGCGTACGGTGCCGAAGTACACTTGACGCCCGCTGCGCTGCGCATGCAGGGCGCGATTGACGAAGCGAACCGAATCGCGGCCGAGATTCCGGATTCATTCATTCCCATGCAGTTTGAGAATCCGGCTAACCCCGATGCGCACCGTGGCACCACCGCCGTGGAGATCTACGACGCGTTCGATGGCAAGCTGGATGTGTTGTGTTGCACCGCCGGCACCGGCGGCACCGTCACAGGCACGGGAGAAGTGTTGAAGGAACGCATTCCCGGATTGAAAATTTACGTGGTGGAACCGGCCGGTTCTCCCGTGTTGTCCGGCGGCAAACCGGGACCGCACAAAATTCCGGGAACAGGCCCTGGGTTTATTCCTAAAGTGCTCAACCGGTCCATCTACGACAAGATCTTGTTGATTGAAGACGCGGATGCAGAGCGAATGGCCCGTCGACTGGCTGCGGAAGAGGGAATTTTGGTGGGGGCGTCGGGTGCGGCGTCTGCCCATTTTGCGGTCGAGATTGCCAAGTCCCTGCCCAAGGACGCCCGCGTCCTGGCCATTGCGCCGGATACCGGCGAGCGCTACCTGTCCTCCGATTTGTTTGCGCGATGAACACAAACTCCTAATACTGGAATTCACGGGTGCAGGGTTTTTAATCGGAACTTAAAAAAAGATAGGACAAACGGCCCATGCCAAAACTGCATGGACCGTTTACACTGGGAGTGTGTAGCAGCGACCTACACTGTACCTAACCCCAATTCGCGCGTTTGCGCACCGCCTGGTCACACAGGCGGTACTTTTTTATGATGAGAGAGTCCACAGCATGGCCCGGGCAATCAGCCGTTGCTCACCTGGACGGTGACATTGCCGGTGTTGTCCACGGACGTGGTGGCGCCTGTGTTGCTGCTCGTGTTCCCGCTGCTGTCGGACCCGGTACTGGACAACTGATGCTCCAACGATTGAGTCAATGTTTGCAGCTTTGTCGTGGCGGACTGAATGGCTGCGGTTTTTTGCTTGACCCGGGCGTCCGCTGCTTCGATGGCTTGGATGGCGCGGGTGAGGTCTCCCTTTTGACCTTCCGTTGTGGAGGTTTGCACTGCGCTGTCCTCTGCACGCTGCTCGCTCAGGGCTTGCTTTAATTGCGAAAGAACGGACTGAATCTCCTGATTGGCGCTTTGAATCAATGCCGCGTTGCCGCTCGACAGCGCCTGTTTCATGACCTGCACGTACGCTTGACCGGCTTTGACAAGCGCCTGCTTCGCCGCTTGTTCAGTGGTCAGGTCCTGATGCAACTGCTGCAGCGCCTTCTGCAACTGCGTCCACTCCGCCTGAACTGCCGCGCTTTGCTGCGCTTGCGCCGGTTTGCCTTTCGTTGTGTCACTGGCTTTCGCATGGTGGGAGGTAGTATTTTCCGGTGCGTGGCCCTTGGCAAATTTCATGTGAAGCGCTTGGAAAAACTGCTCCACATCGGCTTTCGAAGCGCCCTTTGCCGTCGCGCATCCGGAGATGTTCACGTGGGCGTTCCCATGCAGCTCATCCGCGTACACCACGCCGTTGCTGAACACTGTGGGGACGGTCAGACTTGCGCCCAACGCGAGTGCGGAGATTGTACGAGTGATGGATTTCATGATGTACCCTCCTTGCTGATGCTGTCTGCGGCACACGCCGCGTGCAAATGCATCCATCGAATGCTAGTGCAGCGCCTGGATGACGTTCATCAATTGATTCATGTTGTTCTGTGCTGATTTCCGTGCGCTGTCGGCAGCGGCAGTGGATGGATGCTGTGCGTGGGTGTGTGCCATGGACGTCGGCGCAGGTGGAGGCGTCTGTGACCCTGACCGCGACGGAGCGTTCGTTGCTGTCGCCGGCGAAGGGGTTGGCGTAGGCGCGGCAGCCGGGTGACCGCAGGCGGTGGCCAAGATCAATCCGGTCATGGCTGGTATCCATGCTGCGCAAATCCGTCGCTTCACTGGCTTCTCCTCCCTTGCATCTCCAACATCCATTTCATAGTTTCGGAGGCGCCGGGGCTGATCTGAGGGTCGGCATTCGGTCATCTTTGCCGAAAACGTGAAGCGAGGGTCCGTGTGGTGTACCACAGGACCCTCGCTCGCGGGTGATGCGGAGCACGTGCGTTTACTGAATGAGGCGCCGGTAACGCCGCGCGTAACTGCGCAGTGTTTCGATGCCGTACACGAGGCACGCGGCTCCGACAAACAGCGCGACATGCCAGAGCGCATGCAGGAATCGAATGGACTCCGTGCTCTCCTGCAGTCCGGGGAAGTAGCACATGATGAGGAGTGCGGCGCCCAAATAGCAGAGCAGGGAAGCTTGTCCGATAGTCCGCTTCATGAACTGACACCCCCTTCATCCAAGGTCTGGGGCGCCAATTGTCCATGAGCCCAGCGGGCTGTCTGCAGTCCCACCATGGCGCCGGCCAACAGATACAGCCAGTGGGTCAAGAAGTGTTGGACAGGCCCCGTCTCCGCCCACGACTGGACACCGGGCCAACACGCGAGAATGAGCGATAAAATGGCAATCACTAAAGTGGAAGGGATATAGCGCATCGGAAATCCTCCTCGTTCTATTTCGCGCATCCACAGTACTGCATGAACGCCATGGCCGCCTGCGGATGTGCAAACTTCCTACGCTTTTGGTATGGACCAAAGAGTCTCGAAATATACCGATGCGCCCTCACTTCCCCGCACTTTGCCGTTAGGATGTCAGGTTGCGGAAATGGCCGTACACTTCCGTCGTGTCGAGAATGATGACGAATGCCTTCGGATCCACCGCACTGCACAGGGCCTTCAGTTCGCCGACCTCAATGCTGGTCAAGGCGCACATCAGGACGCCGAGCGGGGAGCGGGTATACCCACCGGAACCCTCGATGAACGTGCAGCCCCGGTTGAGGTGCCGGCCGATGGCTTCGGCGATGGCGTCCGCTTTGGTGCTCACAATCATCGCGGTTTTGCGGTTTTGATAATGCATGAGCGCGTTCATCACGCGTGACGTCGCGTACATGGACACCAGAGTATACAAACCTGCGGCGACGCCGAACACTGTCATGGACAGAAGGACAATGACCACGTTGATGGCGAAAGAGACGGAGCCGACGCTTTTGCCCGTTCGGCGATTGAGGGCCAGGCTGAGGATGTCCGTACCGCCGGCGCTGCCGCCGACGCGTAGGATGAGTCCGCTCGATACACCGCCGAGGACGCCGCCGTAGAGCGCGACCAAGAGCGGATCGGATGGAAGGTTGAAATGAATATGCACGACGTCGGTGAACAGAGAAAAGCCGAGGATGCCGATGCCGGTGAGCAGAATGAACCGCTTGCCGAGGTCTCGCCAGCCGAGGATGAACAGCGGAATATTGAAGGCGAAATAGAGTGTGCCGAGCGGCCAGTGGGTAAAGTGAGTGATCATCTGCGCAAAACCGGTGATGCCGCCGGCGAGAATATGTGCGGGCACCAGAAAACTGTTGACGGATACGGCGCCGACAAAACAACCAATCAGAATGATTGCGATGCGGACGAAAAATGTCCACAGTGGATGACCGGTCGGGGCCATCCAGTAATCAACAGACAGTTTGCTGCGAGCGGAACGTGTGTCCACCGATGTGTGCGCTCCTTTCACTGTGCCGCGCGGAACGGGCCGACAAAGGCGTTGGCGGCCTTTGGGCGGCATCGCTTCAATACAGGGTAGCCGGCGCAGGCCATTGGCATGCCCCCCCCTCGTGTATAATGAATTTGTTGGCTTCGGATCAAGTCGTGGAGGACGATTCATGAGTACAAAACATGAACAAATCGTCAAATACATAGAGTCGCTGCCGATAGGCACCAAAATCAGCGTTCGCCAAGTCGCGAAAGCGCTGCATGTGAGCGAAGGGACGGCCTATCGCGCCATCAAGGAAGCGGAGTCCCAGGGACTGGTGAGTTCCATGGACCGTATCGGGACGGTCCGGATTGAACGGCAGCAGAAGAAAAACATCGAGCGTCTGACGTTTGCCGAGGTGGTCAACATCGTGGATGGCACCGTGCTCGGCGGGCGGGATGGTCTGCACAAGACGCTGCACAAGTTTGTCATTGGCGCGATGCAGCTGGAGGCTGCCACGCGCTACATTGAACCGGGCAGCCTGATGATTGTCGGAAACCGAGAGTTGGTCCAGAAAATGTCCCTGGAACACGGGGCAGCCGTTCTCATCACCGGCGGGTTCGAGGCGTCGGAAGAAGTCCAGCAGTTGGCAAATGATCAACATCTGCCGATTATCTCCTGCACGTATGACACATTCACCACCGCGGCGATGATCAACCGCGCCATTTATGATCGGCTGATTAAGAAAGATATTCTGTTTGTGGAAGACATGCTCGTCAACCAACAGTTGGCGGTGATTGAGCGTGGGAAGAAGGTGCGAGATTACCTGGCGATGGTGGAGCGCACAGGTCACGCGCGGCTGCCCGTGGTGGACGACGATGGGCGGCTGGTCGGGATTCTCACGGCGCGCGATGTCGCGGAGGCCCACCCGAATGACGACATTGAGCCGCTCATGTCCCGCCAGGTGCACGTGGTGTCCCCGAAGACGCCGATTGCCTCGGCGGCCCACAAGATGGTGTGGGAAGGCATTGAACTGTTGCCGGTGGTCACCAATCGGAAGCTGGTCGGCGTGGTCAGCCGCCAGGATGTCATCAAGGCGTTGCAGTTGATGAACCGCCAGCCTCAGGTCGGGGAGACCGTCGAAGGAATGGTGATTGCGGGATTCGAGGAAGTGTGGAATGAGGACAAGAGCCTGTCCCTGGTTGGGGATGTGAGCGCACAGATGACGGGAGCGGTCGGTACGCTCGCCATGGGGCCTCTGACGACGCTGATTGAACACAGCGCGGTGCTCTGCGTGCAGCGCAACCGCAAGGTGGATATGGTCGTCGACAACGTGACCTTGTACTTCATGAAGCCCATGGCGGTGGACACGCGCATTGAGGTGCGGGCGCGTCTGCTCGACTTTGGCCGTCGGTTTGCAAAGGTGGATGTCGAAGTGTACTCCGGCGCCGAACAGATGGCCAAAGCTCTGTTGACGACTCAGATGCTGGAGAGGTGATCCGGGTGTCGTCGTTTGTCCATTTGCATGTGCACAGCGAATACTCTCTTCGGGAGGGCGCGGTGCGGTTGGCCGAATTGTTGAAGGCCTGCCGGGAAATGGGGATGGACGCGGTGGCCGTGACGGACACCAACGCCATGTACGGCAGTGTGTCCTTCTACCGTCAGGCGCTGGCGGCCGGCATTCGTCCGATTCTCGGCGTCCAACTCACCGTTGCGATGGACGAGCATGCCGAGGCGTTGGAACAGGGGAGAGTGGGTAGTCCTAGCGCCGATGAAGCGGTGCTGCTGGCCAAAACGTTTCGCGGATATCAGTCTCTGGTCCGTTTGGTCAGTTTGGCGCAATCGCGAACGCGTCAACCCTTCGTGACATTCTCCGAACTCCAGTCTCATCGCGAGGATGTCATTGCGCTCATCGGCGGCGGAGAATCGGAAATTCTCCGCCGCTTCGCTGCGGGCAACGCGGACGCCGCGGAACATTGGCTGAACCTGTGGCTCGACGCCATGCCTCGCGGCGACGTGTACGTCGACATCCAGGACCACGCCATTCCCGAGGAGCGGCGCGGCCTGCCCGCTTTGGTTCGCTTCGCCAGATCCACGGGAATTCCGATGGTGGCCACCAATGACGTCCATTATCTGACGGCGGATGATGCACCGATTCAGCGCGTGTTGGCACAGCTAGACGGGCATCCCAACCCGCGCCTGCTGCAGGGCGAACGCTATGATTTCGCCGCTCCCGAAGAGATGGTGCGGCGGTTCACGCATCTGCCCGAGGCCGTCGAGAACACGCGGGTGGTGGCCGACATGTGCCGCGTGGAGTTGCCGCTTGGGCAATTGCGGCTACCGCGTTATCCCACGCCGGCGGGCGAGTCTGCGGACGCGGTGTTGCGGCGGGCCGCGGAAGTCGGCGCGGAAAAACGATACGGCGGCTTGACGCCGGAGGTCCGCGAGCGACTCGACTACGAGCTGTCCGTGATCTCGCGGCTCGGCTACAGCGATTACTTTCTGGTGGTCGCCGACTTTATCCGCCACGCCCATAAGCAGGGCATTTCCACAGGACCCGGCCGTGGGTCCGCCGCAGGCAGTTTGGTCGCCTACGCCCTGCGTATCACCGATGTCGATCCGCTTCGGCACAATCTGCTGTTCGAGCGGTTTTTGAATCCGGAGCGCGTGTCCTGGCCGGATATTGACACGGATTTTGAGTTTGAACGGCGCAATGAAGTGATTCAATATGTGGTTCAGCGCTACGGCGCGGACAAAGTGGCGCAGATTGGCACCTTCGGAACGTTGGCGGCGCGTGCCGCCATCCGGGACGCCGGTCGGGTGCTGAAGGTAGACGCCAGGGTGGTGGATCAGTTGGCGCGCGCTATTCCGTCGCATCCGGGGATGACGCTCGAACAGGCGTACGCGGAAGCGCCGACGATTGCAGAATTCTTGAGAACTTCACCGCAGGCGCGCCAGGTGTGGCAGACGGCTCGGGGCATTGAGGGGTTTCCGCGACACACGTCGGTGCATGCGGCGGGCGTGGTGATTGCGCCAGAACCTCTGACCGATTTGGTGCCGCTCCAGCCGGGGGCGGAAGGGACGCCGGTGACGCAGTACGCCATGGACGATGTAGAAGCGCTCGGGTTGATGAAGATGGATTTTCTCGGCCTGCGCACACTGACCTTGATAGACGCCTGTGTGGACAGTGTGCGGCGGCGGACCGGCCGAAGCATTGACTGGCGGCGCGTGCCGGAGGACGATCCAAAAACGTTTCAAATGCTGTCGCGCGGGGAAACGGAGGGCTGCTTTCAAATGGAATCCGGCGGCATGCGACGGGTGCTGAGAGACTTGCGGCCCAGCCGCCTGGACGACCTGGTGGCGGTCAATGCCCTGTATCGCCCGGGCCCCATGGAGAATATTCCAACATTCATCGCGGCGAAGCATGGACGCGTTCCGGTGACGTATCCGCATGCGGATCTGGAGCCGATTTTGCGCGACACGTACGGGGTGATTGTGTACCAAGAGCAAATCATGCAGATTGCGTCGCGCATGGCCGGCTTCTCGTTGGGACAGGCGGATCTGCTGCGGCGTGCGGTTGGCAAAAAGAAGCGGGATGTGTTGGACGCGGAGCGATCCCGCTTTGTGGAAGGGTGCCTGCGCAAAGGCTACGACCACGAGGTGGCCAACCACGTGTACGACCTGATTGTGCGCTTCGCGGACTACGGATTTAACCGTTCCCACGCGGCCGCGTACGCTGTGCTGGCCTATCGGACGGCGTATCTGCGGGCCCATCACACACCGGATTTTCTGGCGTCCCTGCTGACGCTGGCCATGGGAGATGCGGTGAAGACGCGGGAGTACATGCGCATTGCCAAGCAACACGGGATTCGGGTGACACCGCCGAACGTTCAGACCAGCCAGGCGACGTTCACCGCAGTCGCCGACGACGTCATTGAATCCGGTTTGCTCAGCGTTCGCAACGTCGGACGCGGTGCGGTGGAAGCCATCATTGCGGCGCGCGCGGACGGCGCGTTCACCTCGCTCGCCGATTTCCTGCGCCGCGTCAACAGCAGGGCCTGCAACCGCAAGGCGGTGGAGAGCCTGCTTCTGGCGGGGGCGTTTGCGGATCTGCTGCCGCAGGGAACGGGCCCGGATGCGGCTCGGGACATTCTGGAGGAGGCCTATCAAACCGCAGATCTCGGGAAAAATGTCGGTTTGGCGCTGGATTTCGGCAGCCCGCACGAATCCGCGGCGCAGATGCTGTTCATCCGCCACACGGCGGCGCTCGGCCGCGCCGGTCTCGGCCGGATCCGAGAAATTCTGCAGCAGCATCCCGGGGATATGCCGGTGGCGTTGTTTGATACAGACACTCGCAAATTGCGCATTCTGCAGCCGCGATGGCACGTGACGCTGACACCGGAGCTCATCGCGGCGCTGGAGGAATTGGTGGGTCTCGGCAACGTGAAGGCGGGGCGCGCACCCGCGCCGTCGTGAATTCGCGGGTGCGGCGGTGCAACCGGATGCCGCGCGGCCACGCATATTTCGAAGCTTGGTTCCGTAGTTTGAAAAGGACAAACGGTGTATGCAAGAGGACACCTGGCGGGGGAGGTGGCCGGTCGCCGCAGCGGCGGCGGATCGGATGGGCATGGCTTCGACAGTGATTCAGTGGTTGGCATCGCGGGGCGTGACCGTCCGCGATATCGCGGAGATTGTGTACGAACTGCAGCGCCCCTACTATGATCAATTGCGCCTTGAAGATTGTGTGGAGAATGTGGAGCACGTACTGCGCAAGCGGGAGGTGCAGCACGCCATTTACACCGGTGTGGCGCTCGATATGTTGGCGGAACAAAAGGCGCTGCCGGAACCGCTGCAGTCCATCATGGAACAGGATGAGCCGCTGTACGGCGTGGACGAAATCTTGGCGCTGGCCATCACCAACGTGTACGGATCGATTGGACTGACCAATTTCGGCTACCTGGACAAAATCAAACTCGGCGTCCTCGGAAAATTGAACAATCACCAGACGCAAATTCACGTGTTTCTCGACGATTTGGTGGCGGGCGTGGCGGCCTCAGCCGCCGCGCGACTGGCCCATCAGCATGGTGTCAAATCGTACGCGGCGGATGCGGATGTGGACGAAACCGACGTCTAGCGGATCTGTTTGGCGCGATGTGGACACTGTGATATGATTTCAGAAGCGACACGGAAGACCAATGTGTCACAGGGAGAGAAGACCATGTGGACCGTGATCTATATCGCCCAGTCGGCCAAACAAGCGGAACAAATTCGCGACAGGTTGGTGGAAGAAGGGTTCCTGGTCAAAGTTCGTCAAACCAATGTGGCCAAGCAGCAGCATGAGATCCTGGTGCCCGAGGCGGAATTGGACGAGGTCCAGGAAGTGTTGAACGAGGTGCTCCACTCGTCCTTTGACCAACATGGTCAAGGTTGACGCGTGGACGATGAGGTGACAAGGTGTTAAGGGACTTGTTTTACAAAAAACGACATTACGCAACCATCGGTCAGCAACCGCAGCGTCCGCAGCCGGAAGCGGCGGAGACCGTCAAGGACACCATTCCGGAGGGACTGGTGAACAAGTGCAGCGCCTGCGGTACCATTCTGATTGCGCGGGAGCTGCAGAAGAACATATACACCTGTCCCAACTGCGGGTACCACTTTCCGGTGGACGCGCCCACGCGGATTGAGCTGACCTTGGATGAGGGGACATTCGAGGAGTTCGATGCCACCGTCTCCTCGGAGAACCCGCTGGGGTTCCCGGGCTACCTGGAGAAAATTCGCCTGGCGCAGGAGAAAACCGGGCTTCGCGAAGGCGCGGTCACCGGCTCCGGAAAAATTGAGGGGATGCCGGTTGTGGTGGGCGTCATGGACAGCCGTTTCATCATGGGGAGCATGGGCTCCGCAGTCGGTGAAAAACTGGCGCGGGCCATGGAGTGGGCGCTCGAACACCGGACGCCGCTGGTGTTGTTCACGGCGTCCGGCGGAGCGCGCATGCAGGAAGGCATCCTTTCCCTGATGCAGATGGCCAAAACCAGTGCGGTGTTGGAAAAGATGCACCATGCGGGGGTGCTGTTCATCTCCGTCATCACCCATCCAACCACCGGCGGCGTGAGCGCGAGCTTCGCCAGTCTCGGCGACGTCATCATCGCTGAGCCGGGGGCTCTGTTCGGATTTGCCGGGCGCCGCGTGATTGAGCAGACGATTCGCCAAAAGCTTCCCGACGACTTTCAGACCGCGGAGTTTATGTTAAAACACGGAATGATTGATATGGTGGTTCCGCGCAAGGAGTTGCGAAGCACACTGGCCACAGTTCTGCGCGTGCACGCGGCGAGGGGGTGGACCGATGGCCAATGAACTGGATTTTGAACGCCCGATTGTGGAACTGAAGCAAAAGATTGACGAGCTGCGGCGCTTCATGGCCAGCAGCGGCCTGGATTTGTCCGGGGAGCTGCAAAAGCTGGAGGATCGGCTGGCCGAACTGACGGAGTCCGTGTACTCTCAACTAACGCCCTGGCAGCAGGTGCAGTTGGCGCGGCAGCCGGGACGGCCCACGACGCTCGACTTCATTCGGGGCATTTGCACGGAGTTTGTCGAGCTTCACGGAGATCGGAACTTTCGGGACGATCCGGCCATCATCGGGGGCATCGGCTTGATTGGCGACAAACCGGTGACCATCATCGGGCATCAGAAAGGCAAGGATACGAAGGACAACATCTACCGCAATTTCGGCATGGCCAATCCCGAGGGCTATCGGAAAGCCCTGCGCTTGATGCAGCAGGCGGAGAAATTTGGGCGGCCCGTGGTGTTCTTCATCGATACCAAGGGCGCGTATCCGGGGATGACCGCGGAGGAGCGCGGGATCAGCGAGGCCATTGCGATGAACCTTCGGGTGATGGCGGGCTTGAAAGTGCCAACTCTGTCGTTTGTGATTGGCGAAGGCGGCAGTGGCGGCGCGCTCGGCATTGGTGTCACCGACCGCATCTACGTCCTGCAATACGCCTGGTACTCCGTCATCGCGCCGGAGTCGGCGGCCGCCATCCTGTGGAAGGACAGTTCCCAGGGACCGCGCGCGGCGGAGAGCATGCGCATCACCGCGAGGGACCTGGTGGAACTGGGGATTGCCGACGAACTGCTGGAGGAACCGTACGGCGGTGCGCAGCACAATCCGCAGGCGATGGTGGAAACCGTCAAGGAGAAAGTGTTGGAAAGCTTAACAGAACTTATGCAGATCCCTATTGCTGAACTGGTGGAGGCGCGGTACCATAAGTACAGGGATATGGGGATCTACACAGAACGGTAGGAGTGCCCACCCGCGGGTGGGCACTGCATTTGTGAGTTGCGGGACTTTTTTTGTCCCTGAGGGACAGGATTGATGATGGCGAAACTTGGGCCACGTGAGAGATTTGGCTGGGGGGAAGCGGCGTGAAAAAGATTGCAGTGATGACGAGCGGTGGAGACGCACCGGGGATGAACGCGGCGGTGCGCGCCGTCGTGCGGACTGCTATCTATCACAACATGGAGGTCGTCGGAATCCGCAGGGGTTTCAGCGGGCTGCTCAACGGGGAACTGCAGCCCATGACGCTGGGGTCTGTCGCGGACGTCATTCAACGGGGAGGCACCATCCTCTACACGGCTCGGTGCGAGGCGTTCAAGACGCCGGAAGGGCAGCAAAAGGGCTACGAAGTCCTTCGTGAGCACGGGATAGATGGACTGGTGGTCATCGGCGGCGACGGATCGTTTCACGGCGCGGCCGTGCTGGCGGAGCGCGGGATTGCCACCATCGGCATCCCCGGCACCATCGACAACGACATTCCGTGTTGCGACGCGACGATAGGATTCGACACCGCGGTGAATACTGCAATCGAAGCCATTGATAAAATTCGCGACACGGCCACTTCCCACGAACGCACCTACGTGGTCGAGGTGATGGGGCGGAACGCGGGCGATATCGCACTGCATGTGGGACTGGCCGGAGGGGCGGAGTCAATTTTGATTCCGGAAGCGCCCTATCGCCTGGACGACGTGATTCAGAAGTTGGAGCGGGGTGTCGCTCGGGGCAAGAAGCATTCCATCATCCTGGTTGCGGAAGGGGCCGGACACGGGATGGAGATTGGCAAGTACCTGCAGGAGCACACCGGATTTGACGTGCGCGTCACTGTTCTCGGCCACATCCAGCGTGGCGGTGCGCCGACGGCGAGGGACAGGGTGTTGGCGAGCAGACTCGGCGCGTACGCGGTCCAACTGCTGCGGGACGGTCTCAGCGGAAAGATGGCCGCTACGCAGAATGACGCGCTGGTGGCGGTGGATTTTGAGACGGTCTTCACCACGCCAAGACAGCCGGACATGTCACTCTACGACCTGGCGGATATATTGTCAATTTGACACCTGGCGGCGTGACCACCGGGTGAAACGAATGATTCAAAGGGGATTTATGTATGCGTAGGACAAAAATCGTTTGTACCATCGGACCAGCCAGTGAGTCTCCGGAAATGCTGAGAGCACTGATTCAGGCCGGCATGGACGTCGCGCGGTTGAATTTTTCCCACGGCACCTATGAGGAACACGAAACGCGGATTCGCCGCATTCGCGAAGCGGCGGCCGAAGTCGGCAAGCACGTGGCCATCATGCTGGACATCAAGGGTCCGAAAATTCGCACCGGGAAAATTGAGGGCGGTCAGGTGGAACTGGTGGAAGGCGCCCAAATCACCCTGACCATTGACCCCGTGGAGTACGGCACGGCGGAACGCGTGTCCATCTCGTACGAAGGCCTGGTTGAAGACGTGTATCCGGGCGCGCCCATCCGCATCGACGATGGCCTGATAGGCCTGGTGGTGGAACGGGTTGAGGGGCACGACATCATCTGCAGAGTGACCAACGGTGGTCTCCTCAAGGACCGAAAGGGCATCAACGTACCCGGCGTTACTCTGCGCATCCCGGGGGTCACGGAGAAAGACAAGGCCGACATTCGGTTCGGCATCCAACAGGGCGTCGACCTGTTCGCGGCATCGTTCGTGCGCAAGGCCGCGGACATTTTCGAGGTTCGGAAGATCCTCGAAGAATACAACTATGAAGCGGACATCATCGCCAAGATTGAAACGCAGGAAGGCATGGAACGCCTCGAGGAAATCATCGAGGTGGCGGACGGCATCATGGTAGCGCGCGGCGATTTGGGAGTGGAAATTCCGACGGAGGAAGTCCCCCTGGCGCAGAAGCGGATGATCAGCCTGTGCAACCGGGCGGGCAAACCGGTCATCACGGCCACGCAGATGCTCGACTCCATGCAGCGGAATCCCCGGCCGACCCGGGCTGAAGCAAGCGACGTCGCCAACGCCATTTTTGACGGCACCGACGCCATCATGCTCAGCGGCGAAACGGCGGCGGGACGGTATCCGCTCGAGTCGGTCCAGACCATGGCACAGATTGCGGTGCGCGCCGAGCGCGCTCTGTCCAACCACGAGGTGTCCAACCGCCACGTCACGCATGTGGAGCGGACCGTGACCGACGTCATCGGCCACGCGGTTCAGAGCATGGCCGCCGAGCTGGGCGTCGGAACCATTGTCACCGCCACCACGTCCGGCCATACCGCGCGCATGGTGTCCAAGCATCGTCCGCACACGTTCATCGTGGCGGCCACACCCAAACCGGAAGTCGCGCGCCGATTGGCGGTCGTGTGGGGCGTGTATCCGGTCGTTGTACCGGAATCGGCGACCACGGACGAGGTATTGGAAGTGGCCGTGCAGGGCGCCTTGGACGCCGGCTACGCGAAACACGGGGAAATGGTGTTGATTATTGCCGGGGTGCCGGTGGGCCAACGCGGTACCACCAATCTCATCAAGGTTCACACCATCGGAGAGGTGCTGGTCCAGGGCACCGGCATCGGTCAGCAGGCGGTCAGCGGCAAGGCCGTCGTGTCCAATCAGAACGCTGACCTCCTGCAGCGCGTGCAGCCGGGCGACATCCTCGTCACGTACGCGACCGACAAAGATCTGGTGCCCGCCATGGAACGCGCTGCCGCTGTCATCACCGAGGAAGGGGGCCTCACCTCGCACGCCGCGGTTGTCGGCGTAACCATGGGCAAACCGGTGATTGTCGGGGCCGAGGGAGCGAGCCGAGCCATTGCGGACGGAGCGTTGATTACGGTCGATCCGCAGCGCGGTCTGGTCTACCGCGGCCGCGCGCAGGTATTGTAAAGCGCATTGTGGAATGAAGTGGTTGTCGGGACTGGTCGACAACCACTTTTTTTACGACTGGGAGGGTTCCCCTTGCGACCATTTCAGAGGCCGGACATTGAAGAATTTTTCCGAACGTACGCCATCACCACCTTCGCGGTCAGTCAAGACGAGCGTCGCCTGGCATTTTCAACGAACCTGAACGGGAAGTACAACGTGTGGGGCATGGACTTGCCCAACACGTATCCGTATCCGCTCAGCTACTAGAACCAACCGCCGGCGTGTCTCGCGTTCGATCCGGCCGGACGCTACATCCTGGTCGGCTTTGATCACGATGGCGACGAAAACGTCCAGCTGTATCTGCTTCCTCCCGACGGCGGCGCCCCGGCGGACCTGTGCAAGGCGCCAGGGCGGTGCCACTTCTACGCCGGGTTGTCGGAGGACGGAAACCGGGTGTATTACGCGTCCGACAAGGAGAACCACCAGTTCCTGAACGGATACGTCTACGACATCACCACCGACACGGAGATCCGGTTGTACGAGGGCGCGGGCGGGGCCAGTTACCCGCCGGACGTCGCCCACGGGTACACCGTCGTGTGGCCGCACGGAGGACCACAGGCTGCGGAGCGACGGGCGTTTCGACCGTTTTTCCAATACCTGTTGAGCCGCGGTTACAACCTCTTCGCGCCAAACTTCCGCGGCAGCACCGGCTATGGCGCCACGTTCGTCAAGCAGGTGGAGCGTGACTGGGGGCACGGACCGCGCCTCGACATCATGGAAGGCGTGGAGTGGCTGATTCGGCAGGGGAAGGCGGATCGTTCCAAACTTGTTCCTCGTCGGCGGCAGCTACGGCGGGTACATGACGCTGCTGCTGCACGGCCGCCATCCGGAGTACTGGCGAGCGTGCGTGGATATCTTCGGACCGTCGAACCTGTTCACGTTTCTTGAGTCAGTTCCAGACCACTGAAACCGGCAATGGGGCAGTGGAGGCGTACCGCCGAGCCGTCGAGTTCTTGGACAAGTGCCGCGACGCCCTGCTGTGACTTGTCATAGTCTGCAGTGTACTCATCCTGCAGATAGAGACAAGCACAAGGAGGTTTTCTCATGGGCATCATTGCTGGAAACATGGCCATGCACATCACCATGCTCGTCGTTCTGGCGTTGATTGGCCTCAACATCCTGGTGCAGGTGTACACGTCGCTGCGCGGTTCTGCCGATCTCACCCAGCTGTCCAACGCGTTCACGCAGCCGGTATTGTACGACGTGTTTCCGCTCATCCTGTTGTCGCTGTTGTCAACGCTCGACCCGTCCCATTTCCTGGTACTCATCTGGTACTACGCAGCGGCGGTGCTGGTGGCCATCAAAACCATGCTGCAGCTGGCTCGCGTGCTGCGCTGAATCGCAGTACCTTCGGCACCAGCAGCCCCGAGGTGCGCCTCGGGGCTGCTGGCGGTGGTCGCTGGCAGCGGGGCCTGGTGAGAGATCCGTTCACTGAGCTGTACCGCATTGCGCAGACGCCATCCAAGGGCTATACTGAACCCTTGAAGGGATGTCGCGATGGCATCCGTTGACAGGCAAAGGCAGCGATGAGGAAAAGTACGCATGGCACTGCCATCCCAGAGAGCCGGGCGGGTGGAATCCGGCATGGTCACCGTGCGGAATGGACCTCTGAGCCGGTGCCTTGAACCGTGCGACAGCAAGCGCTGTCCGCGTGTGTAGGGGGACTCGGGTTGCCTCCGTTATCGGGCTTGCGTTCGGTTCTCACCGAACGGCGGAGAGGCGCGCATCCACCGACGGATGCGAAGCTGGGTGGCACCGCGGACAACGTCCGTCCCAGTTACGGGATGAGGCGTTTTTTTATTGCACATGGTTGGGCATGAACGAGGAGGTCATGGACAATGGCAAAACGTGTACTCTCTGGAATTCAGCCGAGTGGAACCCTGACGCTCGGCAACTATCTCGGCGCGATGAAACATTTCGTCGCCTTGCAGGATGAGGCGGACTGCGTGTTTTGCGTGGTGGATCTGCACGCCATCACCGTGCCGCAAGATCCGGCGGAACTTCGGCAGAACACCCTGAACCTGGCCGCGCTCTACCTAGCGGCAGGCATCGATCCGACGCGCTCCACCCTGTTCGTTCAGTCGCATGTACCCGCGCATGCGGAACTGGGGTGGATTCTGCAGTGCGTGGTGCACTACGGCGAACTGGGCCGCATGACGCAGTTCAAGGACAAGGCCTCGCAGCGGGATGTGGTCACCGCCGGGCTGTTCACCTATCCGGCGCTGATGGCCGCGGACATCCTGTTGTACCAGGCGGACCTCGTGCCCGTCGGAGAAGATCAGAAGCAGCATCTGGAGTTGACCCGGGATATTGCGGAACGGTTCAACCAGCGATACGGGGAAACGTTCGTCATTCCGGAAGTATACATTCCGGAGGTGGGCGGGCGCATCATGAGCCTGGAGGATCCCACGAAGAAGATGAGCAAAAGCGACGCGAGCCAGGGCGCGTTCATCTCGATGCTGGATAATCCCGACGTGATTCGCAAGAAAATTTCCCGGGCCGTCACGGACTCGGGGCGTGAGGTGCGGTTCGACAAAGAAAACAAGGCGGCCATCAGCAATCTGTTGACGATATATTCCCTGTGCGCCGGTGTGCCCATCGCAGAACTGGAAGCGCGCTACGAGGGTCAGGGCTATGGGCCGTTCAAGAAAGACCTGGCGGAGGCGGTGGTTGCCGCGCTGGAACCCATCCAGGTGCGTTACCGCGAATTGGTCGGAAGCAGCGAACTGCGCAACATTCTTCGGGAAGGCGCCGAAAAGGCGGCGGCCAAAGCGGAGGTCACGCTGCAGAAGGTGAAGGAACGGTTGGGTTTCCTGCGCTGAATCTCGCACCATGTGGGCAAGTGTGGTATGATTTTTTGTGGTGTTTTGAAGTTTTGACAAGGCGTCGACAGATGGGACAGAGGAGGATGACAGGATGGTACAGTTCAAGCGGTATCAGCCTCCGACAGCCGGAGAACCGATTACGCTGCGCGATGGGAAGTTGAACGTTCCGGACAATCCGATTATCCCCTTCATTGAGGGAGATGGCACGGGGCCGGATATTTGGGCGGCATCGCAGCGGGTGTTTGATGCGGCCGTGGAAAAGGCCTACGGCGGCCGCCGGAAAATCGCCTGGTATGAAGTGTTCGCCGGTGAAAAGGCATTCAACCAATTTGGTGAGTGGTTGCCGGAAGACACGCTCACCGCGCTGTCCGAGTACATCGTCAGTATCAAAGGTCCGCTGACCACGCCGGTGGGCGGTGGAATTCGCTCCTTGAATGTCGCACTGCGCCAGGAACTGGACCTCTACGTATGTCAGCGTCCAGTGCGCTACTTCCAAGGTGTCCCGTCTCCGGTCAAGCATCCGGAACTTGTGGATATGGTCATTTTCCGCGAGAACTCGGAAGATATTTACGCCGGAGTCGAGTGGCAGGAAGGCACGCCGGAAGTGCGCAAGGTGATTGAGTTCTTGCAGCGGGAAATGGGCGTCAAGAAGATTCGGTTCCCGGAGACCTCTGGCATTGGCATCAAACCCGTGTCGCGCGAGGGATCGGAACGCCTCGTTCGGGCTGCCATTGAGTACGCGCTTCGCCACGGACGCAAGAGTGTGACGCTGGTGCACAAGGGGAACATCATGAAGTTCACCGAGGGCGCGTTCAAAAATTGGGGCTACGAGGTGGCAGAGCGCGAGTACGCGGACAAAGTGTTCACCTGGGCTCAGTACGACAGGATTAAGGCCGAACAGGGCCAGGCAGCTGCGGACGCCGCCCAGAAGGACGCGGAGCAGAACGGCAAGTTGATTGTGAAAGACGTCATTGCCGACGCGTTCCTGCAGCAGATTTTGACCCGCCCGGCAGAATATGACGTGATTGCGACGCTGAACCTGAACGGGGACTACATATCTGATGCGCTCGCCGCGCAGGTTGGAGGCATCGGGATTGCGCCTGGGGCCAACATCAACTATGTGACTGGCCATGCGGTGTTCGAAGCGACGCACGGGACGGCGCCGAAATATGCCGGGTTGGACAAAGTAAATCCTGGATCTGTCATCCTCTCTGGCGTCATGATGTTTGAATACATGGGCTGGCAGGAAGCGGCTGACCTCATCACGCGCGCGTTGGAGAAGACGATTGCCAACAAGACGGTGACCTACGACTTCGCTCGTCTGATGGACGGTGCGACGGAAATCAAGACGTCCGAGTTTGGTACAGCCATCATTGAGAATTTCTGAGTCGCGGTAAGGACACCGCCCCTGCCGTACCGCCGCTGACCAGGCGGCGCGCCGGCAGGTCGCGCGCCATGGATTGAACAGCGAAAGGGGAGGGACAGACAATGATTAAACGGAAGAAGATTTCTGTGATTGGCGCCGGCTTCACCGGTGCCACCACCGCACTGATGCTGGCGTTGAAGGAACTGGGCGATGTGGTGCTGCTCGACATCCCGCAGCTGGAGAACCCGACCAAGGGCAAGGCCCTGGATATGCTCGAGGCCATGCCGGTGGTCGGATCGGACGTCCATATAATTGGAACGTCCAGTTACGAGGACACCGCCAATTCGGATCTGGTCATCATCACTGCCGGCGTGGCTCGTAAGCCGGGGATGAGCCGCGATGACCTGGTGAATACCAACGCGGGGATTGTGAAGTCCGTCACGGAACAGGTGGTCAAGTTTTCGCCGAGCGCCGTGCTGATTGTCCTCAGCAATCCGGTCGACGCCATGACCTACGTTGCGTACAAGGCGTCCGGATTCCCGAAGAACCGCGTGATTGGGCAGGCCGGCGTGCTCGATACCGCGCGGTTCCGCACCTTTGTCGCGGAAGAACTGAGCGTCTCCGTGGAGGATGTGTCCGGTTTCGTGCTCGGCGTTCACGGCGACGATATGGTTCCGCTCATCCGGTACTCCTATGTCGGCGGTATTCCGCTTGAGAAGCTGCTGCCGAAAGACCGCATCGACGCCATCGTGGAGCGGACGCGCAAAGGCGGCGGCGAGATTGTGAACCTGCTCGGCAACGGCAGTGCGTACTATGCACCGGGCGCTTCGCTGGCCCAGATGGCGGAAGCCATTTTGAAGGATAAGCGCCGCCTGCTGCCGGCCATTGCGCTGCTGGAAGGCGAGTTTGGCTACAAGGATTTGTTCCTCGGCGTTCCGACCATCCTCGGGGGCAACGGCATCGAACGCATTGTGGAAATCGATCTCCTGCCGGAGGAAAAGGCTGCGCTCGACAAGTCGGCGGAATCGGTGCGCAATGTGATCAACGTCGTGAAATCGAATCACTGAATCCAAGGTTTATCATAGGGCGCTGCTTCCTCTGGAGGCAGCGTCTTTTTTGTGTCTGAGCCGTCACGGAAGGCGACGACACAGGTGTGTTACAATGGGGACAGTATGGCGGACACACGGCGTGCCGCTGAATTTCACCCAGAATGGGGTGCCCTATGTCCAATCAAGACCAGTCGACTGTCAAGTTGATGCTCATTGATGGCAACAGCATCACATATCGGGCGTTCTTTGCACTGCCTCCGCTCTCCAATGCGGAAGGGCATTACACCAACGCCGTTTTCGGCTTTACGCAGATGCTGCTGCGCATGTTGCAAGACGAGAAACCCACCCACGTGGCCGTCGCTTTTGACGCGGGGAAACGGACGTTTCGCCACGAGGTGTTCGAAGAATACAAGGGAACGCGGCAGAAGACGCCACCAGAGTTGTCGGAGCAGTTTCCGCTGGTGAAAGAGGTGCTGGCTGCGTTCGGAATTCCTGCATTGGAACTGGCGAATTTCGAGGCGGATGACATCATCGGCACCTTGTCCAGGGTCGCGGATGAAGCGGGCATCCCCACCCTGATTGTGTCCGGGGACAAAGACCTCCTGCAACTCGTGTCGGATCACGTGCACGCGGCGCTGACCCGCAAGGGGATTACCGAGGTGGACTACTACACCGAAGCGGCGGTGCGCGAGCGGTATGGGCTGTCTCCCGCTCAAATCATCGATTTGAAGGGCCTGATGGGAGATACATCGGACAATATTCCCGGAGTGCCCGGTGTTGGCGAAAAAACGGCGGTGAAGCTGCTGCAGGCCTATCCCACGGTCGAAGAAGTCCTGCAACACGTGGACGAAGTCTCGGGGGCCAAGCTGCGTGAGCGGCTGTCCGAGCATCGGGATTTGGCGCTCGTCTCGAAACGATTGGCGACCATTGAACGCAATGCGCCCATCGTTTGGACGCTCGACGACTTGACGTATCGTGGACTGCCCGTTGAGCCGGTTCGCAAGGTGTTTCAAAAATTGGGATTCAAGTCTCTCCTGGAGCGTTTGCCGCAGGACGAAGGGGGAGAGGCCGCTCCGCCGTCGCCGGAGGAACGGACGCCGGTGCAGCGCATCAATACCGCCGGCGCCTTGACCGACTTTCTTCGCCGGGCCGCAGATCCCATCGGTGTTTTGCCCATCTGCGACAGTGAGGATTACCATACTGCCAACCTGTTGGGATTTGCCCTTGGCTGCAAGGGGCAAGCTGCGGTGGTGGTGCTGGGCGATGAACTGACAGTCACGCACCTGCGCGACCTCTGGTCGTCCGATTTGGAGAAGGTCGTTTTCGACCTGAAGCAGTTGATTGTCCTTCTCGACGGGCACGGCATCACACTGCCGGAGGATGGTACGTGGTTCGACGTCATGGTGGCGGGCTACCTGCTCAATCCAAGTGATGGCGAGTCTTCGTTGGCCGACATTGTGCAGCGTGAATTGCAGCGGCACATGTCCATCCCACGGATTGGCGATCCGGACTACGCCGAATCCCTGGCGCGATTCGCGACTTGTCTGCCGGAGTTGAAAGCGCATCTCGGCAACGCGTTGTCGGCGCAGGAGCAGGATGACCTGTGTTATCGCGTGGAAATTCCGCTTGAGTACTGCCTCGCGCGCATGGAATTGCTCGGATTTCGCGTGAACACGGACAAGTTGAAAGCGTATGGGCAGGAGTTGTCCGCGCAGCTCCAACAATTGACACAAGAGATCTACGCGCTGGCCGGGACAGAATTCAACATCAACTCCCCAAAGCAGCTGGGCGAGATCCTGTTTGACAAGTTGGCGCTGCCCGCGCTGAAAAAGACGAAGACGGGCTATTCGACCAGCGCGGATGTCCTTGAGAAACTGGCTCCTTACCACGAGATTGTGGAAAAGATTCTCGAGTATCGGCAATTGGGCAAGCTGCAGTCCACCTACGTAGAAGGGCTGCTGAAAGTGGTTCGTCCCGACACGGAGCGCGTGCACACCCGTTTCCATCAGGCGCTCACCGCCACCGGCAGGTTGTCGAGCACGGAGCCCAACCTGCAGAACATCCCCATCCGTATGGAGGAAGGTCGGAAACTGCGGCGCGTGTTCGAACCTTCCTATGACGACTGGGTGATCTTGTCGGCGGACTATTCGCAGATTGAACTGCGCATTCTCGCTCATCTATCCGGGGATGAAGCGCTGATTGACGCGTTTCGCAACAACCAGGACATTCATACGAGCACAGCCGCCACGGTGTTCGGCGTGCCTTTGGATGAAGTGACCCCGCTGATGCGCCGTCAGGCCAAGGCGGTCAACTTTGGCATTGTGTACGGCATCAGCGACTACGGCCTATCGCAGAATCTCGGCATCTCACGAGCGGAGGCCGCGAAGTTCATCAGCGACTATTTCGCCAAGTTTCCGGGCGTGGCCCGATACATGGAAGAAGTGGTGGAAACCGCGCGTAGACAGGGATACGTCACCACGCTGTTGAATCGGCGCCGGTACTTACCGGATATCCACAGCCGAAATTTCAACCTGAGGAGTTTCGCGGAACGAACGGCCATGAACACGCCGATTCAGGGTTCTGCCGCCGACATCATCAAATTGGCCATGGTGCATATTGATCAAGCGCTGCGGCGTTCCGACCTCCAGGCTCGCATGCTCCTTCAGGTGCACGATGAGTTGATTTTTGAGTGCCCGGAAGCGGAGCGGGAGTCCCTGGCCGATTTGGTGCGCGACAACATGGAGAATGCAATGGCGCTGAGCGTGCCGCTGCAGGTGGACATTCATGCGGGAGGCACCTGGTATGATGCCAAGTGAATATGAGCCCGTGGACGGATGTGGACGATGGTAATGCGCCGGTTCAGGTCCGCCCGTGGATTCGTTACAGGAGGATGAGTTGTGCCTGAATTGCCGGAAGTGGAGAACGTTCGCCGCAATCTGGAATCGATGGTGGTGGGTCGAACCATAGCATCGGTGGATGTTCGGCTGCCGCGGATTATCCGAACGCCAGACGACACCGTCCGGTTCGCGGCGGAATTGGCTGGATGCACCATTCAATCGGTGTCGCGCCGGGGAAAATATCTGTTGTTTTCCGTACCGCCGTACACACTGGTATCCCATTTGCGCATGGAAGGCCAGTATCTCTGGGTTGCGGCGGATGAACCGGTCGCGCCGCACACGCACGTGATCTTTCACTTCGATGACCATACGGAACTTCGCTATCGGGACGTCCGGCAGTTTGGAACGATGGACTTGATAGAACCCGGTCAACCGCTTCCCAAGGGTCTGCTGGCCCTTGGACCGGAACCGTTTTCCGAAGATCTGGATCACGATGGACTGTATCGGCGCGTGCACCGGCGGACAGCGTCCATCAAGGCGGTGCTGCTGGACCAGGCTGTGCTCGCCGGTCTAGGCAACATTTACGTCGACGAGGCTCTGTTTCGCGCGGGGATTCACCCGGCAAGGCCTGCCCATCAGCTGACGCGAGCGGAGGCACAGACATTGGTCAAAGCCATTCGTGAGGTGTTGACGGAAGCGATAGAAGCAGGGGGAAGCTCCATTCGCACGTACGTGGACGGATACGGAAGGCATGGCGGATTTCAGATTCGGTTGAACGTGTACGGGCGGCAGGGGCAGCCCTGTCAGACGTGCGGATCGGAAATCGTGAAACTGCGCATCGCCGGACGTGGGACCCACGTGTGTCCGCTGTGTCAGCCGAAGTCCCGTCGACACGAGGCGGTCCGGGAGCGCGCGGGGAAAGGTGAGGTGTCCGTGCCGTGATTGTGGGATTGACCGGCGGCATTGCCAGTGGAAAGAGCACAGTCACCAACATGCTGCGCGGGCTCGGCGCCTACGTGGTAGACGCGGATGTGTGGGCGCGCCGCGTGGTGGAGCCGGGAACGGAAGGCCTGCGTGAGATTGTGGAGACGTTCGGCAAGGACATGCTTCTGCCGGACGGTACGCTCAATCGCCGCGCCCTCGGAGCGCTGGTTTTTCACAACGAAGCTGCGTTGCAGCGGTTGAGCGCCATCACGCATCCGAGGGTCCGCGAGGGCATGCGCCGGGAGACGGAGGCGTATCTGCGGGAACACCCGAACATGCCTGTGGTCTGGGACGTTCCGTTGCTGTTCGAAGGAGAAACCCGCCGGCTGGTCGATACAACGATCTTGGTGTATGTGGACGAAAACCTCCAGTTGGCCCGTCTGATGCAGCGGGACGGTCTCACGGAGGAGGAAGCCCGAGCACGCATACGAGCGCAGATGCCCATTGATGAGAAACGGAAACTGGCGGATTATGTGGTGGATAACCGGGGAACTCTAGAAGAAACGAGAGAGCAGGTGGCGCACATATGGCGGACTCTCCGCAACAGCACGGCGGGCGAAGTCTAACGATTTTGGTCTTCAATCGGCGCACCCTGATTTCGTTCATCCTGCTGCTCGGCGTCATCTGTCTCATCACGTCCAACACGTTTTGGCGCTGGATGTACCCCATCAGCTATCAGTCCATCATCCAGAGCGCGGCGCACACGGCTTCGGTGGATCCGCTGCTGGTCGCGAGCGTTATTCATGTGGAGAGCAAATACAAGTCGGAGGATGTTTCTCACGCTGGAGCCATTGGCCTGATGCAGCTGATGCCGGATACGGCGCAGTGGATTGCGGTTCAAATGCAGCAGTCCGGCACCGATTTGGGATATGGACGCGGCAGTCAGAATCAGGATTTGGCGCAGCCTGAGTTGAACATCCGCTTGGGCTCTTGGTACATTCACTACTTGACGGAACAGTTTCACGGCAATCAGGTTGCCGCTGTGGCTGCGTACAATGCGGGGCCCAAACGCGTCAAACAATGGTTGGCGTCGGGAACCTGGGATGGGCAGTTGGTCTCCATCAGCCGGATTCCCGTGGGAGAGACGCGGCATTTCGTAGACAGGGTGTTCTACAACTATGACTTGTACAAGCGTATTTACGGGGCGGACGCGCAGTGGAAGGATCGGTCGAAATAACCAGGGGTTATGCGGTTGACAGATGGGGTCGATCTTCGTATAATCATATTCGTTGACTGCTCGATAGAAAGTCCTCTGCCGGGCAGTCAGCCATCATGTCGGGGTGGCGGAATTGGCAGACGCGCACGTTTGAGGGGCGTGTGGGTTTCCCGTACGGGTTCAAGTCCCGTCCTCGACACCAGTTAAAAACCTAACGGTCACTACAATGTTGATGCGAATGTCATCGATGTTGTCAGTGGCCGTTACTTTTTCAACGAACACCTGAATGATGTCTTTTTGCTTGTCCTCTTTATTGGAAAACAGCCGGGCTTTTCTTTCCAACAATATCAGCATCATCATGCTATGCGTTAATTCCGTGATTCGACTAGCCTGGACAATCGTCCGAGTTCCTGATGCAAATGATTACGAATGTTGTTGTGGACTTTGTTTCATTTCGTTGCGCTTTGGCATCGGCTCTGCCTGTCCAGAAGGGGCAAAATAATATTTACAGAATCACTGTTAAACTGTTATGTTTGTTATAACACGTATAACGGTTACTGAGTAACGTAAAGATAGGAGGAGAGACGTGTGGCGATAGGGGCGATGAAAGTGGATCGTTTACACAGGAAAATTACGAAGATCGGGAACAGTCTGGGTGTGACGTTTACGAAAGAGGCACTAAAAAAAGTTGACTTAAACCTCGGTGATGATGTGGAAATCATTGTACATGAGAATGAAGGTGAAATTGTGCTTCGTAAGCTACCAAAAGTTCCGCAAGGTCTTGACCCGCGCTTTTTTGAGGTTTTAGAGGCGAATGTTCAGCGATATCGGAAAACGATTGAAGGCTTGAAAGATAGATGATACGCTATCTCACCGAAGAAGAGATCATTGCCATCAACCTGTACGTGATACAGGAGTTTTCGCCGAGTGAACAGTCTGGTGTGAGATCTCCGGAGTTACTCAATTCGGCGGCGTTTCGACCACAACAATCTGCGTTTGGTAAAGATGCGTACCCAACGATTTTCGAGAAAGCCGCAGCACTGTTTGAGTCACTGGCACTAAATCATATCTTCTACAATGCCAACAAACGAACAGCTTTTCTGGCACTACTGCAATTTCTCTCTTACAACGGATACAAATTTACGATGGCTCAAAAACAGGCCGAAGATTTTGTGGTGGATATGGTGAACCACAAGTACACATTCGAGCAGATTGTACAAGTCATTAAAGCCCACAGTTTAGTGATGTATTGACACGAACACTCCGCTCACGTTCGGATTTGCTCCGCCTGACGAAGGCTACCACCAGATCTACCCCGGCTGCGTAGGGCCGTGCCGCTCTATCCTCCCTTCGGTCCGGTACCGGCGTTTTTCACCTTTGTGTGAGGCCTCTTGAGTTGGCGGTTTTTCCGCCTCGGGCGGAGCCCCTCAAGGGGACCGCGAGCTGCAATGCGCTTGTCAAATCATGCTTTTGTCGGAGGTGAGTGTCAACGCCGGATTTGTTTCGACCCATTCCGCCGATCCGGATTTGACCCACCCGCCGACGTTGAATCAGCGTGTTTCAGGCATTCGTAACTGGAGATGATTGCAGCAGTATGTGAATTGTAAAAAAGGTAAAATGGGAATAAACAGATGACAGGAGTTGATGAGTCGTGCTGTTTCATGTAACTGCAAGACACGTGAGCGTCAAATAGCGCACACCTAGCGCCAGGCCCTCTTCTGCGAGATGATCCCCCCAGAATCCAATCATGGAGGGATCATCGTGACGAAGGCCGAGTTGGCAGAGCTTCGTGAGCTTTGGCGTGCCCGCGTGGCGGATTTCCGTGCCAGTGGACAAACTGGCGCGGCGTGGTGTGCTGCCCACCAGATCAAGGAGCACCAGCTGTGGTATTGGGTGGGCAAGTTTAAGGCAGAAGCGCAGGAGCGGTCGGCGTCGGAGCCACAACCCCGTTTTATCCCGGTGCATGTCCAGGAAGCCGACAAGGATGCGCACACGTCCCTGTCTGTACG
>NZ_AUCA01000020.1 GCF_000429525.1 Alicyclobacillus contaminans DSM 17975 | reverse complement strand
CTACCGGATGGCAGAGATGAAGGGGCGCTGCGAACGGTTCGATGAATGGATTCGGCGCAGGCTGCGAATGTGCATATGGAAGCAATGGAAACGAGTGCGCACGCGGTATCGGGAGCTACGCGCGTTGGGGCAACCGGAGTGGGTGGTCCACATGACAGCCAACTCACGCCGAGGGCCGTGGTTCATGGCGAGGATGCTGAACCAAGCCATGGACAAAACGTACTTTGAGCAACTGGGGCTGCGCAGTCTTCAGGCGAGATACCTTACGCTTCGTGGAGTTTCATGAACCGCCGTATGCGGACCCGCACGTACGGTGGTGTGAGAGGACGGGGGCTAGGCGCCCCCTCCTACTCGATCATGCGGGAGTATGGCCATCCCATTACCCCGGGAGTCCGAACAAGCCGACGGCGCTGGCTGCAAAACCCAAGCAGGCGGACGCGGCAATGTACCACAGGGCGGCGTTGACGCGGCCCTCCCGGAACAGCATGGTGCACTCGTACGTGAAGGTGGAGAACGTGGTGTACGCCCCACACAGGCCGGATCCGAGCAGCAGCATGGCGGCGGGCTGGGCGTGCGGCCAAATCACTCCCAGCCAGCGCGTGAACCAGCCGAGCAGAAAGCTTCCGCTGACGTTGATGAACAGGGTTGCCAGGGGAAAGGTGAGCATCCAACGTTCGCCTATCCACTTCGACAACGCGTAGCGCAGCAGTGCCCCCACCACGCCGCCGCCAACCCACAACCAGCTCATGAAGTCACATCCTTTCCGTCGGGTACGGTCCGCAGGCGGGATTGGCGCATGGCCAGACCGTAGCCAAGGCCGGCACAGGCGAGCCCGCCGAGGTAGCTCGCGACGAGGTACGCAGCGAACGCGAGCCAGAGCCCATTGCGCCACAGCGACCAGAGTTCCACGTTCAGGGTGGAGAAGGTCGTGAACGCGCCGATGAAACCGGTGCCGAATCCAATCCGAACGTGTGGATGAATCGGCATGCGCTCCAGCGTGAAGGTGTAAAACCAGGCCAATACAAAGCTGCCCGCCAGATTGATGAGCAGTGTGGCCACCGGGAAGCCGTGCACGGTGCCCAATTGCTCAGTCAGCCAGTAGCGGGCGCACGCACCGAGGAAGCCTCCCAGGGCCACCGCGACATAGGACATGCGTCTCCCTCCCATGATTCGGCGGCGAATCCAGGTTGTCCGTTTCAGTATACGGGCGTCCGCCACGGGTGGGCAACCGACCGCCGGCCGCAGCTCCACAAGAAGTGGACAATATCCGCATATACTGAACAGAGCGGATGGGACATGACGACCGGATGAGCGAAGGGGGGACCGCCGTGGACATCCCAAACAAGTACCTGCGCACGGCCGTGTTCGTGCTGGTGATTCTCATGTGTCTAAACCTCTTGGCGGGCATTCGACCGTTTCTCCGGGACGTCTGGCTGGTTGTGAAAGTCCTGTTCATTCCGTTCCTGGCCGCGATGATTGTGAGCTATGTGCTGCAACCGCTGGTGGAACAGTTGGTCCGCCGCAAAGTACCGCGCGGCATGGCGATTCTGCTGATTTACTTTGGGTTTGCCCTTGTGTTTACGGTGTTGCTTTTGAAGACACTGCCGGTCATCAGTCGGCAGTTGAGTCAGTTGGCCGAACACCTGCCCGCATTGATTGCCCAGGCAGACACGTGGCTGGACCAACTCGCGGAACGCCGCCGTTCCTTGCCGGACGCGCTGCGCGTGGGTGTGGAGCGGGCACTGGCTGATTTGCAGGGACATGTGACCCGAACGGCGGCCAACGTGCTTGGGATGGTGAGCACCACGGTCAACGCGGTGTTCGTCGCCTTCGTGGTGCCGTTTCTCGTGTATTACATGCTGAAGGACGGAAAGGCGATTGGCCGGGCGTTCATCCACCTGTTTCCACGCGCCTATCGCGATGAGGTGCGGGATATTCTGACGCAAATTGACGACACCCTCGGCGGTTACGTCCGCGGGCAGTTGCTCGTGATGACCGCTGTGGGGGTGCTCGGTTTTGCGGGCTACTTGGTCATCGGACTTCCGTACGCCCTCCTGTTCGCGGTGTTCCTTGCGACGATGGACGTTGTTCCGTATCTCGGTCCGTTCCTCGGCGCGGCGCCGGCGGTCATCCTTGGTTTCACCATCAGCCCGGCGATGGCGTTGAAAGTGTTGATTGTCAACGTGATTGTTCAGCAATGCGAGGGAAATCTCATTTCCCCGGCCATCATGGGCAGGACTCTGCATCTGCACCCTATGGCTATTGTGGCCGCAGTGCTGGTCGGTGGCGAGATTGGCGGCATGCTCGGGCTCATCTGCGCGGTTCCGCTGTTGGCGGTGATGAAGGTGGTGTACACCACCATCCGCGGTTCCTCCCGTTCCGGATGACGTGACGAACGTCGGCGGCGCAATCACGGTGCTGGACATCGGCGGGGCCGGTGGGCACAATGGAGGCAACGGTGTGTGGGAGGGATGTGCATGCGGTGGATGAAGCCGGCGGTGGCGCTGGCTGCGGTGAATTTGGCTGCGTTTCTCTGGACGTTTGGCGTGCTGGCCATCAAGGCATCCGCGCATTCGAACGGAGGCGATCCGGCGGAGGCGGTGAATCGACTGTCCGATGGGATTGGCTTGGCGCTCTCCATTTGGTCATTTTGGATGCTGACACGCGGTCGCACAACGAGTTTTCGAGCATCCGTGGCCTGCGTCCTCCTCAGTTTTCTCCCCGGCTGCGCTGGACTGGTGGTCTTATTGCGGTGGCTGGGCCCGCATCCGGTTTGACATCCTCTGCCCTTTTTGCATAAACTAAGTTCCAAATAGGGAAAGCAATGCGGGAACCAAGTACGCAGGCGGCAGTGACTGCCCAGAGAGGACGTCCAAGGGTGCAAGACGTCTCAGCGGCCGTGTGCGGAAGCCAGTCCCAAGCGCGTGGACAACGCCGGGTTCGCCCGTTAGCGCGGCAGAGTGACGGATGCCAGGGTATGGCAGCATCCGTAATCAGGGTGGTACCGCGAGACAGACCTCTCGTCCCTGTGGGGACAAGGGGCTTTTTTTATCTTCGCATTCTCTTTGAGGAGGAACATGATGAAACGTTTGACATCATCCCAAATTCGCAACATGTACAAGCAGTTTTTCGCGGAACGCGATCATCTCGTGTTTCCCAGTGCCAGTCTGGTGCCTCATGACGATCCGACCCTGCTGTGGATCAATGCCGGCATGGCGCCGCTCAAACCGTATTTCGACGGTCGGGAGATTCCGGAGAAACCGCGGATTGTGAGTTCGCAGAAGTGCATCCGCACCAACGACATTGAAAACGTCGGGCACACCGCGCGCCACCACACTATGTTCGAAATGCTTGGGAACTTCTCGTTCGGAGATTACTTCAAGCGGGAAGCGATCCGCTGGGCGTGGACGTTCCTCACCGAATGGCTGGAACTGGATCCGGAGCGGCTGTCCGTCACCGTGCATCACAGCGATGACGAGGCGTTTGAAATTTGGCACCAGGAGATTGGCCTGCCGAAAGAGCGCATCGTGCTCGGCGACGAGGACAACTTCTGGGAAATCGGAGAGGGTCCGTGCGGCCCGTGTTCAGAAATCTTCTATGATCGCGGTGTCCAGTACGGATGCGGAAAAGCGGACTGCAAAGCGGGCTGTGACTGCGACCGGTTCCTCGAGATCTGGAATCTGGTGTTCACTCAGTACAACAAGGAAGCGGATGGCAGCTACACGCCGCTGCCGAAGAAAAACATCGATACGGGCATGGGTCTCGAGCGCATCGCGTCGGTGCTGCAGGATGTTCCAAACAACTTTGAAACGGACCTGTTCATGCCCATCATCCAGGCCACGGCGGATGTTGCCGGCGTTCCGTACGGCGAAGACCCGGAGCGCGATGTCCACTTCAAGATCATCGCGGATCATTTGCGCACGGTGACGTTCGCCATCGGCGACGGCGTGCTGCCCGGCAACGAGGGTCGCAGCTACATCATCCGGCGCCTGCTCCGGCGCGCCGTGCGCAGCGGTCGAAAACTGGGCATTGAACGGCCGTTCTTCTTCCAACTGGTCCACGTGGTTTCGGACATCATGGGGGATGACTATCCGGAAGTCCGGGAAAAGAAGGATTTCATCGGCCGCGTGGTGCACACTGAAGAAGAACGCTTCCTCGAAACCCTGGCGGAAGGAGAGGCCCTCCTGCAAAACCTGTTGGACGACCTTCGGGCATCCGGTCAGTCGGTGCTGTCCGGCGAAGATGCGTTCCGGCTGTACGACACGTTTGGCTTTCCGATTGATTTAACGGAGGAAATGGCGCTGGAACAGGGAGTCTCGGTGGATCGGGACGGCTTCGCACATCATCTCGAAGCCCAACGCGAGCGGGCGCGTGCGGCGCGGCAGACTCAGGAGGGCATGAATGCGGACCGGGGTGTGCTCGAATCGCTGACGGTGCCGAGTGAATTCGTGGGCTACACCAAACTTGAAACGAACAGCGTGGTCACCGCCGTGGTTCGGGAGAATGAGCTGGTCGACGGGCTTCGCGAAGGCGAGGAAGGAGACATCCTGCTGGATGTCACCCCGTTTTACGCGGAGAGCGGTGGGCAGGTTGCGGACGTGGGCACCCTGTCGAGCCCGGCGGGCACGGCCCAGGTGCTCGATGTGAAGAAGGCGCCGCATGGGCAGCATTTGCACCGCGTCCGCGTGGTGTCCGGCCAACTGAAATCCGGTCAACCCGTGCGGGCGAGCGTTCAGGCGGATGTGCGCCGCGACATCGTGAAGAATCACACGGCAACCCACCTGCTGCACAAAGCGCTGAGGGAAGTCTTGGGAGAACACGTGGCCCAGGCCGGATCGCTCGTGGAGGGTCCTCGGCTGCGCTTCGACTTTTCCCATTTCGGCGCGCTGACGCCGGAGGAATTGGCCGACGTGGAGCGGCGGGTCAACGATGCCATCTGGCGAGACGATGTGGTGGACATCCGGCAGATGGACATCGATGAAGCCAAGGCGATGGGTGCCATGGCGCTGTTTGGGGAAAAGTACGGTAAGGTGGTCCGCGTGGTGAAAGCCGGAGATTACAGCATTGAATTGTGCGGTGGCTGCCACGTGGAGCGCACCGGGTTGATTGGGTTGTTCAAAATCACCTCCGAGACGGGGATTGGCGCCGGGGTACGGCGCATTGAGGCAGTGACCGGCCGCCATGCGTACGCCTACGTCCGTCAACAGGAACAATTGCTGCAGACGGCGGCGGGCCGGTTGAAGTCGACGGTGGGTGAATTCCTGCCGCGCTTGGATCGGGTGCTGGAGGATATCAAGCAGCTGGAACGGGATCTGGAATCCGCGGTGGCGAAGCTCAACCGCGGACGGGCGGCGGAATTGCTGCAACAGGTTCAGGAGATCCACGGGATACCGGTGTTGGCGGCGTTGGTGGCGGATGTCAACATGGACGGCTTGCGGCAATTGGTGGACGAAGTCCGGGAGAAACTGCCGACCCACGTGGTCGTGTTGGGGAGCGTCGTGGACGACAAGGTGCAGTTTGTGGCGGCCGTGTCGAAGGATTTGCAGGCGCGGAAACTCCATGCCGGACAGTTGGTCAAGCAGGTGGCGCAGGTGGCCGAAGGCGGCGGCGGCGGCCGCCCCGACCTGGCTCAGGCCGGAGGGAAAAATCCAGCCAAAGCCCGGGCGGCCATTGAGCAGGTCCCGCAGTTTGTCTCGGCGATGGCAGGAGAATCGGGCCGCTGAGCGAAATGGTTATACAGTGAGGTGCTCGAAACGGTGCAGGTGTGCGGGAAACCTGCACCGTTACCCGTTGGGATTTCAGGCCTGTGAAGGTGAAAGGGGTGGCCGATGTGAACATGGATGAAACCATGCGGTTTCAGGCAAAGTCCGAAAACGAGGAGGCCCGCCGTGCGTTTCAGCTGGCTTATCGAGCGTTGGCGGAGAAGGGGTACAACCCCATCTACCAGTTGGCGGGCTACCTGATTTCTGGAGATCCGGCATATATCACCAGTCATTTGGACGCGCGCAACACCATTCGCCGCATCGAGCGCGATGAATTGATTGAAGAACTGGTCAGAGCGTACGCGGAGCAATTTCGGGATGCGAATTCTCGGCATTGACTACGGCAGGGCGCGGATTGGTCTCGCACTCAGTGATCCCACCGGCCTGGTTGCGCAACCGCTGACGGTGCTGCACCGAGAGAGCGACGAAGCGGCGGCGGAACGGATTGCGGCATTGGCGGAACAGCACGAGGTTGAGCGCGTGGTGGTGGGATGGCCGCGCAATATGAATGGATCGGTCGGGGAACGGGCGAAACAATGCCAGGCGTTCGCCGCATTGGTGGAAGCGAAGACCGGGATTCCCGTTGACCTGTACGATGAACGGTTGACCACGGTCGCAGCGGAACGGATGTTGGTGGCGGCCAACCTGCGCCGAGAAAAACGCCGCACGGTGGTCGACGGCGTGGCGGCGGCAATGATGCTGCAAGGATATTTGGATGGGTTTCGGCGGCGAGACTCACACTGAGCGCGGTGTGAGTGCTAGACATAGTGCACGCTGGGGAGCGGAGGCGAGGCGCAGGGCGGTGTGACACGACGTCTGCATGGGAGAGAGATATCCGTTGACAAGGTTTTGGATCATATGGAGAAAGGCCTTTCACCGCAAGGGACTGCGGCGAGGCTTTGTTTTGTTGATTGGTTTGCTGTGCGTCGCTGCGCTGGCTGGCGGGGGGGGGTATCAGGCGTTGACGCCGCCGGCGGCGACGGGGAAATCGGTGCGATTCAGCATTCCGACCGGATGGACGTTGACGGATATCAGCCGGCAGTTGCAGAAGCAAGGGCTCATCCGCAACGCGTGGGTCTTTGAAACCTACGTGCGCTGGCGATATGGAAATGTACAGTTCCAGGCGGGAGACTATCAAATTCCCGTAGGAAGCGGTGTCTCGGAATTGGTTCACGTGCTGGAGCGCGGCGGCAGCGCGGGGAATGTGGTCAACGTGACCATCCCCGAAGGCTACACCGTCGCGCAAATCGCCGCGCGTCTGCAGGCGTCGAACGTGTGCAGCGCAACGGCGTTTGTGAAAGAGGTGCAGACGGGCACTTTCAGCAACTCGTTTCTACAATCTCTGCCCGCGTCCGCGCACGTGAAGTATCGGCTGGAAGGGTATCTGTTTCCCGACACGTATCAATTCTCAGTCAATGAATCGGCCCACGACGTGGTGCAGGAGATGCTTGACACCTTCGAGGAACAGGTCGTCCATCCGCTCGGCGCGCAAATTCAACACAGCGGGCTCAGTTTGTCGCAAGTGATCACCGAGGCTTCGCTGGTGGAGCGCGAGGCGCGGGTCAGCGCCGAGCGGCCGGTGATTGCCAGCGTGATTCAAAACCGCCTGCACAAGGGCATGAAACTGCAGATTGACGCCACGCTCGAGTATATCCTCGGCCATCGGGATGTCGTGACCATACAGGATACACGAGTGAATGATCCGTACAACACCTATTTGCACCAGGGGCTGCCGCCGGGGCCCATTGCGAATCCGGGACTGGCTTCCATCAAGGCGGTGCTGCATCCGGCAAAGACAAACTATCTCTATTACGTGGTAAAAAATGACGGAAGCGGGGAACACTACTTCGCAGTGACGTACGCAGAGCAGTTGAAGAATGAGGCGCGGAGCGCAGAGAACCTTCGAACGCACGCGAAGTGATGTCTCCGTGCACGGCGGCGCCAATGCGAATGTTGGAGTGTAGCCCGTGGTGCGTAGGCGATTGGTTTGGCTCAACGGCTTGACATTGATGGCTCTGTTTGCGCTGTTGGTTCGCGTGTTCGGAGCCACCGCTGCGGCGGAGGGGAGCGAGGGCGCGTCGAGGCGGTGGCAGGATACGTTGGCCGGGCGCGCCGACTTGCAGCATTTTCAGGTGCTGCAGGTGGACGACGGCAGAGGGCGCATTCGCTATCGCAATGGACTGGCCCTCTGGGATGGTGCGGTCGTCACCGAATGGGCCGGCCACCGCTGGCGAATCCATTCCGAGTTGCCAGGAGCTGTCGATACGCTGGCCGGGCGCGTGGGCAAGCCGGATGTGTGGCCCAATCCCCATCGCGCGGTGGCGGAGCAGGGGCGGAGCGGCATGGAGTTGACGTTTGACGCCGCGCTGCAATCCCGTCGCCCCAGCCTGGTGGCCCGCCTGAGAACGCCCGAGGGCCGCGTGTCCTCCGACACCCTCTACGTGGCCCATGCCCTGCCGGGAGCGGACGTACGAACCACGCTGGACGTGGGGTGGCAGCGGCGGGCCGAGGCCTGGCTTGCCGACCACAGGGTGCGGGATGGTGCCGTCGTGGTGCTGGATGTGGCCACCAATCAGATGCTCGCCGCCGCGGGCGTCCGAGCGGGTCACCCAGATGCGACGGTGGCGGTGACCCCGTTCACGCCGGGATCCATCTTCAAATTGGTGACCGGCGCGGCTGCGTTGGACGCGTACCGAGCCCGCCCGGACAGCGTATTTCTGTGCCTTGGGGGGATTCGCACCCCGTTGGTGCGGATGCACTGTTGGCGGGTGCACGGGCGCCTGTCCTTCACGGAGGCCCTGGCGGAATCCTGTGATACCGCGTTTGCAGAGCTGGGCATGGCGATGGGCCGGGCGGGCCTGACAGCCGAAACGCATCGCCTCCATCTGGCCGAAACGCAGTTGCAGACCGTGGATGGACGAACCGTCGTCCGGGAAGCGCGCTCAGGCGTGGTATTCCGTCGCGCCGGGAGGGATGATGGGCTGTTGGCGAATACGGCCATCGGTCAGCAGGACGTGCGGCTGAGTCCATTGCAGGTTGCGAACCTGGCTCGGACCGTCGCCGCCGGTGGACGGATGGCGCCGGTGCGACTGGTGTTGGATCTGGAGCTCGGAGGATGCGTGCTGCGCGCGTTTCCGGTGCCGTCGTGGGGCCAGGCCATGTCCAGGCAGACCGCGCATTGGCTTGGCGCGGGGATGCGTCATGCGGTCACCTCCCCGACGGGGACCGCCCACAGTTTGGCCCGTGCGCCCGTTCCGGCTGCGGTGAAAACCGGCACGGCGGAATTGGCGCGGGGCGGTCTCGTCAATGGCTGGATGGCGGGCTATGCACCGTATGCCCATCCCCGGATTGCGTTTGCGGTGTATGTGGGAAAGGTGCCTTCAGCAGAGGCTCACCACCTGACACAGTCGGTCGCGCGGGCTGTCCTCGAGACGTACAGGCAGTTTTACGGGACCCCTGACATAGGCTAGACACAGCGGGCCTGATGGAGGTGGGACCATGCCTGGGATTTTAACCTTGTTGACGCTCGTGCTGAAAGATGTGTCCGTCTTTGTCTCTTACGTCAAGAACAACGCCTTCCCCCAACCGCTCAGCGCAGAGGAGGAAGCGCATTGGCTGGCGCGGATGGCCGAAGGGGACACCACCGCCCGAAACAAGTTGATTGAGCACAACCTGCGACTGGTTGCGCACCTGGCGAAGAAATACGAAGGATCCGGTGAAGACCCGGACGACCTGATATCGATTGGAACCATCGGCCTGATCAAAGCCGTCGAAAGCTATCACCCTGACCGCGGCACGAAGTTGGCCACGTTTGCGGCCCGGTGCATCCACAACGAGATCCTCATGTACCTGCGGAGCAACCGCAAACACAAGCGCGACACCTCCCTCCACGATCCCATCGGGACGGACAAGGATGGCAACGAGATGACGCTCGCCGATCTGTTGGGAACCAGTGCGGACGAGATTGTCGAACAGGTGGACTTCTCCTGGGAGAAACAAAAAATGTTTGAACACTTGCCGAAGTTGGCCGCGAGAGAGCGCGAGGTGCTCTGCAAGCGATTCGGGATTCCCGATGGTGAGGAGCGCACGCAGCGCGAGATTGCGGTGGAACTCGGCATTTCGCGTTCCTACGTGTCGCGGATTGAACGCAAAGCGCTGACCAAGTTGTACAATTCCCTGAAAGCGGGTCGGGGGGCGCAGATGGAAGCAGGCGAATCCGACCAAGCGCTGGTCGATGAACGCGGATGATCTCCGTCCGTCGCGCGTTGCCGGGCTTTCCGCGTGTGTGGTACAGTGAACAGTACCAAATTCGCAGTCGATGCTGGACCCGGGGAGGGTCCGGCAGCTGCATGGAGGCTGTGCATGCACTGGTTGGAACGACTTTGGCCGGACGAATACGTAGCGGACATCCAGCAGATTGATCTGGACAAGCTGCGTGCCAACGGCTATCGATTAATCCTCACGGATTTGGATAATACGCTGGTCCCCTGGAACCATCCAGAGCTGCCGGATGCGTTGGTCGACTGGCTGCGGGCGGTACGACAGCGCGGATTTTCGGTGTGCATTCTGTCGAACAACGCCGGGCCACGGGTGAACGCGTTCGCCGCCAAGGCGGGGGTCGATTACATCGCGGCAGCCCGAAAACCAAAACAGGAAGCGTTTCGGCGCGCGCTGGCGCAGTTTGGCGTGCCGCCTGAAGCCGCCGTGATGGTCGGGGATCAACTGTTCACAGACATCCAGGGCGGCAACCGCTGCGGACTGTATACCATTCTGGTTCTGCCCATCGCAGAACGGGAATGGTGGGGGACGCGGTTGGTTCGGCGCCTGGAACGCATCGTCCTTCGCAGACTGGTCCGAAAAGGCTTGGTGATTCCGCAAAGAAAGGTGAAAGGCAATGAGTGAGCGAGAACTGTCGACGGAGAGCGAACGCCACTGCGCCGGCTGCGGCATCGTTCTGCAATCGGATTTTCCCGACGCTCCAGGCTATGCGCCTGCCAGCGCCCTGGCGCGGAGTCAGCCCGTCTGCCGACGCTGTTTCCGCATCCGTCATTACGGAGAGTTTTCCCGCATCGTCATCCCATACGACCAGTATCGCAGGGAAGTTTCCGCGATTGCCGCACATCCGGGGCTCGTCCTGTACGTGGTCGATGTATTCGATTTGCCTGGTTCCGTCATACCGGATTTGGCGGGGCTCATCGGTGGCAGCCGAGTGATTGCGGTGGTCAACAAAGTGGACCTGCTGCCTCGGGAGGTTCGCGTCGAAGCACTGGCGTCGTGGATTCGCAGGGAACTGCGGAAGTCGGGCGTGGAGCTGGCGGACGTGGTGTTTGTCAGCGGCAGCACCGGATTTGGCATGGATCGCCTGTTGGCAAATGTGGAGGCCGCGCGAGAGGACATCGTCTACGCGGTCGGTATGGCGAACGTTGGGAAGTCCACCATTTTGAACGGATTGATGCGTCGTCTGCAACAAGATGCGCAGTTTACCGCCTCGAGGGTCCCGGGGACGACCATCGGTATGGTCAGCACGCGCCTGACCACAGAGCACGGGCGCGTGAAGGTGGTGTCGGACACTCCCGGTCTGCTGAACGGGGATCGGGTGATTGACAAACTGTGCGGCGATTGCCTGAAGCAAACCATTCCACAGGATCCGCTGCGGCAGCGAGTGTATCAGCTCGATCCCGGCCAGACCCTGTGGCTCGGTGGTTTCGCGCGCTTTGACTTCCTGTCGGGTCCGCATCAGCCAGTGGTGGTTCACGTCAGCAACCGCCTGGTGGTTCATCGGACGAAGGTGGAGCGGGCGGAGGCCATCTATGCCGAACACTCGGACGACATCTTGAAGGTCCCGTGTCCGGAATGCCGGCGTTCGCTTGGCAAATTGGTTCCCTGGACCCTTCGCGCCGTCCGACAAAAACCGTTGCACGGCGAAACCGATAGGGCGATTGAAATCCCCGCGGCGGGATGCGACGTGGTGTTGTCGGGGCTGGGGTGGATTTCGCTCCAAGGACACAACATTCGCGCCGTGCTGTACGCGCCGCCGGGCGTTCGCGTCAGCCAGCGGCCGCGGCTGCTCGGCCAATTGAGCCGAGCGGGGCGGACGTGACAGCAAATCGGTGCTAACCGAACGCCACCCGCAATACACCTAGAGTAAGACAGCGCAGTCGCCACCTTTGCGGTGGCGTTCCTGGCGCGCGTGTGGGTGGTGAAGGTGTGTCCGAAGTCGTCAGACAGCAGGCGCCGGTGCCGGTATCACCGGAGAACGCTGGGTGTGATCTGACCGTGGATGGATTGTTGGGGCGTTTGCAGCAGCTGGTCGCCGAAACGCGGATGTGCCATCCGGAATGGGCTGAATGCGGTTTGTACGACGTATCCCTGCGCCTTGAGGGCGGCCAACTGACTGCGGTACTTCATTTCCAATCCTGACCGTACGCGAAGGCTAGCTGCCTTCGCGGCTTTTTTGTGACGAGCATCGGCCGTGGCATGCAAAGCGATCCAACTTATGCTATAGTTAAGCCGTTTCGAGGGCCTGTCTGACGGAGGAGGGAGCGGCGATGGCAACCGCGCTGTACGGTTTGCTTGGATGGCCTGTGGGCCACAGCGTATCGCCGCCGATGATGATGGCGGCCTTCGCTGCTGCAGAGATGGACGGTGTCTACCTGCCTTTCGCGGTGCATCCGGATCGCATCGCCGATGCGGTTCGCGGCTTGCAGGCGCTGGGCGCGGTGGGCGTGAATGTGACGATTCCACACAAGCAGAGTGTGTATGCGTTGACGACGGATGCGACGGCGGAGGCCACGTTGGCGAAGGCGGTCAACTGCCTTGCGTTCCGGAGCGACGGCGGCATTTCCGGACATAATACGGATGTCCTCGGCTGGTGGTCAGCCGTGGCGCCGATGGTGGGGAAGGTGCCGCCGAAGCAGGTGACCCTGCTTGGGGCAGGTGGCGCGGCGCGAGCTGTGGTCACCGCTCTCGCTCTGAACCACCCGGAGACCCGGTTGCTTCTGGTCGCCAGAAACCCAGAGCAGGCGCTGGCGCTGGCCAAAGAATTTGCAGATTCTCTGCATACCGACGTGGCGTCGTGGGAGGAGCGGCATGAAGCCGTGAACCGGGCCGAGTGGGTGGTGAATTCCACCCCCATCGGCATGTCTCCGAATGTGTCGGCGTGTCCCCTGGCGGATGCGGGCTGCCTGCATCCGGGCCAGTTTGTGCAGGATTTGATTTACCGGCCCTCGCCCACCCGGCTGTTGGCCATGGCCGCAGAACGGGGCTGCATCGTTCAGGACGGGTTGCCGATGCTGGTGGGGCAGGGCGCTGCCGCGTTCCACTGGTGGACGGGGATGGACGCTCCGGTGGACGCGATGCAGCGGGCCGCGTACACGGCTTTGCAATTGGGATAATCCGCGCCACGACGTGGCGCGGCGAATGAAACGGGGCGTTGGATAGTGTTGACCGGGAAACAAAAGCGGTATTTGCGCGCGCAGGCTCATCACCTGTCGGCGGCCATGCAGATTGGCAAAGGCGGAGTCACATCCGGTGTGCTGGAACAGGTGGAGCAGGACCTGGAAGCGCATGAATTGTTGAAAATTACGGTTCTCGAGACGAGTCCGCTGACCCGCGACGAAGTGGCGGAAATTCTCGTGGAAGAAACGGGCGCGGAGTGGGTGCAGTCGTTAGGACGCACGATTGTCCTGTACCGGCCATCGGCGGAGAACCCACAGATTGTGCTGCCGCAGTGATGAACGTCATTCTGTTTGGCGGCACGTTCAATCCGCCGCATGTCGGTCACTTGATGATGTCGCAGTTGGCGCTCGAGCAGACTGGCGCCGATGCGGTCTGGTTCCTGCCGGCGCTGGTGCCGCCCCACAAACAGCAGGTGCAGGAACCATTTGAGCTGCGAGTACAGATGGTGGAAGCATTGATCGCGGGGATGCCGGGAATGTCGGTGTGTGACATTGAACGGGAACTGCCGGTGCCTTCGTATACTGTGGATACGCTGCGGGCCCTGCGACGCCGGTACCCGGATTATCGCTTTCAGTTTCTGCTTGGCGCGGACAGTTTGGCGACGCTGCCGGGGTGGTACCGGGCCGATGAGTTGGTGCATATGGCCACCATTCTGGTGGCCGCGCGCACCGGACATTCGCTGACCGACGTGTTGTCCGACGCCAAGCGGCAGCTGCCCGCCATGGAGGTCCGCGTGGTGGAGATGCCGCTGTCGGATGTGTCTTCGACATTTTTGCGGGATCGACTCAATCACGGATTGCCCACGTGCGGCTGGGTACCTGAGGCGGTGTTGGAACTGTGGCGGCGATACACGACCGCTGCGGGGGAGGGGACCTGCGGACGAACAGCGAGTCCCGGCGCGTGACGGCGTGTTTGGATGGGGGAACGAAAGCTGTGGATGAACGGGTACTTGACGAACAGCTGTGGATGGATAAAGTTCGGGCGGAAATGTCCGAAGCCCGCTATGACCATGTGGTGGGCGTGGTGGAGATGGCGGACGCGTTGGCGCGGCGTTTTGGCGTCAATGTGGCGGATGCGCGCTGCGCGGCCTGGATGCACGACTTGGCTCGGGAGTGGCCGCTGGAGCGTCTGACCCAAATTGCCGAGGAAATTGATTTGCCGAGCGGTTTTGCCTCCATTCCGGCGCTGCTGCACGGCCCGGTGGCGGCTCATTTCGCGGCGCGCTGGTTCGGCATCGACAATGAAGACGTGCTCAACGCCATCCGGTATCACACCACCGGACGCCCGGGCATGTCCATGCTGGAGAAAATCCTGTACTTGGCGGATGGGATTGAACGCGGGCGGGTGTACCCCGGCGTGGATCACATTCGGACACTGGCGGAGTCCGACCTGGATCAGGCGGTGGCGGCTTCCTTCGACAATACACTGCAGTATCTGATTCTGACGCATCAACCGATATTTCCATTGACGGTGATGGCGCGCAACGAGTTGTGGGAACGCTTGACACAGGCGCCCCAGGCGCGCTAGGTGTAGGGTACACCGTTCCTCATCTCCGTCGGGCGACGGAGGAGCCCTTTCGGCTTCAGATCAAAGATGACTGGAGGAAAGCGAATGCAACGTACAACCGATCAACTGGCACTGCAGGCTGCTGCTGCGGCCGCGGACAAGAAAGCGAAGGACATTGTGGTATTGGATATCCACGAATTGACGCCGATGGCGGATTACTTCGTGATCTGTTCGGCCAACTCCAGCACACAGCTGGAGGCTGTGGCGCGAGCGGTGCGGGATCGGCTGGAAGAACTGGGGATGCGTTGCAAGGGGACAGAGGGGCTCGAGGAGGGGCGCTGGGTGCTCATGGACTTCGGCGACGTGGTTGTGCACGTGTTCCGTCCGGAAGAGCGCGAGTTTTACCACTTGGAACGGCTGTGGGGCGACGCGCGGCAAATTCCGTTCGACGAGGCGCGTGAAGCGCGTTGAAACCGTACCGTATCCTGGCGGGGGTCTACGATGCGTTCATGCAGGATGGGCCGCAGAAAACATGGGCTCGGTGGCTGCTCGAGCGGTTTGGTCATCTGAAGCAGCTGGACGTGGCGGACGTGGGGTGTGGAACCGGACAACTCACGGTTCGGTTGGCACCTCACTGCCGTCAGATTTACGGGATCGATATTTCGGAGGACATGTTGTCCCAAGCTGCGGCTGCCGCGATGGCGGCGAACGTCCGCGTGCAGTGGCTCTGCCAGCCGGCGCAGTCGCTGCGATTGCCGACTCCGGTCGATGTGGTGGTCGCCTCGTGCGATGTGCTGAACTACCTTGTGAATGAAGGCGACCTGGAAGCTGCGGTGCAAAGCGTGGCTCGCGCGCTCCGGACAGGCGGCTGGTTCTGCTTCGACATTCTCGGTCCGGCGAGACTGGCGGCGCTTCAGGCGGGCGGTTGGCACGATGTCCGGGAAGAAGCGGTGGTGGTGGTCGATACAGACATCAATGAAGAGGGCATCATCACTTACGAAGTGGAATTGTTCACGCAGGTCTCCGGCCGCCGATACGAACGTGCGACGGAGATCCACCGGCAGCGGGCCATACCGTGGCCGCAGCTGCGCGATGTGCTGGAGCGCGAAGGGTTTGAAGTGGTGGAATGTGTCGGTGATTTCGGCGCGAACGAGGTGGCGCACGCAGACAGAGTCTGCGTGTTGAGCCGGCGTACCGGTCTGTGACGCGGTACGCTAGTCAGCCGCTTCTTCCTGAACCTTGGCCAGATACGTCTGAAAGTGAGAGAGGTAATCCGGCCGCTCCGCGAAAAACAGAACGAGGGCCTGCAGTGAGCTCAACGTATCCGGACTCACGTGGTGTTCAATTCCCTCCACGTCCCGCTGGATAATGTCCTCCTGAACGCCGAGCATGCGCAAAAAGTCCTCCAGCATGTGATGGCGTTCCTTCATCAGCTTGCCGAGTTTGTGACCACGTGCGGTGAGCACAATGCCCCGATATTTCTCGTATGTGACATACTGATTCTCGTCCAGTTTCTGAAGCATCTTCGTCACAGACGAGGGTTGCACATCCAGAGACGAGGCGATGTCCGACACGCGAGCATACCCCTTCTCCTTCATCAACTCATAAATTTTTTCCAAATAGTCTTCCATGCTTGGTGTTAACAATCGAACAACCCCCGAATTTGCTTGCCTTCATCTTACCTTATCCGCATTGACAATGCCACAGGGACGAACAGCCCGAATTTTTCCGGGTCTGATACAAGATATGCAATCAAGGAGTGTCGGGAAAACAGGGGATGGCCGCCCGCCTCCGAATTAGTGTGGTACCAAGCGGGAGGGGTGACGATATATGAACGAGGCTGCGTCCGCAGTGGAGGATGTCAACGCAGAGGCGTCGGCGGTGACTGGCTGGTCGGAGAAAGAAGCGGAGACACCGGAGCACGCCTACGAATGGACGGGTGAGCCGCTGGACCAGCGTTCCTGGTCCGGCCGTGTGCGCGGCATGTTGGCGGTGTTCTGTCTGACCGCGGCAGCGTTCGCAGCGGGAATGGGTTTACACTGGATGGAGGGCGGCTCAGGAACGGCTCCAACGGCCCCGGTGTCGAACCAGACGACCGGAGCCAACGCGTCGCCGGCGGACAACGGGATCTTGGTGGACGTGCATGGTGACGTGCGGCGACCCGGCGTGTATCGATTGACGGTCAACGCCCGGGTGAAGGACGCGGTGTCTGCCGCCGGGGGTTACCGCCATGCGGAAGACGCGGAACTGGTCAACGAGGCGGCGGTGTTGGACGACGGCGGGGAGTTGGTGATTCCCAACGCCGCCGACGCGGCGACGGATCATCGGGACGCTGCAAATTCTCCGGACACCACCCTTGATTCGGGGACGGCGTCGACATCCGTGCCAGCGTCGGCGAGCACGGATGGGCCTGTCGGCGGAAAGATTGACCTGAACACCGCCACGGAGGAGACGCTGGAGACGCTCCCGGGCATTGGTCCGGCCAAAGCGGCGGCGATTGTGCGGTACCGGCAGGCGCACGGGGCGTTTCATCAACTGGAGGACCTGCTGCAGGTGCCGGGTATCGGAGCCGCGACGGCGGCTCGGCTGCAGCCCTACGTGGTGGTGCAACCTACCTGAATCTGGCGCGGCGGCGACCGACACAAACCGAAGGCGCAGGTCGCAGGTTATGGCGCGGACCGTTCGCCGCCGCACACCGTGGCAGTCGTGGTGGGCATACGGCGATTTGCATCTCGTGATCAGGGAGGAGAACTGTCCGTGAATGGAATGACGGTTGCGTTCTTGGCACTCATCCTGTGGTCGGTCTGGCGCGGCGCCGTGCGCCGCTTTGCTCCGGAAGCGGGGTATCTGACGGCGCAGCTCGTCCATCTGGCGGCTGCGGTGTTGGCACTGGCCATCGCTTGGCAGGGCAGCGAATGGTTGGCGCGCTGGGTGCTGCACGTCCCAGCGGCGCAGGTGCCGCAGTGGATGGCGCCGTGGCTGTCCACCTGGCGCCAGTCGCCGGGTATGGTTCAATTGACCCTGCTGATTCTGTTGTATCTCATTCTTTCCACCATCCTGAAGGCCTGGATACGCCCGCTCCCGGCGTGGATGATGCGAGTCATCCCGCGGAGACTGGGGAACAGTCGCCTGTTCGGCGCGCTGCTCGGGACGGCGGCCGGGGCGCTGTCCGCGTTGACTGTGGGGGCCGTGGTGTTTGTTTTGCTGCAGTTATTCTCGATTCCATCGCTGCAGCGGTTGGCCAGTGGTTCCGCGCCTTACCAGACGATGAGCGACGCGCTGTTTCAACCGTGGCTGAGACCCTTGGTGGGCAGGGCGCTGCCGGTGTTGTCCGAGAATGCGCTGGCGCCTCTGGCCAAGAACATCTCGCTGTTCGCCGTGCCTACGGGCCCCGGATCGGAGACGGGGATGCTGGTCGTACCCAATGAAATTGCCCAATTGTCGAAGCGGATCACGGCCGGACAGACCACGGACCGAGCCAAAGCGTACGCGCTCTACGAATGGGAAATCCACCATGTACAGTACGACTGGAAGAAGTACAACGACTATGTCAACCTTCATCAATGGGATGCCCAATCTCCGCTCGATACGCTCCACACCGGCAAAGGAGTGTGTGCGGACTACGCGCTGCTGTATGCGGACCTGGCGCATGCCAGCGGTTTGACCGTGGAGATTGATGAAGGCATCGGCGGCACCGCGGTGGAAGCAGGACCGCACGCGTGGAACCGAGTTTGGGACCGCCAGCATGCGCAGTGGTTGAACATTGATACCACCTGGGGCGCTGAGCAGGATGCCTGGTTCAATCCACCCGGGTTTGCGGCAACGCACATCGTGCAGCAACGAATTCGGATTGAGGGGACGGAAAATGCATGAGGGCCCGCACGGTGCGGGCTCTCGCCTGTATTTGGAGCCTGTCGGTCGTGGCGGGATTCCTGCTGCGAACCGAGGGGCCCTTGCGGCTGTCCACACCCGTGGCGGTGTGGACGATGCTCGGTGCTGGATGGGTGGCGGCCGGGGCAGGCGTCTTCTATCGCAGCACGCGGTTGGTCACCCTGGGGTTGGTGCTGTTAGGGTTGCTGTTCGGCAGCTGGCGCGGCGGCGCGGTACATACACTCGAAGACGCACTCGGACATCGCGTGACCGGAATCGGCACCATTGTCCGCGTGTACCCAGGTGGGCGTATCACGACTTGCGAGGTCGAAGTGACAGCGCAGACGGAGGACAGGCCAATCATTCGCGGGCAGGGCCGTGTCTGGATCCGGGTGTCCAGTCGTGAGCACCTCGCCGTGGGGGATGCCGTCCAGGTTGCCGGGACGCTCACGCTGTGGTCCTCCACCAACAATGCGTCTGCGACAAGCCGCATGGAAGTGTTGGGCCGCGCCACCCCCGTGGCGGCTCAGCCCCTGGACTGGAGCCAACGACTGCAACAGTTTGAACGCGGCGTCTGGCAAGTGCAAGGGCCGTTGACAACAGACGACGTCCGATTGTTGCAAAGCCTTGTGTTCGGGGACGACAACGCCCTCGCCGCGCAATGGCAGCAGGCATTTCTGTCGGCGGGCCTGTTGCACGTGCTCGCCGCCAGCGGGGCCAACCTGCTGATTCTGGAACGCTGCCTGCTGTGGTGTGTGGCGCCTTGGTGGCGACGCCTGCGGTGGTCGGAAGGCGCTTTTGCCATCGTGCAGATGGGTTTCGCCTGGCTGTATGCGGCAGCCTGTCTGTTTCAAGTGTCCATGATACGCGCAGCGATGATGACCACCCATCGTTGGACCGCGCGTGCACTCGGGCGGAACACCGCGCCGTGGGCCGGATTGTTCTGGTCAGCGGTGGCCCTCGCTTCGATTCAGCCAAGGACCCTGTGCACAGTCGGAGCGGCGCTGTCTTGGTTGGCGACTGCGGCGGTGGAGAGAGCGATGCAAACGTCGCACCGACCGCGTCACGACACCCGTTTTTGGAGAACGCTTGGCACGCACGTGTGGCAGTTGGCATTGACGACGCTGCGCGTGGAATTGTGGCTGCAGCCATTGGTGGTGGGGGTTTTTCAGCAATATACTCCGTACGCCGTCCTTGCCAACGTGTGCGCCGATCCGCTGCTGGCCGTCCTTCTGCCCGCCGCGGCGCTGTATTGGGTGATGTGCAGTGCGGTTCGACTGGGCTGGGTGTGCGTCGGTTGGCTGTGTCCTCTGGGGTGGGGCGTCCATCAGACGCTCGTCGCCTTTACCGGCATTGTGCGCGGCATTGCCGGATTGCCTTGGTCCAGGATGAACATGCATGCCACCATCTGGTTTTGGGGCGCATGGCTGTGTCTCTTTCTCGCGTGCGAACGACGGTGGATGATGCGGGCATGGCATTGGTGGCATCATTTCTCCCGAAGACCTGCCAAGCGTTCTGTCAGGTTGTGATATAATATTCGACGGTATTCGTCTATCGGCCGTCGAGGCCAAGGGCTGGTGAGTTCTGTCAGAATGTACATACGGGGATTCGTGCATGGTAGAAGTATGTACACCCAACCATGACACAGCTTCACCAAGGAATTCACGGAAGAGGGAGAAGCCATGAGCAAAATTCTCATTCTTGGGGCTGGCTATGCGGGAATGACCACGGCTGTGGGGCTGGAGAAGATTTCTGAGCCGTTCACGCTGGTGAACAAACACCCGTATCATTACATGGCCACATTGCTTCACGAAGCCGCGGGCGGACGCGGGGATGCGATGAATTACACCGTGCCCATCCGCGATGTGCTGCGGAAGCCGACGTCGACCATTGTCGAAGACGAGATCACGGGCATCGACAGGGAGAAGAAGCAGGTTCAGGGCAAGAACGGATCGTATGACTACGACTACCTGGTCATCACGCTGGGCTGGATTTCGGAGTACTTCGGAATTCCGGGGATGGCGGAGAACAGCCTTTCCATCATGGACGTGAATTCTGCACTCAACATCCGCAATCACATTGAGGAAGAATTTAAGAAGTATAAGGAAGACGGGGACAAGCGGCATCTGACCATCGTGATTGGCGGCGCGGGCTTGACCGGCATCGAATTGGTCGGGGAATTGGTCGACTGGCTGCCGGAACTGTGCTTGAAATACGGCATCGATCGCAACGATGTGGATCTGCAGAATATCGAGGCGATGCCCACCATCCTGCCGATGGTGTCCGAAGCGTTGCGGGACGTGGCCGCAAAGACGTTGACCGAGCGCGGCGCGCGTCTGCGGACCAACACCAAGCTCGTCAAGGTGGATCCGGGCGTCGTCCATCTCGAAGGCGGAGAAGCGGTCGAAGCGGGGACCATCGTGTGGACAGGCGGTGTTCGCGCCAACCCGTTGTTGGAGAAGGCCGGCTTCACGGTGGATCGCCGTGGTCGCGCCAAGGTGAACGAATTCCTCCAATCCGTGGACGATCCGCACGTCTTCATTGGCGGCGACTGCGCGTGGTTCGAAGTGGATGGACGGCCCATCCCGCCGACCGCACAGGCCGCGATGCAGATGGGGCCGGTCCTCGCGGACAATGTGTCCGCAGCCATCTACGGGCAGCCGATGAAGCCGTTCCACTTCCACAACATGGGGACGCTGGCTTCTCTCGGCCGCGAGGTTGGCGTTGGTCAAGTGGGCGGTCTGCCCGTCCGTGGCGTGCTGGCTGCAATGTTCAAAGAGGGTTCGAAGGTGAAGTACCTCTGGCAGCTCGGCGGTGCACGGTTGACTGCAGACAAGACCACGGACATTGTGCACATCTGACGGCGACGGCAGTGAACGGATAATCTGCAAGTCACTCCTCTTGACACCAGTCGAAACGGTATACTGGTGGCAGGAGGAGTTTTTTGATGCAGGATTGGGACGAAGCGATGGCGGTGCTTGGCCAAGGAGGAGCCGACGCACCGGTTCACGTATTGGTCGGCACGGACGATGTGCTCATGCGCTGGTACACGGACGCTCTGTTGACCAGGCTGTCCGCGGCGAACGGAATGCCCGTGGACGTGAGCAAGTATCGATTTGAGGAGCAGGGATGTTCCGCGGCGGTACAGGCATGTCAAACGGTGTCGTTGTTCTCCGCCGCGGGGGTGGTGATCCTGGACCATTGCACGGCATTCCTGGCATCCCAGCGAGGCAAAGTGGACGTCTCGGACTTGGAGCAATACCTGCAGGACCCCGTGCCGGGAAAGACCCTGGTCATCACAGTCCGCGGAGATAAAGTGGATGAGCGCAAGAAGTTGTCCAAACTGGCCCGCAAACACATTGTGGTGGATTGCAATCCGCCGAAGGATGCTTCCGCGTTGAAGCGACTGCAGTCGTACTGCGCCTCGAATGGCATTGGGATTGCAAAGGGCGCTTTGGCGGAAGTGTGGCGACGGACGCAGAGTCTGACCCAGGCGGTGCCGGAACTGCACAAGTTGGCGGCGTACACCGACGGTGCCGAGATCCGCATGGAGGATGTCGGTGCATTGGTGACCCCGCCGGTGGAGGACAATGTATTTGGGTGGATTGACAGTGTGGTCAAAGGCGATGCGGCGAGGGCGTTCGGCGTTCTGGCGGACGTTCAGAGGGCCGGCTACGACTCGTTTGCTCTGTACGCGTTGATTGCGAGGCAACTGCGCTTGATGTGGTACGCGAAAGTGTTGCAGGGCCGCGGTTACAGCCAGCAGCAGATTGCGGCCAAGGCCGGCGCCCATCCTTACGCGGTCAAGGTGGCGACGGAACAGGCGAAGGGCGTTTCCACAGGACGGCTGGAACGGCTGCTCACCATTCTCGCGGATGCGGAATTTGCCGTAAAATCCGGGCGGCGTACACCCGAACACACCCTGGATATGGTGGTCATGGCGTGCACGGCTGAGACGGTTTCCGAACGCGCGGTTCGGGCACGTTAATGGCGGGGGGGGGGGGATGCGCATGGGGCGTCGCAGACGAACGCCATTGGTACCCGGAGCCGAAAGTGCACTGGATGACTTGAAACAGCGCGTGGCGACAGAGGTTGTCCAAGTTGAACCGCGAACGCTGCCGCGCGCTGCGCGACCGGATGGGAACTCGGCGCTGCAAACGCCTTCCCGCGAGCGCGCCGCATCATCCCCGGCGGCACAGGTTGCCAAGGCGGCGGGCATCCCGTTCCATGCTGGTGATAACGGAAACCTGCGTGCGCGGGATGCCGGTAAAATCGGCGGTGTGCTCGGCGGGTCCATGATTCAGCGCCTGATTGCGCTGGCGGAGCAGGAATTGGCGAATCCGTCAGCGCCTGCGCAGGATGAATCACCTCGCCGGATTCGATGACCCGGTTTTGGGAACACAAAAAACGACCCGCAACGGGTCGTTTTTTGTCACGCGGATTGCAAAACGCCGGTGTTCTGAAATGCTCACTGGTTGGCTGCAATCTTGTTGAACCGCTTGGTCAGGCGGGACTTCTTGCGGCTGGCCGCATTCCGGTGAATGATGCCCTTCGTCGCCGCTTTATCCAACGCACGGGTCGCGATGCTGAGCGCGACGCGCGCCTGTTCCAGATCGTTCTGCGCCAATGTGGTTTCAAATTTCTTGAGCGTGGTTCGCAGTGCCGACTTCAGCGACGCGTTGCGCAACGTGCGCTTGGCGCTCACACGAACCCGCTTCTCTGCGGACTTAATGTTTGGCACAGTCTCACCTCCTCGAACATCCCCAGCAATTACAGACAAAAGAGAGTGTATCACAGGTGGGCTCAGGACTGCAATACGTTTCAGGTATAGTGTTCGCGCTTCCGCGCAGGCTATTTCCAGAATCCATGGACACTGCGAGTGTTCGAAACAGTTTGGAGGATACGCAATGCGAAATCACTGGCAGGCACGATATCCAAACCGGCCGACGGACGACGGGTGGGCGGGCACAGGGTACAGTCCGCGCACCGACCTGGCACTGGAGGCGCATGCGCTGGCCAAGCGCAGGCAGCCGTCCGTCCCAGGGGTGACGGAGGAACATGAGGAACTGGAGGACATCACCATTTCGCGCGTGAAGGTGACGAGCGAAGCGGGTGAGCAGGCGATTGGCAAGAAGCGAGGGAGCTACATCACGTTGGACATTCCGGGCCTCAGGCACAAGAACCCGGCGCTGCAGGACCGGGTGGTGGATCAACTGGAGGTGGAGTTTGGCCGGTTGTTCCGGCTGCGCAAACACGCCAAGATTCTGATTGTTGGCCTCGGCAATGCCAATGTCACGCCGGACGCTCTGGGGCCGAAGGTCGTGGAGCGGTTGTTCGTCACGAGGCACCTGTTCGGGTTCATGCCCCAGCTCAAGCAGCAGGGGTACCGGACCGTGGCGGCGATTGCGCCCGGTGTGCTCGGCGTGACCGGTATTGAGACCAGCGAAGTGGTCAAAGGCGTGGTCGAACACGTGAAACCGGACGTGGTGATTGCCATCGACGCGCTCGCGTCGCTCTCACTGTCCCGTGTGAATTCCACCATTCAGATTGCGGACACAGGCATTTCACCGGGTTCCGGCATTGGCAACAAGCGCCAGGCACTGGACGAGGAGACGCTGGGCTGCCAGGTGTACGCCATCGGCGTTCCGACCGTGGTGGATGCAGCCACCATTGCCAATGACGCCATGGAACTGGTGTTGGATACGCTTCGCCGCTCTGTGCCGAACAACACGGCCACACCGTTGTTCGACCAGTTCAACGGCCGTGAAAAATGGCAGATGATTCGAGAAGTGCTGGAGCCAATGGGAAACAACTTGATGGTCACGCCCAAAGAGGTGGACGACTTCGTGGACGATGTGGCGGATGTGATTGCCCGGGGCCTGAACCTCGCGCTGCATCCCGCCATGGCGGAGGCCGATCCGCCCGTGGCCCACTGACCACACACCGGTCGCGGGCCACGTACGGTCGATTGGCACTGCGGCGAGGTGGACGGCCTCAATCCCATCGGAGCTTGGTCCGGCGAAGGCGCAGCAGAAAGGCCAAGGCAGAACCAGCCCAGCTCAGCGCGATGCCCACGCCGACGAAGACAATGGGCAACAACGGCTCGCTGTAGCGGCCAAACGCAAAGTAGATGCTGTACAGCACGGTGTAGTACGCCAAAGTGGCGAGGATAAAGCCCAGTTCCCAACGTCTGGATATCCCGACGATAAGCCCTCCGAGCAGGCCCGCCAGCCCGCCAATCAGCAGTCGCGGTTGCCAGGTCTGCAGAAGGGATTTTGGGATTTTCCAAATGGTGATCCAATAGAATGTGTCCTGCCAGAGGCGGATGGGTTTTTGCCAGAGATAGCTCACCAGCAGCGACGTGGGATTCGTCCTCCACCATTCGGACAGCCGTTCCTTTGCAACCGCTTCTTCGTAGATGGGAAGCGTGTGAGAGTTCCAGTCCGGGTGCTCGACCTTCAACTGGTGAATGACCTCATCGTACGTCGGACGTTGCGGGAACCCGTGCCCCTGGTATGTTCCGAGCAGGAGCGGATCGCCCGAGCCTTCCGTTAAAGGAATGAACCGGTGAAAGTCCAAACCGTTGCGAATCCACCAGGGAGAGAGGACGACCACGACAATCATTCCGAACAGCGCCGCGCGGGTCGCCAGCATTCGCAGCGGCACCCGTTTCACTCCATGATAGAGGAGAATCACGATGGGAAACAGGGCCACGGTGGGGCGAAACATCAACGCCACCAGGTAGCTTGCCACCATGCCCCAAAACGCCGACCAGCTGCGGGTTCGCGCATGGCGAACCGAAAAGAAAAGCAAAAATAGAAAGCTGGCTTCAAACGGAGGTTCCGTCAACAGCAGCGTGTCGGTCAACACCAGAGACGGATAGATGGCGGACAGTCCAGCGCCGACAAGGCCAGCCCACGGCCCCCAGATCTCTCGGCCCAGCAGATACGCTGCGCATACGCCTGCCGAGCCCACCAGAATCATGACACTCTTGGCTGCGTAGAGCCCAACGGCGTGCCATCCGAAGCACGCGAACACGGCGGCCAACAACAGAGAGATGCCGGGCATCATGTGCACAGTGGGCAGATTTGGCTCATGGTATGTGAGCATGCCCGTCTCAAGCAGGCGAATGGCACTGTCCGTGTAGCCTGTGTCGTCGCTGTGCAGGGACAGTCCCAAGCCGTAGTGCCAGAGCGTGAGTGCCCGCACAGCGCATGCGACGAGGACAATTGCGACGGCGAGCAGATGGGTTCCAGACAGATGAAAGCCCCATCCGTGGAAGGAGGGGCTGGATTTTCGAGATGGTTTCATTCGGTCCCTCCTTGCGGCCGCATCAGACGTCGGCCAGTGCGTTGGCACGGCTGAGGACCTGCTGCACGTAGTTTTGTGTTTCCGGATAGGGCGGAACCCCTCCATACGCCTGTACGGCACCGGGACCCGCGTTGTACGCAGCCAGCGCCGAGCGCATATCGCCGTGGAACTGCGACAGCAACTGAGCCAAATAGCGCGTTCCGCCGTCGATATTCTGCGCCGGATCCCAGGGATTCACCCCAAGGGCAGCGGCGGTGTCCGGCATCAATTGCATCAATCCGATGGCCCCTGCGGGGCTTGTCGCGGTTGGGTTCATGCCAGACTCCTGCTCAATCACGCTGCGGATGATGGAAGTGGGGATTCCGTAGCGGTCCGAGGCCGTCTGGATGGCCGATTCAATGGCCGAAGAAGTCGCCGCGTCGGAGGAATCCTTCGCCGCTGCCGGGAAACCGGATGCCTCCGCTGCCGACGTCTGCATGCTCGTGGCCGATGACAGCGCGGCGAGGGATTGCAAAATCTCGAGTGTGGACAGATTCGCAAGCCCACCCGTTTCCCCACTATCCGCCGACCCGAGCAGGTTATTGTCCATATCAGAAAGCGAATCGGTCGCGCCCGGGACGGGGAGCGAACTCTCTACCTCCAAAAGCCATTGTGCGATGGCCGACTGCAACCATGTATCAAATGAGGCCTCGGCGGTCGCGTCAGAACTCTGACCGCTGGCTGTCAATGGCACCTGGGTTGGTGTGGACGCACTCGGAATGCCGCCGAGAACGCCGGATACGAGTGGCATCTCTGCCATGGCAGACATCCACCTTTCTTCATTCTATCTTGATCTACCACACCATTCTCGCTGCACGAGGCAAATTCCTGCCAACGGGCGGAAAATTCCGCGTTCAAGTCTAGCAAAGATGTGCGACGCTATGAACCGGGGTGATAAGTTCGGACGTTTGCACATATACATCTCTCGAAACCAGAGCACGATAATCGGGAGATGGTGGGAATGACTGCGATGTCCGAGTGGGCTCGACGAGCGAAAACCGGGGCGGCCGCGGCGCTGTTTATCGCCTTGATGATTGGCGGCTGTTCGGCGGCATTTTCCATGTTCGCGGAGGCCATGCGCGCGCTCTCCGGATGGACGGGCTCCGTGCCCGTGAGCGTGCAGCACTCAGATGCGTCGACGACGGGTCGGACCACGTCCGTGTTGATGGGAAGCGAGGGTACGGGCGGGCTGGCCGGCGGGGCAGCGGCGTCGGGAGGGGACCAAGGGGGCGGGGGCGGACTGGGAGGAGCATCCGTCGCAACGGCCGCTTCGGCCATCGATGTGCTGAACGAGCGGATGGACAGAATGTACAGTCCGGTTCAGCACGCGTTGGATGAAGGAGGCGTATTGCTGGGAGACCAGGTGCAGCAGTCGTTTGGACAAGTGCTGGCCGGGGTTCTGCAGACCCTGTTCGTAGAACAGTTGCCTGGGACGGCGGAGGGGAGTGGCCAGCCGTGAACAGCCGGGCTGCGGTGTTGTCGCGGGAGGGCGCGCTCAGACAGGCGGTGGTCGCGGAGGTGCTGTCGCTGGCCTGGATTATGGTGGAAGTCGCTGTCGGGGGTGCGGCCGCATGGATTGCAGGGAGTTTGGCACTTTCCGTGTTCAGTTTGGACAGCGGGGTGGAGTGGGTCTCGGGCGCTGTGCTGCTGGTTCGCCTAGTGACGGAAGTGGTGCGAGGCCGCGACCAGGTCGCGGCGGCCGTTGAACGTGTGGCGGCCGCCGTCTGCGGTTTCGCGCTGCTGCTGCTGGCCGCGTACATCTCATGGGAGTCCGGCCGTCAATTGGCCAGTGGTGCAGAAGTAGTGATGAGTCCGGCGGGCAGCGCTGTGGCGGCCGCGTCGAGTCTGCTCACCCCCTGGCTGGCACGGTGGAAGCGCCGGCTCGGTACGGCGCTCCACAGCCATGCGCTGTTGGCCGATGCGGCCTGCAGCATGACCTGCGCATACATGTCGTGGATTCTGTTTGTGAGCTTGGCTGCACAGTGGCTGTTCGGCTGGTGGTGGATGGATGCGGTGGCCGCGCTCGGCATTGTGTACTTCGTGTTGCGCGAAGGCTTGGAATCGGTGACAGTTGCGTACACGGGCGAGGCTCACGTGCACTAGGTCTCCGCCATGCTTGTCTTTCCCAGTCGGTGTCGGTACACTAGCGGATGGATTCATGCTTGATGTGCACGATGGGAGAGACCGACGGATGATACAACGTCTCATGCCACGATGGGTCGCGCGGCGGCCAGATTTCTGGTGGTTGTTGGCGGTGGTGGTGGTGGCCTGTGCAGCCCAGATGTGGGTGTATCGGCGCAGCCCCTACGTCCCTTTGACCGGTGACATGGTGTATTACAATCATGCGGCCAATCTACTCTTGCAAAAACACGTGCTAACTTACTGGTCGACCGCGCCAGCTGCGCAGGTGATGCCCGGATATCCGCTGTTCGTGGCACTGTGCAAATGGTTCGCGGGACACGTGTATCCGAGGTACGGCGAGTATGGCCTTCCGGGCCTGCGCTTTACCGTTCTCGTCCAGTGTGTCATATCCGTATGCACCAGTCTCGTTTTGTATCGGGTGGCGCGTCGACTCTGCAGGCCGCTCTTCGCGGGCATCGCGACATTGGTCTGGACGCTCTATTTGCCGCAGGTGGTGGCATCCACCATGGTGCTGACCGAGACGTTGTACATCCTGTTGTTCTGGTGCTTTGTGCTGGCGGTATGGCGCGCGGTGGAACGGCCCACGATGTGGCGGTGGGCCGTCAGCGGTTTGCTGCTGGGATTGAGCGTCTTGGTGCGGCCAACGCCGTTGCCGGTGATGGCCGGATTGGCGCTGTACATGGTCCTGCAGGTACGCGTGGGACGGTGGCGTTGGATGGACGCCATCCGGCATTTTGGCGCAGCGCTCGGTGCGCTTGTGCTGTGTCTGGTTCCATGGTGGATCCGCAACTTGGTCACGTTGCACCGCCTGATTTTGACCAGTGACGACGCCGGCAATCCGCTTCTGTTCGGCAGCGTGCCCAGTTGGGCGCATTACCCCACGCCGACCTCCGGATTCACGGCCCAACAGCAGGAAGCCCAGGCCATCCGCAATATTGAGCAGGGTTTCCACGACCATCCGCTCGGCTATTTGAAGTGGTACACCATCGACAAGCTCTGGCTGATGTTCAGTTCCCCCTGGTACGGAGAGTCGGGGGCGTTGCTGTGGTGGGTGCACCTGCACGGGCTGTGGGTGTGCCTCGGCGTGATAGGGCTGGCGTGGGCTGCCGTGCGCCGGGTTGGAGCACGTTGGTTCGCGGTGCTGCTCGTCGTATTGGTCGGTCTGCAATTACCTTTCATTCCGCTCCCGCGCTATGTGTTGCCGGTCATGCCGGGGATTTTTGTGGGGGTGGGGCTGCTCTTGCAGCAATTGTCGCAGGTGTTGGCGTACAAACGGGCTCTCTTGGACTGATATGGGACCGTCCGAGGGATGGTGGATGGCGGTTTGCACGGCAAACCGCTTATGCTATGCTTGTGAACGAAATGTCGAATGCTGGAGGCGCGCGTTGCGTGAGAATTGCAGTATTGATTCCTTGTTACAATGAAGCAATGACCATTCAGAAGGTCGTTTCTGATTTTCGGGCGCAGTTGCCCGACGCGACCATTTATGTGTATGACAACAACTCGCGGGACAATACCGCGGAACTGGCACGTCAGGCGGGCGCCGTGGTGAGATTTGAGCGGCGGCAGGGCAAGGGCAATGTGGTGCGCTCCATGTTTCGGGATATCGATGCCGATTATTACGTGATGATTGACGGAGACGACACCTACCCCGCCGAATTCGTGCATGACCTCCTCGCCCCCGTGATGGCCGGAGAGGCCGACATGGCGATTGGGGACCGGCACTCCAACGGATCTTATGAAAAGGAGAACAAACGCCCGTTTCACAACATGGGCAACCATTTGGTGAAGGGACTCATCAACCGCCTGTTCAAGTCTGACTTGCGGGATATTATGACGGGTTACAGAGTGTTCAATCGCCGCTTCGTCAAAACCATGCCGGTGACCAGCGAAGGGTTTGAGATTGAGACGGAGATGACGCTCCATGCGCTCGATAAGAAATTGACCATTGTGGAAGTTCCCATTGACTACCGCGACCGGCCAGAAGGCAGCTATTCGAAGCTGAACACCATCAGCGACGGACTGCGGGTGCTGCGGACCGTGTTCCGCATTTTCAAAGACTATCGGCCGCTGTCGTTCTTCAGCTTCTTTGCGCTGATCTTCCTGCTGCTAGGGCTCGTGGTGGGGCTGCCCGTGATTGGGGAATATCTGGCGACGCACTACATCACCAAGCTGCCGTCGGCCGTGTTGGCGGTCGGATTGGTGATGCTCTCGATGATGTCGCTGACTTGCGGATTCATTCTGGACACCATTGCCAAGCAGCACAAGGAAACCTTTCAGGTGCTGTTGAACCGGGTGGAAAACGTATGAATTGGGTCAGTGGATTGTTGCTGTTGGTGAACGTCTGTCTGTTGGTGACGGGACAGACGCTGTGGAAAATAGGCATCGGTCGACACGGGGCCGTGCACGGCGTGGCAGATCTGCTCATGGCCATGTTCTCGCCATGGATCATCGGCGGCATTCTGCTGTACGTGGTGGCGACCGTGATCTCGGTGTACCTGTTGTCGAAGCTGCCGCTCAGTCTGGTGTATCCATTGCAGGCTTTGACGTACGTGGTGGCGGTCATCGTGGCCATTGCGGTGTTCCGCGAACACGTGTCGTTGATGCGCTGGATGGGCGTGCTGATTATCTTGGTTGGCGTGGGATTCGTGGTCAAGTGACCACCGGGCGTTGCATGGAGGAGGATGTTCGTGCACCAACAGACGCGACAGGAGCGGATTCGGAACTTTTCAATCATCGCCCATATTGATCATGGAAAATCGACGCTGGCGGACCGCATTCTCGAATTCACCGGGACGGTGTCGGAGCGGGAGATGCAGGATCAACTGCTCGACAAGATGGATCTGGAGCGGGAGCGCGGTATCACCATCAAACTGCAGGCGGTGCGCCTGTACTATACCGCGAAGGACGGCGTCGAGTACGAATTGAATCTAATTGATACGCCGGGGCACGTGGACTTCACGTATGAGGTGTCGCGGAGTCTGGCGGCGTGCGAAGGCGCTTTGCTGGTTGTGGACGCGGCACAGGGGATTGAGGCGCAGACGCTGGCGAATGTGTATCTGGCGCTTGACAATGACCTCGAGATCCTCCCGGTCATCAACAAGATTGACTTGCCGAGTGCCGAACCGGAACGGGTCAAGCAGGAAATTGAAGACATCATTGGCTTGGATGCGAGCGACGCCGTTCTCGCTTCGGCCAAAGCCGGCATCGGCATTGAGGAAATCCTCGAACAGATTGTGCAGAAGGTGCCGCCGCCGCAGGGCGATGCAGCGGCGCCGCTGCAGGCGCTCGTGTTCGATTCTCACTACGATCCGTACCGCGGGGTCATCGTCTACATTCGGGTGGTCAATGGCGAAATTCGCCCCGGCATGAAGATCCGCATGATGGCGACGAAAGCGGAGTTCGAAGTGGTGGAGGTGGGCGTATTCACGCCGGACATGCGTCCGGTGGAGCAGCTGTCCGCCGGCGAGGTGGGCTATTTTGCGGCCAGCATCAAGAATGTGCGGGACACGCGCGTGGGCGATACGGTGACCAGTGCCGAGCGGCCCGCTTCGGAACCGTTGCCCGGGTATCGGAAGATCAATCCGATGGTGTTCTGCGGGTTGTACCCGGTCGATAGCAGCGACTATCAGGATCTGCGGGAGGCGCTGGAAAAGCTCGAACTCAACGATGCGGCGCTGACGTTTGAACCGGAGACGTCGAGCGCGCTCGGATTCGGCTTCCGCTGCGGCTTCCTCGGCTTGCTGCACATGGAAATTGTGCAGGAGCGGCTGGAGCGGGAGTACAACCTGACGCTCATCACCACGGCCCCGAGCGTGGTGTATCACGTGTACCTCACCAACGGCGAGCGACTGGAGATTGACAATCCGAGCGAGATGCCGTCCGCCGACCGGATTGAGCGTGTGGAAGAACCGTACGTGAAAGCCTCCATCATCGTTCCGTCCGACTTCGTCGGCGCCGTGATGGAGTTGTGCCAAGAGAAGCGCGGCCTGTTCAAAAACATGCAGTACCTCGATGAGACGCGCGTGACGGTGACATACGAGGTGCCGCTGTCCGAGATTGTGTACGACTTCTTCGATCGCCTGAAGTCGTCCACGCGCGGCTATGCCTCGTTCGACTATGAGCTCATCGGGTACCAGCCATCGAATTTGGTGAAGATGGACATTCTCCTCAACGGTGAGGTGGTGGACGCGTTGTCGTTCATCGTGCACCGAGACAAAGCGTACCAACGCGGGCGCGTGCTGTGTGAAAAGCTGAAAGAACTCATTCCAAGGCAGATGTTTGAGGTCCCCATTCAAGCCGCCATTGGAAATCGGGTAATTGCGCGGGAGACGATTCGAGCGATGCGCAAAAATGTTCTGGCCAAGTGCTACGGCGGCGACATCACGCGCAAACGCAAGTTGTTGGAGAAGCAAAAGGAAGGCAAGAAGCGGATGAAACAGGTCGGGAGTGTGGAAGTTCCCCAGGAAGCATTCATGGCCGTCCTGAAGATGGAGTGAGCATGATGCAGCGACCGGAATTGGACAACGCGAGAGATGTCCTGCATAGCGTATCGCCAACGTCGTTGTATGTGCATATTCCATTTTGTAAAAGTCGGTGTTTCTATTGCGACTTCACCACGTACGTCGCACCGGCGCAGGTGATCAACGCCTATGTGGATCATCTGCTGCAGGAGTTCGCGTTGCTGGCTCCGATGGCCGCCAATCCTTTGAAGACCATCTTCTTCGGCGGCGGTACCCCGACCGTCCTGTCTTCGGCGCAGTGGCGTCGGCTGATGACCGGACTGCGCCAGGCGTTTCCCGTATCTCCGGACGCCGAAATCACGGTCGAGGCGAATCCGGGCAGTGTGCAGGCGGAGAAATTGGCCGTTCTGCGGGAAGCGGGCGTGAATCGCATCAGCTTCGGTGCGCAATCGTTCAACGACCGCTTGCTGCTCGCCATCGGCCGACTGCACGACGCCGATACAGTGCGGGAGAGTGTGCGCCTGGCGAAGCAGGCAGGGTTTGAGCGGATCAACGTGGATTTGATGTTCGGACTGCCGGAGCAAACGCTCGCGGATGTGCAGGAAGCGGTGGACGCGTTGGCTGCGCTCGACATTTGTCACGTGTCCGCTTATTGGCTGAAGGTGGAAACCGGGACGCCGTTCGCCGATTGGCAGGCGAAGGGCGCTCTACCGCTGCCCGGCGAGGACGCGGAAGCGGAGATGTATGATGCCATCCAGTCCGCGCTGTCGGAGCGGGGATTGAAGCGGTACGAGGTGAGCAACTTCGCGGTCCACGGACACGAAGCGGCCCACAACCTGGTGTACTGGCACAACGAACCGTACCTGGCCGTCGGTGTGGGGGCGCACGGCTACGTGGGTGGCGAGCGCTACGAAAACACGCACTCGCTGACGGAGTACGCCCGCCACGTGAGCGCAGGTGTGCGCCCGGTCACGGCGCGGCACTCCGTGTCGGTGGCGGAATCCATGGAGAATACCATGATGCTCGGCCTGCGCTTGGCGGAAGGCGTGGACAGACGCCGGTTTGCGCAACGCCACGGCGTTGACCTGAACGATGTGTTTGGCGCGGAGGTTGCGGACTTGGCGGCCAAGCAACTGGTGGAATGGCGCGGCGAACGACTGGTGTTAACGGATCGGGCGTGGCCTGTGGCGAACCTGGTGTTTGAAGCATTTATCGGGGCGCTTGCAGATTGACTTTTTGCCGCGATGTTGCTATGTTCTTGGTGTATCTTAGCACTCGAAGTGTTGGAGTGCTAACAAGCGGTCGCGCGTGAAACAGGGTGTGTTATGAACCCGCTGAATTTTGGAGAATCCGGCGATGTGCAGGACATTGGGTGCGTTGCACGACGGGAGGGTTGCCACATGTTGACGCAAAGGCAGAAAATGATCCTCGCCGCGATTGTCGAGGACTACGTCAGATACGCGGAACCAGTCGGCTCACGTACGCTCTCCAAGCATCGTGGCTTCCAAATCAGTCCTGCGACCATCCGCAACGAAATGGCCGATTTGGAGGACTTGGGCTATCTGGATCAACCGCATACATCGGCAGGACGCATCCCGTCGCAAAAAGGATATCGGTTCTACGTAGATCACCTGGCCACCGACAGTGAGGTCGATCCGGAGACCATCGTGGCCCTGCGCGCGCTGTTCCAGGAACAGATGAGCGAAGTGGAACGCGTGATTCAGCAGACAACGACGGTGATTTCGCAGTTAACACAGTATACGACGCTGGTGCTCGGTCCGAAGATTCACCAGGAAAAGATCAAACACATTCAACTGATTCCACTTTCCCACGGGACGGCGGTGGCGATTTTGGTCACGGACGCCGGTCACGTGGAGAATCGGCAGGTGCATCTGTCCGAGGATATTTCGTCGGACGCCGTGGCGCGCATGGTCAACCTGCTGAACAGCAAACTGCAAGGTACGCCGTTGGCAAATCTGCGCTCGCACCTGTATCGCGAGGTGGCAACCGAGATGGCGAACACGTTGGAATACTTCGAGGACGCCATTGCGGTGCTGGATGAGCTGGCCACCGTCACGGATCGCAATCCGGGGAAGGTGTATGTCGGCGGTGCAGCGAACATGCTGACTCAGCCGGAGTTTCGCGATGTGGACAAGGTTCGGCCGCTGCTGGAATGGCTGGAACAGGCGGACTGGTACACTGCGGAGCACGCCCTTCCAGTGGCTGGGAGCAAACTGCAAGTCCGCATTGGCCAGGAGAATGAGGTGGAGCCGCTGCGGGATTGCTCGGTGGTTTCGGCAACCTATTCCATCGGTGGCGTGCCAGTGGGCAACATCGGCGTCATTGGACCGACCCGCATGAACTACCGCAGGGTGATGCACATCCTGGACTACGTGGCGAGTGCGTTGTCCAACGTGATTACGGAACGGCTGTCCGGCGGCAGCTGGTGAAATGGCCGTGGACGCAGTGACAGAGGAGGCAACCAATTGTGACCGCAGACCATGACGTGAACGAAACCAAGCAGGCGGAGGAGCAGTCCGTGGACGCGCAGGCGGAAGAGACACCCGCTGCGGACGCGTCGGGGGAGACCTCGGCCAAATCCACGCTGGAGGCGTCGGCGGCTGACACGGAAGCCGCCGAAGGTGGAGATGGCGATGCGCCCGAAGCGGCGGTGTCGGCCTTGGAGCGGGAGCTCGAGGAAGTGAAGGGGCAGCTGCTGCGGGTGCACGCAGATTTTGACAATTTCCGGCGGCGCACGCGGCAGGAAAAGGAAGACCTGCAGCGGTTCGCCACCAAGGCAGTGGTCTCCGACGTGCTGGGGGTTGTGGATAACCTCGAACGTGCGCTCGCATCCGTGCCTGAAGACGAGGCGGTGGCCGAATTGCGCAAGGGCATCGAAATGGTGTACCGCCAACTGGTTAGTGTGCTGGAAAAGCACGGTGTACAGGCGATGAACACGGTCGGGGCGTCGTTTGACCCCACCTTGCACGAAGCCGTCATGCAGGCGCCCGCGGAGGAAGGACAAACACCGGGCACGGTGGTTGAGGAATTGCAGAAAGGCTACATGTTGAACGGAAAGGTGCTGCGTCCGGCGATGGTGAAGGTGACCGTGTGAACGCTGGAGTCGCCGAGACGGGCGAAGCATGCAGATCCGAAGAACGTGGAGGGAGATACATATGGGAAAAGTAATTGGGATTGACTTGGGTACAACGAACTCCTGCGTCGCCGTGATGGAGGGCGGAGAAGCCGTTGTCATCCCGAACGCCGAAGGCGGTCGGACCACGCCGTCCGTGGTGGCATTCAGCAAGGACGGTGAGCGGCTGATTGGGGACGTGGCCAAGCGCCAGGCCATCACCAATCCGGACAGGACCATCATTTCCATCAAGCGACACATGGGCACGGATCACAAGGTTCACGTGGACGGACAGGCGTACACGCCGCAGGAGATTTCCGCAATGATCCTGCGCAAGCTGAAGGCGGACGCGGAGGCGTTCCTCGGTGAACCGGTGACGCAGGCGGTCATTACCGTACCCGCGTATTTCAGCGACAGCCAGCGGCAGGCCACGAAGGACGCTGGGAAAATCGCCGGCCTGGAAGTGCTGCGGATTGTCAACGAACCGACGGCGGCGGCCTTGGCGTACGGCTTGGACAAAGAGGGCGAACAGACCATTCTCGTCTACGACCTGGGTGGCGGGACCTTCGACGTCTCGATTCTCGAACTCGGCGATGGCGTGTTCGAAGTCAAGGCGACCAGCGGGAACAACCACCTGGGTGGTGACGATTTCGACCAGAAAATCATTGATTACTTGGTGGAGACGTTCCGGCGCGACACCGGCATTGATCTGCGCAATGACAAAATGGCTGTGCAGCGCTTGAAAGATGCGGCAGAAAAGGCGAAGAAGGAACTGTCTTCGACGCTGACGACCACCATTTCGCTGCCGTTCATCTCGGCGGACGCAACCGGGCCGAAGCATCTCGAAGTGAACCTGACTCGGGCGAAGTTTGAAGAAATGACCGCCGATTTGGTCGAAGCGACCTTGGGGCCGACGCGCCAGGCGCTGCAGGATGCGGGATTGACCGTGAACGACATTGACCGGGTCATTCTCGTCGGCGGTTCCACGCGAATTCCCGCCGTTCAGGAAGCCATCAAACGGCTGATAGGCAAAGAGCCCTCCAAAGGTGTCAACCCGGACGAAGTGGTGGCCATTGGGGCGGCGATTCAGGCCGGCGTGCTGACGGGCGAGGTCAAGGACGTCGTGTTGCTGGACGTCACGCCGCTGTCGCTCGGGATTGAGACACTGGGCGGGGTGTTCACGCGTTTGATTGAACGAAACACCACCATTCCGACGTCGAAGAGCCAGATCTTCTCGACGGCGGCAGACAACCAGACGTCCGTGGAGATTCACGTGCTCCAGGGTGAACGCGAGATGGCGCGCGACAACAAGACGTTGGGTCGCTTTACCCTGAGCGACATCCCGCCGGCACCGCGCGGCGTTCCGCAAATTGAGGTCACATTTGACATCGATGCCAACGGGATTGTCAATGTGTCCGCCAAGGATCTCGGCACCGGCAAGAGCCAGCGCATCACCATCACCGCCTCCAGCGGTCTGTCCAAGGAAGAGATTGACCGCATGATGAAGGAAGCGGAGTTGCACGCGGAAGAAGACCGGAAGCGCCGCGAAGAGATTGAAGTGCGCAACCAGGCGGATCAGCTGCTGTACCAGACCGAGAAGACCTTGAAGGACCTCGGCGACAAGGTGGACGCGGACCTCAAGAAGGAAGCGGAAGACAAGCAGAAGGCGCTGCGCGACGCACTGGCCGGTACGGATATGGAAGCCGTCAAGACTGCTTCGCAGGCGCTGACGGAAGTGGTGCACAAGTTGACCACCAAACTGTATGAGCAGGCGCAAGCCGGTCAAGCCGGACAAACCGGCGCTGCGGATGCCGGTAAGGCGGACGAAAACGTGGTGGACGCGGACTACAAAGTGGTGGATGACGACAAGAAATAATGGGCCTGGTCGGGGCAGCCACATGTGGCAGACGCCCCACTTCAGCCGGCGCGTGGGCGCCAGCCAAGCGAATCACGCGGCGCGATGCTGTGACCGCAACTGAGTACGCGTGGCAGGGAGCAGTCCCTGCCACGCCTGCGCATGTACGGGGAAGTGAAGGTCTGTGCTACAATCGGTTGGACGGGTAGGAGGGGGTCACATCCTGTGAGCAAGCGCGACTACTATGAGGTTCTTGGTGTCAGTCGCTCGGCGAGCCCGGATGAGATAAAGAAGGCTTACCGGAAGTTGGCGCGGAAATATCACCCGGACGTCAATAAGAACGACCCCGACGCGGCCGAAAAATTCAAGGAAGTCACAGAGGCCTACGAAGTGCTGTCGGATAGCAGCAAGCGGGCGAACTACGACCAGTTTGGTCATGCCGATCCGTCTCAGGGCATGGGCGGCATGGGCGGCGGCGCCGGGTTCGAAGGATTCGGGGACTTTGGCGGTTTTGGCGACATCTTCGATATGTTTTTCGGCGGACGGGGACAGCGCGGACCGCAGCGGGGCCATGACCTCGAATATGAATTGGAAATTTCGTTCCGCGACGCGGCGTTTGGCGTGGAGCAGCAGATCCAGATTCCGCGGACGGAAACCTGTTCCACCTGTGAAGGTTCCGGAGCCAAACCTGGAACCAAAGTGGAAAAGTGTCCGGTCTGTCACGGTACCGGCGAACAGCAGACGGTGGTGAACACGCCGTTTGGCCGCATGGTCAATCGAAAAGTGTGTTCCGCGTGTCGCGGCCGGGGCGTGCAGATAGGGACACCCTGCCCGGATTGCCACGGTCAGGGGCGACGCCGCGTGCGGCGGACGGTGAGTGTGCGCGTGCCTGCGGGTGTGGATACGGGGACGCGTTTGCGGATTCCCGGCGCCGGAGAGGCCAGTCCAAACGGCGGTCAGCCGGGCGACCTGCACATTGTCATCCACGTTCGGCCCGACGACACGTTCACGCGTGACGGAACAAACGTCTATGTAGACTATCCGCTCACCTTTGTGCAGGCGGCACTGGGTGATGAGGTGGAAGTGCCCACCCTCGACGGTCCTGTGAAACTGCGGATCCCAGAAGGAACGCAGACGGGGACATCGTTCCGGCTCAAGGGCAAAGGCATTGTGCGGCTGGGAACCAATCAGCGAGGGGATCAGCACGTGCGGGTCCACGTCATCACACCCACGCACCTGACGGATCGACAGAAGGAACTGTTTCGGGAACTCGGCAAGGAATTGGGCGAGGCGCCACAGGAACAGGCGAAAACATTTATTGAACGGATGAAGAGTGCCATCTTGGGTGACGACTGATGGGTGGCGACTGGCCACAAGAACGAAGCGAAAGCGGCCCGCGTGGGCCGCTTTCGAAATATGAGGAGGATGTGTATGCAGTGGTGGCAGGTCCGGTGGACGGTTCCGTGGCAGTCGGCCGAAGCGCTGGCCGGCGTGTTGCAGGAATGGCCGGAAATCCAGGGCGTTGCGATGGAAGGAGGGCCGCGGGAAGCAGTCAAGAATCCGGAATTCGGCGAATGGATGGACGAGCAGTTGAGCGACTCCGAAACCACCGAGATGAGCATCTACGTACCGGAATCCATGCCCGAGACTGAGTTGCGCGAGCGCCTGGGCGCCGCGTTCAATCAGGTGGCGTCCGCAGGACTGGACCTGGGCGCCGCCAGGGAGACGCTGTGCCTCGAATTGCTGGACGAATCGAGTTGGGAGAACGCCTGGAAGGATGGCTTTCAACCGATGCCCATCGGGGAGCGGTTGATGGTGGTGCCCAAATGGTGGGAAGACGAGGTGCAGCTCAACGGGCGAATCCCGGTCATTCTTGAACCTGGCATGGCCTTTGGAACAGGCACGCATGCGACGACGCAGCTGTGTCTAGAAGCGTTGCAGCGGGTGCCGCTCAACGGAGCGTCTGTGATTGACGTGGGCTGCGGCACGGCCGTGCTCGCCATAGCGGCCGCCAAACTGGGCGCTGCCCGCGTGCTCGCCATTGACATCGATCCGGTTGCGACGGCGGCGGCGCGGGGTAACGTCGCAGACAACAACGTCGCCGATGTGGTGCAGGTGGAGACCGGGGATCTGTTGTCGCCGGCGGCCGCCGGGCAGTGTGATCTCCTCATCGCCAACATTCTTCGCGACATTCTGTTGCGCATGATGCCGCAAGCTGCGCAGAAGGTGGCACCCGGAGGTCGCATTGTGTTGTCCGGCATTGTGACGAGCCAGGAGACGCCGATTCGCGAAAGCCTGCGTCAGCACGGGTTCATCGTGGAGGACCGGTTGGTTCGTGAGGATTGGGTGGCGCTGGTGGGGCGGCGGACGCCATGAATCCACGGGTGTTTGTGAGCCATCCGGTGTCCGTCGGCATGACCATGGAGGTATCCGGCGAGGATGGACACCATTTTGCAAGGGTGTTGCGCGTGGAGGTGGGGGAGCCCATGGCGGTGGCCAGCGGCGGCAGGGGCTACCTTGGCACCGTCACCGCCGTCGACGCCAAACAGGGGCGCCTCTCCATCGCAGTGGAAGCCGAACTTCCATCCCACGAACCGGAGGTTCGCGTGTACCTGGTTCAAGCGCTCGCGAAAGGTGATAAAATAGATTTCATTCTGCAGCACAACACAGAGGTTGGAGCGGCAGGCTTTCTGCTCCTGCCGACGAGTCGCTCCATTGTTCGATTGGATGATAAGAAACGAGCATCAAAACTGGAACGGTGGAGCAAGGTGGTGCAGGAGGCGGCGAGCCAATCGCAACGAGATGTCGTCCCGCCGGTTGAGTTTGCGGCCGATGTGGCTGCCGCGTTGGACTGGGTGCGTGAGCGGCATCCTCTTTGTGTACTGTTTCTGGACGAATCGAGCGATGGCACCATCGGATTGGCGACGGCCGTGGACCGTTGCACGGACGCGGCGCAGCGGACGGAGGGTGTCGCGCTCGTGGTGGTGGTGGGTCCGGAGGGCGGCTGGACGGACGAGGAGCGGGATCTGTGGATGCGCGGCTGTGCCGCCATTCGCACCAGCCTCGGTCTCCGTACCCTGCGGACAGAGACGGCGGGACTGGCGGCAACGGCCGCCGTGCTGCACCATTATCGACAGTTGGGAGGATGAGCGGAGATGCCGACGGTGGCGTTTCACACCTTGGGTTGCAAGGTCAACTTTTACGACACCGAAGCCATCTGGCGGATGTTTAAGGCGAGCGGCTATGAGCAGGTGCCGTTTGAAGAAAAAGCGGACGTGTATGTGATCAACACCTGCACGGTTACGAATACAGGCGACAAAAAGTCGCGGCAAATGATTCGGCGGGCAGTCCGGACCAACGCTGATGCCACAGTGGTGGTGACCGGATGTTACGCGCAAATCGCGCCGGAGGAAGTGGCGGCCATCCACGGCGTGGATTTGGTGGTCGGGAACGATCGAAAATCGCAGATTGTCCAGTTGGTGGAACAGGTGCAGCGAGAGCAGCATCCTTATCAGTCCGTGGGCAATATCCTGAAGACCAAAGAATTCGAAGAAATGGACGTGCCGTTTTTCGAAGATCGCGCGCGCGCCAACTTGAAAATTCAGGACGGATGCAACAATTTCTGCACGTTTTGCATCATTCCGTACGCCCGAGGACTGATCCGCAGCCGGAAGCCGGAGAATATTCTGCAACAGGCTCGCAAATTGGCGAAGGCGGGTTACCGTGAAATCGTGCTCACCGGAATTCATACCGGAGGATATGGCGCGGACCTTCAGGGATACCGATTGGCGCATCTGCTTCGCGATCTGGAAGGCATTCCGGAACTGTATCGGGTGCGCATCAGTTCCATCGAAGCGAGCGAGGTCGACGACGAGCTCATCCATGTCCTGGGGCAGTCCACAAAGGTCTGCAAACATCTACACATTCCGTTGCAGGCAGGCCACAACCAGGTGCTTCGCCGCATGAATCGCCATTACACGGTGGAGGACTACGCCGACAAATTGGACAAATTACGTCGTGCGCTGCCGGATGTGGCCATCACCAGCGACGTGATTGTCGGGTTTCCCGGGGAGACGGACGAATACTTCGAGGCCACCGAGGCGTTCATCCGGAGTCAGCGGTTCGCCCAGCTGCACGTATTTCCGTACTCTCCGCGCAAAGGTACTCCGGCGGCCAAGTTCCCGGACCAGGTTCCGGAACCTGTGAAAGAAGCGCGAGTGCATCGGTTGATTGAACTGTCGGAAGCGCTCACCACGGCGTACGCCGCAGCACAGCGAGGGTCTTTGTTCGAAGTGGTGGTGGAGGAACCGTATCACGACGAGGTGCGAAAAACACCACCTGGCCAAGGGCCCGCCAACCAACCGGGATATTGGCTCACCGGCCACGCGGACAACTATCTGAAGTTCGCGTTTCCCGTGCCCTCCGGGATAAAGCCGGAGTCGCTCATCGGTGAGGTCTGCCGTGTGGCGCTGGATGAGCCTGGGGGGAAACTGCAAATTGGACGATTTGAAGATCAGGTCACCACGGCCGAAGTCGATGCGACCGTGGTTGACGAGTGGACTTGTACAACGGAGGTGCATGCGTAGTGCGAATTGAACGTGCGGCGGGAGGCCTGGTGGTTCGCAGGACACCAGCCGGGCCGGAAGTGTTGTTGATTGATGACAGCTATGGGCACGTCACATTTCCGAAGGGCCATCTGGAGCCAGGAGAGACGTGGGAACTGGCGGCAATCCGCGAAATTCGCGAGGAGACTGGAGTGGAGGCGCGGATTCTGGCTCCGCTGGGCCGGGTGGAATACCGTGTGGAACGGGATGGAGAGACCATACGCAAACAGGTGCGCCTGTTCTTGCTCGAGGAAATTGACGAAACAGAGACGCCGTCTCCGCAGTTGGAGGAAGTGCGGGCCGCGTACTTTCTGCCGTGGGATGAGGCCAGAGACAAACACGATGCCAACGGCTATGCGAATTGGCGCTGGGTCTTCGAGAAAGCGGACGTTCTGTGGCGCTGGCACGTGGCGCAGTGGGATAAGAAGTGGCGCCAATTGGCGGCGTCGACCGACGCGGACACGTTGGAACAGACGTGGCGTTCCGTGCAGCCGCTGCTTTCGGAGATGGTGCGCGCCGTTCGCCGCGAACTGACCGTTGTGGCGCCGGACATTGCAGCGGCGCTCTCAGACGTGCTGTCAGAGTCAGGAGAGGAAGTCGTGCTGCCGCGCACCATCGCGAATCCTCTGGCATCGCTGCGGGATGCGATTGAGCACACGTTGCTCAAACCGGAAGCGAGCGCTGTGGATGTGGAATCCGTCTGCCGGGCGGCCCTTGATCATCACCTGCGGGCGGTCTGCATCAATCCGCAGCACGTGGCGCTGGCTGCCGAGAAACTCCGCGGCAGTTCGGTCATCCCATGTACCGTGGCTGGGTTTCCGCTCGGGGCTGCGCAGCCTTCGGCGCTGGCTGCTGAGGTGGCCGCGGTCGCGGAGGATGGCGCAGTGGAAGTGGATATGGTGCTGCCGGTCGGATCGATGCGGGAAGACGATATCTGGACGGTTCACCGCCACATCGCCGCGGCGGCCACCGCCGCGCATGCGCACGGTGCGCGGTTGAAGGTGATATTCGAAACGCACTTTCTCACCATGGCTCAGGTTGTGATGGCATCGCTGCTCTCGGCGGCCGCGGGAGCGGATTTTGTCAAGACGTCGACGGGATTTGCGGCCACCGGTGCGCAGATTGCCGACGTGGCGGCAATGGCCGTGGCCACAGAGGGAAAACTGGGTGTCAAGGCTGCGGGCGGCGTCCGCGCGCAACAAGAAGCCCTGAACTTTCTCCGGTTTGGCGCCACGCGCATCGGCACCAGCTCAGGCCCGAGCCTGGTCCGGCAGTAAGCGTTCCACCAACCTGGCGAACCATCCGGTCACTGGCCATACGAGCAGCGTGCAGACGATGTTGAACAGCGTGTGGGCGTTGGCAATCTGCTGGGCGGGCGACGTGGCCAAATGGGTCATCCATTCTGTGAACGGGGCGATGCACGGCAGGAAGAGTGCGACACCTCCGATGTTGAGAAGAACGTGAGCCAGCGCCACCTGCTGTGCGGGGCGCGTTTGGCCGACGGCGGCCAGGACAGACGTGAGGCATGTGCCCACATTGGCTCCGAGGACGATGGAGATGGCACCGGACATGGGAATCAGGGCCTGCGTCGCCAATGCCATGGTGATCACGGTGGTGGCCGTGCTCGATTGGATGGCGGCGCTCAGCAGACATCCCGCGCCCGCAGCGAGCAGTGGATTCATTCCGGCGGTTTGCAGCAAGTGGTGAAACCAAGCGGATGCGGCCAACGGTTGAAGGGCCGTGGTCAACATTTCGAGGCCGATGACGAGGGCGCTGAAACCGAGCAGCGCGACGCTCGGGAAGTACAACCGTGGGCGACGGCTGGCAATTCCGATGAAACCGAGGCCGAGGCATGGGATCACTGCGAGCCAGAGGTCAAAGGTCAGCATTTGGGGGGTAACAGTGGATCCCACGTTGGCGCCCAGGACAATGCCGAGGGCATCTCGAAATAACAGGCTGCCGCTGGCCACCAGCCCGACCGAGATGGCGGTGACGGCGGCGCTGCTCTGCATTAGGGCAGTCACAATGGTTCCTGTGAGAATGCCGCGGGTCGGCGTCCGCGCGAACCGTTGCAACAGGAGGGGCAATCGACCTTCTCCGAGCCCTTCCAGGCCCTGTCGCATGACTCGCAGGCCTCCAAGAAATGTAAACAGGGACAGTCCTGCCATCAGCAAGTGAATCCACATGGACAACACCTCACCTGTGAGATTGCTATGCGGTGATGGGGAGGTCCATGCCAATCTGTGAAGGCGGCGCCCGGGCCGGTGTGTTTGACACTACTTTTTTCGCTGTACTATAATACGTCTGATTAACGATTCGTGTTGCTTGGAGGGAGGGAGAGAGATGTCCGAAATCAAGGTTCGCAAGAACGAATCTTTGGACAGTGCGTTACGCCGTTTCAAGAAAGCGACCGCGCGCGACGGTATCCTTGCCGAAGTTCGCAAGCGTAAACACTACGAGAAGCCGAGTGTTGCTCGCAAAAAGAAGTCCGAAGCCGCACGCAAGAAACGGCGGTCTTATTGATTCCGGTGAACAGGGGGATTTCCAGTGAGCTTGACCGAACAACTCTCCGAAGACTTGAAGCAGGCGATGAAAGCCAAAGACAAAGTCCGCTTGTCCGTGGTCAGGATGGTCAAGGCCGCTGTGAAAAACCGGGAAATCGAATCCGGATCGCCCCTCTCGGACGATGACATCCTCGCAGTCATCCAGAAGGAACTCAAGCAACGCCGCGACTCCCTCCAGGCGTTCGAGAGTGCCGGACGTGTCGACCTGATGGAAGAAGTTCAGGGAGAAATCGATGTCTTGATGTCGTATCTTCCCAAGCCATTCACGGAAGATGAACTGAGAGAAATCGTTCAAGGTGTCATAGCGGAACTTGGTGCATCTGGAAAGTCTGACATGGGGAAAGTGATGTCCGCGGTTATGCCGAAGGTGAGGGGTAGAGCGGACGGACGTCAGGTGCAAGCAGTGGTCCAGTCATTGCTCTCCTAAAAGCTTCCTTGTCCTAAGGGAACAAATCTTCATACACAGATCGCTGCGGCGTGGTTGTGCGCTGGCAGCGATTGTTCTGGGAAACCCGCCGAACTTCGGCGGGTTTTTTATGCTATCCGCATGGGCGCAGGTGTTCAGGCGGCAGTACTAGCCCCGGGGCGTCCTTCATACGATGAACTGAGAAGGAGGGACAATCATGCGCACCTGGAAACAAAAAGTACGCCGTGCTGCGACGAATTGGTTGTCCTTGCCGCCTGATGCGCTGCTGGACATCTCCCGCCTGACGTGTCTGGATGGCCGGGAAGTGATTGTTGAAAACATCCGTTCCCTCTTGCATGTGTCGGACACGGTCGTGGACATCAACCTCGGAGATTCCAGGCTGCGGCTGACCGGACATCAGTTCGTGGTCACGCTGGTCACGGAGAAAGAGGTACATGTGCAAGGAACGGTTGAATCGTTGACATACCTGCGGACGAAGGAGGACGCGCAGTGAGACGTCCCCACCTGGAACACCTCCTGTTGGGAAGCCTGTTGCTTGAAATTCGGGGCAAGAATTCGGCGCTTTGGCTGAAAGATCTGCAGCACCGCGGCGTGCCCCTGTTTGATGTTCGCCTGCACGGGGATTCCGGTACTGTAACCGTCGGACTGCGGGATTTTCCTGAAGTTTACGAGGTCTGTCGGCGTCACGGCGTAAAGCTTCGCTTCGTGGCAAAGGCGGGGTTTCCGTTCTGGCGTCGAAAGCTGTGGCGCCGTAAAGTTTTCCTGTTGGGGTTTGTGGCGTTTTTCGCCGTTCTCTACGGACTGAGCCACGTGGTATGGCAGGTCACCGTGGTCGGCGCGGAGGAGGATACCCAGCAGATGGTCCTGCAGACGGTGCGAGAAATGGGAGTACACCGCGGAGCGTGGTCCAACCGTTTGCCGGCCAATGACGAGATTCAAAGTCGACTCCTCCAGAAGCTCCCGTCCCTGATGTGGGCCGGCGTACAGATTGACGGCAGCCGGGTGACCATCGAAGTCGTTCCAAAGGTTCCCGATGTGGCTCCTCCACCGAGCGCTCCGCATGACATCCTGGCGGGGAAGCCGGGGGTGATTCGCAAAGTGTACGCCAATCGGGGCACGGTCCTCGTCCAGCCCGGTCAGGTGGTCCATCCAGGGCAGGTTGTGATTTCAGGGAATCTGGGAAATGGGATCAAACGGGTGCCCGCCGATGGTCAGGTGTTCGCCGAGGTCTGGTATAATTCCCGTATCAGCGTGCCCCTGCAGGTCGAGCAGGCGGCGCTCACCGGTCGGCGTGTGGAGCGCGGATATCTGACCTTGGGATCATTTCGAATCCGCCTGTGGGGATTTGAACAGCCCGACTTTACGCCGGGGTTTGAGCGAGAGGTGGAGACCGACTGGAAACTCGGCGGCTGGCGGCTTCCCGTGCAGTGGACAACACGGACGCTGTTTGAGGTGTCGGCCACGCCATTGCAGCAATCGGAGCAGCAGGCGGAGGCGGCGGCACTGCGCTTGGCGGCCCAGGATGTTCAGGCGCAGATGCACGGAGACGGAGTGGTTCTCGGGCAGACCGTTTTACATCGCGAAGTCGAGCATGGTAAGCTATATGAAACGATTGTGACCAAGACGGAAGAAGACATCGGGGTTGTCTCCTCGCTGCAACAGCCCGCAAATCATGCGCCGGGGTCAGCTGCATCGCCCTCATCCTGAGGCGACATCGGCCGCATGGGCAACTGTGATAAAGGAGTGGGGTGCCTGTTGGCGCAAGAAATCATCGTTCGCAAATGGGCGTTCGCAAACAACGACGAGGCCGTATCCGTGTTGGGGCCGAACGATGCATTGCTGCAATTGTTGGACGACGCCTATGCGGAGGCCAGGGTGACCACGCGGGGAACCGAGGTCAGCCTGACCGGGGCAGAATCTGCGGTGGAGTCGATGTACGCCGTGCTGCGCGCAGTGACGCAATTGGCGCAGTTGGGCGTACATTTGTCTGAGGGCGACTACAGGTATGCCATTGAGTTGGCGAAAGAGGGCGAGATTGACGAACTGGTCCCGCTCTACACGGCGGAGGTGGCCACCACGTACCGCGGCAAGGTCATCCGCGTGAAGACGCTGGGTCAGCGCCGGTATGTGGACGCCATTCGGAAAAACGACATCGTGTTCGGCGTGGGTCCGGCCGGGACGGGCAAGACGTACCTGGCGGTGGCATTGGCGGTCATGGCCCTCAAGCGTGGAGATGTGAAACGGCTCGTACTCACGCGTCCCGCTGTGGAAGCGGGAGAAAACCTCGGTTTCTTGCCCGGTGACCTGCAGGAGAAGGTCGATCCGTACCTGCGCCCGATTTACGATGCGCTGTACGATGTCTACGGCGTCGAACAGGTGCAGCGGGCCTTTGAACGAGGCAATATCGAAGTGGCGCCGCTGGCGTACATGCGCGGACGCACGTTGGACGATTCTTTTGTGATTCTCGACGAGGCACAGAACACGACTTCAGAGCAGATGAAGATGTTTTTGACCCGGTTGGGATTCGGATCGAAAATGGTCATCACCGGCGATGTCACGCAAATCGACCTGCCGCGCGGACGGCTGTCCGGCCTGGTGGAGGCGAGCCGCCTGTTGACCAACATTCCTGGCATCGCGTTTCACCACTTCAGCGGTCAGGACGTCGTCAGACACCACCTGGTGCAGAAGATCATCGAGGCGTACGAAGGCAACAGCACTGCGGCTGCCGATTGACGGTGGGCAACGGCGGCGCTGCCCGCTTCACACAGCACGAGCGAAGACGCGTCTGGTAAGGGGAAATTCCATTGAAATGGTCGAACTGGAACCACACGGTACAAAAGTTCCTGGATGACCCGACATTTCGAGAAAGTCGCCGGCTTCGCGTGATCATATATTTGGTCATGGGGCTGGTTCTGTACTTGGTCCTGATTGGGAGCATTCTGCCGCCGCGCTACCATTTCCAGGTGGGGCAGACGAGCCCTGTGACCATACGAGCGCCCATCACGGCGGTGGACACCCTGGCGACGCAACAGGCCAAGCAGGAGGCGATGGACAAGGTTCCGAAGCAGTACGAACAGTCCACCGCCGTCGAGGAAGACGCCGTGAACACCGTTCAAAAGGTGTTCAGCACGGCCGCGCAGGTGAATTCGGACAAATCGCTGTCGCCTGCGGAGCGCTTGCAGGAGTTGACGGCGGTGGCGCCGCAGAAAGTTTCTTCCTCGACATTGCAGGCCATGCTGGCCATGAATTCACACGAGCTGGGCGTGCTGGAGAGCGTTTCGGTACGAATCGTTCAAGATTTGCTCGGCGCACCATTCTACGAGGATTCCGTACAGCAGGCGGGCTTGCTCGTGGAACGTCAGATGCAGACGTTTGACCTGGACCGCGTGTCGCGCCTGATTGTACAGGACGTGGTGCAGAGCGTGTTGAAGCCGAATATGGTGTACAAGCCGGACGCGACCAAAGCGGCGCGGGAAGCCGCCGCGAAGGCAGTGCCCGACGTGTACATTCACCAGGGGGACGTTATCGTCTCGAAGAACGGGATCATCACCCAGAGTGTGCAAAGTCGGCTTCGTGACGTGGGTCTGTACAGCAATCAGCCGAATTACAAAATTTTTCTCGGCTTTGCCCTGTTCATCGCGTTGTCCATCGGCTTGGTGGCAACCTATATTGAGCGGAGATCGTCGCGGCGGCGCATGGACAACCTGATGCTCATCATCCTCGGTCTGGTGCTGCTGTTGATGTCCATACTCATCGCCTGCACCAAGGGCATTCTGAACAGTGGTGGTCCCACGTCGGTGGCCTACGCGGTCCCCCTCTCGGTGGGAGCCATGCTGGTGACGGTCTTGGCGGACGCGTCGCTGGCGGTGGTGGTCTCATTTTATGTCTCTCTGTTGTTCGGGGCCGCCCTTGGCGCGGATTTTTGGTATGCGTGCATCGCGTTTCTCGGCTGTCTGGTCGGAGCGTACAGCGTCGCCAAGGTCACGCACCGCGGCACATTCATGCGCGCGGGCTTTTTGGTGGCGGGTGTGAACGTGCTGGCCATCACCGCCATGTATCTGATGCAGTCGGACAACCGAATGGATTTTCACACGTTCTCGCTCCATGTCGGATTGGGCATTCTGAACGGGGTGATCAGCGCCGTCCTGACCATTGGGATTTTGCCGTTTTTTGAGACGGCCTTCGGCCTGCTGACGTCGATTCGGTTGTTGGAACTGTCCAATCCAAACAACCCGCTGTTGAAGAAACTGTTGATGGAAGCACCGGGCACGTATCATCACAGTTTGATTGTGGGAAACCTGGCGGAAGCGGCGGCGGAGATTGTGGGTGCAGATCCGCTCATCTGCAGAGTCGGCGCCTATTATCACGATGTCGGCAAGACCAAACGACCGCTGTTCTTCGTTGAGAATCAGATGACGAAGGACAATCCGCACGATCGCATTGCACCGAGCCTAAGTCACCTCATCATCACGTCACACGTGGCGGATGGCCTGGAGATGTTGGAGAAGGCGGGATTGCCGAAGCCCATTCGCGACATCTGCGCCACGCACCACGGAACGACCATTTTGTGGTATTTCTACAACAAGGCTCGGGAAGCTGACAAGAACGGTACCGTGCATGTGGACGACTACCGCTATCCAGGCCCGAAACCGAAGACGCGCGAGTGCGCGATTGTCATGATCTGCGATGCGGTGGAAGCTGCGGTCCGAAGCATGCAGCGTCCGACGCCGAACCGCGTAGAGGGCGTGATTCGAAAAATTATTCGAGACCGTCTGCAGGACGGCCAATTGGACGAGTGCGACTTGACGCTGCAGGATTTGGACGTGATGGTCGGCGCATTCATGAAGACGTTGAAGGGAATCTATCATTCGAGAATTGAATATCCAGATCCGGAAAAAATCCGAAAGGAAGTATCCAGGTGAGCGTTGTGGTGCAGAGTCATTTGGACGTTCGGGTGGATATGTCTGCGTATCCCGCCCTGGACGAGTCATTTGTGCAACGCGTGCTGCAGGCGGCAGGTGAACGCGTCCAAACCTCAGGCGAGGTGTCTGTATCGTTCGTCGACGATGACGAGATCCACGCCTTGAATCGCGACTATCGAGGGGTGGACAGGCCCACGGATGTCCTCTCCTTCGCGTTGCGGGAAGGAGACGAGATGCCGGTCGGCCCGGGGGAACCGGAGTGGTTGGGCGACATTGTCATCAGTATTCCGCGCGCTGAGGAGCAAGCGTTGGAATACGGTCACAGCATGGCCCGGGAAGTGGGCTTTCTGCTGGTGCACGGTTTTCTGCATTTGATTGGCTATGACCACCAGGACGAGACTGCGGAACGGGAAATGTTCGGGCTGCAGGAAGAGGTTCTGCAGTCGCTGGGCCTGACGAGGGGCCCCTTTTCATCGTGATTGGCAAGACGTTCGGTCGGCCGAGGCAATCATTGCCGAGGTCGTTTGCAGCGGCGTTCGCCGGCATGTGTCACGCGTTGGTCGCCGAGCGGAATATGAAGATTCACTACACCGCTGCGAACGTCGTGTTGGTCTGGGCGCTGTGTGTGCGACCGCCGTTGGCGGTAACCACCACCCTGGTGGTGGTTTCGTGCTTGGTCATGGCTGCCGAATTGGTGAACACGGCGGTGGAACGGGTAGTCGATTTGGCCTCTGAAGGCAAGCACAGCGCCATCGCAAAAGCGGCGAAGGATACGGCGGCCGGTGCGGCGTTGATGGTCAGTGCGGGAGCGATTGCCGTCGGAGGTTTCGCCATGGCGGAAACCTGGCCGTGGCATTGGCGCGGCTTGTCGGAGGTACATATGGGCTCGGCCGTGTTGGCGCTGGTCGGGCTCGTCATGTTGTGGATCTGGGGTCTGTGCGTTCGATATTGGCGCGGCTGCCAGGACGGGAAGCAGGAGGTGAAATGATGACGAAGACATCGGAAGCACAGTACAGGTCCGGGTTCGCTGCTTTGGTGGGACGCCCGAATGTGGGGAAATCGACGCTGCTCAACGCGTTGGTGGGTCAGAAGGTCGCCATCATGTCGAACCGGCCGCAGACCACGCGGAACCGAATTCGCGGGGTGTTGACCACGCCGGAGATGCAGATTGTGTTCATCGATACGCCGGGGATTCACAAACCGCATCACCGGTTGGGGGAATACATGGTGGAAGCGGCCGAGGCCACGTTCCGCGAGGTCGATGTCATTCTGTTTGTGTGTGACGTGACCCAACCGAATCACCCTGGGGACGATCATGTTTTGGAGAAGCTGAAAAACGTTCAAACGCCGGTGTTCCTCGTGTTGAACAAGGTGGACGCGGTGGAGAAGCCGAAGATTCTCGAGATGATTGCGACGTATCGAGACAAGCATTCGTTCGCGGAAATCATTCCGGTGTCCGCGAAGCATCAGGAGCAATTGGATGTGCTCACTGCGGCGCTTGCACGCGTGTTGCCGGAAGGACCGCAGTTTTACCCGGCGGATATGGTGACGGATCATCCGGAGCAGTTCATCATCTCTGAGATCATCCGTGAAAAGGTGCTGCACCTCACGCGCGAGGAAGTCCCTCATTCGGTCGCTGTCGGGATTGAACAGCTCGAACGACGGGAGGCGAGCGACGTCCTTTACATTCACGCGGTGATCTACACGGAGCGCGACAGCCAAAAGGGCATCCTGATTGGCAAACGAGGGGCGATGCTCCGCAAGGTCGGCCAATTGGCGCGCCAGGAGTTGGAGGCGCTGTTTGGAAACAAAGTGTACCTCGAACTTTGGGTGAAGGTGAAAAAGGATTGGCGCAACGAGCCGAGCATGCTCCGCCGATTCGGGTTTGACGACGTGTGATGGACCGGGCTGGCAGTTTGTTCATAGTATATTGATGTTGGGCCGCGGCACTCTAAGTGTGAGGCACCCTGAGACACCACGCAGCTGAAGGAACATTCTAAAAGGGGATGGTTTGGTTGCGGGAGTTTTCATGGAGATACTTCACATTGACGGGTGACATCGACGCCTATTTGCTGTACAAAAGACATCAGGAACTGGTGGAAGATTCAGCGGACGGGCACGAAGAACCGGCGGCCGCCGGAGAGCCATCCATGGATTGAGTCCAGGGTTGTCCAATCCTTACGGGAGTGGGAACGTCGGTTGCTTTACAACACAGAAGCCATCGTGGTACGGAATATTGCGTACGGTGAATCGGATGCCATCGTCACGCTGTTGACGCCTTCCGGTCGACTCGCCGTTCTGGCCAAGGGTGCCAAAAAACCGCAGAGCCGGTACGCGGCCGGAGTCCAACTGTGTGTTCAGGGCGTGTTCACACTATACCGGAGGTCGGGAATGGGCACCCTGTCCCAAGTGGAAATTGTCAACGCAAGGCGGCACTTGCGGGAAGACCTGCAACGGGCGGCGTATGCCGCCTATTTTTGTGAGTTGGCGACGGCGGTTGCCGAAGAGGCGCCGCATGGCAGTGAAACGCTGTACCGTCTGCTGGTGAGGGCGCTTGATAAGCTCGAGGCAGCGGCGCAACCACCGCTGATGGCCCGCGTTTGGGAAACCAAAATTCTGCGTATGGCAGGGGCGAGTCCCGACTGGACCACATGCGTGCGATGCGGTCAGCCACTCGGGGAGGGACCGGCGCCGGTGGCATATCTGCCCGGTGAGGGTGGCTTTGTCTGTCGGCGCTGTCTGATTCCCGGCACGGCGGCTGATACGATGTGGACAGTGCCCGCCGTGGTTCCGAGAATCTTGAAGAGTTTTGAAAGCGTACCTTGGACGAAGCTCGGGTCGGTTCAACTGCGGCCTGCAACTCACCGGACGGTTCGGCGAATCCTCGAGGTGCAGTTGCGAGATTTTGCTGGTTTGTCTCCCAAATCTCGAGCGATGTTGGAAAGCATTGATGCGGTGTTTCCATCGACGGAAGAGGAAGGACCGGAGAGCGACGGATAGACGGTTGTGCATCCTCAGGGCCGGTCCGATATACTAGGGATAACCCACGCAGGGACAGCGTAACGGTCTGTGCTGCCTGCCAGCAGGAGCGGGGGGTGCGATTATCGACCTGACAAAGCGTCAGCAACAGATATTGGAGATTGTGAAGCGGCAGGGACCCATCACCGGGGAGCGGATCGCCGAGTTGTTGTCGTTGACCAGGGCCACACTGCGTCCGGACCTGTCCATTCTCACGATGGCTGGCTACCTCGAAGCGCGTCCGCGCGTTGGCTATTATTACAGTGGCAAACGGAACGGCGATATATACGGTGAGGCATTGCGGAAACTGAAGGTGAAGGACTACAAGTCCGTTCCCGTGGTTATCGGTGAAAAAGCGTCCGTGTATGACGGGATAGTGACCATGTTCATGGAGGATGTCGGAACGTTGATTGTGGTTCGCGACAGCCTGTTGCAAGGGGTGGTATCCCGCAAGGATCTGCTGAAGGTGGCCATCGGTGGCGGAGACATTCGGCAATTTCCCATCAATATGGCCATGACGAGGATGCCGCATGTGGTGACCGTGGATATTGAGGAGTCCCTGTACGAAGCAGCGAGCCTGATGGTTCGCCACGAAGTGGATTCCTTGCCCGTGGTGCGTCCGCATCCGGAGTCAAGCGGTTTGGAAGTCGTGGGACGTGTCTCCAAAACGACGATTACACGCGCGTTCGTGGAACTCGGACAGTATCGCGAGGTGTAGTGGATACCTTGGGGGGAACAATGATGCCTTCGAAAACACCGATTGTCTACATCGTCTCCGATTCCGTAGGAGAAACGGCGGAGTTTGTGGTGCGGGCGGCGGCCAGCCAGTTTGACGGCGGGAACGTCGACCTGCGCCGGGTTTCGCACGTGAATGACGTGTCCGTGCTGGACGAAGTGGTGGCGAGCGCCCGGGAGGAGAGTGCCATCATCGCGTACACCGTGGTGGTTCCGGAACTGCGCGAACACCTCGCCACCGCCGCGGCGGCCGCCGATGTACCGTTGGTGGACATCATGGGGCCCATGTTGGCAGCGTTTGAACAGGTGCTCGGTGAACGACCCCATCACAAGGCCGGGTTGGTGCATCAACTGGATGACGAATACTTTCGCCGCGTCGAGGCGATTGAGTTTGCGGTAAAATATGATGATGGCCGGGATCCGCGCGGACTCGAACGCGCCGATATCGTGCTCGTGGGAGTCTCCCGGACTTCGAAAACGCCGCTCAGCATGTATCTGGCGCACCGGCGGCTGCGGGTGGCGAATGTTCCGCTGGTTCCGGAAGTCGCGCCACCGGATGAACTGTTTCAACTGGAACGCCGGAAAATTGTCGGGCTGACCATTCGCCCGGACAAGTTGAATCTCATCCGCCAGGAGCGGCTGAAGAGTCTCGGTTTGACACCGGACGCGAGTTACGCCAGTCCAGAACGCATCGCGCAAGAATTGGAATACGCGAACGGGATTCTGGCCCAATTGGGGTGTCGCGTGATTGATGTCAGTGACAAGGCGGTCGAGGAAACGGCGGCCATCATCTTGGAATACGCCGCCCGCCGTAAATAATCCCCAGATGCCCAGGCGCACCGTTGGTCAAGCAGCCCGTGCGGTGGGCTTGACTTTTCTGTGCAGGTCGCGAACATAACCTGTTTAAATGCGCCATAGACTTGAATGCAGGAACGTGGATGAGGATAAATTTAACTGTGTGCGTCGATACTAGAGGTTGTTTCACCAGGCGACGTATGTCCCGCCGTCGTTCGCCCTTTGGCGATGTCGATTGGCGGCGAAAAACGTCACATGATTTTTTGTACAAAGGGAGGAAATAGACGTTTTGTTGTAGAATAAAACACATTACAGTGAAAAGCAACACAGTGAATGGATGCATTCGGCAGAAGGCATCGGCACTCGTTTTGCTTTCGCCCCGTGTATCCCAAAGAAGGTGATGGGGTGACAAAAGTTCCCGACGAATGGGTCGAGGAATTGCGCCAGCGCGTGGACATCGTGGATGTCGTTTCCGAGTATGTTCCGTTACGTCGTGCGGGTCGCTCCTTCGTTGGTCTCTGTCCGTTTCACAACGAGAAGTCGCCGTCGTTTTCGGTATCCCCGGATCGACAATTGTTTCACTGCTTCGGTTGCGGCGCGGGCGGTACAGTGATTCGTTTCGTCATGGATATAGAAGGCCTTACGTTTCCCGAAGCGGTTGAGAAATTGGCGCATCGGGTAGATTTGCAATTGCCAGCGGGCTTTCACCGACAGGGCGAGACACCGCCGCAGGACAGCCGCCGCCAGCAGATGCTGGACGCACACCAACTGGCCGCGAAATACTACAACTACATTCTAATGAATACCGCCGCAGGTGTGCAAGCCCTAACGTATTTGGAAGGCAGAGGAATTTCGCGGCAAACCATTATGGATTTTGAATTGGGCGCTGCACCGGACGCACCCGACGCCCTGGTTCGATTTCTGCGAAAACGCGGATATTCCCCGTCGCTGATTGTGGAGTCAGGGCTCGGGGTTGCGATGGGCGCCAAGGTTGTGGATCGGTTTCGAAACCGAGTCATGGTGCCCATCCGAGATGCAGAGGGGCGGGTGATTTCGTTCGGCGGACGCGCGTTGACCGCCGACGCGAAGCCGAAGTACCTGAACTCTCCCGAAACGGAGCTGTTCCACAAGAGCGAAGTTCTGTTCCATTTCCACGCAGCGCGCAAGAACGTTCGGAAATCGCGAACCGCCGTCCTATTTGAAGGATACATGGACGTGATTTCAGCGTGGCAGGCGGGCGTCCGGCATGCGGTGGCGACCATGGGCACCGCGTTGACCGAAGAGCATGCACGGCGGCTGAAACGGTATGCCGACGTGCTGGTCATTGCCTACGATGGCGATGCAGCCGGTCGCAAGGCCACCAAGCGCGCGCTGGAGATTGCCGCGAATTACGGGCTCACGGTGCGGGTCGCTCTGTTTCCAGATGAGATGGATCCGGACGAGTTCGTCCGTGAACGCGGTGCCGCAGCCTTTCAGCGACAGGTGCACAATTTGGCGGTGACAGAACTGGAGTTTCTGCTGGAGGACCTGCGGTCAGAGGCCGCCTTGGACAGCATGGCGGGCCGGACCGACTTTCTGCGCCGGGCGCTCGCCCTTTTGGCGGAACGGGCGAGCCCCATTGAACAGGATGCCGAATTGCGGCGCCTGAGCAGTGAATTTCAGGTATCTCCGGAGGCGTTGCGCCAAGAGCTGGCGATGGTCGCAAAGCGACGCCCCAAGCGGAACCGACAGTCTCGGATGGCGGCACCTGAAGAAGTGCATCGTGCGTCTGTGCCGGTGCAGGAAAAGGATGTCTCCGCCAGTCAGCGGATACTGCAGGCCTTGTTGGTGGAGCCGCGGGCGTATGAATGGTTATTGTCCCGCGGCGTGGATGAATTGGCCACGGTGGAACAGACCGCGCTGTTGGCCAGATTGTATCATTTTCGCAGCGTGCATCAGGACGGCAGTCCCAGCGCGTTTTTGGACTCTCTCGAGGATCCTCTCTTAATTCGATTGGCTTCATCATTACTTATGGAGGATCCACCGGAGTGTTCAGAGGCGGTCATTGACGACTGTCTGCGGATTTTCAAACTGCACCGAGCGGAGCGGAAACTTCGCGAAGCCATGAAGGAATTGGTTCAGGCACAGGTCGATGGCTGTGACAATGTGACGGCGCTCAAGCACACAGTGGAGGAACTCCAGGAAACGTGTGCTGCGTTGCGACAGCAACTTGCCGGCAGCATGGTCACAGGGTAAAGGAGGCGGGAATGAAATGAAAGACAACAGAGAAGAAGCCCGCGATGGAGAACGTGGACTCACCCTTCAACAAACCAAGGATGCCCTGGTCGCGCTTGGCAAAAAGCGTGGGACGCTCACGTACCACGAAATCGCGAACCGACTCGCTCCGTTCGATGTCGATCCCGACGCGATGGACGAATTCTTCGAGCATTTGTCCGAGCTTGGCATCGACGTGGTGAACGGCCGCGACGACGATGAAGACGACGATTTGGAAGACTTGGACGACGCCGACGACGAGGCGACTGAGCCGGCAGACGGCGAAGATTTGGACGAGGAGCGCATCGACCTAAACGACTTGACGATGCCGCCCGGAGTCAAAATCAGTGATCCGGTTCGCATGTATCTGAAGGAAATCGGGCGTGTGCCGCTGCTGTCCGCCACAGAGGAAATCGAGCTCGCAAAGCGCATCGAGGAAGGCGACGAAGAAGCCAAGCGTCGCCTGGCAGAGGCCAACCTTCGCTTGGTCGTGAGCATTGCGAAGCGCTATGTGGGGCGCGGCATGCTGTTTCTTGACCTGATTCAGGAAGGGAATCTCGGCTTGATCAAGGCCGTGGAGAAGTTTGACTACCGCAAAGGATATAAATTCAGTACGTACGCCACGTGGTGGATTCGCCAGGCCATCACGCGCGCCATTGCGGATCAGGCGCGGACGATTCGAATTCCGGTGCACATGGTTGAAACCATCAACAAGTTGATCCGGATTTCGCGGCAGCTGCTGCAGGAACTCGGCCGTGAACCGACTGCGGAGGAAATCGCTGCGGAAATGGACCTGAGTCCCGAAAAAGTGCGGGAAATCCAGAAAATTGCCCAGGAACCGGTCTCTCTGGAAACTCCGATTGGCGAAGAGGACGATTCGCACCTGGGAGACTTCATTCCGGACGACGATGCGCTGGCGCCTGCCGACGCGGCCGCGTACGAATTGCTCAAAGAGCAGCTCGAAGACGTGCTTGACACCCTGACCGAGCGCGAAGAAAACGTGCTCCGTCTCCGGTTTGGGCTGGACGACGGCCGGACGCGCACGCTGGAGGAAGTCGGCAAGGTCTTTGGCGTAACCCGTGAACGGATTCGCCAGATTGAGGCGAAGGCTTTGCGGAAACTTCGCCATCCGAGCCGCAGCAAGCGGCTGAAGGATTTCCTCGAGTGAACCGGTACAGTTGCGTGAAAACGGAGAAGACGGGACCGCCGCAAATGCGACGGTCCTGTCTGTGTACGCTTGTGCAAGCGCTTTCTTTTCGGGCGGGGTTACGGGTATAATGGATGCGTCACGGGGAGGGATGGCGGACATGAATTTCGAATTTAGTTCGGAACAACAGATGATTCGTAACATGGTTCGTGAGTTTGCGGAAGCGGAAATCGCACCGAAGGCGGCGGAACTGGACCGGAACGCTCGGTTCCCTATCGAAATCTTTGATAAAATGGGAAAACTAGGGCTGATGGGGTTGCCCATTCCGGAGGCGTACGGCGGAGCGGGAGCAGATATGATCAGCTATTGCCTCGCGCTCGAAGAAATCGGCAGAGCCTGTGCGGGCACCGGGCTCAGCTACGAAGCCCATGTTTCACTCGCCTGCGTTCCATTGTTGCTCTACGGCACGGAGGAACAGAAGCAGAAGTATCTCGTACCTCTCGCGTCCGGCGAAGGCATCGGATCGTTTGGGTTGACCGAGCCCGGAGCGGGATCGGATGCGGGTGGAACGCGCACCACCGCCGTGCTTGACGGAGATTCCTGGGTGATCAACGGGAACAAGATTTTCATCACCAATGGCGGCTACGCGAAAACGGTGGTGTTGACCGCAGTCACCGATCCGGCGACGCGCGGCATCAGCGCGTTCATCGTGCCCACAGACACACCGGGCTTCTCGACGTCAAAACCCTATGAAAAGATGGGGATGCGCGCATCGAACACGGTGGAGCTCATCCTTGAAAACGTACGGATTCCGGAGGAAAACTTGCTGGGCCCGTTGAACGCGGGGTTCAAGCAGTTTCTGTCGACGCTCGACGGAGGGCGCGTGGCCATTGCGGCGCTCGCGGTCGGCATTGCCCAATCGGCGTTCGAGACAGCGCTCTCCTATGCGAAACAGCGCACACAATTCGGGCAGTCCATCTCCAAGTTTCAGGCCATTCAGCACAAGCTGGCCGATATGGCGATGCACATTGACCTCGCCCGCACCGCCGTGCTCAAAGCGGCCTGGCGCAAGGACCAGGGCTTGCCGTACACGCTCGAAGCGTCCTACGCGAAGCTGTTCGCGTCGGAGATATGCACGGAGACGTGCACTCAAGCGATTCAGATTCTGGGTGGAAACGGTTACATGAAAGAGTACCCTGTGGAGCGGAACTTGCGGGACGCCAAGTTGATTGAGATTGGCGAAGGCACTTCAGAAATTCAACGTTTGGTGATTGCCCGACAGTTGGGATGCTGACGAGCTGCGGATGGGGGCACGGGACCGGAAGGCGGGCGACATCCGCCGGGCCGGTCCCTTCTAATTTCAAGGACGACCACCATATACTTTACCGTCAAGGACGGGTCGGGCTCAGGGGCGGGTGTGCGGCAAAGGGGTGTCATGGTGGTCTTTCGATGGAGCTTCAGAGGAATTCTGGTCGGTTTGGTGTGGCTGGCAGGGATGTGGGCCATATGGACTTGGATGGCCATCGATGTGCGGCGGCGGGGCCGGCGGGAGAAGCCGCGGCCCGCGCACTGTGCCGTGATCTTGGGGGCGTACACGAATGGGTACCGCCCCAGCGCAACCTTGAGAAATCGACTGCGAGCGGGGCTCCATTTGTATCGTCTGGGGTATGTGTCGTATTTTATTGTGAGTGGCGGACGAGGAGAAGATGAAACCGTCAGCGAATCTCGTTCGATGAAACGGTTTCTGATGATGAACGGAGTCCCTCCGCACGCGATTCTCGAAGACCGGCACTCCACGGATACGTGGGAAAATCTCGGAAACAGCCTGCGCGTCATGCAGGAGCATGGCTTGAAATCCGCCGTGATTGTGACCAGCGACTACCATCTGCCGCGCGCACTGGCCGTCGCCAAAGTGCTCGGAATGGACGCATCCGGCTATGCGGCGTGGTCGAACATGCGCGACCTTCGCGTCGCTCGGCGCGAAGTGCTGGCGCGGGTGTTGTACGTTCTCCGGGGAAAAGCCGTGTGGGTTCGGAAAGGAAGAATCACTTGACCATCGTACTGTCTCATCGGTTACAGTGGCTCGCGGATCGAGTGCATGGGCCCTCGGTGGCCGATATCGGAACCGACCACGCCCTGTTGCCCATTTACCTCATTCAGTCGGGGCGTTGCACCTCGGCCATTGCGTCGGACGTGGCGGCCGGGCCCTGCCGCAGCGCGGCGGAGAATGTGCAGCGGTATGGTCTCCGGCGGGTCATTTCCGTGCGCCAGGGCAACGGCCTGGCGACCATTCGGCCCGGCGAAGTCGACACCGTGGTGATTGCGGGCATGGGCGGCGCCACTGCCAGCGAGATCCTGCGAGCATGCCCAGAGGTGGTCGATACCCTCGGGCGCGTGTTGATACAACCCATGAACGCGTCCGGCGCCGTGCGACAATGGCTGCTGGACGCTGGCTTCACGTTGAAGGAAGAAGCCGTCGTAACAGAAGAGGGACGCTTTTACGAAGTCTTGTCTGCCGAGCGGGGAACTGCTCCCGATGCCGCGTACGAAAGATATCGCGGTCATCCCGAGGAAATGCGCTTCGCGGTGCACTACGGTCCGTTTCTGTTGACTGCGGACGATGCGGTGACGCGCGCGTATTTCCAGCAACTTTGGAAGAAACTGCGGGAACAGCTGCAGCAAGTACGCCAGGGTACCTCGGCGTCCGCCCTGCGGCGCGCCGAAGATCTGGAAGCCCACATGGCATTCATCGCTCGGTGGCATCCAGTAGGATAGGAGGTTTGCTCGTGAGCAAGGTAACCGTCCGCGACGTGATGGACGTGGTTCACCGTCATGCACCACCGGAACTGGCGATGGACGGTGACGTGATAGGTCTGCAGGTGGGGCGTCTGGACAAGCCCGTGCGTCGGATCTGTTTGGCGCTCGATCCGTCTCCCTCCGCCATCCACGCCGCCATCTCGGCACAGTCGGATCTATTGTTCACACATCATGCGTTGATCTATCGACCGCTAAAGGTCATTGACACCAGTACGGCGCGCGGCCGCGCCCTGCAGGCGGCACTGGCCGCGGACCTCGCCATCTGCAATGCGCACACCAACCTCGATGTGGCGGAAGGCGGCGTCAACGATGTTCTGGCCAATCTGTTGGGATTACAGCAGGTGGAGGTGCTCGACCCCTTGCGCCGCGAACGATTGCAGAAGCTGGTGGTTTTTGTTCCGGAAACGCATCACGAACAGGTGTTGCAGGCCGTGTGCGCGGCGGGGGCGGGCCACATCGGACAGTACAGCCACTGTACGTTCAGCGTCGAGGGACAGGGAACGTTTCTTCCGCAGGCGGGCGCACAACCATTCATCGGCGAGGTCGGGCGGTTGGAACGCGTGGCGGAAGTGCGGCTGGAGACGGTGGTTCCGGAACCTCTGGTCCCGTCGGTGGTCCGCGCGATGTTGGCCGCGCACCCCTACGAGGAAGTGGCGTACGACCTGTATCCTCTAGAACTTCCAGGGAAATCATTCGGTATTGGCCGCATCGGTACGCTGGCCGAGCCGATGCCGTTGTCCGCGTTCTCCGAACAGGTTCGAACCCGACTTGGACTCGCGCATATTCGATTTTCCGGAGATCCCGGTATGCCCGTCCAGCGTGTCGCCGTGCTCGGTGGATCCGGCGGTGGTTGGGCGGCCAAGGCATTGGCCAAAGGGGCCGATGTCCTCGTGACCGCTGATTGTAGCCACCACGTGGTCGCGGATGCCTGGGACGATGGACTCGCCATGATTGACGCCACCCATGCTGCGATGGAGCGTCCCGTGCTGCAGGCGGTCCAAACGTGGTTCAATGAAGCGTTCGGTGCAGCGGTGCAGGTTCACATTGCGGATGTGGAAGAAGATCCGTTTCGTTGGTTATGAGCCGTGCACAAGGGCCCAGCCAGATGCGTTCCGCCGTTTGTCTGCGTATGCATACGTTTTCCAGACATTTGCACTTGAACATTCATTCGCGGATGCGATATACTCATACTTGCTGACTTGAACAGGGGAGTAAGCTGGGCAACCGCCGGTGCAGTGCCGAAAGGCCGCACGGGAGGAAAGTCCGAGCTCCACAGGGCAGGGTGCCGGATAACGTCCGGCGGGAGCAATCCTAGGGAAAGTGCCACAGAAATGGAGACCGCCGATGGATTGTGCGGCTGCGGCTGCGGTCGCGCGTCACAGGCAAGGATGCAACGGTGCGGTAAGAGCGCACCAGCAGCCTGGAGACAGGCTGGCTAGGTAAACCCCACCTGGAGCAAGACCGGATAGGAGCGCACATGTGGTGGCCCGCCACGCGCTCGGGTTGGTCGCTTGAGCCGGCTGGCAACAGTCGGCCTAGATAGATGGTTGCCACTCCATATGCGTGCGAGGCAGCGGGGCGCCGCGTCCATTCTGGATACGGGCGTCAGTCTGCCGTTTGCAGCACGCGGAGTACAGAACTCGGCTTACAGGCTTGCTTCCCTGCAAGGTACATACCCTTTTGATTCACCGCATCATCATGTTGACGACATGTCCATGATGGTGCGGTTTTTCGTTGTATTTGACAGTGGTACCCCAATGGGGTATATCGTGGTTCCTGTTTGTCCCATGGGCACCCCGTCGTGGAATTTACGTAAATTTGGAACGGGATTAAGTCAGGGTTCCAAATATGCCGTAACCACAAGGTTTGTTGGTTTTCTGTCTTGTTCAGAGGATAGAAGTCAGTTTACATACACGCTATAACTCCGTTACGGGTCTGACGTTAAGTACACACTGGAACAGGCAGAACAGGAGCTGGAAGAAGCGAAAGCAGTCATGTGGGAACGGTTGAACCAGATTCGCGAAGCTAAGCTAAACCGTCAACCCCGCCGCAGTTCCCACACCTGTTCATCGTAATCGACGAAGGTATGGTGCTGTTCGACAGTGAAACGGCCATGCGGCCAGGGTATGGCAGCCGCCTGTAACAATGCATCACCATGCCTTGGTTGTTACAGCTATTTTAATTGATTGTTTGCAAGGTTCAGTTGCCAAGAAACACCGTATCTATCTGTGACCCACCCAAATTTTTTACTAACTGGAGAAGAAGCTAATGGCATGAGAACTTGTCCATCTTGAGATAACTTATCAAAGAGTTCATCAATTTCTGTCTCCGTGTCGCACGTTACAAATAGCGAGATCGAAGGAGTAAATGCAAACTCATGCTTAACTCTACTATCTATGCACATAAACGCCCTTTAATTTGAATGTAGCATGAAGCACTGTTCCATCTTCATGATGAAAAACACTATTTATTTCTGATTGGTCAAATAAAGAGACGTAAAAATTCATGGCTTCTTCAGCCTTACCATCAAACATTAAAAACGGCGTGATTTTGGACATCCCGAATAGACTCCCTTCGTTTTATAAAAATGTAGCTACATCACACTTTTTAATCACCATTATGGGAATCGTTTTATGAAACTAAACAACCAGGATGACTATCCATACTATAGCACGCTGGTCGTATCCAGCAACCGGAAAATCACCGGAAAGAGACCGGACTCGCTAGGCGACATATCCTGCTACACTGGCATCAGTGGAGAGTATCCACCACGGGGTGTTTGCGGAGTGTCGTTGTTACGCCAGTCCACCGCTGGCGTTGGTACACGGCGTATTGAGCCCGACTTTGTCAAGACAGATGGGATGGCTTTTAAGAGAGAGATAATAGACTTTCAATTCAGATAAAAACGTCTCACGCTGCGTTCTGAGGAGAGTGTCGGTGGTTGGAGGAACGGGTGCAACCGGCCGGCCGTTGGTCAGCCGGTTATCGCGGCAATCGCCAACCGCTTGCGTCGGGAAGGGACACGGAGACCGCTTGGAGGCCACGACTGGAGTGGAGGACCGCACGGCCAGCGTATTGAACCCCACATTGTCAAGACAGATGGGATGGCTTTTAAGAAAGAGATGATAGATTTACAATTCAGATAAAAACCGTCTCACGCTGCGTTCTGTTGCATTTTCCAGTTTCTGAATTCCGACGGTGACCGATAACCTAGTGCGGAATGAGGTCGGTCCGTGTTGTAAAAGTGAATGTATGACTCGATCGCCGCTTTCGCCTCGGTAAAGCTGCTGTATTCTTGCAGCCAGACCTCCTCCTCCTTCAGCGACCGGAAGAATCGCTCGATGTATCCGTCAGCATCGGGGTTGTTGTAACC
>NZ_AUCA01000019.1 GCF_000429525.1 Alicyclobacillus contaminans DSM 17975 | reverse complement strand
ACCCTTGCCGCTCATCGGTCCGCTCATACGGTGCCGCCCTCAGTTGTTCCGTCACTTGGGCCTGTAATACCTGATTGAGCACCTGCTCGACGAGTTTCGCTACACCCCCATCCTGCTGAAAGAGGTCTTTCAAAGTTTCGTCGTTCAGGGTAATCTGGTATTGAGCCATCTTCTATCCCTCCTGGTGATGTGATTCTGACCAATCTCACATTCTACCAAAGAGGGTGGGATGGCTCATATTTATGCCCCGGGGCGCCATCCCTTTTTACACAGCATACCGGACTCTACTTCGTTTCATTCCACAGACTTTCGAATTTGAACAACGCTACCAAATCGATGAATTTTCGAGTGAAAGAGACTGAAGTTCCCCAGCACCCCGTATGAGAGAATCCTCGGGCTTGACGGTACGCTGCTTCCATACAGGTTTGGTTTGGAATCACCCAAGTCTACGTGAGAATCGATGTTATCCATGCTTATGCTTAATGGCCAATCTTATGGGGACTGTTCAGCATTTGAACAGGAGCTACGTGTAATGATTTGTCCGCTGCAAGGCATAGGTGCAGGAACAGCATCAGAAAGTCTTGCAATTTTGCGGATTCTCCCCGATAATTTGAACGATTATGAATCCCCTGCCGCATATCACCCACATGGGGGCAGTGGACAACAGATCGGTGGAGGACCGTAACCATGACACTGTGCTTGATGCGAAACCTGGAAGAACGCGACTACGGCCCCATTTTGGATGTAATGGATGCGTGGTGGGGACGATCGGTGTCTCACCTGCTGCCGCGCGTTTTCTTTCAACACTTTCAAGACACCAGCTTCGTGGTGGAACAGGATGCACAAATCATTTCCTTTTTGGTTGGCTTTGTCTCTCAAACCTACCCAGAACAGGCATATATCCACTTCGTCGGTGCCATTGCACCGTAAAGCCGTCCTGCAAGCAGTGACACGGTAAGATGACAGGCGCGAGAGTGTGGTCAGGCCGGTTTCCTGCGACGGTGGGCGACACCGCCGTCCGGGGTATGTGTGGAGGAGGGACAATGGATATGAACGTGCGCGTTCTGGAGGCGGAAGATGCAGCGGCCTATCGGAGACTTCGTTTGGAAGCTCTTCTTCATTCTCCGGAGGCGTTTCAAACGACCTATGAGGACTTTGCCGCACGCTCGTTGGAGCAAATTGCAGCGCAGCTTGCGCCCTCGCCGTCTCACGTCACGCTCGGTGCGCACACGCCAACGGGGCACCTGGTTGGTACGGTAACCTTGGTGCAGGAACAGGGGCGGAAGGTTCAACACATTGCGAATGTGTTCGGAATGTTTGTAGCTGCACCCTGGAGACGGCGTGGGGTCGGGCGGATGCTGTTGGAAGCCGTCATCGCCCACAGCCAACAGTGGCCGGGTGTGGAACAACTCCGGTTGTCGGTGGTACGGAGCAACGATGGGGCATTGCGACTGTACGAATCACTCGGGTTTCAAAAGTTCGGTATCGAACCGAACGCGCTCAAGCTGGATGGAGATGCGTGGGACGAGGTGCATATGGTCCTTTCTCTCACGCACCGGGAAGGTGCGCCGCGCGGATTCGACGCGTATGGGGCGCGGGGCTTCAACCATGTGACCATCAATGTGGCTGATTTGGCCGTGTCACTTTCGTTTTACGTGGATACCCTCGGGATGGCGCTGGTCCATCGCGGGCGTCGGGATGTGTACTTGGAATGGGGAGATGCTTGGATTTGCCTGCAGGAGCGACCAGAACTTCCGTCGCCGAACGCACAGCTCGGTGTGGATCACGTGGCTCTGCACGTCTCGCCGACTGCGTTTCACCGAATGGTGGAGATTCTGCGGACACGGAATGTTCCGTTGGTCCGCGGACCCTTGGAGCGGGGAGGTGGCTGGACGGTGAACTTTCTCGATCCGGACGGCACCCAACTCGAGCTGCACACAGGGACGTTGGCCGAGCGGATGAAGAACTGGCGCTAACCTGCGATGGACGATTTCATTCGGGCGAGGAGGTTACGGCATGGTTTATCGCCATCGTCCCATCTGATTCCCCCAGGGGCAGTGCCCCGTGAGCGATTACCAAACGGTCCCTGCGGGGCCACTGGGGGTACGGTATGAAGCGAGATGGGTTGTTTGTGCATCGAAATTTTGTGTGGCTGTCCACCGGCACGGCCATTTCATCCCTCGGTGACCAGGTGGGATGGCTGGCGCTGTTGTGGCTTGTCGCGGTGCAGTACTCGTCGTCGGCAAAGCTGGGATGGACAGTTCTGTGTTATGAGTTGCCCAGTGTCTCAGCCGCCATGGTGGCAGGGGTGCTGATGGACAGATATTCGCGTCGGCGCCTGATGGTGGCTGACAATGTGGTGCGAGGCGCTGTGTTTCTCTTGGTTCCAATCCTCTGTTGGCGCCATGCGCTGCCGTTTTGGTTGTTGTGCACCGCCATGGGGGTCGCCGGCCTGCTCAGCCCGCTGACAACCATTGGCGCGATGGCGATGGTGCCACAGGTGGTGCCCGCAGATGAGTTGTCCGCGGCCAATGCCTGGGAGGAAACCATCTGGCAGGGTGCCACGCTGCTGGGACCGCTGGTCGGCGGCTTGTTGATTCATCGCTGCGGGCCTGCATGGGCCATTCTGCTGGATGGATTGTCGTTTTTCGCGTGTGCTGCTTGTCTCCTGTGCATGTCCACCGGGAGCCACATCGCCAGGCGCTCAGCGGGAGGGTGGGCCGTTCGCACCGCCATGAGGGATTGGTTCACCGGCGTCCGAGCACTTCTCGCACTGCCCGTGGTGTTGGCCATCACCGTGATTGCGCTCATGCTCAACGCAGTGTACGGGCAGTTGGACGTGGCGCTGCCATGGCTGGTGCATCGTGACCTCTCCCTCGGCGCGTCTTCCCTCGGTCTGTTGTGGACCGCCTACGGACTCGGTGGAGTGATGGGCACAGCCGTATTTGCCGCCGTGCGCGTCGGAAATCAACAGGGGCTTTGGATGAGTGTCATGGTGATTGGGATGGGCTTGAGTCTCCTGCCATTGATTTGGGTGCATGGCGTTTCGGAAAGTCTCGGGCTGCTGTGGTGTGCGGGATTTTGCTTCGGGCCGTATGCCCCGCTGGCCCGCACCATCGTTCAGAAGCATGTCCCAGATGGCCTCAGGGGCAGGATCTTCGGCATTCGCACCGCCCTCATGGGATTGGGGGTTCCCGCCGGAGCGTTTCTTGCGGGCATGGCGTTGCACGCATTTCGCGCGGACGTGTGGGTAGGCGTTGTCGGCAGCGTGGTCCTGGTGGTGGGGCTCGGCATGTTGGTATCGCGATGGTGGCGGAAGGATCGGTGGGAGGCTGGGCGCCCGTAACGGATACAGTACGTTGTGGATCAGCGGATAGGAGTTGACATCATGTATATTCCCAGTGCGTTTCAGATGGACGACGCGGCCATCGAGCGGTTCATCCATGACCACAGTTTTGGCGTATTGATCAGCGCGGTGAACGAGACGCCTGCGGCCACGCACATTCCGTTTTTTTACAACCCAGAGGAGCGGGTGCTGCTGGCACATCTGGCAAAGGCGAATCCACAGTGGCGGACGTTGCACGGACAATCGGCGCTGGTTGTGTTCCAGGGACCCCATGCTTATATCTCGCCGTCATGGTACGAAACACCTGCATCGGTTCCCACGTGGAACTATGTGGCTGTCCACGTTTACGGGACCTGCCAGGTGGTGGACAGTCAGCAGGAGCTGGCGGAGATTTTAGAGAAGACGATCCGATTTTACGAACCGGATTCTTTACTGCCCACCGAAGCTGATGAACCCTTCTACCGAAAGATGATGCAGGCGATTGTGGGGATTCGCATCCGCATTACACACATGGAAGGGGCGGCGAAGTTGAGTCAAAACAAGTCGCCGGACGTGCAACAACGGGTGATTGCCCGACTTCGCGAATCAGGCGATGCAATCGCGCAGCGGGTGGCGGATTGGATGCAGCACCAGTGGCATCGAACAGATGGGACCTGAGCAAACATCAAGCATGACGGAGGAGAAGTATGTATGAGTTCAGCAAACGACCTTCATATCTGGCCACCGGAGGACCAGGCGGATCGACGATGGTTGGAAGAACTTTGGCAGCGCGAGTGGGGCGGCGATATCATGGTCAGCCGTGGGCATGTGTATCGCTTGACCGACTTGCATGCGCTCGTGGCAAAGCTGCGTGACGAGCGGGTCGGCGCTGCGACGTATCGATTCGACGGCGTGGGTGGATGCGAACTGATGAGCATCAACGCCACGCTGGGTGGACATGGCATCGGGTCGCAACTGCTCGGGGCGGTGGAATCCGAAGCTCGAGCGGCGGGATGTCAGCGTGTGTGGATGGTCACAAGCAATGACAACATAGATGCGCTGCGGTTCTACCAGCGGCGAGGGTATCGGATGACAGCCGTGCATTCCGGCGCCATCGATGCAGCCCGGCGAATCAAGCCGACCATACCGCGGGTGAGTGAGGATGGGATTGAGATTCGCGACGAAATTGAGCTTGCAAAAGATCTTGAATGAGTGATACCTAAGGAACCGTCCGATGGCCGATGATGACCATCGTTGCAGTTCGACGGATTGATCGCTTCACGGGTTCGTTTTGCAGCGATGACGTGGAAGGCGAAGTCAATCATTCGTTCCGGTTCGCGGGGCCGCCGAAGCGGCCTCGCGTTCGATTTTTGGGCGAGGTGGCAGGCGGGCGTGTTTGAATGCTGAGAGCTATAGTATACTGAACAGAGAGTCAGTGGAGGGGTTCGCCGTCAAGTGCTTGTCGACCATCGTGAGCGGATGGAAACGTGGCATGCCAGGGAAGGAGCGAATGTCCGTTGGTCATTCGGGCCAGAGGCAAACTGATTGCGGCGTTGATCTTGGTGGCGGTGGTGATAGGCGTTCTGATTGAGACGGCCATCACGCGGGCATCCACCTATTACATCACCGTTCCGGAATTGTACGCGCGGGGGACTGCGGCGCTGGGGCAGGAGACGGCCGTCAGCGGGAACATTCTTGGCAACACCGTGCGCTGGCAACCGGGGATTCGCCGCTTGACCTTTCAAATCACAGATGATTCTGGGAAATCGAGATTGGCCGTCTCTTACTACGGGGACAAACCGGACAGCTTCACGAACGACTGGCCGGTGATTGCGTTCGGAAAATTGACGTCCACAGGTCAGTTCACCGCGGATAAACTGCTCATCAAGTGTCCATCCAAGTATACGGCGGCGGGAACAAACGGCTAACCGCGCTCCATCCTGAATGACGGGTTTAGAGTTCAGAGTAGTCAGAGAGGGGCGACAACCATGGCAGGCACGTTGGGACAAGCCGCAATTCGACTGCTCCTGGTCACTGTCTGCGCCAGTTTGGTGGTTCAAACCCAAGCCATCCGCACGCGTTCGGCCGCCTGGCGGACGGCGGGGCGGTGGCTGATGGCGGGCGCGTTTGTCGTTGCGGCGACGGCTGCGGGTTGCCTTCTGAAATTGCTGTTGTTGGAAGACAATCACTACCTTTACGTGGCGGAGTACACGGGGCCTGGTCTAGCGTGGATTTACCGAGTCGCCGCGCTGTGGGGAGGCAATGCCGGATCACTGCTGTTCTGGGTGCTGATTCTGACGCTCTACGGCGCGATGGTCAGCTGGAGCCGGCACGACGACAGCGAGCGGATGCTGCCGTGGGTGGCCTGGATCCTCAGTGCCCTCACGTTGTTTTATGCCGTGATTCTAAACGTTGCGGTGGCTCCTTTCGCGCGGTCCGCAGAACCCATACCGATGAGCGGGTTGAACCCGTTGCTCCAGAACCCCGGAATGACCATTCATCCGGTCAACCTGTATCTTGGCTTTATCGGATTTTCCATTCCATTCGCCTATTCCATAAGCAGCCTCATTCTCGGAAAAACCGATGCGACGTGGCTTGTGGTCACGCGCCGTTGGACACTGGCCTCTTGGCTGTTCCTGAGCATCGGAATCCTCTACGGTGCGCACTGGTCTTACGAGGAGTTGGGGTGGGGCGGCTACTGGGCGTGGGATCCAGTGGAGAACGCGGCGCTCCTGCCGTGGTTGACCGCCACCGCGTTCCTGCATTCCGCCATTGTGCAGGAACGAAGACACATGTTGACGCGGTGGAACCACGTGCTCGTGATTCTGACGTTTTGGCTCACCGTGTTGGGGACGTACCTGACGCGAAGCGGCGTCATCTGGAGCATCCATGCGTTTACAAACAGCGCGCTCGGCGCGTATTTTCTCGCCTTGCTGATGGCGGTGGGCGCTGCGTCCTGCGCCATTCTCATCTGGCGCTGGCGGGTGCTTCGCGGAGGCCCGCCCATGACGGCCGTCGTTTCGAGAGAAAGCGCATTCGTATTCAACAATGTGCTCTTGGTTGGCTGTACGGCCGGGGTGCTGCTCGGAACGATATTTCCTCTGCTGACGGGGTGGCTTGACGGTGCAGAGAAGGTCGTGGACAACGGGTACTACAATGGGGTCATTTTACCCCTGGCCGTTTGCGTACTTATTCTAATGGGAATGGGACCACTCCTTCCCTGGCGACACACAACCTGGCGGCTTGCGCGGCGGGCCGTTGGCTATCCGTTGGCCGCGGCAGTGGTGATTGGGCTCGCGCTGGCGTTGGTACTGTACATGCCCGCCGGCCGTCTGCCGGTGCTTGGGACCTCGGCACTGGTTGCCGCCGTCTTCGTGGTTGCGTCGGTGCTTCTGGAGTACGCGCAGATTGGGCGGCTCGTGAAAGGTGCATCCGCGCGGGTCACAACCGGAGGTGCACTGCGGTGGATGCGCACGGAGCGCCGCCGGCTGGGGGGATACCTGGTTCACCTGGCGGTTGCGCTCATGGCCATGGGCATCGCTGCGTCTGGTGCGTTTCACGTCAGTGAACAGAAACAATTGGCCGCGGGCGATCCGCCCGTCCGCGTGGCCGGGTTCAGCCTTCGCTTCATCGGCATGACCGTGGACAACGTCGGAGATGACCGCCGCATGTCTGCCAACCTGGTGGTGGAGCAGGGGGGCAAGACGCTTGGGCTGATTCAGCCGGCGGCTGTGTTTTACGCCAACGGTCAATCCCCCACCACGGAGGTGGCATTGTATTCCCGCCCGTTCGCCGATTTGTACGTCGTCATGCTGGGGACGTTGAACGGAGACGAAGCGGTCTTCGATATTCATGTGAATCCATTGGTGCAGTTCATCTGGATGGGGGGATATTTGTTCATGGCCGGCACGCTGGTTTCGCTCTGGCCCGAACGGCGCCATCGCGCTGCGGAACTGCCGGCGTGGCATCCCGTACTCCGCATTCGCAAGCAACAGGAGGATGCGCGAAGCGACCATCAAGCGGGCAAGCTCGGCAATGCAGCTTACCAGGCGCTTCAGAGCGAGCTTAGGTACCAGTTGGTGGATGCGGAAGCCGTGCAAGTCGAGGTGCGCGAACGCATGGCTCGGGAATTGAGCCGCTGGTTCGGGCCGGTGGAAGCGGATCGTTTGCTGGGTTTGTTGGAATACGGATCGGAATAGGAGGGGACGCCATGTTCCGTGCAGGAAAGACAGGGTTTCGCACCGCGTTGGGCGCAGCAGCCGTGCTTGGCTTCACGATGGCAGCCCCGGTGCCGGCATGGGCTGGCGCGTCGGCACCGGTGCAGGTGACCCGCGAGCAGGTGATGTTGATGCCGGTCCCCGTTCATCAGCAGCTGCAGGTGGTTGAGGTGCTGGACGTGACCAATTCGGGTGCTGCTGCGGCCGATGTGGTGCTCCACCTGCCCAAAGACGCCGGATCGGTCACTGTCAATCATGCGGCGGTGGCCCCGGACGCCGACGGAACGCTCGACCTGGCCATGGCTGCGGCAGCCAAGCAAACCGCGACCATCTCCGTTGCGTACACGGTGCCGTTCGTGAAGCAGACGGCCCAGATTGACCTCCACGTCGACGATCCCGTGGATGTGGCCGAACTCTACCTGCCCACTGGGCAATACGCGCTGGCCGCCGAAGACCTGTTTACGACCACGCGCACCGCCCAAATGAACGGAGCGGAGGTGCGCGTGTATACACGAATGGGCATTCCGGCGGGCGCCGTGTGGCCTGTGACCATAGAGCCGATACCGGCCGCGCCATCCACGACATCCGACGCGGCGAAGGGTGGGGCAGGTGAACTGACCACATCCGCGGCCAGTACACTCCCCGTGATTGGAAAACCGCTGACGGAGCGGCAGAATCTTCTGCAGGCGACGGGAAATTTGCTGTGGGCAGCCTTGATCTTGGGGTTCGTGGTGGCTGGCGTTCGCTGGTTTCCCGGAAGTCGGCGGAGGTCGTCTGCGGAGGTGGCGCTGGTGCGCGCGTTGGAACGATTGGAGTACCAACGCCGGGATGGACATGTGACCGGGCATGTGTACAGCCAACGAAAAGCGGAGATTTTGGCGAAACTCGAGCGGGTTCAGCAGCTTAGGGATGACAAACGGCGCCGCTGGCGCGGGGGTGGGGCAATTGTCAGCAACACGGAGCGACAACCTCCTTTCTCTTCATAACGTCGATAAGGAATACCATTTCAGGCCGGTGCTGCACCGAATCAGCGTAGGGGTCGAACGCGGCAGGGCGTATTGGTTGCAGGCGCCGAACGGGAGCGGCAAGACGACCTTGCTCAAGGTGATGGCGGGACTGGTCAAGCCCACCCGCGGCGGCGTTCACTGGTGTGGACGACCCATCACGCGTCGCGACCGGGCGCACTTTGGGGTCGTTCTACAGGCGCCCTGGGTATACGGTGATCTCACCGGGATGGAGAACCTGATGCTGTACGCCGGTCTTCACGGGATGTCGCTGTCCAAACGACGAGAGACGGCCCGTGAGTGGCTGCGGAAGGTGGAGTTGCTCCATGTTGCGGATCGAAGGGTCCGCGAATATTCGAAAGGGATGATGCAACGGTTGTCCTTGGCGCGGGCGATGCTGCACCAGCCGCAGATCCTCTTGCTGGATGAACCGTTCGAAGGGTTGGACACCGGTGGCATTCAATTGATGGCCCAGTTGCTGGACGGCGCTCGGGCAACCGGGACAAGCCTGGTGATGACCGGACACGGCGCGACACAAACAGCCTTCGTCGATGTGCGCTGGACGCTTCGGAATGGACAACTATTGGAGTTGGTGGCGTGATTGGGAGTGGATGGCGCGTCTTTGGATTGCTCTTGATAAATGACATTCGGTTGGAGTGTCGCCGGCCACACTTGCTCGCAACCGGACTCTTGTTTGGCGCGCTCATGATGTTTATCACCGCCATCGCTGTGGACGGTGCCGGAGATCTGTCCGATTCGATGACGGCAGGGCTGCTTTGGCTCAACATTTTTTTCACCACGGCGATTGGTTTTCTCCGTCAGGACCGGAGAGACGAGGAGTACGGGGCGGCGACGGGTATCCGCTTCATCCCACAGGATCTGTCCGTCATCTACTACGCGCGCTGGTGCAGTACGCTCATTTTTATTCTGTGCGCCGTCACGGTGCTGACGGGGATGTTTTTCCTCCTGTTCAATCGTGCAGGTCCGGTTCGTCCGCTGTGGTTTGCGGCAAGCCTTGGCTTGGGAACGTTGGGGCTGTCTGGAATGGGGACGTTTGTTTCCTTGTTGACCGCTGGCAGTACACTCCGCGACGTCCTGTTGCCGATGTTGCTGTTTCCTGTGTCCCTGCCGCTGTTTTTGGGGGTGGATAGGCTGACCGCCAGCGCACTCAGCGGTGCCCCCGTGCCCTGGTCGTGGGCGGGGGTCCTCATTGGATACCTGCTGATGGTCAGCGTACTGCCCTGGCTGTTGTACGAGACGTTGATGGAGGTCTGATCATGAACTGGGTGAGCAAAGGCTGCGTGTGCCTCGTCGGGTTGCTTGGCCTCATCGATCTGTACTTGGCTCTCATCTGGTCGCCGCCAGAGGCGCAAATGGGAGATCTGGTCCGCATCATGTACTTTCACGTTGCCAGCGCCTGGATCGCGTTGATCTCCTTCTGTGTAGCGTTCGGCGCGGCCGTTGGGTATCTGCTGACCCGCAGGCAGCGCTGCGACATGGTGCTCGTGGCCGCCATTGAAATTGGACTGGTGTATACCGCGCTCACGCTCGTCACCGGAGCCCTGTGGGCCAAACCGGTGTGGAATGCCTGGTGGACGTGGGACCCAAGGTTGACCACGACACTGATTCTCTGGTTTCTGTTCATCGGCTGCGTGCTGTTGCGCGCCAGCATGGAGGACGGACGACGCCGGGCGGTGGTTACGGCTGTGTACACGGTGGTGGCGTTCCTCGACGTGCCGCTGATTCATCTGTCGGTTCGACTGTGGCGGTCGATTCACCCGGATCTGGTGAATGACACCGGTTTTCATATGCCGGGAAGCATGGCGTTCACATTGATGTTTGGCTTCGTTGTCTTTTTTCTGGTCTATGTCCTGCTGCTGTATCTGCGAGTTCGGTTGGAGTGGACCCGAAGAACGCTGGCGCGCATGCGGGGCCAGGCCGGTGTACGCGAGACGCTTGTCGGGGAGGCATACCGGACAGCACCCAGCACGCCGATGGACGGGAGACGTTGAGGTGAATGAGGGGGGGAGAGTCATGTCGCATCAACTTGGATATTTGTGGGCCGTCACACTGCTGGTCTGGGGAGGAACCTGCCTGTACGTGATGTCGCTGTGGCGTCGACAGCGGCAGGTGGAAAGGGCGCTTCGGGAATGGCAACTGGAACAGGCATCCGTGCAGAAGTGCGACGAGAGCGCGTCGTTCACAGCAGCAGACGATTGATCACCACGCCGCCGAGAATGGCCACGCCGACCGACACCACCGCTCGCACCACTGTGAACTCCGCACCGTAGAATGGCAACTCGGCCGGAAGCCGGGGCAATGACACCAACTGCCAGGTGGTGACAAAGGAGAACACCGCACCGGGGCTGGACTCCGCCGCCAGCAGCCCCGCGGCCAAAGGATACAGGGCCCAGCGCGACCCGGTGCCGAACATGCCGAGCAGCGCCCCCACCAAGACGCCGGCGAGTCCGGCGTCCTCTCCGAGCCACTGCGCAATCCATTCGGCAGAGAACGTTTGCGAGAGAATGCCCGCGGCGAAGGTGGAGACCACCAACCACGGCAAAGCTTGGACAAAGAGCTCCGCCGTCGTAGCGAGTCCTGCACCGGCCAGTTGAGGCCTGTGGAAGAATGCCGCGACGTACGCCGACAAGGTCACCAAGGCAAAACCGACCAACAACCTGTCCACAGCAGTCTCCTCCCTACAACCTCCACTTTACGAAACACTTTGACGCAACGCTTGGAGCATGGAATTCCACGTTTCCGTGCTCGAGAGGCTGAGCGACCAAATGGCAACGCCGGGCAGCCCAAGCTCATTGACGAGCTGCAATTTGCGCTGCATGGTCTTGTCGGTCTCGTACCACACCTCCATATAACCGTCCGGCTTCGCGTATTTGGCATAGGCTACCCCAAGGGTGTCGTTCCACTGGCTCTCAGCGTGGTGCTGCGCCAAAATATCACGGATGTTGGGTGCCGCGACAGCTTCGCTGGTCACGCTCCCGTCACGGTGCACGTACCAGAACCGCGTGTAGAAGGGAAGTCCGAGAATCAATTTGTCCGCAGGGACGCCGGTGGACAACAGATCATTCACAGAGGATTCGACCCAGGGGACATCGGCAACGGGTCCTGGCTCCGAGTCGCCGCCCCAGTGTTCGTCATACGCCATCAGCACCACGTAATCGCAGGATTCGGCGAGGCCGGCGTGGAAAAACGCGGCGTCGTCCTTGAGAAAAACGATATCCGGCGTAATGTCCGCTGACAGGGTGATGTGGGCGGTATGGAGCCCGGAAGCCAGGGACTGGATGAATTGGGTAAAGGCAGTCCTGTCCTCCGCATGAACGTTCTCGAAATCGATGTTCACGCCATCCAATTTCCCCGCGACGGCTGCGTGGACGATATTCTGAACCAATCGCTGACGGTTCGCTGGCTGCGACAGCACGCTGTGCGTCAGCGACGCGTTGAACTGGTTGTCGCACATCGCCCATACTTGGACGTGGTGCTGGTGGGCGTAGCGGACGACATCCGATTCAACGTGGTCGTCAATTTGACCGTTTGCGTTTTGCACGCTCATCCATTTTGGGCTGATCACGCTGATGCCTGGATTTTCTTGAATCAGGTGGATGGTTCGGCTGGCGGTGTCGTACGGAGCCCAACCGATGGCGAGCTTGTTGCTCGATTGTTCCCAGGTGGAGAGCGAATTGAACAGGCTGGCCTGGCTGCCTGATGACTGCGCATCTGCACGGTCGTCCAGCACCGGTAACTGCGTGGAGAGCATGCTCGCAGGGTTCGCCAGCGGAAGTTTGAACACCGACGAGATGGTGCGAAGCAGAGAGTGGTCTTCCGGCTCTGCGGCAGACTGATAGTCGGGCGTTCCCACCAGCTCACTGACTTCCACGGCAGCCAGATTGGAGGCCTCCAATTGCGCGGCGGATTGCCAAGACCCGCCGCCGTACAGCAGCAGCAGACTGCCAACGCACCCCGCTGCAAGGACCAGTGCGCAGAAGATGGCCACGAACCAACGAACGACAACGGAAGAGGTGCGCAGGTACATGGTGCGACTCCTTTCTCAGCGTCATCTATGGCGCTTGTTCCGTAGGACTGCCCTACCACCTACCCATAACCTATGAACCGGCCTTGTAGAATAGAAGAATTGGCGGAATCGTTTTTCTTCGGTATGATGAAAGCGGAAGTGAGGCGAACGCAGTGCTCCTGTGGGCGAATGGTCAAGTCACTGAGGTAGAACCGAGAAAACCGGATGTCGAACAGGTGGGTTGGCTGCATCTGTGCAAACCGACCGACGCAGATCTCCACCATCTTCTGCTGGATATGTTCCACTGCCATCCATTGGCGTTGGAGGATATTGTCCATCAGGGACAACGGGCGAAGTTGGACGTGTATCATTCACAGCCCGACGCTCACGCGTTCATCACATTTCATTCCGTCGACAAACGCTTGAACACGGTGGAGTTTTCCATCGTCATGGGACCGAATTACGTGATCACAGTGACGTATCAGCCCTTGTCCTGGTTGGAGGACCTGCACAGGCAGGCCATCCGGATGCCGGACATGATGGCGCACGCGGGGGTGTTGGTGCACCGCATCCTCGATGTCTGTGTGGATGGGTATTTTTCCGTATTGGATGCATTGGAGAGTCGCTTGGATAACTTGGAACAACAGGTGTTTCGGAACACGACAACCGATTTGGCGCCAGTCATCTTCCGCGAGAAACGACGCCTGCACCGCGTGCGGCGCGTGGCCATGGACGGTCGAAACGTGCTGGGTCAACTGGCCCACGACGCCTTCCCGTACACGAATGACACACAGCGCGTATACTACCTGGACGTCTATGATCACATTTCAAGAATCGTCGACGGATTCGACGGGGTGCGCGACGCGTTGAGCGGTCTCTTGGATCTGCAGACGGCACAGCGCGGCAACCGCATGAACGAAGTGATGAAAACGTTGACCATCTTCAGCAGCATCTTTTTGCCGCTGTCGTTCATCGTCGGTTTGTACGGCACCAATTTTCATGACATTCCGGAGCTTTCGTGGAAGTACGGCTACCTGTATCTGTGGTGCCTCCTCATCGCAGTGGCCATCGGATTGGGTGTATACTTCAAGAAACGAGGATGGTGGTAGTATGTTGACGGCCGTGCAGCCGGATGTGTTTCGCCTGGAACTGCAAACGCCGCTCCCCGTGGGTTCCGTCAACGCGTTCGTCGTGAAGTCCGCTGACGCCGTGGTATTGGTGGACTGCGGGCTCAACCATCAACCCACCCGCGACGCGCTCGTAGCTGGACTGGCACAGCTCGGTGTGCGACCGGAAGATGTGACCGCGGTGGTTCTCACGCACGGACACGTGGATCATGTGGGGGCGGCCAGTTTGTTTCAGGAGAAGGATGTGCCCATCTACGCGCTTCCTGGCGTGCAGACATGGCTGCAGCCGGGTGGACCCTGGGAACAGTATCGGCTCGAGTTTTTCGATGCGCTGTACCGGACCATGGGCCTTCCCGACGCCATTCGCGAGCGCGCCAAGCAGGAGTTTTTTTTACTTCAAAAATGGAACGACCGGTCGGTAGTGAACGTCGAATTGCACCCGGGAGAGACCCTGCCCTGGTTCCCAGACTACGAGGTACTGCATGTTCCCGGCCACGCCCAGGCTGCGCTGGCGTTGTGGAATCGGGTGACCGGTGAGTTGCTCGTCGGGGATCAGCTGTTGCCGCATGTGTCCTCCAATGCGTTTGTGGAGCCGAAATTGAACGCGAGTTCGGGACGAACTGCGGATCGAACGCGCAGCCTGCTGGATTACCGGGAGAACCTGCGAGAGCTCGCAAACATGTCGCTGACCACGGTCTATCCGGGCCATGGCGCACCGTTTCAGGGAGCGAGCGAGCTCATAGGGCAGCGATTGCGCGAGCAGGAGGAGCGCCGAGCCTCTTTTTTTGAATTGGTCCGATTGCGTCCGGGCGCCACGGCATTCGAGCTTGCGACCACGTACTTCCCGAGGCACCTTCACCAGGTGTCGCTGATCCTGTCCGAGTCCCTCGGGTATTTGGATTGGCTGGAAGCGGATGGCGATGTGCGGACCCAAGTGGACGAGACGGGTGTGGTACACTGGTATTCGGCGCACTGAATTCAGAGTCCGGCAACGCCGGCGCAGGGAGAGGAGATTCGCGGAGATGACGAGTGACAACGTGAACCGATTCACGCATTTCGATCCGGACGGCAGGCCGCACATGGTGGACGTTTCCGATAAACCGTTCAGCGCACGAACCGCAGTGGCCGAGGTCCTGGTTCGCATGCATCGGGAGACGCGCCGGGCGGTCGAAGCGCGCGCCGTCGCCAAGGGAGATGTGCTCGGCGTGGCGGAACTGGCAGGCATCATGGCGGCGAAGCGAACGGCTGAATTGATTCCGCTGTGCCACCCCATCCCGTTGTCCAAAGTGTCTTTGGAATCGGAATGGCTGGACATTGAAGATCCGGACGGCGCGTGCCTGCGCATATGTGCCACGGTGAAGACCACGCACCAAACCGGTGTGGAAATGGAAGCGTTGACCGCAGTCAGCGTGGCCGCCCTGACCGTGTACGACATGTGCAAGGCGTTCGACAAGGCCATGGCGATTCAATCGACCCGCCTGCTTCACAAATCCGGCGGCCGCAGCGGTACGTACGATGCCTCGGCAACGTGACCGAAGCGCGGACGCGGCGCCGACTACTCGGCGGACGGCGGGCTGGCAGCGACGGTGGTCTGCCGCTTTGGGCGGCGCTTTTTCAATTTGCCGCGTTTCTTGTCTCGGTGGTAAATGAAACCCCCGAGAAATGCGGTGGCGGAGCCTCCCAACAGCAGCCCCGCCACTGCCCACAGCGCATCCCCCGCGTCTCCCTGCGCCAGCCACCACAGGATGTGCACGCGAAATAGATTGAACCCTTCCCCGGCCAGTAAGAACACACTCATCAAAATTCCCCAGGCCAACAGGCGACGCACCGGCGGGCACCTCCCGAACGAAATTGGCGAACCGCTTCACGACCGAAAATCCGCACAATCCTCTGACATTTATGATAACACATCCTCGCGTCGCGCAGGTGTGGGCCATCGCCCGCTGATGATACAATATGCAGGGAGAGGAGGGGAAATGGTGTTGCATGTCGTCATCGTGGGCGCGGGGCAGGGCGGCACGCGCGTATTGCAGGCGCTGCACGGACATCCCAAGTTGAACGTTCGATGCGTCGTGGACGTGCGGCCGAACGCGCCGGGGATGGTGTTGGCGCGCCGCTTCGGCGTGGCGGTGGAAACGGATTTTCGCCGCGCTGTTCCGACGTATCGCGGCATCTCCATCGATGTGATTCTGGAGGCCACCGGAGACGAAGCCGTGTATCACGAACTCCGGCGGCTGGCAGGCGGCATCCCGGTGATTGCGGGAAATGACCTGAAGTTTTTCATGGTGCTGGTGGAGGACAAGGAGATGCTCATTCAGCAGCTGCGCGATAGACAGCAGAACCTGCAATGGGTGCTCGACGCCACCTTGGACGCCATGGTCGGGATGGACAGCGACGGCCGGGTGACTCTGTACAACCGCGCGGCCGAGCGGATTTTCGGCGTCACGGTGGAGGACGCGTACGGGCGGCCGGTACAGGACATTGTGCCGTACCCTGAATTGTTGTCCATCTTTCAGAACGACACCGTGGAGCGGGGCAGACGCGTCAAAACTGGAGAGACGGAATGGCTGGTCAGCCGTGTCCGCGTGTACGGTGAACATCAACAGGTGGTGGGTGCGATTGCGACGCTTCGCGATGTGACAGAACTGCAGCGGCTCGCGGTGGAGGTGACCAACCTCCGCGAAATCCAGACCATGTTGGAGGCCGTCATCCAATCGACGCAGGACGCCATTTCCGTTGTGGACGAACACGGCCGGGGCATGCTCATCAATCCGGCATACACCCGGTTGACCGGCCTCACACCGGAACAGGTGCTCAACCAGCCGGCGGATGTGGACATTGCCGAAGGGGAGAGCATGCACCTTCAGGTATTGCGCACGGGAAAACCAGTGAAAGGCGTGCCGATGAAAGTGGGTCCCCACCGGCGGGAGGTCATTGTGAATGTGGCCCCCATCATCGTGGACGGATCGCTCCGGGGCAGCGTGGGCGTCATTCACGACGTGTCAGAGATCAAGCGGCTGACGGAGGAATTGGACAAGGCGAACCACTTGATCCGCACGCTGCAGGCCAAATACACGTTCGCCGACATCGCCGGAACGAGCTCTGCGTTGAAGCTTGCGGTGGAACAGGCGCGCACCGCTGCCAAAACGCCCGCCACCGTGCTCCTGCGCGGTGAATCCGGAACCGGCAAGGAATTGTTTGCACACGCCATCCACAACGAGAGCAATCGCCGTTATCGCCCGTTCGTGCGGGTCAATTGCGCGGCGCTCAGCGACACTTTGCTTGAGAGCGAACTGTTCGGGTACGAGGAAGGAGCTTTCACTGGCGCAAAACGCGGCGGAAAGCGCGGGCTGTTTGAGGAAGCGTCGGGCGGCACGCTGTTTCTGGATGAGATTGGCGAACTGAGCACAGCCACTCAGGCAAAGCTGCTTCGGGCACTGCAGGAGCGGGAAATCGTTCGAGTGGGTGGAACCGTTCCGATTCCGGTGGATGTACGCGTGATTGCTGCGACGCATGTGCATCTCGAGCAGGCCGTGGCGGCGGGGAGATTTCGGGAGGATCTGTACTATCGAATCAATGTGGTGCCCATAGTGATCCCACCGCTTCGGTATCGGCTGGAAGATCTGGAATCGTTGGCGCTTCGCATCATCGCTCGGCAGAACCAGGCGTTCGGTCGCAACGTGCAGCACATCTCCGCAGCGGCGATTGAGGTGTTGAAAGAGTACCACTGGCCCGGAAACGTTCGGGAGCTCGAAAACATCATTGGGCAAGCGATGATTCGCATGGGCTATCACGAAACGCGTTTGGAGGCGCATCATTTGCCGCTCTTGCCGATTGGCGGCGGGAGCGCAGAATCGGCTGTGACGCCAGCGGTCGCGTCCATACAGGGGACGCTCGACCAGATGCTCGCCCGCTGGGAGCGCGAGTTGATTGAACGCGTCATCGACGAAGTCGGTGGGAACAAGGCTGCCGCGGCTCGGCGGCTGGGCATCTCCATTCGGACACTGTATTACAAATTGCAGCGGAACAAGGATGGATGAACAAGCGATGAAAACGCTTGCCTGAAAAAAGTTGCACAATGTGCAAGATATTGCGCACGTCGTGTGCTGGATTTTGCAGTTATGCGCCGACGGGGAGAGCGACAGCTGTGCGCAGGTGCGGCCGCCATGTTGGCACGGCGCTTGCATGATTCCGTCAATCGGCAGCCTCGCAGCCAGTTTGGAATTGAACATCTTTCTGTTATTCTAAGGTGTGAACGAACCGGGAGGAAGGGTTTTCCATGCAACTGTTCAGTTATCTTGAAAAGTATGACTACGAGCAAGTGGTATTTTGTCACGACGAGGCCTCTGGTTTGAAGGCCATCATTGCAATTCACGACACAACGCTGGGGCCGGCGCTGGGCGGATGTCGCATGTGGACCTATCAAAGCGAGGACGAGGCCATCCTCGACGCGCTGCGTTTGGCCCGTGGCATGACGTATAAAGCTGCCGCCGCCGGACTGAACCTGGGCGGAGGGAAGACCGTGGTGATTGGCAATCCGCGCACCGACAAGTCGGAAGCGATGTTCCGGGCGCTCGGCCGCTACATTCAGAGTCTCAACGGCCGGTACATCACCGCGGAAGATGTGGGTACCAACGTCCAGGATATGGATATGATTCATATGGAGACCGATTATGTCACCGGCGTGTCGCAGGCGTACGGATCGAGCGGAAATCCAAGCCCGATGACCGCATACGGCGTGTTTCGCGGCATTCAGGCGACGGCCAACGTTGCCTTGGGCTCCCCGGATTTGGCGGGCCGTACGGTCGCGGTGCAGGGGCTCGGCAGCGTGGGCTATTCGCTGGCGGAGCAGCTGCGGGCCGCTGGGGCCAATCTCATTGTGACCGACATCAATGAGGATCAGTTGCGGCGGGCTGCGTCTGAGCTGGGCGCGCGGGTCGTGGCGCCCGCTGAGATTTTCGACGTGGAATGCGATATTTTTGCGCCGTGTGCGCTCGGCGCGGTCATCAACGACGATACGGTGGAACGTCTGCGCTGCAAAGCGGTGGCAGGATCTGCTAACAACCAACTGGCCGAGGAACGCCATGGCGACAGACTGCATGAGCGCGGGATTCTCTACGCGCCGGATTACGTCATCAACGCCGGTGGCCTCATCAACGTGGCGGATGAGTTGGAGGGGTACAACGCGGACCGCGCGCGCAAGAAGGTCGAGGGAATTTACGATATCATGCTGGAAATCTACAACATTGCCGAGCGGGAAGGGATTCCGACCTACCGGGCAGCGGACCACATGGCGGAGGCGCGCATTGAGCAGATGCGTCGCGTGCGCGGCACGTTCGTGCGCAACGAGAAGTCCGCGCTGCATCGCTGAGACGAGTGGTTGAAGGAGGCAGGTTTTTTCATGGCGGAAGCGAATTATGACGTGGTGATAATCGGCGGCGGTACAGGCGGTTACGTCGCGGCCATCCGGGCGGCGCAGCTGGGCCTGAAAACGGCCGTCGTCGAGCGAGACCAGTTGGGGGGGACGTGTTTACATCGCGGCTGTATTCCGAGCAAGGCGCTCCTGCGCTCCGCCGAAGTCTTCGCAGCGGTGAAGGATGCCGACCGGTATGGTGTGGAGACTTCGCAGCCGACGTTCAACTTGGCGAAGGCGATGGAGCGCAAGGCGCGGGTGGTGGAGCAACTGCACCGCGGCGTCCAGTACCTGATGAAGAAGAACGACATCACGGTGGTTCGTGGAATTGGCCGGGTGATGGGACCGTCCATTTTCTCGCCGCAGGCCGGTGCGGTGTCGGTGGAACTGGAGAACGGAGATACGCAGATTCTGACGCCGCGGTTCACGTTGATTGCGACCGGATCGCAGCCTCGCGCGTTGCCGGGGCTTCCGTTTGACGGCAGGCACGTGCTGTCGAGCGATGATGCGTTGCAGCTGCAGGAACTCCCCGCATCGATGGTGATTGTCGGCGCGGGGGCCATCGGTGTGGAATGGGCGTCCATGTTGTCCGATTTTGGGGTTCAGGTGACGTTGGTGGAGGCATTGCCGCGGATTTTACCCCTGGAAGATGCCGATGTGTCCACGGAAGTTGAGCGCCTGCTGCAGAAGCGCGGCGTTCGCGTGTTGACGGAGACGCGTGTGCTGGCCGAAACGCTGGAGAAGGCGGGCGGTATTCAGGTTGATGTGGATGCGCCGTCAGGTCCGGAACGGCTGGCTGCGGATTGCATGCTCGTGGCGGTTGGACGCGCGCCGATGGTGGAGAACATTGGACTGGAGGCCACCGAAATTCGCGTCGAGCGCGGCGCGATTGTCGTGGACGAACATTACCGGACAGCCGAACCAAACATTTTTGCCATTGGCGACGTGATTGGCGGTCTTCAGTTGGCTCATGTCGCTGCGCACGAAGGGATTCACGCCGTGGAAGTGATGGCTGGCAGGACGCCGCGCCCGTTGGATTACAGCATGGTTGCGAAGTGTACCTACAGCCGTCCGGAAGTGGCCAGCGTGGGCCTGACGGAAGCCGAAGCGCGGGAGCGCGGTTTTACCGTGAAAACGGGCACTTTCTCGTTCCGGGCCATCGGCAAGGCGCTGGTCTATGGCGATGCGGACGGATGGGTGAAGATTGTGGCCGACGGGGACACCGACGACGTGCTCGGCGTGCATATGGTCGGGCCGCATGTCACCGACTTGATCTCGGAAGCTGCGCTGGCGCGCGTGTTGAACGCGACGCCATGGGAAATGGCGCACACCATTCACCCGCATCCGACCCTGTCCGAGGTGCTCGGAGAAGCGGCGTTGAGCGTGGATGGATTGGCGATTCACTCATAAGCGCACGGGGATGTTCAAGGGGGGCGAGAGCCTGTGACGGAAGTCGTACGCCATCGGGCGTTGGGATTAACAGACGAGCAGGTACTGGAAATGTACCGCTATATGGTGTTGGCGCGAACGGTGGATGAGCGCATGTGGCTGTTGAACCGGGCGGGAAAAATTCCGTTTGTGATTTCCTGTCAGGGTCAGGAAGGTGCTCAGGCCGGCGCAGGGTTTGCGCTGGATCCGAGCAAGGACTACATCGCGCCGTATTATCGCGACCTGTGCCTGGTCCTGATTTACGGACACACCGCGAAGACGGAGCTCTTGGCCGCCTTCGGCAAGCCGGAAGATCCGAACAGTGGGGGACGGCAGATGCCCGGACACTTTGGTGACCGGGCGCGGCGGATCATCACCGGATCGAGTCCGGTGGGGACGCAGATTCCGCATGCCGTGGGCGCCGCGCTCGCGGCGAAGATGCGCGGAGACGATTTTGTCGCGTACGTTTCCTTCGGAGAAGGAACGAGCAACCAGGGGGATTTCCATGAAGCGGCCAATTTTGCCGGGATTCACAAGCTGCCGGTGATATTCTTCTGCGAAAACAACAAGTACGCCATCTCTGTTCCGGAGAGCAAGCAGCTGGCCTGCAAGAATGTGGCGGATCGGGCGGCGGGTTACGGGTTTGAGGGCGTCGTGGTGGACGGCATGGATGCTCTCGAGGTGTACCGCGTCATGAAGGCCGCGGTAGAAAAGGCGCGCAATGGCGGCGGCCCGACGTTGGTGGAAGCGAAGACGTACCGGCTCGTTCCGCACTCCAGCGACGATGACGACCGCTCCTACCGGTCGCGGGAAGAAGTGGAAGAGGCCAGAAAGGGAGATCCCATCGTGCGGTTGCGGAATTATTTGCTGGAAGTCGGCGTACTCACGGAGGAGCAGGACGCGGCCCTGCGTCAGGCCGCTTTGGATGAAGTGAACGAAGCGACGGCGTACGCGGAACAGGCGCCGCACGCGGATCCGTCGACGTTGACGAAGTTCGTCTACGCGGAGGAGGCGCTGAGCGATGGCCGTTAAGCAATATATTGATGCAATTCGCGAAGCACTGCAGCAGGAGATGGCCCGCGACGAGCGCGTGTTCGTGCTCGGCGAGGACGTGGGCGTACGCGGCGGCGTTTTCCGCGTGACCGACGGCCTGCAGGCGCAATTTGGAGAATACCGCGTTCTCGACTTTCCGCTGACGGAATCCGCGATTGTGGGCGTCGCCATTGGCGCTGCGGCAGCGGGCATGATTCCGGTGGCGGAGATTCAATTCGCGGACTTCATTCTCCCGGCGGTCAACCAGATCATTTCCGAGGCTGCGAAAATCCGCTATCGATCGAACAATGACTGGAATTGTCCCATCGTCATTCGCGCGCCCTTTGGGGGCGGCGTCCACGGGGCGCTGTATCATTCGCAGAGTATGGAGGCGCTGTTCACGCATGTGCCTGGATTGAAAGTGGTGGTGCCCTCGACACCCGAGGACGCCAAAGGGCTGCTGCTGTCGGCCATTCGAGATCCGGACCCGGTGTTGTTCTTCGAGCACAAGAAGCTTTACCGCTCCATCAAGGGAGAGGTGCCAGACTCGCCCTACACCACGCCGCTTGGGAAGGCGGCGGTGCGCCGAGAAGGCGACGATGTGACCGTCATCACGTACGGGCTCGGCGTCCATCTCGCGTTGGAAGCGGCGGAGCGGCTCGAATCGGAGGGAATCACCGCGCATGTTTTGGACCTGCGCACGCTGCGGCCGCTGGACGAGGAGGCCATTCTGGCAGCGGCGCGGCGGACGGGCAAGGTGCTGATTGTCCACGAGGACAACAAAGTCTGCGGCATCGGCGCCGAGGTGTCCGCGCTGATTGGCGAGTACGCCCTGTTTGACCTGGATGCCCCGATTCGCCGACTGGCGGGGCCCGAGGTGCCGGCGATGCCATTCAGTCCGACATTGGAGAAGGCATACATGTTGAACACGGACAAGGTTGCAAGTGAGATGCGGTCGTTGGCCCGATTCTGATGGTCGCGAGCACCGCATGGAAGGAGTATGGTCCATGGCAGATGTGAAAATGCCGCAATTGGGAGAGAGCGTCACCGAAGGCACCCTCGGGAAGTGGTTGAAAGCGCCCGGAGACAAAGTGGAGAAGTACGAACCGCTGGTGGAAGTGATCACGGACAAGGTGACGGCGGAAGTTCCCTCGGACTTCGCTGGCACGCTGGCCGAGATTGTGGTGCCTGAAGGCGAGACGGTCACGGTGGGAACGGTCATCTGTCGGATTGCCGAGGAAGGTGACGCGACTTCCGGCGCATCGTCGGAAGGGCCTGCCGCGGACGCACAGGTTGTCCAGGCTGTTTCACCTATCTCCACGGAGAAGAAACATGCGACGGAACGCGGTGCCGTCCGTCGATACTCGCCTGCGGTATTGCGCCTCGCGGAAGAGCACCAGATTGATTTGTCGCGACTGGAGGGCACGGGGGAAGGCGGTCGCATCACGCGCAAGGACGTCCTCGCGTACGTGCAGCGGCGTTCGGCCGCAACTGCCTCTGTCAGCACGGAGGGTGAGAATCGGACGCAGGGGACGGTCTCGCGTCCCACAGAGCGCGCGGATTTCGCGCCGATGCCACCGACGTCGCCCCTCGCGCCAAGCGGGGACGAGGATGTCCAACGCATCGAACCCTCCCCGATTCGCCGGACGATTGCACGACGGATGGTGGAGAGCAAGCGCAACGCGCCGCATGCCTGGACGATGGTGGAAGCCGATGTGACGCGCCTGGTGGCGCTGCGCACCGCGGTCAAGGCCGACTTCAAACGGCGGGAAGGCATCGACTTGACCTACCTCCCGTTCTTCATCAAAGCGGTCGTGGAAGGGTTGAAACAGTACCCGATGCTGAACGCCGCTTGGATCGACGACAAGATCGTGATGCATCAGCGAATCAACATCTCCATCGCCGTGGCGACGGACGACGCGCTCGCGGTGCCGGTGATTCACAACGCGGACCGGTTGAGCATCGCGGGGCTGGCGCACGCCGTCAACGAATTGGCGGCGAAAGCCCGATCCGGACGGTTGTCGATGCAGGATGTCCAGGGCGGGACGTTCACGGTGAACAATACGGGGGCGTTCGGATCTATCTTGTCCCAGCCCATCATCAATGCACCACAAGCGGCCATATTGTCCGTGGAGTCCATTGTGAAGCGGCCAGTGGTGGTGGACGACGCGATTGCGATTCGCAGCATGGTGAACCTGTGTCTGTCGTTGGATCACAGGTTGCTGGACGGTTGGATTGCGGGCCAATTCCTCAAAGCGGTTCGCGAGCGCCTGCAGTCGTTCGGTCCGGATACGGTTCTGTACTGACGGCGGAGGCGAAATATACTGCGGCCCGCGGCTGGCCGGCGAGGGTACGGGATGGTGTGTGGGGCACCATCCTTTGACATGTTCCCAAGATGAATTACACTGGGATTGGGGCGTTTGTCGGCCCGCCAACGGAAGGATGTGTGATGAATGGAAGCCAAGCATCTGGAGAAACAGCGGCTGAAAGAACAACGCATGAAGGAACAGATTGCATCGCGGCCGGACTGGTTGAAAATTCAAGTCAGCACCGGACCCAATTACCGCGATTTAAAGGGCATCATGCGCGGCAAGTCGCTGCACACGGTGTGCGAGGAAGCGCGCTGCCCGAATATCTTTGAGTGTTGGGAACACCGCACGGCCACGTTCATGATTCTCGGAGACATCTGCACCCGAGCCTGCCGGTTCTGCGCAGTGCACAGCGGCAAGCCGACCGAATTGGATTGGGCGGAGCCGAAGCGGGTGGCCGACGCGGTGGTGGACATGGGTTTGCAGCACGTGGTGGTGACCAGCGTGGCGCGCGACGATTTGGAAGACGGCGGTGCATCGATTTTCGCCGCTACCATTCGCGCCATTCGCGAACGGGTGCCCGGCTGCGGCGTGGAAGTCCTGATTCCGGACTTCATGGGCAATTGGGACGCCTTGAAGACGGTGTTGGATGCCTCCCCGGATATCTTGAACCACAATGTGGAAACGGTTCGCCGCCTGTCCGACAAGGTCCGTTCCAAGGCGAAGTATGATCGGACCCTGGAACTGCTCCGGCGCTCCAAGGAAATGCGGCCCGACATTCGAACCAAGTCCAGTATCATGGTCGGTCTCGGCGAAACGATGGAAGAGATTTATGAGACGATGGACGATCTGCGCGCCGTCGATGTGGACATCCTGACCATCGGCCAGTACCTGCAACCGACGAAGAAGCACTTGTTGGTGGAGAAGTTCTACACGCCAACCGAGTTTCTCCGGCTGCGCGGCGAAGGGTTGAAGCGAGGCTTCGCCCACGTCGAATCCGGGCCGCTGGTGCGCAGCTCGTACCACGCTCATGAACAAGTGCTGCGGGCGAATGGCCTGCCGCTGCAGTCGCTGAGTGCCGAGGAACGGGAACAGCACCTGAAGCGGCAAGCGGCGGAATCCATGACGGCGGCAGCCGGCACGGACGGAGGTTATGGCGATTGAGTACGGTGAATGCCACGTGGGTTCAACTAGGGCGGATGAAGTACGATCAGGCGTTGAACATTCAGGAAGCGCAGCGAGACCGGCTGCTCCAGGGGGAAACCGATGAGCAGGTGGTGTTCTCGGTGGAACATCCACCGACCATCACCATTGGTCGCAGCGGCACGCGACAACATATCGTCGCACCGCGTGCCTACCTGGAGTCCATCGGGATGGAAGTGTACGACGTGGACCGGGGCGGAGACGTAACGTATCACGGCCCGGGGCAATTGGTGCTGTATCCGGTTTTCCACCTCGCGCCGTGGCAAAACGACGTGGGCGGCTTCGTCTGGAAGCTCGAAGAGACAGTGATTCGCGCACTCGCCGAAGTGGGCATCTCCGCGCAACGTGTCGAAGGCCTGCCCGGGGTTTGGGTGGGAGACAGTAAAATTTGTGCGATTGGCATGCGCATGCGGCGTCGGGAGTCAGGAGAGTTGGTGACATCGCACGGCATCGCCCTGAATGTCAACACGGATCTGAGTCATTTTCAAACCATCATTCCGTGCGGCATCTCCGACAAGGGTGTGACGTCGATTGAACAGCAGCTGGGCACCCAAGCATCCGTGGTAGAATGGGAGCAACGGTTGCGCACCGCGTTTGCCGAGGTCTTTGACATTTCATTCAACGTGTCATCCTTGGATTCAACGCGTGCGTGAAGCGGGGGGCTGTGTGCCCGGGGACGGCCTCGGGCGCACGTTCTTCCCCTGGGGACTACGAGAGCTGGGAAGGTGATGCAGGCCATGTCCATCGCGGAAGACTATGAAAAATGGCGAGAGAAAACCGAAAAGTCGCTGAACAAACGCCCGGAACGAAAAGCCCAGTTTGTGAACAGTTCGGATATTCCCATCGAGCGATTGTACCTGCCATCGCACGAGATGGATTCGGAGGCGGCGTACAAAGAAAAATTGGGTTTCCCGGGGGAATATCCGTTCACGCGCGGCATCCAACCGACCATGTATCGCGGGCGGTTTTGGACCATGCGCCAGTACGCCGGTTTCGGATCTGCGGAGGAGACGAATCGGCGTTTTCGATACCTGTTGGAACAGGGCCAAACCGGACTCAGCACGGCGTTTGACTTGCCGACGCAGATTGGCTACGACGCAGACCACCCATTTTCGCGAGGTGAAGTCGGAAAAGTGGGGGTATCCATCTCTTCGCTGGCGGATATGGAGACGCTGCTGGCCGGGATTCCGCTGGACAAGGTCAGCACATCGATGACCATCAATGCTCCGGCTTCCGTGCTGCTCGCCATGTATTTGGTGGTGGCTGAGAAGCAGGGCGTGTCCTGGGACAAGGTGTCCGGAACCATTCAGAATGACATTCTCAAAGAATACGTTGCGCGTGGGACCTACATTTTCCCGCCGAAGCCGTCGATGCGCCTGATCACGGATATCTTTGAATTTTGTTCGAAGGAAGTTCCGCACTGGAACACCATTTCCATCAGTGGATACCACATCCGGGAAGCTGGATCGTCTGCGGTGCAGGAAATCGCGTTCACGCTGGCCAACGCCATCGCGTACGTGGAAGCGGCACTGGAGAAAGGGCTGGATATCGACGATTTTGCTCCCCGCCTGTCCTTCTTCTTCAATGCGCACAATGATTTTTTTGAAGAAATCGCCAAATTTCGGGCGGCTCGACGCATGTGGGCCAAGATTATGCGTGAACGGTTCAACGCCAAGTCCCCACGGTCCATGCAGCTTCGCTTCCACACGCAAACGGCCGGCAGTACGTTGACTGCGCAGCAACCGGACAATAATGTGGTGCGCGTCACCATTCAGGCCATGGCGGCGGTGTTGGGCGGGACCCAGAGTTTGCATACGAACGCGCGCGACGAAGCGTTGGCCCTGCCGACAGAGGACTCCGCCCGCGTGGCGCTGCGGACACAGCAAATTATCGCGTACGAAAGCGGTATCACAAACACCGTGGACCCGTTGGCCGGCAGCTATTACGTGGAGGCGCTGACCGACGCGCTGGAGGAACGGGCTTGGAACTATATTCGCTACATCGATGACCTCGGCGGCGCGGTTGCGGCCATTGAACAGGGGTATATGCAAAAGGAAATTCACAAGTCTGCGTACGACACGCAGCGTGCCGTGGAACGTGGAGATCAGGTCGTGGTGGGTGTCAATCGCTTTACCATTGAGAATGAAACGCAGCCGGAACTGTTGCGGGTCGATCCCGAACTCGGGCGCAAGCAGTCGGAAGCGCTCGCGAAGCTTCGCAGCGAACGGGCGGAGGAACCGTGGCGGCGGGCGTTGGATGAATTGCGAGCCGGGGCGGAGCGCGACGAGAACCTGATGCCTCTGATTGTCAACGCCGTACGGGCGTACGCGACGGTGGGAGAGATTTGCGACGTGTTGCGCGACGTGTTTGGGGAATACCAAGCGCCCATTTTCTAGCGAGCGAACAGGGGGGAAGTTGGATGGCGCAGCCATTGCGCGTTCTGATTGCGAAGCCGGGCCTTGACGGCCACGACAGAGGAGCCCTGGTGATTGCGCAGGGACTTCGCGATGAAGGTATGGAAGTGATCTATACGGGCCTGCGACAGACGCCGGAGCAAATTGTGAACACGGCCATTCAGGAAGATGTGGCCTGCATCGGCCTATCGAGCCTTTCAGGGGCGCATCTCGAACTGTTTCCCGAGGTGGTGCGCCTGTTGAAAGAGCAACAGGCTGACGACATTCTGGTGATTGGCGGCGGTGTCATTCCCGAAGAGGACATCGCGGTCCTGGAGGCGCAGGGGATTGCCAAAGTGTTCACGCCGGGAACGCGGATTGAGACGGTTGCGGAATTCATCCGCACACACGTTCGGCTTCGGCCATTGGACGAGTCGCCGGCGGCGAGCGTGACCGTCCTCGGCCTGGACCACGTGGGTATTGCGGTTCACCGCCTGGAGGATGCGCTGCCCCTGTACACGGGCCTGCTGGGGTTGAAGGTGACGCACGAAGAAACCGTGGAAGACCAGGGCGTGCGCGTGGCGTTTCTCGCGGCGGGGGGTACGAATATCGAATTGTTGGAACCGGTTCGCGATTCGAGCGCGGTCGCGAAGTTCCTCGCGAAGCGGGGACCGGGCATTCATCACATCGCGTATGCGGTGCCGGATGTCCAGACGGCCTTGAACCAGGCGAACTCTGCTGGGTACCATGTCCTGGATGAATCGCCGCGCCGCGGCGCCCACGGGAAGTGGGTGGCTTTCGTGCATCCCAAGGACACGTTCGGCGTGCTGATGGAGTTTTGTCAATCTTCGCAGGCAGGTGACCGGACTTGATGGAAGACAAAATCTACGACCTCCAGGATCGCCGCAGACGCGTCGAACTGGGCGGCGGTGATCATCGCATTCTGCAGCAACATGAGAAGGGCAAATTGACGGCGCGGGAACGGATTGACCTCCTGCTCGATCCGGGGACGTTTCGAGAACTGAATCCGTTTTCCGCCACGCGCGCCCAATACTTTGGCATGGATACGGTGGACGCGCCCGGCGAAGGCGTGGTCACCGGATACGGGAAAATTGATGGACGGACAGTGTACGTATTTGCTCAAGATTTCACGGTGTTCGGGGGCGCGCTCGGCGAGGTGCACGCGCAGAAAATTGTCAACATCATGGACTTGGCTGCAAAGAACGGAGCGCCTCTGATTGGCCTCAACGATTCCGGCGGCGCACGCATTCAGGAGGGTGTTGTCTCGCTCGACGGTTACGGGCACATTTTCTACCGGAATTCGATTTATTCCGGAGTGATTCCACAAATCTCCGTGATCATGGGTCCCTGTGCGGGAGGTGCCGTGTACTCGCCCGCCATCACGGACTTCATCTTCATGGTGGAGGGCACCAGTCAAATGTTCATCACCGGACCCAAAGTGATTGAAACGGTCACCGGCGAGAAGATCACCAGTGACAATCTCGGTGGGGCACGCGTGCAGGCCAGCGTCAGCGGCGTTGCCCACTTCTCCGCCGCCTCGGAAGAAGAGGCGCTGCAGGGCGTGCGTCGGCTGCTCAGTTTCTTGCCCTCGTCGCACAGGGAGAAGGCGCCGAGAAAAGCCGGATCATACACGTTCGACGCGGACGAGGAAATGCTCCGTTTGGTTCCGGAGGACGGGACAAAAGTGTATGATGTGAAGGATGTCATCGCTCGCCTCGTGGACGACGGTGAATTTCTCGAAGTGCAGCCCTTATTTGCGCGCAATGCGGTGGTGGGATTCGGTCGGATTGGCGGGTACACCGCCGGGTTTGTGGCGAACCAGCCGAAGTACATGGCGGGCGGTTTGGACATCGACTCCTCCGACAAGATTGCGCGATTCATCCGTTTCTGCGATGCGTTCAACATTCCCATTGTCACCCTGGAGGATGTGACCGGGTTCATTCCGGGCGTCAAGCAGGAACACGGCGGCATCATTCGTCACGGCGCAAAAATTCTCTACGCGTATTCGGAAGCCACGGTTCCGAAAATCACGGTGATTTTGCGGAAGGCGTACGGGGGCGCCTACGTGGCGATGAACAGCAAGGCCATCGGCGCGGATGTCGTTTATGCATGGCCGGCGTCGGAGATTGCCGTGATGGGGCCGGAAGGCGCAGCCAACATCATTTATGCGCGGGAGATTGCCAGCAGCCCAAATCCCACTGAAACGCGGGCGGCCCGAATTGCCGAGTATCGAAGCCGGTTTGCGAATCCGTATGTCGCAGCCGGTGCCGGCATGGTCGACGATGTGATAGATCCGCGGGATACGCGCAGACTGTTGTATGAAGCGTTAGAATTACTTCAGGACAAATCCGAAACGAGGCCTGTGCGCAAACACGGGAACATCCCGCTCTAAGCGCTGCGGATGCGGACCCGGGAGCACACGGGCCAGCAGAGGATAGAGAGATACATCGATGGAGAGGGATGGATGCATTGACGTACACCATAGACCGTGACTATGTCCGGCAGCTGTTTTTGGAACTGGTCCAATTGGACAGCCCTTCCCTGTCCGAGGCAGCCGTTGCGAGCAAGTGCGCCAAGGAATTGGAAACATTGGGGTTTCAAGTGACGTTCGACGACGCTGGCACTGCCCTCGGCGGAAATACGGGAAATCTGTTGGCGTACCTGCCCGGTGAGCCGGATTGCAAAACCGCCTTGCTGGCTGCGCATATGGACACGGTGCAGCCTGGCGAAGGCGTTCGTCCGCGCGTGGACGACGCAGGGGTGGTATGGAGTGGCGGCGATACGGTGCTTGGGGCGGACGACAAGGCTGGCTTGACCGCGATTCTGGCCGGGTTGCGGGCGCTCCGTCAATCCGGACTTCGACACGGTCCCATCCAGGTGGTGTTCACCATCGCCGAGGAAATGGGACTGCAGGGGGCAAAACACTTGGACGCCTCGTGCCTGCGGGCCGATGCCGGCTTGTCGCTCGACGCCGGCGGATCGTTGGGAACGATTGTCGTAGCGGGCCCCGCGCAGGCGAAATGGCGTGCGGTTTTCACGGGGAAAGCTGCGCACGCCGGCGTTGCGCCGGAGCGCGGAATCAGCGCCATTCGCGTGGCGGCGCAGGCGGTGTCGCGGATGCCGCACGGGCGATTGGATGAGGCCACCACGGTCAACGTCGGCAGCTTCGTCGGGCAGGGGCCGACCAACGTCGTGCGGGACAAGGTCACGTTGGAAGGAGAAGCCCGCAGTCTCGACGAAGACGCCTTGACCCGCGTGCTGGAGAACATTGGACAGGTCTTTCAAGAAACGGCTGCGGAGCACCGAGCCTCTGCAGAATATGAGTACACGCTGATGTATCACGGCTTCCACTTCGATGAGCATCACCCGGTTCGCAAGGCGGTGGAAACAGCCGTCCGTGCGGCGGGATTCGCTCCGCATCCCGTGAAGTCGGGGGGCGGCAGCGATGCCAACATCTTCACGAGCAAAGGGGTTCCCACGGTGAATATCGGCATTGGGTACGAAGATATTCATTCGACGTCGGAACACGTGGCGCTGCGCGACGTGGAGCGTGCGGCCGCGGTCGTGGTGGAGTTTCTTCGGACGCTTTCCTCCGAATAGGCGATGGGCCCCGGCATGTACAATGGATGGGTCAGCGCATTCGGCCAGCTGTAGGATGGACGCTAACGGCGCTGACAGGCTATCGGTGGGTCAGGCGCAGCAGAGAACGGAGGTGTGCAGGTGAGCGATACACCATCCCTGAAAGAGCGGACCGTGAGCACGGAACGGATCTTTTCTGGAAAGATTGTCACGTTGGAGAAGTTGACGGTGATGTTGCCTAACGGCAAGACCGCCACGAGGGAGGTGATTCGGCATCCCGGTGCAGTGGCGGTGTTGGCTGAACCCGACCCCGGACGCGTGGTGATGGTTCGCCAGTATCGGAAAGCATTGGACGAATGTCTGTTGGAGATTCCTGCGGGCAAATTGGAGCCCGGTGAACAGCCGGAGGCGTGCGCGGTCCGAGAACTCCGCGAGGAGACCGGCCTGGAAGCGGACACGGTGGAGCCGGTGCATACGTTTTACACGAGTCCGGGGTTCGCGGATGAAAAAATCTGGCTGTTTTACACGAATCGCGTGGCGCAGGGCGCCCAGGCCTTGGACGAAGACGAATTCGTCGATATTGAAGTGCTGTCCCGAGCCGAAGTGCAATCTCTGCTGAGCGGCGGCCGCATCCAGGATGCAAAGACGCTGGTGGCGCTGCTGTGGTGGCTGGGACGGGCGACCCGCTGATGACGCGGTACTTCGCGGACTTTCACATTCATATCGGCCGCTCTTCCGGTCATCCGGTGAAGATGGCCGCCGCGCCCAGTTTGACGGTGGAACGGGTGCTGACCGTCGCTCGCGAACAAAAGGGACTGGATGTCATCACCATCATTGACGCGGTGACCCGCCATGTCCTGCAGGAACTTCTGGCGCTGGCGGCAGACGGCAGACTCGTCCCCCTGCCCGGCGGTGGGCTGCTGTTTGAGAACGGGCTCGTGGTGCTGCTCGGTTCGGAGATTGAAATTGCCGGACCGGAAGGCGGCGCCGCTCATTTTGGAGCGTGGTTCGGCCAACTCGAGGCGGCCGTTGATTTCCTCGACTGGCTGGCGACGGTCCAGAAGAACCCGAGTTTGTCGTCTCAACGCGCGCGGGTTGCGGCGGACCGCCTGCAGGCGGAGGTCGCTGAGCGGGGAGGCATGTTTATCGTGCACCACGCGTTCACGCCCCATAAGGGGCTGTACGGCAACTGTGTGGATCGCATGGCGGACATGCTGGATCCCAACGGTGTGGATGCCTTGGAACTGGGATTGTCCGCGGATACGGATATGGCCGATTGTCTGGAGGAGCTGTCCACACACACGTTCCTGACCAATTCGGACGCCCACTCGCTGCCGAAGCTGGCTCGCGAGTACAACGTCCTGTCCTTGGCGGATCCTTCGTTCGAACGCATCCGCAGCGCTCTGCGTCGAAGCGGAGACGACCGGATCACGGCGAATGTTGGCTTGCACGTCGAGCTCGGGAAATATCACCGCACGTTCTGCCTGAACTGTGAGCGCCTGTGGGCGCCCGGAGCCGCGCGGTGCGCGTGCGGAAGCGAACGCAGTGTCAAAGGGGTGTTCGACCGCCTATGTGAAATCCGCGATTGGGAGCGGCCCATTCACCCTTCGCATCGGCCGCCCTACGTGCACCAGGTGCCGCTGGAGTTCATCCCGGGCCTCGGTAAAGTGGCATTGGAGCGGCTGTTGCAAGCGTTCGGAAGTGAAATGGCGGTCCTCCATGATGCCACGCCCGCGGCGCTGGCCGATGTGGTGGGAGACACGCTGGCGGACAAAATCATCCGCGCTAGAACCGGGCAGGTGGAGTTCATGGCCGGCGGGGGCGGCCAGTACGGCAAGCCAATTTTCTCGGCCTGACGTGTCCTAACGCAGTTCTCTTTGACATAGTCATAGATTGAAAGAACCGTCGGACGCATACCACGGCGGTCGTTGCTCAACTGTGTTCAGGAGGGACGCCATCATGCTGTACACCGCCCGATTGCCCCGTCAGTCCACCGTGTTCTCCGTGTGGGGACGTCTGAAGTCCGCGGCGGAACCCCATCTGCATGTAGGCCTGTTCCTGGTTGCGGTCGTGTTCTGTGGTCTGGTGTTCGGTAGCGTCATTGCCGGACAATTGCAACCGGCGGACACGGCGGTGCTCGGACAGACGGTGGAACGGCTGTTGACGGCCATCTCGGCACATCAGCTGGCCTCTGCGTCAGAGCTCTGGTGGCATCGCATGGTGGGAGATGCACAATTGTTGGCGCTGCTCTGGTTGTTTGGAGTCTCAGTGATTGGTCTGCCGTTCGTGGTCATCGCCATCTTTCTGCGCGCGTTCAGCGTCGGGTTCGCCGTCGGTTTCACCGTGCTGCACTTCGGCTGGAAAGGATTCGTCGTGGCTGCGGTGGCCATCTTCCTTCATCAAGTGTTGTCTCTGACCGCGTTCGTCTGTGCAGGGGTGCTTGCCATTCGGTTCTCGGCCGGGATTTTGGGACGCGCGTATCCACTTCCGGCGTTGAGTATGGCATTTTTGAAATACACTGCCTGGTTTCTCTTGTTCGCCGTTGTGCTCATGGCCGGTGCGGCGATTCAGGCGTACGTGGCTCCGCCATTACTGGCCGGCGCGCTGGTCGGGGCATGAGGAGCGGAATAAATTTGGGACGAAGATTCATTGACCGAAACGAGTCGTTTCAGTGCGGACATTGCGGCAGGCGGGTGCCACCGTCCAAGCGTTCCTGCCGGAACCACTGCCCCCATTGTCTGTACTCCGTGCATCTGGACGTGTTCCCAGGCGACCGCAGCGCGAACTGCGGTGAGCTGATGGAACCCGTTCGGGTGGAGTATCACTCGAAAAAGGGATATCAGATTGTTCATCGGTGTTTGCGGTGCGGCCACGAATCCCGCAATGTGGCGGCTCTGGACGACGAACTCCAACCGGACAATCTCGAGATGCTGCTTCAGCTCATGAGAAACGGCTAGGGGGGCGGGCGCGTTGCGTTTTTGGTCCCGTGTACTGCGCTTCTTCGCGGCCACGGTGGTCGTGCTGTGGGGGTGGATGGTTCTTCACGCGCAGATCATGAACCAACGTTTTCGGAATCCGTATCAATTGCCCCATCCGCCGTACGTGGCTGTCGTCAGTATGCAGCACAGCCCGAACGACGCGCTGCAAGCCGTCTGGGAACTCGGTGCGGCCGTGACCCATTGGATGCAACTGGGGAATCCGTGAAGGCGTGGTGCGTCCACGTTCCCTCGCGCTCTGCGCCCCTTCTTTGAGGCTCAAACTCCGAGTCATCGGCAGGACTTTCTCCGAGGGTGTGGAATACACAGGTAAACAGGGGAGAATACAAAGGGAGTTTGGTCATGGACGAGTGGATTGCGCGCTTTATCGATTATTTGGCCGTAGAACGCGGGTTATCGGCGAACACACTGCAGTCGTACCAGCGAGATCTGTGTGCGTTCGAACGATATTTGCAGCGTACTGCTCAACATGGCCTGATACAGGCAAAACGGATGGAAATTCTCGGCTACCTCGGTCATCTGAAGGCGATGGGGCGGGCAAATACCACGGTTTCCCGAAATTTGGCCAGCCTTCGTTCCTTTTATCATTATCTGCTGCGGGAAGAGGTGCTCGGGACGGATCCCACGCTGCAGATTGAAACACCGAAGGTGGAAAAGCGACTTCCAAAGGTCCTCACCGTGGACGAAGTGGAGCGTCTGCTCGACGCGCCGGACTGGAAGACCCCCGCAGGCGCGAGAGACAAGGCGATGCTGGAACTGCTGTACGCGACGGGCATTCGGGTCAGTGAGTTGGTGTCCCTGCGGGTCGACGATGTCAATCTTTCGGCAGGATTCCTGCGATGCATCGGTAAAGGCGCCAAGGAGCGCATCATTCCCATCGGGGAGTACGCGCAGCAGACGCTGTTGCATTATTTGCAGTTCGGCCGTTCCAAGTTGTGCCGTGAGCCGGAGAGCGGTGCGCTGTTTCTGAATCACCACGGTCAGCAGATGTCGCGGCAAGGATTCTGGAAAATTCTCAAGAAGTACGCGGACACAGCATCCATACATAAACACATCACGCCGCACACCCTTCGGCACTCGTTTGCCACCCACCTGTTGGAACGGGGAGCGGACTTGCGGGCGGTTCAAGAGATGTTGGGTCATGCGGATATTTCCACCACGCAGATCTACACCCACGTAACGCGTGCCCGAATGAAAGAAGTGTACATGCAGGCGCATCCGCGCGCCTGAGGAGAATGGCTTGAAAACGTCCGGTGCTCCGGACTTTTTTCGTGTCTTCCCCGGGGCCGTTGAAATCTGCCCAGTGGTCAGACATACTAACAGCGAGAACTTCATGTTGTTGAAAGGACTTGGTGGACGTGACGATGGAGCATCGCCGGCCGGTGGGCCGGTGGATTTGGATTGTGCTCGACAGCGTGGGCTGCGGCGCAGCACCGGACGCGGAAAAATACGGATCGGACGATGTCCAGAGCAATACCCTGCTGCACATTGCGGAAGCGGTTGGAGGGCTCCGCGTGCCCCATCTGGAGCGGCTCGGCCTCGGGCGGATTTTGCCGTTGCCTGGCGTAGCGGCCGATGGGGTTGGCGCTTACGGAAAGATGCGCGAGAAATCCTTCGGCAAGGATACGACCAACGGACACTGGGAGTTTGTCGGCAAGGTGTTGAGTGAACCACTGCCCGTGTATCCCAATGGATTTCCGCCGGAGGTCATCGAGCCATTTGAGGCGTACGTCGGCAAGAAGGTGTTGTGCAATCGGCCGGCGTCGGGAACGGTCGTGATTGAAGAGTTCGGGCCGGAACACCAGGCGACCGGGCGTCCCATCGTGTATACATCTGCCGACAGTGTGTTTCAGATTGCGGCGCATGAGCAGGTTGTCCCAGTGGAGACCCTGTACGATTGGTGTGAGTACGCACGCAGCATCCTGACCGGCCCGCATGGTGTGGGGCGTGTGATTGCGCGCCCGTTCGAGGGCGAACCGGGAGCGTATCGGCGCACGCACCGCCGCAAAGATTTTTCGTTGCAGTTTGGCGAAACCGTGCTGAACCACATTGTCGCGCGGGGATATCCCGTCTGTGGAATTGGGAAAATCTACGACATCTACGGCGGTTCGGGCATCAGTGAGGGGATTCACACGGAGAACAACGACGACGGCATGACGCAGTTGATTCGCCGGATGGACGTGCAGGAAGATGGCATGATCTACGTGAATCTGGTGGATTTTGATGCGCTGTACGGCCATCGCAACAATCCGGTCGGCTTCGCCCGCGCCGTGGAAGCCTTCGACGCGCGCCTGCCGGAGGTGCTCGGACGCATGCGGGAAGGAGATGTGCTGTGCATCACGGCGGATCATGGATGTGATCCGACCACCCCAGGCACGGACCATACCCGCGAGTGGGTACCGCTGCTGGTGTGGCACCGCGGCATGAAGCAGGCCGTGGCACTGGGAGACCGCCAGACCTTCGCCGACATCGGAGACACGGTTGCAGAGTTCTTCAACGTTCCGGACTCGGGAGTCGGCCGAAGTTTTCTTCACGATCTGGGGCTCTGAGCCACCCGGTGCGCGAATTTCCCTGTGTACGGGCATCCCAATCCCGCCATGTTATCGGTAGGGGGGATGACCAATGCCAAAGGGTGTACGCTGCCTGGTGGAAGAATGTGTGTACTATGAGTCCCACGACTGTGTGGCCGACAGCATCGAGGTCACAGCGAATGGCAATGACATAGTGGGAACATCAAAGGGCACCATGTGCGCGACCTTTCACTACCGGGATTTTGACGACGGGTATCACGCGCATGGGGAGTCGCCCCGCACTTAACCAGAAACGCAAGCTGACCGCGCCATGGCGCGGTCTTTTTCATGTCGCGGAGGCTGATAGAAGCGCCCTCCGTTGCGCACACTATGGCCGAAGGCTGGAGTTGACGGAACCGACGGGAGGAAGACGCATGAAGAAGCCTTGGAGCTTATGTGTGGCAGCGGTTTGTCTGATGTCCATCGCGGCCTCATCGACCATCCAGGCGGTGGCGGCCTCGGCCGCGGGTAGCGTGGGACACCCCGATCAGGTGCTCGGCGGCAACGTGGAAATACAGGTGCAGCCGGCCCACGAAACCGGGGAGAACGGGGCGGACCTGGCGGAAGAAGCACAATCGGCCGTGGTGATGGATGCCTCTACGGGCACCGTGCTGTTTGAAAAGGACGCCCATGAGCGTTTGCCGATGGCCAGCATCACAAAGATCATGACCATGTTGCTGATTATGGAGGCCATTGACAACGGCAAATTGAAGTGGACCGATCCGGTCAGGACCAGTGAATACGCCGCGAGCATGGGCGGCTCGCAGATCTTTCTGCAACCGGGAGAAGTCATGTCTGCCGCGGACATGCTGAAAGGAATTGCCATGGCCTCGGCCAACGATGCGTGCGTCGCGATGGCGGAGCACATCGCAGGATCGGCAGACGCGTTCGTCGCACAAATGAATGCGCGGGCGAGGGCACTGGGCATGAAGGACACCCATTTCGTGAACTGCAATGGGCTGCCGGTGCCGGATCACTACAGTTCCGCCTACGACATTGCGGTCATGTCGCGGGAACTATTGAAGCACGAGCAGATTCTGCGCTTTACCTCCGCGTACAGTGATTACCTTCGCAAGGATACGGATCATCCGTTCTGGTTGGTGAACACCAATAAGCTGGTGCGGTATTACAGTGGGGTGGATGGACTCAAGACGGGTTACACGCAGGAGGCGAAATACTGCCTGGCCGCCACTGCAAAGAAGGACGGATTTCGGATCATCACCGTGGTGATGGGAGAACCGAAAACCAGTGTCCGCAACCGTGAGGTGACTGAACTGTTGAATTGGGGCTTCGCCAACTATACGTCGAAAGTCCTGTATCGAGCAGGGCAAACAGTTCAAGACATCGAGTTTCGCCACGGCAGACCGGAATCCATCCCCTTAGTGGCGGCGGACACGGTTGGAGTGGTCATGAAGAAAGGCGAACACCATCGGTACGACACGGAAGTCCAACTGAAAGCCGATATCGCGCCACCGCTCCGCAAAGGTGACGCGGTGGGGGTCCTGCGCGTCAAAGAGGATGGGCGCGTCGTGGCTTCCGTGCCGCTGTTGGCCAGCACCGATGTTCGGAAGACGGGATTCCTTACAGGGATTGGTCGAACGTTGCGCGATTTCGTGACACTGGACGATTGAAGCAGTGAAACTCCATCCATCCGTAGGTGCTGCAGATGGGATCTGTCGAAAACCGGTAATAAACCGCGATTTTCATTATTGGACGGGAAATTGTACCGAATAGGCCGCCCTTGCCAGTCGTGCCACCGCTTCGGCGTCCGCCGCAGCTTGCGGCGTCATATCGAGCAAGCGGTGTGCTCGAGCGCGGACCGCATACAGTCCGGAGATGGTCGATGGTACGGGGATGCGAGATTCGTACTGCAGGCCTGCGGTGGCGGCTTCCAACGCCGCTGCAGGCCGTTGGCTTGCCAGGTACGCTTCGGCCAGCGTCAAGTGGCAGGAACCCTGCACTTCCGGGGTATCTTTCACCAATGTGAGGGCGTCCTCGGCATCCTGAATGGCGGCTTCTGGTTGGCCAGCGGCCAGATGGCAGACGGCCCGTTCCGCGAGGGCATGGGCCAGCCGCAGACCATCCGTACGAAACTCCCGGGACTTGATGCATTGCGTCAGGTGTTCGACGGCCTCTTGCACCTGACCGGACAAACGATACCCCACAGCGAGATGGATGAGACACTGATTGACGCCGCGCTGGTGGTGAATCACTCGGTAAACATCCATCGCCTCGCGCAGTTTTTGTTCTCCCTCTTCGTACTGCCCGATTTCTATGTATGATGTCCCCATCCCCTGCAGTGCCATCGCTAAGTCGAGGTGAACCTGAAACCGCCTTGCCCACACGGCCGCCCTCCAGAAACCGGCAATGGCCAACGTGTGTTGCTGCATCTGGACGTAGATCCGGGCGAGGTTGGCATGAATTTTGGTCGCCAACGGCATTTCCAATTCGGGGTGGCGACGGAGCAGTTCAGCCGCTTTCGTCCAATGCAGCCGCGCCAATCCAATGCGGTTCCGCCGTCGTTCCATCGCGCCAATGCGGAAGTAACACTGAACCGCGCTGGCAGCATCGTCGCGCTCCAGGGCGAGTTGCACCAGGCGCTCATACACTGTGATGGCGTCATCGTACCGCGTTGTGTGTTCATAGCAGATGGCGAGGTCCTGCAGCAGCATCTCCTCGCGAAACTGGGGCGCGAGCGGTTGGAGCAAGCTGCGGAGAATCGGGATGGCCAGGTCATAGTGTTCGCTGTCCATGAGATGTTTCGCGCGGCGATACGCATGGGTCAGGCCGGATTTCGCCGACAGATCATCCGCAAAAAAACTGGGCAGCACCCCGAGTCGATCCGCCAGTTTGGCCAACAGAGGCGGAGACGGCGTCGCTTTATCGGCCTCGATTTGGCTGATCATGCTGGGGGTTACAATTCCTGCTGCAAGCTCCGTCTGCGTCAAACGTCTCTCTTTACGAAGCTTTCGGATTTTCTGCCCAAGCGTCAATTGCATTCCAAATTCCTCCTCAACTGTTCTTATATTTTACTACGATATTGTGAATCATAGGAGAATGATATTGTCGAAGTTTGGGAGACTGCTTCTACTTTTGTCGGCAAGCAGGAGAACCCAAAGAGAGCGGGGAAATGGGGAGCGAACAGAGGACTGTGGAGGGAGAGTTGCGAGCGCATGCAAACCAGTGTCGTGAACGGCGTGTTGGTCGTGCATCTCGAAGGTGAGTTGGACCACCACGCGGTGGAAACCATCCGCAACGACATCGAGGACCAGTTGGCGAAGAACCACTGCCGCGGGTTGGTGTTGTCGTTTCGCGGCATCGATTTTATGGACAGTTCCGGACTGGGCTTGATTCTCGGGCGTTACCGCAGCGTGACGGGGCGCAATGGCAAGATGGCGTTGTGCGCCGTCAGTCCCCCGCTGCGCAGGATTTTTGAGTTATCCGGAATCCTGAAAGTGGTATCCATGCACGAGACCGAGGAAAGCGCGGTTCGTGCGGTGAAGGAGGCCTAGTCACATGGGACAGGAAGTCACCCACGCGGTGTTGCAGCAGAACTATATGAAGTTGCAGTTTCCGAGCCTGTCTGCCAATGAAGCGTTGGCTCGCATGGCCGTGTCGGCGTTCGTGATGCAGCTGGATCCCACCATGGAGCAGCTGACGGAAATCAAAACGGCGGTGTCCGAGGCGGTCACCAATGCCATCATTCACGGTTACGATGGCGGCGAGGGAGAGGTGCGGATGTATTGCGCCATTGACGGCGGCATGGTGGATATCGTCATCGAAGACGACGGGGCAGGCATTGAGGACATTGAGGAAGCCCGACAACCCATGTTCACCTCCCGGCCGGAGTTGGAGCGGTCTGGGATGGGCATCACCATCATGGAGAATTTCATGGACGAGGTCGTCATTGACTCGACACCGGGGCAAGGAACGAAAGTCCGTATGAGGAAAGTGATTTCCAGGACTTCGGAATGCCAGTGACGGGAGTCGGGCCACATGGATTACGCAAAGGGAATAGACGACAAAGCGCGGAAGTACAGTGACGCCGAGCTGCGCGCGTTGATCCAAGCCAGCCAGCAGGGTGACGTCAATGCCCGCGACCAACTGGTGCTCGGCAATCAACGGCTGGTGTGGGCGGTGGTACAACGGTTTTTGGGACGCGGCTACGAAGCGGATGATCTGTTCCAAATCGGCTGCATCGGCCTGATGAAGGCGATTGACAAATTCGACCTGTCGTACGATGTGAAGTTCTCCACCTACGCGGTGCCCATGATTATTGGGGAGATTCAGCGTTTCCTGCGCGATGACAGCACAGTCAAGGTGAGCCGGAGTTTAAAGGAAACGGCGCGTCACATTCGCCATGTCCGCGACGAGCTGGCCAAATCGCTGGGCAGGCAGCCGCATATCACGGAGATTGCGGAAGCCATGGGGATTGAGCCTGCGGATGTGGTGTTCGCTCAGGAAGCGATGCGGGCTCCGGCGTCGATTCACGAGACTGTGTTTGAAAACGACGGAGATCCTATCTACTTACAAGATCAAATTGCGGATGAAGAGGGTCATGAGTGGATTGATAGAATTGCCCTGCACGAGGTACTGAACCGACTGCCCGAGCGGGAACGTTTGATTGTGTACCTCCGGTTTTTCAAAGACAAGACCCAATCCGATGTGGCCCGCGTGTTGGGTATCTCCCAAGTTCAGGTATCGCGGCTCGAAAAGCGGATTCTCAATGCCATTCGAGACCAGCTGTCCTAACGAGGTTCGTTCGACCCAAACCTGCACCTTCGCTGTCCCCGCCGGGGGCAACGGAGGTTTTTTGCGTGGAATGGCCCGGATGTACCGTGTACCACACGTCGAATCTGGACACACTAGGTGTTGCTTCACGCGAGGAAGGATGGTGGGACATGGCGACCAAAGCAAAGGCCGTGGACGCCCGAGCCACGTATCAGCAGCTGGTGGACAAACATCGACCGGCGAGGCCGTTGTTGATGAACACGGTGCGAGCATTTTTGGTGGGCGGCTGCATCTGCCTCATCGGCCAATTTGTACAGATGTTTTTCATCAAAGTTGCCGGGTTCAGCCCGAAGGACGCCGGAAATCCGACGGTGGCCGTGATGATTTTCGCTTCGGTGCTGTTCACGGCACTCGGCGTATACGACAAATTCGCCCAGTGGGCGGGTGCCGGTTCCGCCGTACCCGTCACCGGATTCGCCAACACGATGGCGTCCGCCGCCCTAGAACACCGGACGGAGGGATGGGTTTCCGGGATTGGCGGCAACATGTTCAAATTGGCCGGCCCCGTGATTGTCTACGGCGTGGTGAGTGCGTTCTTTGTGTCATTGGTGCGCTACCTCGTGATTCACCTATAGAGGGGGGACGTCCTGTGCCGAAGCTTGGGAAACAAACGTGGGTATTCCCCAGCATGCCCCGCATCATGGCCGCGGGAACCGTGGCGGGTCCGACGGAAGCAGCGGGGCCACTGGGGAACCGGTTTGATGCGCAGTGTACGGACAGCCCGCGCCAAACGTCGTGGGAAACCATGGAGCAGGACATGTTCCGGCAAGCCGTCCAAATCACACTTCGAAAGGCGGTCCTGCAGGCGGGCGACCTGGATTTGGCGATTGGCGGAGATCTGAATGCGCAGTTGTCCAGCTTTTATTTCGCGCATCGCGACGTGGCGGTTCCAGCTTTCGGATTGTTCAGCGCCTGCGCGACATTCACCCAGGCGATGGCGCTCGCTGGATTGGCCGTTGACAGCGGCGTCGCGAAGCACGTGCTCGTCGGAACCTCCAGTCACAACTCGACCGCTGAGCGGCAATTTCGGTATCCGACCGAGTATGGCGCGCAGAGACCGCTCACTGCGCAGCGGACCGTCACCGGGGCGGGAGCCGCGGTGCTCAGTTTGGAACGCGGTACGGTGGCGTTGACCCACGCGACCGTGGGGATGATAGAGGACTACGGCATCAAGAATCCGTGGGAGATGGGGGCGGCCATGGCACCTGCGGCCGAGGCGACCATTCTGGCGCATCTGCAGGATACCGGGAGAACGTTTGGCGATTACGACTGTGTGGCAACCGGTGATCTCGGGCGCGTGGGCAACGCGATTCTGACCGATCTGTTTGCCCGGCGCGGCCTGGTGGTCAACACCGACCTCACCGATTGCGGCATGCTGATCTATCGTCCGGATCAACCGGAAGTGTTCAGCGGCGGAAGCGGCGCCGCTTGCAGTACGCTCGTGACTTTGGGCCATTTCGTGAAAAAACTGGAACAGGGGGAATGGCGGCGCATTCTGGTGGCCGCCACCGGTGCGCTGCTGTCCGCGGTGACCGCGCAACAGAGCGAAACCATTCCGGCGATTTGTCACGCGATTGTGCTGGAGCGAAAGGACGGGTAACATATGGCGTGGAACTGGACGACATTCCTGTGGGCGTTTGTGGTGGGCGGCGGCATCTGCGCAGTCGGGCAGATTTTGCTCGACATCACCAAACTGACGCCGGGGCATATCACGGTCATGCTGGTGATTGCTGGTGCTGTGCTCGACGGGCTGGGACTTTACGATCCATTGATTCGATTCGCGGGCGCGGGGGCGACGGTTCCCATCACCAGCTTCGGGAATTCGCTGGTGCACGGCGCCTTGGCCGAGGCGGATCAACACGGATTGATTGGCATCATCACGGGGATTTTTGAAGTCACCAGCGCAGGCATCTCAGCGGCCATCGTGTTCGCCTTTCTGGCAGCCGCCATCGCGCGTCCCAGGGGGTAACCAAGGCAGGGGAGAAAAGTTGCGACGGGAAGTCATCATCGTCACGGACGGGGATCATTTCGCCAAGCGCGCGTTGGAAGTTGCCGCCAAGCAAATCCCGGCGAAGGTCATCTCACAGACGGCCGGGAATCCCACCCGGTTGTCCGGCGTGGAAATTGTTGAATATATCCGTGCAGCCGAGTTTGACCCGGTGATTGTCATGTTGGATGACAACGGGAATGGCAATGAGGCCAAAGGGGAAGAAGCGCTGCAGGTGCTGTTGGCCCATCCGGATATTATGGTGATTGGAGCCCTGGCTGTAGCTTCCAATACATCGGCCGTTCGCGGGGTTCCGGTGGATTTTTCCATAGACTGCAACGGCGAACGGGTCGAGACGGGCGTCAACAAGCACGGGGTTCCCATTCCGCGCCACCTGGTGTTCGGAGACACGGTGGATGCTCTGCGCAATTTGAAAGCACCTGTGATTGTCGGAATTGGCGACATCGGGAAAATGGGAGGCAAGGATGCGCCGGAACGTGAGGCCCCCATCACGACGACGGCGCTGCGAGCATTGATGGCAGCGTATGAGGAATGGAAAGCCATGCGCAAAGCCCAGTCACACGACCTCTCGTAAGAATACAGTACAAAGTGACTCGACTGTCCAAGAGGTGGTGACTTCGGTGCTCAATTTCCTGCTGTTTCTACCGCGTTTTTTCCGTTACTTTGGTATGTTTCAGACGTTCATTGGTGTCGTTCGTCCCCTGTGGCCGCATCTGTCTCGTTTTTGGCAGCGACCGGCCTTGCAGGGGGCGCGGTGATTTTACAAGCACTCGGTTGACCAAGCGCAGAGCTCCGACCCGCGGGTGAGCGTTGTCATCCGATGACAGAGGGGAACGGTTGTCTGATGGCGGACAGAGTGATTCACATGACCTCAGGAACGGTGCATGAACAGATTGAAGTGATTGAGCGGGGACGAGTCCGATATCTGCGCTTTGGCGCAGGAGGCGGCTGGCAGGGAGCGATGCACCTGGCCGGCGCACGGCGGCCGGTGTTTCCGTATCAGCGCGCCTTCGCCGCAGTGGCGGAATCGCGATCGATGCAATCGTTTCTGGCGCTCGGCGTGGGCAGCGGCACCGCGCTGAGCGTGGTCCGCGCCCTGCATCCAGATTGCGAGATGTTCGGGCTGGAATTGGACGAGCAGGTGATCCGGATTGCCATCGAATACTTCGGCGCGCCTTCACATCGAGACGTGTCCTATTGGGTCGGAGACGGTGTCGCATTCCTGTGCCACACGGACGTGACCGTCGATACTCTGTTCGTGGACGCGTATCTCTCCAATCGCATTTACAGCCCCTGTCTCGATCCGGCCTTCGCCAAAGTCGTGGCGGCCGCCACTACGGCGGACGGTGTGGCGGTGATGAATTTCATCACCAGCTTCCCCTTGCGGGGCCGCGTGCTGGAGTGGATTCGAGCCGCGCAATCGTGGTTTGAGAGCATCGCGCTGTTACCGGTTGGTCCAGCGCTGCCGTTCGCAGAGCAGAACGTGCTCGGTGTGTTTGCGAAGACCAGGGATTATCCGTTGATCTGGAGAGCTTCTCTCAAATCGTCATCATTTTTGCAGCCCTGGGAGCGGTTGTGGTGGCCGCGGCGAATGCGTCAATGGTGATTCATGCTATAATGGGGCACATAAGACGCTGGCACGGCTGGCACTGCGCCGGGTCGGACAAAGGAGCAGGATGTGTGTACAGTTTATTCGGGCAGGATTTTATTTTTCGTTTAATCGCCATCGTCGTCGGCTTGGTGATTCACGAATTCGCCCATGCTTGGACCGCGTTGTTGCTGGGCGATAAAACGGCCAAACACCAGGGCAGGGTCACCTTGAACCCGGTGGCGCATCTCGAGCCCATCGGGCTGTTGATGATCCTCTTTGGACCGTTTGGATGGGCGCGTCCAGTGCAAATCAACGCATCCAACTTCAAGAATCCGCGCGTGGGCACAGCGTTGGTTGCCTTCGCGGGCCCCGTATCGAATCTGCTGCTGGCGGTTGTCAGTTTGCTGCTGTTTCGGCCGTATATGAACTTTAACATGGGTTTCATGCCACAACTCTTGTGGTGGTCGTTCGTCGTGAACGTTTCCCTGTTCATCTTCAACCTCATCCCAGTCCCCCCGCTGGATGGGTCGCGCATTGTGTACAGCTTTTTGCCCTATCGCTGGGAGTTTCAATACCGAAAACTGGAGCTTTACGCGCCACTGATTATGTTGCTGCTCGTCATGCTGCCGCAGACGCGCAATGCCATCTTTGGCACCTTGTTGAACGCGGTTGCCGGTTGGTTGGCGAATTTGATTTTAGGATTTTGAACTATGGCGTACGACATTGTTCTCGATCAGTTTTCCGGTCCACTGGATCTGTTGCTGCATCTGATTCAAAAACACGAAGTGGACATTTTTGATATTCCCATCGCCAAGATCACGGATCAATATCTTGCCTACCTCCGGGCGATGGAAGAGTTATCCCTCGAAATCGCCAGCGAGTTTCTCGTCATGGCCGCCACTCTGCTGGCCATCAAGAGTCGCATGCTGCTGCCGCGACCAGCGAAGAGTGGAGACGACGAGGATGAGGACAGTGGCGATCCGCGCGATGAATTGGTCCAGCAATTGGTGGAATACCAGCGGGCCAAGTGGGCAGCGGCACAGCTTCGGGAACGCGGGGTGCTGCAGAGTCAAGTGTTCTCGCGACCTCCCTTGGATCTTCGGCCGTACGCGCCGGAAGCTCCGCCGCCGGTCACCGGGGTGACGCTCTGGGATTTGGTTGACGCGTTCCGGAAATTGATGCGGAGAATCCCTCAGGAAGAGCGCGTCGCGGAAATTCAAGGGGTGGTTCTGTCCGTAGATGACGAGATGGACAAGCTCATGCGGCGGATGCGCATCCTGCAACGGACAACGTTTTTCCAATTGGTACAGGATGCCCGAACCCGCCACGCCCTGGTGACCGCGTTTCTGGCCGTGCTGGAGCTGATGAAGGCGGGACGGATTGCCTGCCGACAGTTGCTCGCGTTCGGCGACATTGAAATCGTGCTGACGGAGGAGGCTGCGGAAGGATGATGTTCTCCATGACAGGCCCACTCGAAGCGGTTTTGTTTGCCGCCGGGAGCGACGGATTGAGTCTGGTGGAAATCGCGGACGTCCTTCAGCTGTCCACGGACGAGGCGCTGCAGGTGTGCCGCGAGTTGCAGGATCAGTACCGGGATCGCAACGGCGGCATCGAATTGGTGGAACTGGCCGGTGTTTGGCAGTTGGTGACGCGACCCGAACACGCGATGTATCTGAGAAAATTGGCCACCGCGCCGACCTCCAGTCACCTCAGCAACGCTGCCCTCGAGGTGCTGGCCATTGTCGCGTACCGACAACCCATCTCGCGGATTGAGATTGAAGCCATTCGCGGTGTCCAGTCCGACCGAGCCGTGCAAACCCTCGTCCATCGACAGTTGATTGCGGAAGTGGGGCGGCAGGAAGGGCCAGGGCGACCCATTCTGTATGGAACCACGCCGACGTTCCTGCAAACCTTCGGGCTTCGCAGTTTGGAAGATTTGCCTCCTCTGCCAGAGGAGCCGGAGATTGCCCAAGATCTGAATTTATTCCAACTCACCCCGGCGTTGCCGCGAGATTAATCAAACTGGCATATTGGGCAGCGTTTGGGACACGCTAAGAACCGTCCAAGTGAAGGGGACGGTTTTCTTGATCTTGCGAGTCGGTTTGTTGTTGTGTCTCGTTCTGGTGGTGCTGTTGGCGCTGGCAGCCCTGCTTTGCGTCCACATCCGCTTTCAAGTGGTGCAACGAGACAAACACACAGAAGGTTTCGTCCGCGCCTCCGCACTGTTCGGCTTCATCCGCGTGCGTCGACGCATCACGAGCGTTCAATTGGTGTACAGTCGGGAGGGTCCAGCCGTGCAAGCCAATCACGACGTGCCGGCGAACGCCCCTGAAAAGACCGTGGTCACCGCCGAAGAGGTCTGGAATGTGCTCACCCATTGGCGCCACTGGCTCAATGTGTCGGCATTCACTTGGAGAACGCTCAAGAGTTCGCTCCTTCGGCATGTGCGCATTCAGGAGTTCCGCCTGGAAGGATGCATCGGTCTGGGGGATGCGGTGACAACCGGTATCGCGTATGGCGCTCTGTGGACCGCGGTCGGAGCCGCCCTCGGAAGAATGACGCAGTGGACGCGTTGGCAAACGCGCCCCACCATCAAGCTGGACGCTGACTTCCAGTCGCCGCGGTTTGACGTCGAGATGGAGTGCATAGCGACTGTGCGCGCCGGATACCTTATGCTTACAGCAGTGCGTCTGATGCGCGTGTGGAGAAGGAGGACAAAGGATGGATCACCCAATCCAGGGACTGATGAAGACGGCCATGGAGAACATTCGAGAGATGGTCGACGTCAATACCATCATCGGCGATCCGGTTGAAACACCGGATGGCACGGTGATACTTCCGGTCTCGCGCGTTGGCTTTGGATTCGCGGCGGGGGGGAGCGAATTCAACGCTGGCGAGCGAGGCACTGCCAATGGCGGAGGTGAGCATCCATTTGGCGGCGGATCCGGTGGCGGCGTGTCCATCAATCCGATTGGCTTTCTGATTGTGAATGGAAATAATGTCCGGTTGCTGTCCACGGACAACCAGAACCAGCTCTACGACCGCATCATCGATATGGCGCCGGTCGTGGTCGATAAAATACAGGCCATGCTGCGAAGCAACCAAGAGAAATCGGCGCCCCCGTCCCGTCCCATGTAACTCGCGCAGTCGTCGTGGCTTCTCACTGCACATGGTTTGTCCTAATGTCGAACAAGCTGGCATACCCTGATCATGGACGGAATGTCTGGGGGAGGTGCCAGCTTGATTGACGTAATTTGGCTGCTGTTGTTTGTCAGCGGCGTCGTGACGGCTCTGGCCACCGGACGCGTGGATGGGGTATCCAAAGCGATCATCGGCGGGGCGGAGACCGGCGTCGAACTGTCCATCGGGCTCATCAGCGTCATTTCATTCTGGTTGGGACTGATGAGCATCGCTGAGCGTGCCGGAATTGTGAACGGGTTGGCCCGGATTCTGAAACCGGTCGGCACCTTTCTGTATCCTTCGGTACCTCCGGATCACCCAGCGATGGGTGCGATCTTGATGAATATGAGCGCGAACCTGCTCGGTGTCGGCAATGCCGCAACGCCGCTGGGACTGAAGGCGATGGCTGAATTGCAGAAGCTGAACCCGACGCAGGATACGGCGAGTGATGCGATGTGCACGTTGCTTGCGGTGAACACGGCGAGCATCACGTTGATTCCGACAACGGTGATTGCGGTTCGAATGCAGTACGGATCGGCCAATCCCACCGCCATCGTGGGCACAACCATTGTCGCGACGGCAATGGGCACCCTGGCGGCGGTGGTGCTCGACCGATGGTTCCGCGTGTGGTCCCGGCGGGGTGAGCGCTGATGCAGGCTCTGATTGCCACGTTGTCGGCGTGGATACTGCCGCTGTTGGTGACCGTGATTCTGGTGACCGGATTCGTTCGCCGCGTTCCAATCTACAACGCGTTTGTCGACGGGGCCAAGTCGGGATTTGGGACGGCCATTCGGCTGATTCCACATTTGATTGCGATGATGGTGGCGGTGTCGGTTTTTCAGGCGTCCGGCGCCATGAACGGCGTTGTGCACGTGCTGACGCCTGTACTGCGGTGGCTGCACATACCACCGGAAGTGGCGCCGATGGGCCTGTTGAGACCCATCAGCGGCGTGGGGTCACTGGCGTTTATGACACACATTTTTGAAACGAAGGGACCTGATTCCTGGTTGGGACAACTGGCCTCGACCATGCAGGCCGCGTCGGACACCACGCTCTACATCATCACGGTGTACTTCGGCAGTGTCGGCATCCGGAATATCCGCTACGCGTTGAAGGTGGGACTCTTGGCGGATTTGGTCAGCGTCCTCGCCAGCGTGCTGGCGGTCTACTGGTTCATGGGGCCGATGCCCGCGCATTGAACGATCTGCAAAATGCTCCATTCTCGGTGGCGGATATGGATATAATGTACAGAGTACACATTTTCGCCACGGGGAGCGACTGCGATTGGAACGACTGCAAAAGATTCTGGCCCAAGCGGGCATCGCATCACGGCGAAAGGCCGAGGAGTGGATTCTGGCGGGACGCGTCAGTGTGAATGGCAAGGTGGTCCGGGAATTGGGCGTCAAAGCGACCCCTGGCCGAGATACCATTGCCGTGGACGACCAGGTTATCACCGTGCAGCGAACGGTGAACATTGTGCTGCACAAGCCCACGTCGTATGTGACCACCGTGGTGGACCCGGAGGGCCGGCGAACAGTGATGGAGCTCATCGAGGGCGTTGCAGAGCGGGTCTATCCGGTGGGGCGGCTCGACTATGAGACGAGCGGCCTATTGTTGTTGAGCAATGATGGGGATCTGACCCACCGGCTCCTGCATCCCAGCCATCACGTGGACAAGGTGTATCGGGCAACGGTGCTCGGCCTGGTGGAACGAGAGGCGCTGGATCAGTTGCGGCGGGGCGTTCGCCTGGAGGATGGAGTGACTGCGCCTGCGGAAGTGACGGTGCTGCGGCAGCACCCATTGGAGTCGGTGGTGGAAATTCGCATCCACGAAGGGCGAAATCGGCAGGTCAGACGGATGTTTGAAACGGTGGGCAATCCGGTGAAGCGATTGAAGCGCGTACAGTTTGGGCCTCTAGAGCTCGGCACGCTGCCGCCGGGGAAATGGCGTTGGCTGACCGAACTGGAATGGCAGGCGTTGTATGCCGCAGCGAACTTGCCTGCTCCGCCGTATCCATTCTCCACCAGGGAAAAGGCGTCGTCGCCGCGTGACCGCGGGCGGAATGCCGTCGGGCAAAAGCGTTTCGGAGGCGCAAAACGAAGCCGTTGAGCGGTCGAGGACAAGCAGTTGCTGCAGGGAGCCGTTCACGGCATAATGGATCCCAGGGAATGGACGGAGGGGAAGTCAGTGGACGCAACACGAATTCTGGTGGTGGATGATGAGGAGCGCATCCGCCGATTGGTGCGGATGTACCTGGAACGCAGCGGGTTTCTCGTGGAAGAGGCGGCGGACGGGGTGCAGGCCCTGGAAATGGCGCTGTCGAATCCGTATGCGTTGATCATTCTTGATTTGATGCTGCCGAAAATGGATGGCCGGGATGTTTGCGCCCAAATTCGGCAACAGTCCGATACCCCCATTATTATGCTGACCGCAGCCGGGGATGAGGTGCAGCGTATTCACGGCTTTGAGCTTGGGGCCGATGATTATGTCGTTAAACCATTCAGTCCCCGGGAGCTGGTGATGCGGGTCAAGGCCCTGCTCAAGCGTTCCGGGGAACCTGAGCACGCCAAACCGGAGTTGCAGCAGGTGCTGACCTTTCCGGATCTCCAGATCCACATCGACGCCCGGCGCGTGGAGGTGGTTGGACGGGAGATCAGTCTGACGCCGAAAGAGTTCGATCTGCTGGTGTACATGGCCCAGCGACCAGATAAAGTGTTCAGTCGCGAGGAATTGCTACGGGATGTATGGAACTATCAATTTTATGGTGACCAACGGACTGTGGACACGCATATTAAACGACTGCGCGAAAAATTGGGACATGCATCTGACAAGGTGAGCCAGTATATCGTGACCGTGTGGGGCGTTGGGTATAAATTCGAGGTAGCGTCGTGATTCAGGTTCGAAACAGCATCGTTGCAAAATTGTGGGTGACCATCGTCGGCATGGTCATTCTTGTTTGGGTCCTGCTGTCGGTCCTGCTTCAGCAGTTTTTCGACAATTACGTGTACGCCCAACAGTCCCGGGAGCTCACGCGCCTATCACAAACGATTCACGTGCTGTTGGAAGACAACACGCTGGCGAAGGCGCTCCAAATTTCGAATCAGCTGGCGAGTGTCCAAGATGCGCGGATTCAGATTGCTGTTCCATATCAATCAAATCAAGATTTGACCCGGGCCTACCAGGCTCTGACCGCAGAGCAGCAGCATCAGCTGCAGGCGGGGGAAAGCGTGACGGTGCGCGGATCGACCAGCGGCGGCGAGACAGTGTCCGTTTACATGTTGGTGCACTCAAATCAGGGCACCGGTCTGCAGGTGGTCTCGCAGCAGATGAGTGTGTTGAATGGACCGATGGTCCGAATGCGCAACCTCATCTTGTTCGCCTGTGTGCTGGGCGTTCTGATGACCACAGGTTTGGCCTTTGTGGTCTCCAAAAATTTGTCAAGGCCACTGGTACAGATGAACCGCGTGGCGGAGCAGATGGCCAACGGGAATTTTGACGGCCAGATTCAGGTCGTGACCAACGATGAGGTGGGCCGTCTCGGCCGAACATTCAACGCGTTGGCCGGACAGCTGGAGCGAACCATCGCCGCCCTCACCATGGAGACGGATCAGCTGAGCAGCATTCTGAAGTCCTTGGAGGACGGTGTGGTGGCGGCCACGTTGTCTGGCACCATCACACTGGCCAATCCGCCCGCGCTTCGAATGCTTGGGCACCTCGGCTTGAGAGATGGGGCCGATGGGGCGGAGAGAACGCTGCCTGCGGGGATTCAGGACATCATGGACCAGGCGGTGGCCAAGCGGCGCACTGTGGTGCGGGAAATTGCCGTGCAGGGGCGCAGCGTGGTGGTGACCATGACCCCTCTGCACGAGGCGGACGGTACCACCCTGCGCGGCGTGGTGGGTGTGCTGCGGGACGTGACGGAAGAGCGGAAACTGGACAGACTTCGCAAGGATTTCATCGCCAATGTGTCGCATGAACTGCGCACGCCGCTCAGCATGATGCAGGGATACGCGGAGGCGTTGCAGGATGAATTCGGAGATAATCCGGAACAGCGGCGGGAGTTGGCGGACATCATTCACGACGAAACGCTGCGCATGAAGCGCTTGGTGAATGACCTGTTGGATCTGGCGCAACTGGAGTCCGGACAGTTCCAAATGAACTTTCAACACCTGGATTTGACCCGAACCGTGCGCAAAGTCAGGCGGAAGTTCCAAGCATTGGCACTGGAGCAGGGCGTTCAACTTGTCACGGAGATTCCGGTTCACCCGGTTTGGGTGCGCGGAGATCCGGATCGGCTGGAACAAGTCTTCACCAATCTGATGGACAACGCCATTCGTCACACCGGATCGGGCGGTCGCGTCGCGGTGGGCATGGAAGCGGCAGGAGGCAGCGTCAAGGTCTGGGTCGCGGACACCGGGTCCGGCATCCCGGTGGAAGATCTGCCGTATATATGGGAACGATTTTATAAAGCTGACAAAGCGCGCACGCGGGGCAACTCGGGAATTGGCCTGGGATTGGCCATCACTCGGCATATCGTGTTGGAACATCGCGGAGACATTGCGGTGGAGAGTCAACTGGGACAAGGGACCACGTTCACGGTGACGCTTCCGGGCGACCCTTTGACTCCTGCGGATGAAGATAACGACCGAGCGTGAGGAGGACTTTTCGGTGGGCTGGGTATACTACCTGCGACTGGTGAATACGAAATTCCAGGCGGATTGTCTCAAGGCCCGCATTGAGGATGCCGAAGGCTGGCTGTTTCGATCAGTGCCAAAGTACATTGGCGTGTACCGAACGTCAAAGGGACGTTATGGGGTGAAAATGCATTGGTGATCACGGGAACAGGCGCTCTCGGCGCCTGTTCTGCATCATGGGTCGAAGGAGGTTGGGCCGGTGGACAAACCGTCGGAACCACAGACTTGGCGCGGACTGCCAAAACCGTTGCAGCACCGTCTATCGATGAAGTGGAGCACGGTCGAGTCGTTGCGCATTCTCGAACAGCGGTGTCGCGCGCAACATGGAACGACCTATGCGGTTTTGCTAACGAATGCCGGGCTAATTCAAGGGGAATTGGCAGACATAGCTGACACTTATGAAGAAAATCTGGATGTGGATGTTGTCGAGGATCTGGATGTCGCGTCTGCCGTCTCCCACCTGCGTACGGAACTGTGGTCGCTTTACGCGGAACGGGATGATCAATTGACGCCGTCCGACACGGGAGCCGTCGTGCACTTGGTGAATGCCGAAATGAAGTCCGGTTCGCGAACGTGCCGATTTCGCCACCTCGCATTGTTCGCTGATCAAGTGGTGGCATTCACACTCACCAGTCATCCATTGGTATGAACGGCCTTTCTCAAAGGTATGGTTTGGTACGCTTGTAATGTTCGGCCATGATTTGAATGAGCTTCGTCAAGAATTCGCGGGCGTCCTTGGACAGCGTGCTCATCTGATGAGCAGCCTGCAGATACGGCGTGGACGCCTCATTCAGAATGAAGTTCTGCAAGTGAATGGGAAGTTCCTCCGGGGACGATTTCATTTTCGGCGGAGTGACTGGCTCCGCGTCGTCACAGAGGACTTCCAGGGAAATTCCCAAAGCGTTGGCCAGGCGCATTGCATATTCCAGCGATGGATGGCGCTTGCCGCGTTCCAACGAAGAAATGTGGGGCGTTGAGATGCCCGAACGAAGCGCCAGTTCCTGTTGCGACCAACGGTGTCTGAGGCGTAGTTGTCGAATTTTGTCACCAAAGTGTAGGGTTTCTTTGTCGGAGTCCAATGGTTTTTCCTCCTTTGTGACGAATTGTGTTGTCACCACTAATGTAGTATTTTCCATAGAGTTTGTAAAGAACATTAGTTAAATTTTATTAAATTATTGAAAGTGGGTTGTGAATATTGGCTTCGTTTCAATTGGATGCCCGCCATGCGCCCGATGTATTGCCGATAATCCAGCCCGTTCTTCGCCGTGCGCGATTCATCACCGCGGTGACCGGTGCCGGCATCAGCGTCGCGAGTGGGCTGCCGGTGTTGAATGATGACCTTCACGGCACACCGTTGCGCCAGTTTTTCGAACCAGTTCTGCTTCAAACCAATCCATCCAAATACTATGAGCTATATCGCGAAGCGTTGAGCACATGGCGACAGGCACAGCCAAACGCCGCCCACCTGGCGTTGGCCGCGATGGGGGCATGGGTGGTGACGCAGAATATCGATGGGCTCCACAGAGATGCCGGATCGAAACACGTGATTGAACTGCACGGAAATTTCAGGGAGTTGGTGTGTCGCCCCTGCGGGCGGATTTTCTCCAGCCGCTTGGCGTTTGCGGCAGACGTTCCTCGGTGTACACAATGTCGAAACGTTTTAGAACCTGGCATCGTGTTGAGGGGGCAGGAGGTGCGTCATTTCAGTCGCGCGGTGGATTGGGTGGGCCGATCCGAACTGGTCTTCATCGTGGGGACCGCGCTTCAGGATGCTCCCGCGCGACAGTTGCCGGGCGTTGCCGAAGCGAACGGCGCCACGGTGGTGTGGGTGAATGAAGCTGCAGAGGACATTCTGCCCCTGTTTTGCCAAACACCCGCCCAAGACGGCTGAAGGGGTGAAGTGAAGTCCGACTGATGTCGCCTGCGGCGCCATGGAGAACGAGGGCGCGCCTACCATCTGGACTTCGGATCTCCGGTGACGAACGCGATGGCGACGAAAGCACCAGACATGCCGAGGAAAATAGCGGCGAGTCGTGTTGCGTGTTGGGAGAAGAACAGGGACAGCACGGCAAAAATCACACACATGATGGCGATGCCCGTGTAATACTTGAACATGAAAGCCCACCTCCCAAACCTTTTCACCCCCATAATACACAGAAGTTTCGAACAACTCAACGTATCAGAGAAGGGGAAAAATCGAGGATGGGTGATAGAATTTGTCGAAACACTAGGATTTACCTATTTTCATCTTCATGAGGGTTCGCTATAATAGGGTCAGACTTTCCCATATCCTTTGAACGCCCCCTAATCTGGTTGGTTTACCACAGGGGGCGTTCGCTTTGTTTCAGGTGGGGTTGGCGTTGACCACAATGGATGTGGTTGCGGAGTCTCGTTGGATTTGAGTATCATCAACAGCAAGGATGTCCCAATTGGCGGTGCATCTGCCGCAGTCATCCAGAAGGATGGGCGCAGGTGCGGCCCCTTGCAGATGGAAGGCGTGCAGAAATGCTTAGATATAGTTTTATCAGCGACAACAGCCGAAAGGCTCGCATGATTCGGAACCTGTATGAACAGCTTCGGAATAAGGTCCGCAAAGAACATTGGATCCCGGCCATCGAGTGGGAGTCCTTTCGCGGCCACGATGGAATTCCCGTGCCGGCGTCGGACGTTCAGCGCACGCTGAACATCCGCCTGCAGGACGAACACCTGAGTCCGTTCGTGAAGACGGATTTGAATCTGTTTCAAATGCATATGTTGGACGAGTCCGTAAAGATTGTGATTTATAAAGCATCGCGCGGGTGGTTGATGACGTTCGACGGGGTCGCCGAAGGGCCGAAGCCGTTTGGTCAGGATGGCTACGACACGCGGTAGGTCAGATCCTCGCTAGATTTTCCGACTGTTTCTCAGCCCAGTCCACTCGGCGCAATGTCCGCTCAAGCAGCACAATCAGGTAGGTGAACAGCAATCCATCGCCGAGCCAACTGTTGGACAGGGCGAACGCATCATACAGTCCGTGAGCGAGCGCGGGAACCACATACGCCAGAGCGCGCGTCTTTCCCCCCCACAGAGATTGAGCAAAGTAGGTGCCCATGAGAACACCGAACATGAGGTGGGCGGGAACGGCGGTCACGGATCGTAAGATGGCTGTGCTGAATCCAGAACTGGTCACATACAAGATGTTTTCCACCGTAGCGAAGCCAAGGGCGGTGGCACCGGCGTAGACGATGCAATCGATGGGCGATTTCATCCATCCGCGCTGCACGGCCGCCCGTTCGACGATGGCCGCCTTGAGGAATTCTTCGACTAGTCCTGCGACAAAAAAGGCGGTCACCAACAGCGCCGGCAGACGTCCGAGCCGGCCGTCAAAGCTGGTCTCCAGCAGTGCGCGTTCGAGCAATCCCGCCGGGAGTACGATCGCGGCGCCGAGCAGGAACAGGCGGTAGACGTTGCGCTTCGGTTCAGGGTGCAGTTGGTCGCGGGTATACAGCCAGGATATGAGAAGCAGTGTCGGCAACGCGGCAAGACATACGTAGAGCATGGGGCGGCCTCCTTTGGCAGCGGTGAAAATTCCCGGTGTCCTTACTATGCGGCAGTGATTCGGCTGTCATGCGATCCGGCAGAAAAGTAGGTGGACGATGTGCACGTGGAGTTGAGCGGTTACCTGCGCGAGATGCAGCATTCCGCCGATGAGGTGGTGCGGTATCAGTTTGCAACCGACGGCGGTGTGGCGCCGATGGATGACTGGTTGGGGAAAACCATCCAAATCACGGCGTCTGGAAGCAAGCGGTGCATCCATTGCGGTAGAAGCGTAAAGAAGTTGTATCAAAATGGCTATTGTTATCCCTGTGTGACCACATTGGCGGAATGCGACCTGTGCATTGTAAAGCCGCATGAGTGCCACTTTCATCTGGGCACCTGTCGCGATGCGGATTTCGCCGAGGCACATTGCATGATTCCCCACTATGTCTACTTGGCCTATTCGAGCGGCGTCAAGGTTGGATTGACCAGAAAAGGACGACAGCGCACGCGGTGGGTGGATCAGGGGGCGATGCGCGCCATTTTGTTTGCGGAATTGCCGACCCGAAAGCTGGCGGGCGAGTTGGAAATGGAAATTGCAAAATCGCTTCCGGATAAAACGGACTGGCGAAAGATGCTTCGGGAAACGGCGCCGCCGGAGATTGATCTCGGCGCGCTCAAGGACGAGGTGGCGGCCAACCTTCCGGAGGCGTTCCGGGCATTTGTTCTGGCGGATGAGCGGGAGGTCCATGAGTTCCGCTACCCGAGGCTGGAGGACGTGGACATCCAGACGAAATCCGTGTCATTGGACAAGGTATCGGAGGTCAGCGGGCGCGTGTACGGCGTGAAAGGTCAGTACCTGCTGCTCGACTCCGGCGTATGGAATGTGAAAAAGCACAGCGGTTACGAAGTCAAGGTGACCGTCTGTGACTGAATCCGGATGAGGTGCCGGATGAGCGTCGTTCGGAGCGGTTACAATACCCCTGAAAAGGGGGAGACGTCAGGATGTCGTGGATTTATGAAGCACGGCTCTACGATTCAAAATCTGTGGCATCGTATGTCGCCATGTGCGTCAGAGACGACTATGTCCTAAGGGGCGTGCCCAACGTATATGTGCAGGTGTTTCGCACCCGCAAGGGCAATTACGGCGTTCGCTATTCGCGTCAGGAGCGGTCAGCGTGGTGACCGGTTGTCCGCTGTGCAATGGATGCTTGCAATGGACCGCCTCCTGTCCAAAGTGTTCGCAACTCGTGCCTGACCAGCCGCGGCTGCAGGACCTGGTCGGGCCGTACAGCCCTTACGAGGAGCCGAGCGCGGCGATGGGGCTCGCGGAACCCTGCGATGTGTGCGTTCATGTTGCGAATTGTACGAACTGTGGAACATCCTCTTACGTCCTCGTTCCAATTGAAGTATGATGGGAGTGGGATGACGTAGCGGAGGAGTTGTGATGAGCGTGCCTTCGGCCATGAAAATTACATGGTGCGCAAAGAATCTGAAAGCGCACTCGCAAGCTGTGTTCGACGCGTTACAAAGTACGTGTCCTGAGGCGGACATGCAGGTTGAGGAATGCGTGGATTACTGTGGTCTTTGCACCGATGTTCCGTTCGCTCTTCGCAATCAGGCGGTCATTGCTGCGCGGGATCCGCGCGGATTGTACCGGAAGCTCGAACAAGGCACATCGTTTTTGACCAAGCCGGCACTCCCCGGCACATACGCAGCGGTGGTCGGCGGCCGAGATGAACAAGTCCAATCGCAGGACGCCAAAGGACCATCCGCCAAAGAAAGCACCTCGTGACGACGGGGTGTTTTTTATTCGTCCCTCGCAGGGTGGGCCATCGTGGATTCCGGTGAGGATACCTCACTGTTGGTGGATTCACCGAATACGATCTAAGACAGCACACCAGTCCTCCATACCTGCGAGGTGAATCGGATGGCACAACAAGGGAAGCGGCAAGTGCAGAGGGGGGCGCGGGGACCGGGGACAACCCTGCCGAACTTCGTACAACTGGTCGAACGCTTCAAGAAGGCGGTTGTGGGCATCGAGGTTGTTCATCAATCCTCACCGCAGACCCGCCTGTTTCCGTTTGCAACACCCTGGAACGGAGGGCAGGAAGCGTCGCAACGTTCCGTGAACATTGGTACAGGATTTATCTTCGATCCGCGTGGATTTATCTTGACGAATGAACACGTGGTGCACGGGGCGTCTCAGATTCTCATTCGCGTTCTTGGGAAAAAGGCGCCGGTGCGAGCCGCGGTGGTTGGTACGGACTACAAGCACGACATCGCCATTCTGAAAGCCCCCATCTCTGTGCCGGACACGATTCTGAAGGTCGGTCGGTCCAAAGATGCCAAAGTCGGAGAATGGGTGATGGCCATTGGTTCGCCCCTCGGACTGGACCACACGGTCACCGTGGGCATCATCAGTGCCGTGGACAGACCTCTGCAAATCGGAGACCGGGAATATCCGAATCTCCTCCAAACCGATGCGGCCATCAACCGAGGCAACAGCGGCGGACCGCTGATCAATCTGCGCGGCCAGGTGGTTGGCATGAACACCGCCGTGAGTCAGAGTTCCCAGGGGATTGGGTTCGCCATTTCGGCGGACGTGTTGAGACAGGCCATTTCGCGCATTTTGAAGGCATAGGGCGCATACGGACGAGGAACCTCAGCGTACACATAAGGCAATTCATTCTGATTCACTGGGGGAGATGCTGTGGTTCGGCGGGTAGCCACCCTAACCTCGACGGCACTGGTCGCCGCCGGCGCGATTTCCGCACCTGCACACGGGAGCGTGCGCAATACAGCGCGTACAGCGATTCATGCGTCTGCGGCGAACGCCACGACAGGTTCACAGCGTCCAACTGTCTGCACCACAGACCTGTACGCGATGTTTCGCCGTCTCCAATCCGCCGGCCAACCGCCGGTGGTGCACTACGCGGTATCTGGAAACGCACTGCTGCCCATTGTGCAGGACGAGGCCCTGTCCCGGTCAGCGGCGGTATCGGGGCGCCGTCAACAGCTCCTGCAAGCGCGCAAGTCAGCGCAGGCCGCTGAGGAAAACCGCCCGATGCGCTCAGGCGCCAAAGAGGGGCAAAATGCGCCGCGTGCCAGCACGCGCCTGACGTCCCGCGAAGGGGCGGGATTGCTGACGGCCAGGGCTGGATCGCCACTGGAATTAAGAATTGCCGCATTGGCGCTGAGTTTTCTCGGTGCTCCCTATCGGTACGGCGGCACGTCTCCGGGTACTGGGTTTGATTGCTCCGGTTTCGTACAGTATATATACGCCCAATTCGGGATTGCACTGCCGAGAACATCGTTTGAACAGTACACAGTGGGCACTCCGGTGGCGGTGGGCAGTCTGCAACCGGGAGATTTACTTTTCTTCAGTACAGATGCAGCGGGTCCGTCCCACGTGGGCATGTACGTGGGCAACGGGCTGATGGTTCAGGCGCTCAACTCGACTTCCGGGGTGATTGTCAGTCGACTCAGCGCCGATTATTACGCGACTCGTTTCCTGGGCGCGCGGCGCCCGATTTGTTGACTTCGCCGCTGTGGGATGTCACTATACCATTAGTCCGCGCGCAGAGCGGTGATGACGACGAGGTGATGACCATGGCGTATGAAAAAGATGGTGTAACGCAGTATTCGAAGGACGAGTTGAAATCCATTTTGCGCGAACAATCGGCGACCGTCATCGACGTGCGTACGGAAGAAGAATACGCAGCGGGTCATATTCCCGGTGTTCCGTTGAAGCCGATGCAGGAGTTGCTCGATTGGATGACCGAACTGAATCCGGAAGCACCCTATGTATTCGTCTGCCGAAGCGGCAACCGATCTCAGAAGGTCGCGACGTATCTGAAACAGAACGGTTTTTCCAATGTGGGCAATTTTGACGGCGGCATGTTGGCTTGGGACGGAGACTTGGAGCATTAAGAGAAATAGGTTTGCAGGAAGTAGAAATATTTGGTCTTTGTCTTGTAGAAGTGGCCCAGTATCGCAGGGATGGCGGATGCGCCCGTCCATCCCTGCTCGCGCATGCTGGGCGTGACATCCTCCAACCGATACGAGGCCCCTTTAAATTGAACCCCATTTTCAAGGTCTTTCCACGCGTGCTTTGCGATGGCGTTACGGTAGCGGTTGTGTTCCGATTTGATGGTGTACAGGCTGTAGTGGCGGTTTTCCAATACGATCACCAATCCGACAGGTGTGAACAGGAAGTCATTCTCCTCTTCGACATGCAGCACATACACTTTTTCAATTCCGATATCCACAGGCAGACGTCCCCCTTTTGCTGTCTGTTCGAACTCTACCGGCAATCGGAGCGAAATGCAACCCGCGAACAACCGCCCGGCCCACCGAACGCCGGCACACATATCCTATTGGCGACGCTGACCGGTACCGACGGGGGGAGAGGGATATAGGATGGATTACCAGGATGCACTTGCGGTACTCGGTGTGGGCACCGCCCATCCCGGGGGACATGACAGCACACGGCGGTGGGTGCGCGAAATTCCGTGGTCGCGGGACATGTCCGTGTTGGAAGTGGGGTGCGGCACCGGCACAACGCTGTTGAACATCCAGCGCTGGACAGGGTGTACGGTCCACGGCGTGGATATTCGGCCAAAGATGATCAGCAAAGCTCGAGAGCGGGCTCGTCGGGAGGGCGTCCCTGCCAACTGGCGGGTGGCCGATGCCACTGCGCTGCCATTCTCGGATGAATCCTTCGACGTGGTCTATACGGAATCGGTGAACGTGTTTTTGAACCCCAACGAAGCCCTGAAGGAGTACTGCAGGGTGCTGCGCCCGGGTGGATGGTACGCGGATGTGGAGATGTTGGCGTTGGGGCCAGTGACTCCGGAATGGAAGAAATCAGCACAAGACGTGTACGGGGCTCGCGTGGTCCCTTATGCATCTGAATGGAAAGCGTATTATCATCGCGCGGGATTTCGGGATGTTCACGTGGTTGAGACCCGCTCTGTCCGCCCGCATATGATGGGCACGGGCGCGGCCGCGGATATGGACGATCCGCATCTGGCGGACGACACGGCCTTCCTGGACGCGGATGTGTTGGACGTCTTGACGATGAACGCCCAATGGATGGAGCAACATCATCACAGCTTGGGATACGGAATCTTTGTCATGCGAAAACCGCTGGCGCATAGCTGACGTCGCAGTCGGGGATGGTAGTCCTGATACGGTAGCAAGGAGGCAGGGACGATGCATCAGGAACAGGAGAAGCGCTTCGAGTCGATATCCGGATTGGTGTCGGAGGCGGTGCGTGCGGTCCAAGACATGGAGCGGATTGCTAAAATTCATCTGCGGACGGTGGACAACGATTCTTCCCTGCAAGCGGAACAGCTGCAACGGATTCAACATCTCGCCGGTACAGCGGTATCCGCGCTGGAGAAAACGGTGGCATTGGCGAGACACGGGAGGTCTTATCAGGCACAGGCGCACAGTCAGCGCAGTCACCGCACCCCCCATTGATGCGTTGGCAGAGCCAGGGCTGTACCTGCCGGTGCCACTGCGGCGATGCACAGGACAGCCCCGGCTGTGGATTTCAAGAATGGGTGTGCGGCGTCCCGATGAAGTTACAGGGGCAGGGCCACCGGAGCAAATTCGACGTAATCTGCGCTCACCAATCGGTAGTCTACGCCGTTCAAGGCACCCTCGAAGGCAAAGCGATGGGCTGCGCCATGCAGATGTCCGTAAACGCACAGGCGCACTTGGAATTCCTCCATCAATTCGGTGAACGGGGTGGGGTCTCCGTGAACACCGCAAGGAGGATAGTGCATCATTACAACAATCGGTTGGTTGAATGCTGCGGCTCGCTCCAGAGACATTTGAAGTCGCCCAATCTCTCTGCGGTAAATGGTCTCGTCTTCAGTGGTGAATTTAGGATGATCTGGAAGCAGCCAACCTCGCGATCCTGCGATGGCGTAGTTTCCAAGCGATATGGCATCGTTCTGGATGGCGAAACATCCGCTGGGCAGGATCTTTCGAACCTTTCCGATACCATTCCACCAATAATCGTGATTTCCACGAACGAACACCTTCTGTCCTGGCAATTGGCCGAGAAACTGAAGGTCCGGCTCCGCTTCTTGCAAGGTCATGGCCCACGAAATATCGCCCGGAACCAATACGAAGTCGTCCGGCTCAACCACGCGGCGCCATGCCTCGGCAATTTTTTGCTCATGTTGTTCCCACTTCTCACCAAAGATCCCCATTGGTTTATTCACTGACGATCCGAGGTGCACGTCACCCAGTGCATACCAAGCCATTCTGGAGGCTCCTTTCTCTGGACGAGCATATCACGGTACGCCGTTTTCTATCCAGTCGTTCACATGGCCTGTCTGATACGGAAGTCTCCCTCGCGTCATGGTGGTCATCCGGATGCGGTTGTAAGATGGAATCAATCGAAAGGGGGGGCTGCGCGTTGTGGACGAATGAGCAGATGCGGGTGGTCTATGCCGATGTACAAAATCGGGTTGTGTTTGCTGCACCGGGCAGTGGGAAGACGTCCGTGCTAACGCATCACATTGGGTATGTAGTGCGCACAAATCGAGTGTCTCCTTCGGAGATGGTTGCAGTGAGCTTTACCCGCCAGGCGAGTTTGGAATTGAAGAATCGATTGAAGCAGTTGCCGAACATCACGCTGCGACAGGCGGAATCCGTTCAGGTTGGTACCTTTCACTCGATTGTGTTTCATTGGCTTCTTCCAAAGTACCCGGACATTCCCTTGATCTTGCGTGAATCGGAGCAACTGGACTTCATCCGCCGCGCCGTGCGCAAGGCTGGAATGTCCGCCATCCATGCGCGCGACGTGCTTGCCTCCATGAGTTTGGTCAGATCGACCTGGCCGCCAGCGCCTGCACCGCGTGCGCTTCAGAAAGTCAAGATGGAGTATGAGCACCTGAAGCGAACGGCTCGACGTTGGGACTTTGACGATATTCTCGAAACGTGGTGCTCGTTTCGCGCGAAACATCCTTCACAACCACTGCCTGCCATCAAATATGTGCTGGTGGACGAATTTCAGGACACGAATCCAATCCAATGGTGGATTTTGCAGGACCTGATGACGGCTGGGGATTGTCGGTTGTTTGTGGTTGGGGATGACGATCAGTCCATCTATGGTTTTCGGGGTGCCCGACCAGAGTGGCTGCTGCGTTTCACTGAACTGGTACCCGGTTCAGCGAAGCATCAACTGACCGTGAATTTTCGGTCAGATAGGAGCATTGTCACTGCGGCAGCAACACTCATTGCTCACAATCGAATGCGCGTGGCAAAGCCCATGTCCACATCGTCTGAGGAACTTGGTACGTGTGAGTTGATCCGGCACAGGGACGAACGAGCGCAGGCACGCTGGTTGGCAGATTTCCTGCGCACTCGGTCAAATTCCAACGGAGTGCACACGACTGTGGCTGTGCTCGCTCGGACTCGGGCAGAGCTGGCGGATTTGAACACATTGTGCGGCATTCAGTCAGCCAGGTTTTTTGAAGTTCGGACGTTCCACGACAGCAAGGGCCGCGAATGGGATGAGGTGCACCTCATCAACGCCGTAGAGGACAATCCGTACTGGCGAGGCCAACTGGACGGCCGCAGCGTGGAAGAAGAACGCCGATTGTTCTACGTTGCGATGACACGGGCTCGCCATGCCCTGTATATTCATGTCCCCAAGCGATTTGGGGGTGTCCGGGTGCAGCCGCTGAGATTCTGTGTGGAAGCTGGCTTCGATGGATGAACTGCCAGGATTTATAATGTTGACGATAGATGTGTGGCGTGGTATATTACACATTGTCGCTCCGGTGACGGCGCGGCAAACGGTGAGAACA
>NZ_KE386913.1:6185-64314 GCF_000429525.1 Alicyclobacillus contaminans DSM 17975 | reverse complement strand
CCGCTGACTTCCAGGAGCAAGCTCCCTTCCGTCCGCTCGACTTGCATGTATTAGGCACGCCGCCAGCGTTCGTCCTGAGCCAGGATCAAACTCTCAAAAAAGTTGACTCGCTCAAAACAACACTTGCGTGTTGATTCACTCTCTGTGCGTGTTTAGTTTTCAAGGAACCACTCAAAACAGCTCGAACACCTTACCACGCAACCCCTGCACTTGTCAAGTGTCGGGGTGATGTTCTCACCGTTTGCCGCGCCGTCACCGGAGCGACAATGTGTAATATACCACCCTGCCTCGTGCGGATCAACAGGAAAATGTTTGAAGTCCCTGGTGATAGTTCGCATCCATGTGTCATAGCAGAATCAACCTTCTGGGCGAAAAGTGGTGGGCGGCCAGTCGCGTACGTTGTATCGATGCAAAATACAATGCCTGTCCGAGAACGTGAGCGACGTTGTGCGCACCGGACCTGCCGGGGATCCCAGCTTTTGCTTTGTGTCGGACGCTTGACCCGCGTGATGGACCGTGGTAATCTATTTGCCGCACTGTTCGTAGGCAACCATGGTCGTATGCGAACAGAACATCTGCAGTCATGGTGAGTGTGGCGAAGTGGTTAACGCACCGGATTGTGGTTCCGGCACGCATGGGTTCGATTCCCATCACTCACCCCACGGTTCCTTGTGCCCGTAGCTCAGCTGGATAGAGTGCTTGACTACGAATCAAGAGGTCGGGAGTTCGAATCTCTCCGGGCACGCCAGAGCAAGAAACAACGAGGAGACGAACGATGCCGCGTGGGTATGCGGATCGATTCGTCTCCTCTTTTTTCACCTATGCCCGCGACGGAGAGACGGAGAGGGTCGGCTCGCTCACTTCTGATACGCCGACCATGGCGAGGGCCGTCAGCAGAACCACCTGAACTCCGTGGTGTCCATCCTCTGGATGATAGAACTCCTGCAGCGTGTGGATGCCGCCGCAACGACCACCCCCACCCAGAGTGACCGCAGGCACACCGAGATGAATAGGCACATTCGCATCGGTGCTGCTGGGCTCATCCAACGACGGCATGAAGCCAAGCGACCGAATGGCCGCCATCGCGTTCTGAACCGCCGGGCTGTCCACCGATTGTTGCCCCGCCGGCCGATTTCCAACCAACTCCACCGACACCTGTATCCCCTGCTGGTTCCATCGGGCGTTCTCAGCGGAGACCGCTTCATGGACACACGCCAGCAGATTGGACTCGAGGGCGAGCAGCGCGGGTTCTGAATCGGATCGGATATCCACCATCATCTCCGCCTCCGCCGCGATGGTGTTGATGGATGTGCCACCACGAACCACCCCTACGGTGAACGTGGTCTTCGGATTCTCCGGCACCTCCAAATCCGCGATGGCCGCAATGGCCCTCCCCATCGCGTGAATGGCGCTCGGGGTCCCGAAGTCGCCAAAACTGTGGCCACCCGGCCCCCGAAACGTGATGCGGTAACGATGACTCCCTGTGGCCAGGTACGTGATGCGATTCGGGGCGTCCGGTTCCACCGAGATGAACCCATCCACCTGATTCTCATCAAAGAAAGCTTTGACACCGCGCAAGTCTCCCAAGCCTTCCTCGCCCACGGTGGCGCCGAACCAAAGATCTCCCACAGTTTGTACGTTCGCGTGGTTCAACGCGCGCAACACGGCCAAAACCACGGCCAATCCCCGGCCGTCGTCCGCAATGCCCGGCGCGTACAGCACACCATTTCGTTGGCGCACCTCCGTGTCCGTTCCTTCCGGGAACACCGTGTCCAAATGGGCGGAAACAAACACAGTCGGTCCACGCCCCGCACCTTTTCGAACTCCGTACACATTCCCTGTCGCGTCCACTTTTACATCGGACAGGCCGAGCGACTCGAGCTCCGCCAGAAACGCCTGTCCCCTGTCATGTTCGTGGAATGTGGGCGCTGGGATTTCCGTGAGTCGGATTTGATCCTCCACCGTCCGGGCATGATCCGTCTCGGCGAAGGCCAGCGCAGCCCGCACCGCGTTTGCACCCATCAGCCGCTGAACGGCCTCCGTTGCGGCATCGCTATGGGTACGTGCCGTCGGTCGAGTATCATTCTTCATCACAAAACCGCCTCCTCGTTGTCGTCGACTGAATCCACAAAAACACGGCCCGCGCACGAAACGCGAGCCACACAGTATCCCGAATCAGCCGCGGTAGTTCACCGACCCGTTCACACAGGCCGGGAGCGGCTTTCCATCCAGTCCGGCCATGAGATTTTCCGCCGCAAGCAGAGCCATTCTGTGCCGCGTCTCGTGCGTGGCGCTCCCGATGTGGGGCGTAATCAACACGTTGCCGAGCGTGAGCAGCGGATGGTCTCCGGGAAGGGGTTCCGGATCTGTCACGTCCAGCGCCGCGTAAGCGATTTGCTTCGTCTTCAACGCTTCGTACAGCGCGTCGGTGTCCACCACCGCGCCCCGCGCCACGTTGACGAAGTAGGCGGTCGGCTTCATCCTCGCAAATTGTTCCTTCCCGAACATCCCGCGGCTCTCATTCGTCAAGGGGGCCAATACGAGCACAAAATCAGAGGATTCGAGCAGCGCATCGAATTCGCTGTAAGTGGTCCCCAGCACGGCGTCGTCGGACCGCTTCCGGCGATTGTGGTAAATGACCCGCATCCCGCTGGCCTGCGCCCGCTTGGCCACGGCGGCGCCGATGCTGCCCATGCCGACAATCCCCAGCGTCTTCCCGAACAAATCCACTCCGTAGGGGATGTCGTACCCGTTCTTCCACGCCCCGTTGCGCACCTGCGCCGCGCCTTCGAAGATGCGTCGCGCAGCGCACAGCACCAGGCCAAACGCCAGGTCTGCCGTGGCATCCACAAGCACGCCGGGGGTATTGCCAAACGGAATGCCCCGTCGCGTGCAGGCATCGATGTCCACATTGTCGTATCCGACCGAAGCCTGGCTGATCACGCGCAACTTCGGCGCATGCGCCAGCAGCTCATCATCCACCCTGACGTCTCCGGTCGTAAACAGCCCATCCGCGTCCTTCACCCACTCATACAGGAGCTCTCGCGGGATGGAGGTCGCCTCCTCCCAGCGTTGCACCGCACAGCGCCGGCTGATGACTTCAAGGGCCGATGGCAGTATTCTTCCGGTGACCACAACTTTGTACGACGCCATGCCACCATTCCTCCTTGTGCAGACACGTTCCCAGCCCGACAGATTCGCATCATCGCGGCTTGTCCAATGTTGTCAGGCTTTGTCTCGCTCAGTCTAACACACTTCTTGGGGAAAAGTTCCGGCGCTCGTGCGGATCAACCCCAGCGATGAAAGACACCGGACTTCAGATCCTGGTCGCTGACGGGTGTGTCCAGGAGATCCGGATCGAAATTCACGTGGACATTGACCGCCTGTTTGTTGCCATCTCCATAAATGTCCCCGTGGCCTTTGTTGGTTTTTTGATGCTGATCCCACCCAGTGTTGCTGCTGTCTCCCACAAACACGCCGCAATTCTGTTGCATCGTGTTCACGCCCAGCGACCGAAACCCGATGTTGGTCAATTGCGGCTGATGGTTGGATTGGCGCAAGAGATGCACATCCCTGTCGTCAATCGGCGTATCCACCACATCCGCGTCGTGAACCGCGCTGATATTCTGGTACAGCCAATTGGAAGATTCCACCGTTCCCAAGCCCGCATTCAACTTCGAATGGGCGCTCCAACCGTAAATGACGTTCTGCCCCGATACAAAGACGCCCGAGCAGGCTGAAATGTTTTGAATCTGCAAGTTGAGTGGCACGTTCGTCTGGCGAACTTCCATGGCGCTTCCCCTCCCGTTGGCAGTGGACCGACCGCTACCCCTGCACCGCCCAACACGTTTTCCAGTCCTGGTCCTGGATGACGCCATCCAAGACTTCCAGGCCATCGAAATTCACGCTTCGGGATCCCATGACGACATTGAACGATCCGTACAGTGACCCATACCCCGCGTTGTACTTGATGTGGGCATCCCAGCCATTGACGTTGATATCGCCAATGAACACGCCCGAATTCTGCTGAACCGCCAGCGCGTTCACCACCCCGAGCGAAATGATGGTCGGCATCCGCATTCCTCCTCGGCGCCTGTGCCGCGCCGTCACTGTCCCTCAAAGTCGATGGCCACCCGGTTGTCGACCACGTCATCCGCCGTATCTCTGGTCAGATAGACGACCAGGAGTCCGCTCCGATACACCGCGCGGACACCGTCGGTCAACACGCGCCCCGGCAGTTCAATCTCTCGTTCAAAGGCGCCGTGGTGGCATTCCGAGAGAATCACCGAATCTCCGCGGTGATGAAAACGCGCCGTGATATGCCCGCGCACCGACAGAATGTTCCCGCGCACCGCAACCTGTACGTCCTTGCTGCTCGTCAATCCCGGCAGTTCCATCACGGCAATCATTTCTTGACTCCCCCGGCCATACAGATCCACACGAGGAAACGACGAGGCATCCGAACCGTCCGAGTCAGAGAAGAAAGAGCCCCCATTGATGTTCGGCATGGGCAGGTTTTTAAAGAAATCCGGACCGAGGAATTTACGAATGTCTCCCAAATCTCCGAGGTTGTTGAGAAAGTCGAAGGGATTGTTGGATTTGCTGTTTTGATTTGCGGCCATGACCACCCCTCCAGCACTGCATCGAAGCTCCACCGCCTCGGAACCGTTGCAAACGCCCCACCACGGCAGACGTCAGGTGGTCGTCGTGGATGGATGACCCGGTGTGGGCGAATCCTGGATGAGTCTGCGCATCCACTCCGGCAGTTCTGACGAAGTGGGCGGTGCGCCCAACATGTCAACCGTGTCCGGATCGTTCAGGAGACTTCGAATTCCATGCACCACGTTGTTGTCGCCGCGGACGGATCCAAACCCCTGGTTGTGCTTTTTGAAACTGCGAAAATCAGATATCCAATTGTTCCCCATATTCAGACAGGACGCTCCTTCAATTTGGCCAATTCGAATGGCGCCAATGATGAATGTAGGCGATAGCGTGCTGGTCATCCGGTCACTCCTCACTGTGCGGCGTTGGGACGCTTCACTTTGAAGCCGTTGCCGGTATGTTCCATCGTCCACCCGCCATCCGCCGCTGCGGCGGCCTTTGGAGATGATTGCTCAGCAGACTTGAGACCGCCAATGTGAACGTCGCTTTTTGGGCGCACCACATCGGTTCCGAAGTTATTCCCCAAATTCAACGATCCGCTCAATTCATCAATATCCAGACTATCCAGTTTGAACACCAACTGTTCCAGTGCGCCTTTGTCCACGTGCAGACTTTGTACAATCACTTGGATTCTATGTTCCGACGCCTTGTCCAATGCTTCAATCAAGCGTTGGGTGAGCTGGAGCATCTGCTCTGCGGCGAGCTGTTCCGCTTTCTTTCTGCGCCCAAACACAACCCATCCTCCCGCCGGGGATACACTTTGCGGTTGTCCGCGACACCCGTCGATTCAGTCTATGTTTGTCCAGCGAAGATTTAGGACACCAGACCGCAAACGGTGGCGTCAGGACTGAGATGAAAACAGCCGGTTGGCATGGGACATCCGTATTCAGCGTACAATCCAGTGCAGGACCATTCAGGTTCCGAGGAGGAGTGGTATGCCGTCATTGATTGTGTTGGGAATGGTCAACCAGAACAGCCCGCAGCAGAACGCTGGATTATTTCTCGGTGAGGGAAACATTGGCGGTTGGGACTCAAACTACAAGCTGAATCAGGGGCACGGCAGTACATTTGGCGTTGGCAACGTGGCCCCTGCCTGGCTCAGCGTCAACGTGGATAATCTGGAGGTTTTTGATGGTGTCATGAACGACCAGGACCTCAAAGTCACCATGGCGGTCGATGTATGAGTAGTAGACGGCTGACGAAGGGGGCGAGGGAATGCCTTCACTGATCTTTTGCGGCGCACTCAATTTGAACACCGCCCAAACGAACGCCGGTTCTTTCATCGGAGAATACAATTTTTCCGGTTGGGATGCCAACACCAAGCAGAACCAGGGCGAAGGAACACTGTTTGGTTTTTTCAACTTCCTGCCACTTCACGCCAGTTTCAATATTGATAATCTCGAATTTGCAGACGGGGTCATCAATGACCAGGACGTGAAAACACTGGGAGCCGCCAACGTGTGACATGCGGGCTGTGGCGGAACACGCGAGCCACCGGCGTTCCACCACAGCCCGTCTGCTTATCCCCGCCCACAACCGCCCCCGCGACAAGGGATCCGTCCACACAATAACGAATGATGAAACAAAGGGAGACGCAATCGAGAGGGGGATGTGAATGAGCCCATTCCCACTGACTCCCACACCAGTCACGTGACATCCTGGCGCATGTCGCCGACGTCGCGGTAGCGCAGGTGCCAGGCGAATGCCTGTTCCAGTGCATGCGGCGTGTGTCCGCCGTATTTGGCCGCGATTTTCACATAATCCCACAGCATTTCCCGGTACATCGGATGCGCGCAGTGCTCAATGATTCGCGAAACGCGCTCTCTCGGAGCAAGCCCGCGCAGATCCGCGATACCCTGTTCCGTCACCACCACGTCCACGTCATGTTCCGTGTGATCGACGTGCGACACCATGGGAACAATTGAAGAAATCCGTCCACCTTTCGCCGTCGACTTTGTCATAAAGATGGACAACAGCGCATTTCGCGCAAAATCGCCCGAACCCCCGATTCCATTCATGATGTGCGTGCCAAGCACATGTGTCGAGTTCACGTTGCCGTAGATGTCGACTTCCAGCGCCGTGTTCATGGCAATGACGCCGAGTCTCCGAATCACCTCCGGGTGGTTGGAAATCTCCTGTGGGCGCAGGACCATCCGAGACTGGTACGCCTGCAGATTGTTCATAATCCGCTTGGCGTTGTGCGGTGCCACGGTGATGGCGCATCCGGAAGCGTAGCGAAGCTTGCCCGCGTCCATCAATTCAAACACCGCATCCTGCAAAACTTCCGAATACATCACCAATCCGTCGAAACGCGTATCCTTCATGCCGGCGAGCACTGCGTTGGCAACGGATCCAACACCGGACTGCAGCGGAGGCAGCGGCGACGGCAAGCGACCTCTCTTCAACTCGTGGCTCAAAAAGTCCATCAGATGTCCCGCAATGCGCTCCGTATCCGCATCGGGAGGCGCCAGTTCCACAAAGTGGTCCTCCCGGTCGGTGGGGACAATCGCCACGATTTTTTTCGGATCCACCGGGATGTACGGGGTCCCAATCCGCGAGTCCACCGACAGAATGGGAATGGGAGCGCGGTTGGGACGCGCGTGCGGCATGTAGATATCGTGAATCCCCTCCAACAACGGGGATTGCCTTTTGTTCCACTCAAGAATGATCTTATCCGCGTGGGCGGCAAATGTCGGCGCGTTTCCAACGGATGTGGAGGGCACCAGGTACCCGTCCTCCGTGATGGCCACCACTTCAATCACGGCGACGTCCAGATGCCCTAACGTACCCTCGCGAATCATTTCCACCGTCAGACTCAGATGTTGATCCACATACATCACGTCGCCGCGGTTGATGGCGTCGCGCATCGTGGATTCGGACTGAAACGGCAGTCGGCGCGCCACCACCCCCGCCTCCGTCAGCGTCCGGTCCACTTCCTCCGCCACAGACGCGCCCGTCCACAGGTTGATATGAAAAGGTCGTCCCAGGGCTTTCGCTCGGTCGGCCAACGCCATCGGCACCACCTTGGCGTCGCCGGCGCGGGTGAAGCCGCTGATGCCGACAGTCATCCCATCTTCAATACAGGCCGCCGCCTCCTCGGCGGTCATCACACGCGAGCGAAGCGCGGGCATGCGCAGATGTTCCTCCATCGTCATGAACGACTCCCCCACTCCTCGCTATTTGGCAATCAGCACAGGCCGCTGTACCGAATTGAGCACCGCTTCGACCACCGAACCTCCGAGCAGCCCGCTGCTTCGTCTGTTCGGTCCGCCGAGAATCAGGAGATCCGCGTCAAGTTCATTGGCGATACGGCAAATCGTTCGGGCAGGGTGCCCGGTCTCGTGCCGGAACCGGACGCGTCCAGGCCAAGGCCGAAATTCTCTCGACACAGCGTCCGCCAACTGCTGCTTCACAATCAGTTCGTGGCGCGGCAGCGTGACCTGACGCCCGATATCCGTACGGTAATACACCGGTGGTGTGTCATTGGACACATACAACACGGTCAATTGGCAGGTGCAGTCCATCTCCAAACACTTCTTGGCCAGCTTCACCGATTTCGATCCGGCATGGATTTTGTCCGCAGCCAACAAAATGTTCATTCGGAGCATCCCCTTCCCCGTCCCAGCGCCAATCCCGCCAGTCGGATTCAATGGACACAGCATCATTATCGATGCATTCACGCGCTCTTCGGAGAGCCGATTGAACGATTTTCACAGGTTGGGTCGGACCATGGCCGCCATCCCCCGAATGGACCACGCCGCCGTCCTGCCGCGATGTTCCTGCTGAAAATAGTCTTTTTTTCTCATGCAGCGAGCCCCTGTATTTAGTACACTCAGCCTAATTGGAACACTGAGTTGCAAGTCGGTCATCCTGGAATCCTGACGCCTGGTGATGAGAACATGACGAGACAAGCGGGGAATCGCGCAGACCATGAACGGCGGTTGGCAAAGTGGGACAGACATCTGATCCAGTGGACGAAGAACCACACCAATTTGCTGCTCCTATTGGTCAACCTGATCATCCTGATATGGACGTGCTTCGTGGGGATGGGCGAATATCTGCTCGGCATGGTGGTCATCGGTGCGCTCGGCTACTTCGCTGGACTGACCGTGTCCATCAGTGCGGTGCCCATCGCCGCAGCCGTCGACGTATTGTGGCTGCACCACACCCATGCAGCATCCGGAACCATCATGGTGGAATTGGTCGGTTACGTGAACATCGCATGGCTCGGATATCGCCACCAGCGCCTCAAGCAAACCCAACAACGGGCCATCACCGAGGCGTATCCGGACCAGGTGATGTCGTGGAACGCGGTCAATGAAATTCGATCATCGCTTGCCGCCATTCGCTTTCTGCTCTTTCCGCTGCACAGTGAGCACGCCAACAACAAAGAGCTTCAACAGGCGACGAACGAGCTGTCCCGCCTGGAAAAAATGTTTCAAGAGATGGAACATCAGCAGACCTATTCGGAGGGCCGGCGCAACGATTAGCCGCGCGGCCCTTCACGCCTCATCGGTACATCTGAAAACAACCGACACGCAAGCAACCCTATTTCCCATCAGTTTTGACATGTCTTGAGATATATACGAGATTCCGACATCTCGGCCGTAATCTGCTCCTCAGCGCGCCGGCACTTTGGGACAGCCCCTTCATCTCCGGAATGGCTGCAGCCGTTCGCTGATGGACCGCGTGGCGGGATACACTTCGGTGTATGCCCGGTACAGTTCGCGGTATCGCTCCACGTGCTCCGCGACGGGATGAAACGCCTTGGCCACGCGGATGAATGCATTGGCACAGTCCGCCAAGCTGTTAAACCAACCGCAGCCACACGCCGCAATCACCGCCGCCCCCATGCCCGGCCCCTGTTCGTTGGCCAACTTCAGAACGGTCGCGTTGAAAATGTCCGCCTGCATCTGCAGCCAGTCGTCGTTCTTCGCGCCGCCGCCGATGGACACAATGGTGTCAACGCGTTTCCCTTCCCTGCGGAAGATCTCGATGGATTCATGTAGAGAGAAGGTGATGCCCTCCATCACGGCGCGCACGAAGTCGGATCGTCTATGTGATCCGTCCACACCGATGAAACTCCCTCGAATCACGCTGTCGGCATGAGGCGTGCGTTCGCCAACGAGATACGGCGTGAACAACAGCCCGTTGGATCCGATGGGCGTGCTGCCCACCTCCGCCACCAACGCTTCAAAGCTTTCGTTCCTCGCAAACGTGTCCCGGAACCAACTGAGACTGAATCCGGCCGCCAGGGTGACGCCCATTGAATAGTAGGCGTTCGACTGAGCATGGTTGAAAAAGTGAACTTTCCCGCGATAATCCTTCGTTGCGTCGTCCTCGTAGGACAACACCACACCGGATGTCCCAATGCTGCAGAGCGTGGCGCCCGGAGACAGAATGCCCGCGCCCACCGCGCCGCACGCATTATCTGCACCTCCGGCAAACACCTTGGTTTCCGGGCGCAATCCCACGCGCTCCGCGAATTCGGGCAACAGCGTTCCCACCTCGGCGCAGGATTCGACCAACGGCGGACACAGATGGTCCGGAATTTCGAACCGGTCGCAGATTTCCTTGCTCCAGTGGGCATCGGCCACGTCCAGCATCAGCGTGCCCGCCGCATCCGAAAACTCCATGCAGACCACACCCGTCATCCGGAAGCGCAGATAGTCCTTCGGCAGCAAGAAACATCGCGCTTGCCGGAAAACGTCCGGTTCGTGCTGCATCACCCACAAAATCTTGGGCAGCGTAAACCCTTCCAACGCTGCATTCTTGGTGATGCGCAACAAATCATCGCCCAGCGCATCCGTGATCTGACGGCACTGCGGAGTGGTTCTCGTGTCGTTCCAGAGGATGGCGTTGCGCAGCACCTGCCGTTGTTCGTTCAGCAGCACCAGGCCATGCATCTGGCCCGAGTAGCTGAGCCCTTCCACGTCCTCCGGCCGAACTCCGGATGTCGCCATCAATTCGCCGAGTGCGGCGGCGGTTTGCTCCACCCACGACTCCGGATCTTGTTCGCTGTACCCTGACTGCGGTTGCAAAAGCGGGTAAGCCTTGGACACTTCCTGACACACCTCGCCCTGTTGGTTGACGAGGATGACCTTCACGGCGCTGGTGCCGAGGTCAATACCGATGACGTACTTCACTGCCATCCCTCCGTTCAGCAGGCTGTCAACGCATTCACCGCCCCCGCATCCGGGTCCCGCAATGCATCGATGAACCTGTGCTACAGCTTCATCACATAGCTTTTCGTAGGAATACAAGTTCCCCATCCCACATCCATCCGGTGGATACCGTGTGACCGCCGGAATTTGGTATCATCGGGGAGTCGGAACGACTGCACACGCAATGGAGAGGAGAACGACCATGGCCAGCATTCAGGAAACCCACTACCAGGGCGAGCGAGCCGTTCGATTCGGGTTTGGCCCCTACGAAGCGGTTGTGCTTCCGCAGATTGGCGCAAACCTCATTTCCCTCAAAGATCCCGCGCGCGGACTGTCCATCCTGCGCGAGCCGCACCCGGAGGCGATGGACGCATTCCGGGCGAATCCCACAACGCATGGCATCCCTGTGCTCTTTCCGCCGAATCGCATTCGCGATGGAAAGTGCACCATATCCGGCGTATCGTACACCTTTCCCGTCAACGAAACGTCCACCCACAACCACCTGCACGGCTTTTTGCACAGCGCCGCGTGGAACGTGGACGCGGCAGGCCTCACGGTCCATGACGCATTTGTCACCCTTTCCATTCACGTCGATGAACACCACGACGTATTCCGGTGGTTTCCACACCGATTCCGGATGACGCTCGAATATCGGCTGTCGGACGACGGACTGCGTCAACAGGTGACGGTTCACAACCTGGACACCCGTCCGATGCCTCTGATGCTCGGATTTCATACGGCATTCAACATCCCCTTCGCCGAACACAGCAGTGCCGACCACGTCACGTTTACCGCGACCATCGGCGAACGGTGGGAAATGGATGGCCGCATGCTGCCGACTGGACGGCGCCTGCCGCTCAACGCGCAGGAGGAAGCCATTCGCCACGGTGGTATCAGCCCATTCTTTGCTCCTCTGGACAATCATTACACCGCGAACCCCCAGGGCGGACACAACCGGGTCACCATGACGGATTCGCAGGTGGGGCTCCGACTCATCTACGACGTCGGCCTAAAATACCGTCACTGGATGATTTGGAATCACGGGGCCGATGGAACCGTGCTGTGCCCGGAACCGCAAACCATCGCCGTGAACGCGCCGAACCTGAACCTTCCCGACGTGGAGACCGGTCTGCAGATGCTTGAGCCCGGACAACAGTGGAGCGAAAACAGTCGCTTGTTCGTGGAGACGCTGCCGTTGTAAACCGCTGCAGGATCAGCCGGAATGCCGCGATCCCGTCAAAGGATGGGCGAGTATCTCGGCAATCCGGCGACCCATGCAGGATCAGAAGATCAGGTCTCCAACAGATATTGGTTCAAAATGGCCAGCAGTTGTTCCTGACGGCCGGAGCTGTGGACCGACAGTTCCTTGTCAAGAATGTACGCCTCCAGCGATGACAGCGTGGCGGTGCCGTTCACAATGGTTGCGCCGATGCCGTCCGAGTAGCTCTGATAGCGCTCTTCCACCACCTGTTCAAATACCTTGTCCTCCAGCAATTTGGCTGCCACCTGCAGGCCGCGGGCAAACGCGTCCATCCCCGCAATGTGGCCGTGGAACAGATCAACGGGCGTCATCGAAGCGCGCCGAACTTTGGCGTCGAAGTTCAAGCCTCCCTTGTGCAACCCACCGTTCTGCAGAATTTGATACATCGCCAACGTGGTGCTGTACAGATCCGTCGGGAACTCATCCGTGTCCCAGCCGAGCAGCGGATCCCCCTGATTGGCGTCCACGGACCCCAACATGCCGTGAATCCGGCTCACGTACAACTCGTGCTCGAACGTGTGTCCGGCCAACGTCGCATGGTTGGCTTCCAGGTTCAGCTTGAACCGGTCAGCCAAGCCGTGCGTCTTCAGGAACGCAATCGTCGTCGCCGCGTCGAAATCGTACTGGTGCTTGGTGGGTTCTTTGGGCTTGGGCTCAATCAACAGCTGTCCCGTGAATCCAATCTCGTCCGCGTAGTCCGCAGCCATCCGCAGGAGGCGAGCGAGATTATCCAGCTCCAGTTGAAGATTCGTATTCAACAGCGTCTCGTACCCTTCGCGGCCACCCCAAAACACGTAGTTCTCCGCGCCGAGCCGCTTGGCGACCTCCAGTCCTTTCTTGACCTGAGCGGCTGCGTACGCGAATACATCGGCGTTCGGCGAAGTCGCGGCCCCGTGCACAAACCGCGGATGGGAGAACAGATTCGCCGTGTTCCAAAGGAGCTTCTTTCCCGTGGATTTCATGTATTCTTCCAGCATATCGACAATTTCGTCGAGGTATCGATTCGTCTCACGAAGGGTGGCGCCCTCCGGCGCGATGTCGCGGTCGTGGAAGCAAAAATACGTGACGTTCAGTTTATCGAAGAACTCAAACGCCGCCTCCACACGCCGTTTGGCCAGATCCATGCCTTGATACCCGTCCCAAGGGCGAATCATGGTGGGCAGCCCAAACGGATCGTTCCCCTGCAGCGTGAACGTGTGCCAGTAGCTCACCGCAAAGCGCAGATGCTCCGCCATCGTCTTGCCGAGCACCCGCTCCTGTGGATTGTAGTACTTGAACGCCAGTGGATTGCGGGACTTTGGTCCCTCGTATTCCACCTTGGATACTTCTGGAAAGTACACCATGCAGCCATCCCTCCCGTGTGGTGAATCCGCCGCCTTCGTCTGATAGCGTTTTCAAACCAGAGAACTTACCCTTTGCGAAACAGCGACGGATCAAGTAAAATACAACCTATTAGTTCGTTTACTAAACTTATTTATATAGTATCAGAACATTTGAATGCCCGCAATGTGATCGTTGCAGAGAGTCGCGTTCATCCCTCACAATGAGAAACATACGCATGTCCGACACGGATGAGAAGGCGGTCATTGGAAGTGACAATTACAGGAGATCAGGCCTATATCAAAAATTTAAATCGCTCCATCGTCCTCAACCTGCTGAGGTTTCACAGTCCGTTGACCCGCGTGGAAATCGCGCGCAGGACGGGACTGACCAAAGCGACCGTATCCAGCATTGTGGACCAGTTGATCAAGGAGGCGTACGTGCTCGAGGTGGGTCAGGCTCCGTCCAAGGGAGTGGGCCGCAAACCGGTGTCCATCCGCTTCAATCCCGACGCTGGACGGGTGATTGGCGTTGACCTCGGCGTCGACTACTACCGCGTGTTGGTCCTCGATTTGTCGGCGTCCGTGGTGCAGCATTACGAAGGTACCCTGCACGACGCCAGTCGCGTGGACGAGGCGATGGAACCGATGCTGCGGGACCTCAAACGGGCCGTGGCGCAGTCGGGATCGACGCGGCTCGGTGTGATAGGCGTAGGCATTGGCATCCCGGGTCTTGTCGACGCCAAACGGGGCGTGGTGTTGAACGCGCCGAACCTGCGCTGGCGCGATGTCCCCCTTCGCGCCATGCTGGATGAGGCACTGGGGCTGCCCATCGTGATTGACAACGAAGCCAACGCCGGTGCGATTGGCGAACAGTTGTACGGCGCGGGCAAGGGTGTGGCGAATATGGTCTACCTCAGCTTGGCGAGAGGTATCGGCACGGGAATCATCCTCAACAACCAACTGATCCGCGGAGAGTCCGGGGTGGCGGGTGAATTCGGCCATATGACGATAGATCTGAACGGGCCCACGTGCTCCTGCGGAAACCGCGGCTGCCTGGAACTGTACGCCTCGGAAAAGGCGGTGGTCAATCGTTACCTCGAGTTATCGGGAGAGTCCCATGCCTTTGTGGACATCGTTCGCCGTATGGACGCCGGGGACCCATACGCTGTGGATGCGATTCGATTGGCCGGTCAGCACCTGGGCATTGGCCTCGCGTCTTTGGCGAACGGACTGAACCCGGCGCTCATTCTCATCAGCACTCGATTTCAATCGGTCAACCACCTGTTGACAGAGAGCATTTCGGCAGTCTTGCGCGAACGTTCATTCATTCACCCGTATTCTCCCCCGCGCGTCCAGGGATCCGCATTCGGTCCGTTGTCCTGCGCGATTGGTGCCGCATCGCTGGTGCTGCAATCGCACTTCTCCGGACCTTAGGCTGCGGGGATTCGCGGCACAGAGACAAACCGAACACGATGAGCACTTCGACTTACAGGGCAGCGGTTCGCTGTTTCAACGCGTTGGCCAACTGTTCGATGTGCTCCACCGCCGCAGCCAATTCCTGCGCGCCCGCGGCCTGCTCTTGACCAATGCCGGACACTGCCTCGGAGTGCGTCATGATTTGGCCAATCAGCGCCTTCAAGTTGTTCAGCTTTTCCGAAATCTCGAGCGCCGACCGCTTTGCTTCGTCCGCCAATCGGCGAATTTCCGCTGCCACAACGCGAAATCCACGTCCTTTGTCGCCGGCCCGGACCGCTTCGATGGCGGCGTTCAGCCCCAGCATGTTCGTCTCTTTGGAAATTTGTTGAACGGCCGCGTTGATGTCCGAAATCATGTCCATGTGCGCCAACAGTTTCTGGGCCAGCGCCACCGTTTCCACGTTGGATTCCGCCAGCACACCGGCGTGCTTGGCGAATTCTGTAGAGGTACCCGCCAAATCCATCGCTGTGTGCGATAGGGCATCCGACAACTCCAACCAATCCGCTCGCAGCACGGCGTTGCGCCGAGCCTCGTCATCCGCCTCGTACTGGGCCAACGTTAACACCATGTCAAACAGCGCGAGTCGGACCACGGCAGCGGCCAATGTCAGCGCTTCCTCCACGCCGATGCCCGGTATGCTTGGAATCCGCTGAATCGTTTCCGCCGTGTAGAAACGATAGAATCCCACGTAGTCCTCCGGTTGCAAGCCGATGCGCGCATGCACTCGTCCAATGTTGTATCGAAGCTCGACATACGCGGCATCAATGACGCCGGCCGACAGGGACAGGAAGTACTGTGACTGCATACGCTTGTTGCGCTCCAGATCGCCGTGGCGCATGAACTTTTCCTTAAGTCGCTCCACAGCGTGCACTTGTTCATAGAACCGTTCCACAACCTGAGATACGATTCGTTCAAAAAACGGTCGATGTTGGTGCAGAATTTGCACGTCCTGATCGGTGACGCCGACAATCTGAAGATACGTGAGCACACTCGGATCTTGTATACGAATCATGTCACTCTTTCCGCCTCCTAACCTCCCATGATATGGTCAATATACCAATTGTCTAATATTGCCGCAATCTGTCGATCATCGTGAATCGACAGATTTTGTGAATGTTCTGTTTCACTCATCATCCCCTCGACTGACGAATCGCCATCGGAGGAACCCATGTGTGACAAACGACACAGAATCGGACGAGGGCGTCCAGTAAAATCAGAACAGAACCAGGGTCTCTGGTCAGGGACCCGAATGTCCTCGGTGTTGAGTTGGGAATACCCGGGGTTCGCGGAAGGGTGAAGGCGATGAACAGAATTCTCCTGGCGATGAAAACCCCCACCTTGAGTGAGCGGGCGGTCGCCGTGATCCGTGACTTGATGCAGGCTTGGCCCAAGGCGGAGTGGATAGTGCTGCACGTGATTCCAGACATTCAGCCAGATTCAGTCTACCCTTACCAGGCCCTGCTGCCGCGGGAAGTGGCGAGGGAAAATGGCCTGGCAGATCAAATTGAAACGTTTGTCAGAACCACGTTGTTCCAGGATCATGTGGACAGAATGGAGTTTTGCACGGTGATTGGAAAACCGGCACCAAGCATTTGCGTTGTGGCGGAGGATCGGCAGGCAGACCTCATTCTGCTCGACCATCGCAGAAACGGAAAAGTCGACCGCATGCTGCTGGGAAGTGTTAGTTACGGCGTGGCGCACATGGCCCAGGTGCCGGTGTTGCTGATGAAATAGTCTAATGTGGACATTTCGTCGGGCGAAGACCCGTCCCGCTCCAACGCGGGGACCATCAAACCGGAGTGCGCGGGGTATCTGCCCCCCGAAACCGAGGGGCCCCATGCAGTACGGGTCCCGTTCAGTTCATACCGCGCCCACGGCAACGGCGTTCTCCGTAGGAAGCGCACGTCCCTCGCTGTCAAACATCAATACTCGCTTCACGTGAATGCCCACGCGACTGCCAACGCCGAGCGCGGCCGTTTGATCCGGACTGAGAGACGCCTGAATCTGCATCCCGCCCTGGAGTCGAACGTCTGCGGTGTAGTATGTTCCCTTGTACGTCAGGTGGATGATCTCGCCCTCAGCATTCACGCTGTTCCCTCTTTCGCCTCCCACGGGGGACAGTTGTACATCCGACGGACGAAACACGACGCTCAGCTTGGCCCCGTCGGCTTGATCCACAGAGAACATCAGGGGCCCGACCACCAATTTCCCGCGCTCAACCGTCCCTTGCCCGTGGTTGGCCTCGCCGACAAAATTCGCGACGAACAGACTCTTCGGCTGATGGTAGACCTCCTCCGGCGTACCGAGCTGTTCCAACCTGCCTTGGTTCATCACCAAAACTCTGTCTGCAATCTCGAGCGCTTCCTCCTGGTCATGCGTCACAAAAATGCTGGTGATGCCAATTTCGTCGTGGATCTTCCGCACCCATTTCCTCAACTCACGACGGATCTTGGTGTCGATGGCCGCGAACGGTTCATCCAACAGCAACACACTCGGTTCCGGCGCCAACGCACGAGCCAACGCCACCCGCTGCGCTTGCCCACCGGACAGTTGATGGGGGTAACGCGATTCCAGTCCGGAGAGGCGGACCAACTCCAACAAGGTGTGCACCCGTTCGCGGATGAACGCCTTGTCGCGCTTCTGTACGCGCAGGCCGAAGGCGATATTGTCGAACACCGTCATGTGACGAAACAACGCGTAATTCTGGAACACCACCCCGACGCCGCGGCGCTGGGGAGGCACCTGATTCACCACCTGTCCGCGAATGCGAATCTCGCCGGACGTGGGCTGGTCCAAACCGGCAATCAGGCGCAGGAGCGTCGTCTTGCCGCTGCCGCTGGGCCCGAGGAACCCTATCAATTCGCCTTCTTCCACACGAAACGTGACGTCGTTTAGGGCAGCCGTTTCCGCCGTAAATCGGCGAACGACCTGGCGCACTTCAATGCTCATGCCGTGAACCTCCTTTGCCGCTTTTTCAGGTACTGAAGGATGAGGAGAATCACAAAAGAGATGGCCGCCAACAAAAGCGACATCGCATAGGCCACCTGCATCTGACCGTCTTCCGTGGCTTGATAGATATAGAGTGTGGCCGTCTGGGTTTTCATGATGACACTTCCGGAGACCACCAATACCGCCCCGAACTCCCCCAGCGCCCGCGCGATGGTCAGCGTGATGCCATACCACAAACTCCAGCGGATGTTGGGAAATGTGACCTGCCAAAACGTGCGCCAAGCGGACGCCCCGAGGGTGAAAGCCGCTTCTTCCTCGGTCACTCCGGCAGCTCGCAGCACGGGTACCAGCTCACGCACCACAAACGGAAACGTGACAAACAGGGTTGCGAGCACCATGCCGGGAAAGGCAAACATCACCTGGGCGCCCTGCGCTTGCAGCCATCCTCCAATGAATGTGTTCGGCCCGTACACCAGCACCAAGGCCAACCCCGCAATCACCGGCGAGACTGCAAACGGCAAGTCGACAACCGCGTTGAGAATGCGCCACCCTCGCATGTGACGCCGGGCGATGTGGAGCGCTGCAAGAACGCCGAACACCGTATTGATGACAACGGTCAAGACGGTAATTTCCAGCGTCAAGCGCAGTGCAAACCGTCCTTCCGGGCTGGTCAGGGCCATCCAGACCTGATCCGCCCCTCCTTGAAAGGCACCGACAACAATGCCCACCGCCGGCAGGACCAGGAGCACCAGAAGCCAGAAATACACAAAACTATACAGTCCCATTCGCCGAATCATGGATCACCCTCCCCGCCTGACCGGGTGTGGATACCACCGAGGCCTGTCGCCATCCGCGCCGCTCCCGCCGTTGCAGCCACACTTCAGCCACCATGGCCAGCAGCGACAATACCAGCAGTACCACCGAGACGGCCGCAGCCCCTTGCGTATCGTAGTTCTCCAACAGGCCGTACAGATACACAGCGGAAATTTGCGTGTGCATGGGCAGATTGCCGGACACAATCACCACGGCGCCGAACTCCGCCAGCGCCCGGCTGAACGTCAATGCGAAACCGCTGAGAATGCCGGGACGGAGCGTCGGCAGCACGATGGACCAAAAGACCCGCGCGGGGCTCGCGCCGAGCGTGTAAGCCGCTTCCTCCATCCGCGCATCTTCGTGGTCCAGTATCGGCTGAACAGTGCGAATACTATAGGGCAGCGTCACAAACATCATCGCCAGCACAATGGCGAAGGGGGAATAGATGAGCTGGATCCCGTGTCTGGCGAACCAGGCTCCCACGGGGGACGCGGGGCCGTACAGAAACACCAGCATCAGCCCGCCGACCGTGGTTGGCACCGCAAACGGAAGGTCCACAAGGGCGTTCAGAATGGACCGGCCCGGAAGTTGCATGCGTTCAAACACGTACGCCACCACGGTGCCCGCCACCGTGTTGATGACTGCGGCGAGCAGGGCTGTCTCCAGCGTCAGCCGCAACGCCGCCACCCCCATCGGCTGGACGACAGCGGCTGCAAACGCGCCCCAGCCCGCCGCGAACGCCTGTTGAAAGATGGACGCCACCGGCAGCACAATCAACAGCAGTGCGTATGCGCCAACACTGAGAAACGTGACCCTCCCGCCAAGAGTTTTCATCACTTTGCCTCCAACACCTGATTCCACAAACCGCTGGTCGAGTACAACTGCTGATTGATGGTCGACCAACCGCCCAATTCTTTCACCGTGAACAGATCCTCTGGCGTCTTGAATTTCGCCGCGGCGCTCTGCTGCAGCGACGGCAGCACCGGCCGGAACCCGGCGGATTCAAAGATCTGCTGCGCCTGAGAGCCCTCGAGCCAGTCGATGAACGCTTCCACCACTTTTCGGTTGCCGTGCTTGTCAACGTTCTTGTCCACGAGAGCCACCGGATTTTCGATGAGCATGGTGGAGTTGGGCAACACCTCGTCAAACTTCTGGAGATTGTCGCTGGATTCCAGGATTTCATTCTCGTAGCTCACCGCCGCATCTCCGGTGCCATTGACAAACGTGGTCATGGACGCCTCACCGGACTTGTCCAATACCTTCACGTTTTTCACAATGTTCGCCAGGAGATCTTTGGCGGCCGCTGCCCCGCCGTGCCGCTCGGCGGCATAGTAAATCGCGTTGATATCCCACTTTGCCCCGCCAGATGTGGCTGGGTTGGGCAGGTCCACCACAACCCCCGGTTTGGCCAGATCCGCCCAGGATTCGATATGCTTGGGATTTCCTTTGCGCACCGCGATGGCCACCACCGAATCGGTCAGCATGCCGCCGGTCGGTGTATCTTTCCAGTTGTGCGTAATCAATCCGGCCTTCTGAATCTTGTTGATATCGTCCTCCAGCGAAAGAGCCGCCACGTCCACGGGCAATCCACTGGCAATGGCGCGCGCTTCTGCCCCAGATGCGTCAAACGAGGCCTGAAACGTGACGGTTTGCCCCGTCTTCTGTTTCCAATAAGCTTCAAATGCCGGAAACAACTTATTCTCGTAGACATCCTTTGTGACGCTATAGGAACCAAAGTAGATGGTAACTGGTTTGGAAGATTCCGTGCCGGTGGTCTGATTGTTTGTACTCCCACCAGAACCGCATCCAATCAACCCCATCGATGCTGTCAAAATCGCTGCAATTCCCGCTGCCTGTCGTTTCAAGGCGTTTCACTCCTCCCCCGCAACGAATACTGCTACGATACAAGACCGGTCAGGCGTCTGCGCGCCTGACGCTGGCATGTTGAATCATTGTGAAGAGTATATGCCCCGGACGTCACGGCGGCCAGCCAATATAATAGAATTCCGATGCATTTTGTTTATATTGTTCTGTTGTTATAACAAGTTGAGGGAGATGGCCAGGGGGTGGCCATACCATGCGGCGAAGACAGCGGCACGCAGTCCTGGGGCAACCGACGGATTCATTCTCGGGTCAGTTTCACCTCAAATTGATAACGGCTGGAAGGATAGCGAACTTCAGAAAATTCCACCGGCGTACCGGTTTGATCACAGGTGACTCGGCGAATCATGAGGATGGGTTCGTCACTGCGGACGTTCAACTCCTGCATGTCTTCGTACACGGCCCGTGTTGCCGAAACCTGTTGCGTCCCAAACGAGATTTTTACGCCATGCTGTTCAAAAAATCCGTAGACATGATTGTATGTGTCCCCGTGTTCCGCCAAAACGGCCAGTGTGGCTTGCGGCGGCGGAACCAGATAGGACGTCTCCCGAAATATCGGACTGTCCCCAACCGTGGCAACGCGACGGATTTGAATCACCTGCGCAGACGGCGCAATGCGCAGCGATTCAGCCACCGTCTGCGGGCATGTCATCGTGCGCAGCCCTTTGACTTCAATGTCCACCTGATATCCGCGGGCGCGCAGCTCTTCAGCAAAACCGTGCAGCTTGGATGCCGCCACAGAGTGTCTTTGATCCACGAGAAACGTGCCCTTCCCCTGCCGGCGCGTCAGATATCCGAGCGAAACCAAGTCCCCCACCGCCTGCCGCACCGTGATCCGGCTGACACCCATCTCCTGAGCCAACTCCGCCTCAGACGGAATCTGCTCACCCGGGCGCCATCTCCCAGCTTGAATTTCGCGGAGAATCTCGGCTTTCAAGTGTTGATACAGCGGAACACTCGTCTTCACACGCATCCCTCCTCAGCAATGTATGGATGAAATGGTTGCAGCGTGTGCAAAGCCCCCTGCTTCGTTTCAAACGGATCAAAGAACCAAAGTAGGACTGTGCATCCGATTATATTCCAATAAATCCGATGGATAAAGGTCAGTTTTGTCCTGTCGACGTCAAAATTCCATTTTCCTTTTCGGATCGTTCGGATTTTTGACCGTTTTTTGCATGCCACGAGCCCCCTTCGTTCCGTCTCCGGATTGACGTTCATCCAACGTTCATCGACCCCGTGCTCGGGATGATTCACGCGGCCGGTATCGACGGGGAATTCGGACGATGAGTTCGGTGGGAGGAATCCACTTTTTCAATCACATCGCCAGTGCCTTGAGAAAGAGGGTGAGGGTTTTGAAGTCAGAATTCAAGCGGGTGATTGTGGAAGGAGGTATGCCGCGGACGGTGGTACTGCTTCACCTGCCGTACGCTTTGTCAGGTGAAGCATCCAGCGGTATCCGTCCGCGGCATCAACAGGGTGTCAGGAATAATAGCCGGGTTCCGGCCATTGACCATTGAGGAACCAATTGCCGACGTTGCGCAGCTTGAACTCAGCGGGATTATGCAACGTATGTGTTCGAACGTTGCGCCAAAACCGGTCAAATCCGTAGTGCCCAGCCGTCGACCTGGCGCCCATCACCTCAAAGATGCGCGATGTGATCTCCAGCGCCGTGTTGCCGGCGTGCACGTTGGCCGCCGCCACCAGTACGGCGCATTCGCCTCTCTCCGCCTGCGTCAACGCGACATCTTTGGCCCAAATCTGGTCCAACGCGGCCGCCGCCTTCTCCACCAGACTCAACGCCGCCTGAACACTCGCCCACATCTCGCCGTAGCGGCTCTGCGTGGACGGTTCTTCGGCGGCGCTGGACACGCCGGAGCGATACCAGGCTCTCGCCTTTGTGGTGGTGTAGTTTCTCGCGGCCTCCAACGCGCCGATGGCGCTGCCCACGAACACGGAAGCCAGAATGCTCTGCGACAGAATCGGTGTCAATGTCGAGAACGCCGTGTCCTGCGCATACGGGCGAACCAGAATCTCTTCATCCTCCAACCTCAGGTTGTGGAACGACACCGTACCGCTGCCCGTCTGCCGCTGACCCATGCAATCCCAGTCATCGTGCACCTGCACCCCGAGGCGGCGGGTTGGCACCATGCCTTTGTAGAATTCGCCCGTCTCCCGATCCCGCCAGGATATCACCAGCATATCCGAATCAGGAGAACCGGAACTGAAGGATTTCGCGCCGTTGACAATGACCCCTCCTTCGGTCCGCTCTCCAATCGTACGGTCGTCCAAGGGGTTCACGGAATTGCCCCAGAAATAATTGTGCTTGACCGTTTCTTCGTAATAGCGCCGTTTTTGTTCTTCGCTGCCCGCCAGGTGCACCGCGGACAAGCTCAGGAAGTGATACCCGTAGAGGTGTGCCAAGGCGGCGTCGGTGCGGGCAAACTCGCGGACCACCCGCAACACCGCCGACCACGGTTGGCCGTCTCCGCCGTACGCAGCGGGAATCAGCAATCTCAACAGTCCACTCTCACGGATCCAATCGCGCTGCAGTTTCGGTGTCCCGCCACGCTTGTCGCGCTCCGCCGCGTCAACGCCAAATCGTTCCGCCAGAGCGACAGCGGTCTGCAGATAATCGTAGTTCTGGCCAGGGGGTGCGATGGACACAAGATCTCCTCCCTGCTTCAAGTCATTCGGCATCCATCAAAATCTTGCCACTCTGTCACCAGATGAGCACGGTGACCGCATAGACCACACCCACCCAAAGGAACGGTACAATGGTGTAACCCATCATCTGACGCACGTTCAAACGGGCCAAGGTCAGAATCGGAATCAGCCAAAATGGTTGGACGAGGTCGTTCCAGGAACACCCCATTTGCACCGCCATGCTGGTTTTGGCCATATCGGCACCGAGGCGCTGTGCCGCCTGTATCATGAACGGCCCCTGAATGGCCCAATGTCCACCCGAAGACGGCGCAAAGAAGTTAATCAGAAATGAGCTGAGCAGTCCGAAGAACGGAAGGGTGTGGACAGTGGAAATGCCAACCATCCATTTCGAAATGGCGACCGCCAAGCCCGAACCTTTCATCATCCCCATCATCCCGGCGTAAAACGGAAACTGCAGGACAATACCGCCAACACTGCGCACCCCGTCGGTCACCGCGCGCACGTAGGCGGCCGGCGTCCCGTGAAACAAAATCCCGAGGAAGAGAAAGACAGCGTTGAGCGTATTGATGTCGAACGATCCGCCTGTGTGGAAATGATAGATGAGATACCCTGCGCCGAGGAGCACCACCACCGCACTCAGCCACCACGTATGCTCCAGGCGTTCCGCGAACGTCCCTGTCCTCTGCACCGGTGCCGGCTGACTTTCCGTTTCCCAGGTGGCAGGATTGACGTCGAGCACATCCTGGGCTTTGGGATGAATCCACATGTTGAGCAGGGACAGCGTCACCATCAGGACAACCACGTCGACGAGCACAGCAGGCAAGAAGATGGTATGGGTCAGCGGCACCACACCGCCCATGGACGCGGCGAACGGGTTGCCCGCCGTCGCAAGCGTGATGGGAATGGTCGCTGATACACCGAGACCGTACAGAATCCAGCCGGAATAGGCGCTGGCAATGAGCAGTGGGTAGTGAATGCCGCGAATGCGTTTGGCCAATTGCTGCGCCATCAGGGTCCCTGCCACTAAGCCGAAGCCCCAGCTGATGTAGGAAGCGATGCCGGCCACCACGGTGGTGCAGACAATGGCGCCCTTCGGCCCGTGAACACGCGTTGCCACCCAGCCGAGCAACTTGGCCACGGGACGCGAAACGGCCAATGCGTAGCCAGTCACCACCACGAGCGCAACCTGCATCGAAAATTCGAGGAAATCCCAAAAACCGCTGGACCAGTCGCTGACCATGGCCGCCAGGCTCTGGTGGACAATCGTCACACCGAGCAAGATCATCACCAGCGTCAGGACAATCACCAGCACAAAGGGATCAGGCAGATACTTTTCCATTAAGACGGCGAAGAAGTACGTGATGCGTTGCAACAAATTCAGCTTTCCCGAGACGCGGGCCTCAGGCTGTGCCAGGAAAAGGTCCTGTTCCATGGTCATCCCTCCTTCGACTTGCCATCCTTCGTTTGGCAGGACCCTACCACGCCAGCAGTTCAGGAAGACGTGCCTGCCACGGCGCCGACATCGGCTGACTCGCCTTGCCCCTGGCGGCGGTACTGCCGCGCCGGATGATGATCCGGCAAGTGCCGGCGGCCGCCGTACAGATTGCCGCGCAGCGTGTCAGCCGCATAGTCGCGCCAGACCAAGCCCCGCGCCTGCAGCTCGGGTACCACCAGGTTGACAAAGTCGACAAAGGTGCCGGGCGTCACCGCATAGGCGATGTTGAACCCGTCCACATCCGCTTCATCCACCCATGCCTGCATGGTGTCGGCAATGGACTCGGGCGTGCCCACAAAGACTGGGCCACGGCCGCCAATCCCAATGAACTTCGCAATTTCCGCGACCGTCCACTGCCTGTCCGGATCCATCTTCGTGAACACCTCGACGGCCGAATAAATGGCCTCGTTGCGCACGTATTGCAAGGGCTCATCCGGCCCGTACTGAGACAAGTCGAGTCCGCTCCAGCCGCCGTACAGCGCCAGCGCACCGTGGTAACTGGCGTGCCTGGCGTAGTCCAGATACTTCTCTTCCGCCTCCGCCTGCGTCCGCCCCACAATCGGCGTGAACATGGAGAACACGCGAATTTCCGCAGGATCCCTGCCTATCTTCTCCGCCTCTTGCCGTAGCGCCCGGACATAGGTTCTCGCCATGGGGATGGTCGGCGCAATGATGAAAACGCACTCTGCGTGCTTGGCGGCAAAGGCGCGCCCGCGGGCGGAAGCCCCAGCCTGGTACAGCACCGGCGTCCGCTGCGGCGAAGGTTCGCACAGGTGAATGCCAGGCACGCTGAAGTACTTGCCCTGGTGCCCAATCTCGTGCACTTTGGCCGGATCTGCGTAGATTTTCTGATTGCGGTCGCGGACGACCGCATCATCTTCCCAGCTCCCCTCCCACAATTTGTAGCAGACATCCAAATATTCGTCGGCAATGTCATAGCGCGCATCGTGGCTGACCTGACGCTGCAAGCCCAGGTTGCGGGCGGCACTGTCCAAGTAGGAGGTGACAATGTTCCAGCCCACCCGGCCCTTGGTCAGGTGATCCAGCGTAGACATGCGGCGAGCGAACAGGTATGGGGGCTCGTAACTGACGGACGAGGTCACGCCAAAGCCCAGGTGTTTGGTGACCTGCGCCATGACCGGCACCACGAGCAGCGGATCGTTCACGGGAACCTGAGCGGCGTCGCGCACCGACGCGTCGCGCGAACCCTGGTAGACGTCGTATACGCCGAGCACGTCCGCCAAGAATACGGCGTCAAACCGCCCACGCTCCAACGTCCGGGCCAATTCGCTCCAGTACTCCATATCCGTGTAGCGATAGCTCTCGTCTGCAGGGTGCGTCCAGAGCCCCGGAGACTGGTGGCCCACGCAGTTCATCACGAATGCATTGAGATAGATCCGTCCATGCTTCACGTTTGTTTCCACCCCTTGTTGGATTCCCGCAAGCGATTCACCGGCTCCGCGTCGCCTCGCCGGTGCGGCCAGCTCCCATCACACACCCGCTTGACGAATCAAATCCCAGACCGGTTTCGTGTAACGCGCCTTGTCCGCGTTGACATATTGATTGGCGAACGTCCGGACCGGATCTCCCGCGTAGTAGCGCTCGTACAGTTGATGCCGCGCCCCCAGTTGGCTGCCAATGAGATCCCAGCCCAGTTGGAACAGCTTGATTTTGGCCTCAGCTGACACCCTGGCGCCGGCGAAATATTTGTCAATCAACTGCGACACGGAACCCGTGTAGTCCGTGGCTTGAGAGGGCACCTGCATAAATCCCCCGGCCCCGATTTGCTGCAGGATCTCAATGGCGCGTGGATAATAGCGGCTGTTCAGGTTGCGAGCCGTCTCCAAGAAGCCAATGGCCGGAATTTGATTGCCGAAGTCGTCGGTGTAGGAATGCACCTCCGACGCGATGGCCAGTGCCTGCAACGTGTCCACCTGTGTCAGCAGTTCGCCGAGCTTTTCCTGAACGTGCAGGAATCCATCCACCCCGATGGATTCAGCAATGGCGCAGGCCACGCCGGCCACAAACCGCAATTTGGCCGCCGCCCGGACCACGGTTTGGTGAAATGCGAGTGCGTTGGCGGACGTGTTCTGGCGCAGGCGCCAGACCGCCTCTGGGTTGTCCTTGAGCAGCACGCGTTCCCAGGGCACGAGAACGTCGTCAAAGATCAACACCGCGTCCATCTCGTCATAGCGGCTGCTGAGCGGATGCTGCACCGCATCCACGCTGGCGAACGACTCCCGACAGACGATGTGCAGTCCTTTGAGATTCGCCGGCACAATCAACGCGTGGGCGTATTGCGGATGCGCGCTGTCCACGTGGTGGAACGGGAAAATGAGAAAATCGTGCGTGTAGGGAGCTGCCGTGGCAATCATCTTGGCGCCGCGCACCACCACACCCTCGTGGTTTTCCGAAACAATGCGCAGGACCGCGTCCGGATTCTCTTCGTCGATGCGCTTGGCGCGATTGATCTGCGGATCGAGCAGTGCGGTGGTGAGAAACAGGTCCTGGTCGCGCGCCGCCTCGTAGTAGCGGCTGATTTTATCGGCGAAGTGCGGATCATCCTGGGAAAACGCATCCCGCACCGCGTACCAACCGGTGACCATGGAACGGGCGTAATCGGACAATCGGCTCATCACGCCGTGGGTCTGTTCAGCCCAGTATGTGAACGCGGCGGTTCGCCGAGCCAGGTCCTCCCGCGTTCGCGGCACCAGAAACGCGTTGTGTGCATATTGGCCGACACGGGGGCTTGGAAAACCAATTTGCTCACGAACGCCGGCGGTATCCAAACTGTCAAACAAGCGCGCAATCGTCTCCAGAGTGCCGGTGAAGGCGGGGTGCCGCGTCACATCGGGCACCTGCTGCCCGTCCAGCCAGACCGTACGACCGTCGTTCAAACTGTTCAAAAAACGCTGTCCCCTCGTCATGACGGTTCAGATTCCTCCATCCCTTTCACGAAGTGGTTGTCCCCGATTCAACCGCACCGTGTGGATTTGGAATCAGCTCGTTGGCAATCATCTCTCCAAACGGACTGATGTAAGTTCGTTCTTCTGGATTGCGCGGTACGTTGACTGGCAACAGCGGGAACAGTAATTCCGCGACGCGGTACGCTTCTTCCAGATGCGGGTAGCCCGAGAGAATGAACGTTTCGATCCCGAGATCGGCGTATTCCCTCATTCGCGCCGCGACGCTCTCTGGATCTCCCACCAACGCGGTCCCCGCTCCGCCGCGTACCAGTCCAACGCCCGCCCACAGGTTGGGGCTTATCTCCAGGTGTGACCGATCGCCGCGATGCAGTTGACTCATGCGCTGCTGCCCAACCGAATCCATGCGAGCGAACACGGATTGCGCGGCCGCGATGGTGTCATCGGTCACATACTGAATCAGTTCGTCCGCCGCTTGCCACGCCGCTTCCTCCGTTTCCCGGACAATCACGTGCAGGCGAATCCCGAAGCGGACTGTCCGTCCCGCTGCCGCGGCCAGTTCGCGTACCTTAGCGATTTTCTCCTTCACTTGCGCCGGCGGTTCGCCCCACGTCAAATACACGTCCACATGGCGCGCGGCCACCTGGATGGCGGCCGATGACGAGCCGCCGAAATAGAGCGGAGGATGTGGTTTTTGCAACGGCGGATAGAGCACCTCGGCTCCCTCTACGCGAAGGTACTCCCCTTGAAAGTCGGTCTTCCCTTCCTCCGTCAGCACCTTTCGCCAGATGGAGAGAAACTCATCCGTCACCGCATATCGTTCGTCATGGGACAGGAACAACCCATCGCCCGCGTTTTCCACCGGATCTCCACCGGTCACCACGTTGATGAGCAAACGACCATCGGAAAACCGATCCAGCGTCGCAGCCATGCGTGCGGCGAGCGTCGGCGACATCAAACCAGGCCGTACGGCCACGAGAAATTTGAGTCGTTGCGTCAGCGGCGCCAATGTGGAGGCCACAATCCAGGCGTCTTCGCAAGATTTCCCGGTCGGCAGCAGAACGCCGCTGAAGCCGAGTTCATCAGCGGCTTGCGCAATTTGCCGACAGTACGCGTGATTCACCGCGCGCGCACCCTTCCGCGTCCCCAAATAGCGGCCATCGCCATGTGTTGGGATGAACCAAAACAGTTCCACCAGGCACTCCTCCCTTCTCCGTCGAAGCTTCGGATTAATGCGTAGCAGCGCGAAGCAAGACCGGGTTCACCTGTTGCACCAGATGCTCCGCCGCCTCCGCCAAACGGGGCTCCAGGTCCGGCGCGACTTCGTAACCATCCAGAGAATCCAGTCGGGAAAACTGCGTCTCCAAACCGAACACGCTCTTCTCCAACACGGTCGCGCCAAGCACCGCCAACACGGGCTTCAAGGCGTATTCGAGCGCCAACAGGTGCGCGATGGTGCCCCCCACCGCGACGGGCAGCACTGGCTTATTGGCCAGGGCCCCGTTGGGCAGCAGGTCCAGATACGCCTTGAGGATGCCGGTGTACGCGGCTTTGTAAATCGGCGTTCCAACAACGACGGCGTCCGCCTCGCTAATCACGTGGTTCGCGCGAGCAATGGCTGGACTCTGGGTGCGGGCATGGAGCAGGTCGTCCGGCGGTAGATTCCGAACGTAAATGGTCTGCGTCTCAATCCCGTGCGTCTCGAGGCGCCGGCTCAGCCAGGCCAGCAGTGATGCCACTCTGGACGGCTCCGACGGACTTCCAGAAACCAATGCAATCCGTGTCATCCGTGAATCCTCCTCACCCTGGGTCCGCCACGGAAAATTCGTGGATGCGACGAGTATATGTGCCGCGTGGCCAACCGCTCAATGAAATATCGACAAAACAAAGCTGTTTTATCCGAATTGGATATAACGTGATGATGAGCTTGGATTTCGTCGGAGGGTGCCCAGGCAGGGGGTTTCATGGACGAACGAGATCGTGTTATAATTCCTGTAATTAAAATCGGATTACTTAGTATTGGAACTGACAATGAACTGTCTGCGATCGCCATCGGCATCACAGGCCCAAAAAGGGGGCTTGCATGTGGAATACTGTTGTCAACTTCATTGCGGGGATTATCAATTGGCACTCACCGTTCACCAACCAGAAGCCGCGCTGGGCAACGACGGGCAGCGCTGGCCGGCGGTGGTCATCTGTCATGGTTTTGTCGGTACGCGCATCGGGGTCAACCGATTGTTTGTGCAGGCGGCTCGCTGTTTTGAGCAAGCCGGCTACGCGGTGGTTCGCTTTGACTACGCGGGATGCGGCGAGAGTACGGGCCGGTACGGCGATACTGGGTTGACATCGATGGTGGACCAGACCCGCGCTGTACTTGAATATACGTCGTCTCTGCCGTTTGTGGACGCGGACCGCATCACGTTGCTCGGGCACAGTTTGGGTGGTGCCGTCGCGATGCTGACAGCCGTCCAAGAACCGGCCATTCGGCAAGTGATCCTGTGGGCGGCTGTGGCTCACCCGTATGCCGAGATCTGCGCCATCACCGGACCCGACGTGGTGCGGCGCGCGTACGAACAGGGCGGGGCCAACTACCTCGGCTACACGCTGAAACCCGGTTTCTTTGACTCGCTCAAGCGCCATTGCCCCGTCGACGCGGCGGCGCAGTTCACCGGCAACGCGCTCATCGTGCATGGTGCGGCCGATGCAGAGGTTCCCGTCCGCAACGCGTCGCTCTATTACCAACAGCTGGAGAGGCATGGCGCGTGCTGTCAACTGGAAATTCTGCAAAATGCGGACCACACGTTTTCCACCCCTGGCAGCGCCAGGGCGGTTCGAACGCTGACACGGTCGTGGCTACAGTCCCGTCGGTCGGCGGAATTCGATTGGAAAATCGTTTCTCTGGAAAATGGGGGGGTTGTGGATGGAAGGACGCACCGCCAAGGATTTTTTGACATACACCCTGTCCAGGCGACAGGTGGCCGAAAACCCACATCTGCTTCGTCGTATTCAACAGGAGATTGAGCAACACGAGATCAAGGTTGTGGACATCCAACGGAATAAAGAAGAACTGGTGATTTTCTACCGACGTCTGCGCAATCCAGCCGAACACCATCCCTTGGAGCCCGACCCGACGGCCCATGGGAAAGTGTCCCCCGGTCACTGGCGAAGTGGCCGGCTGGCGGGATGCTGAGGCTGTCCGCCGCCTTCGCCGCCGGCCGGCCCCGCTGCCACCATCAACCGATGATGAGGCCAATCTTTCCAAAGTTCCGGGTGTCCTGCAGCCGCGTCAACGCGGACACGGCTTCCGCAAGAGGAAACATCGCGTCCACAACGGGGTGAATCCGATGTTCCGACACGAATCGAAGCATCTCATCGAACTCCTCCCGACTTCCCATGGTGGAACCCTTGAGATTGAATTGGCCGTAGAAGAACGAACGCAGGTCAAAGCGCACTTCGTCGCCGGCTGTCGCACCGAATGTCACCAGTGTACCGCCCGGCTTGAGCACGGAAAAACACTGGTCGAACGTTGCCGCACCCACGCTGTCCACGACCAAATCCACCCGCTCTCCGTTCAACTGGGGCAGCCAGTCCTGCGTGGAATCGATGGCCATATCCGCTCCCAGACGGAGGGCGGATTCCCGCTTGTCGGCGCTGCGCGAGGTCACCACCACGCGGGCTTTGCGGGCCTTTGCGAACTGAACCAGGTAGGTGGCCACGCCACCCCCCACGCCGGGAAGCAGAACGGTTTGCCCCTGATGCAGCTCACCCCGTGTGAACAGTGCGCGATACGCGGTCAAGGCGGCCAACGGCAGGACGCCGGCCTCTTCAAAACTGAGATGGTCCGGTTTTTTCGCCACATGATCCGCATCCACCACGATGTACTCAGCGAATGTACCGTCGGTGGGGGAGCCGAGAATTTCGTAATCCGGCGGTGGCGCTGGCGTATTGCGGATCCACTTCAGCGCCGGATGAATGATGACCTCGTCCCCAAGCGCCAAATTCTCCACGCCCGATCCCAGCGCGTCAACGACGCCCGCGCCGTCGGAGCCGAGGATGACCGGCGGATTACCCGTCTTGGCGAGTGCAATCACCCGCAGATCGCGGCGGTTCAAGCCTGCGGTCCGCAATTGAATCCGGACCTGTCCAGGCCCCGGTTCGGGTATGGGAACATCCTTGTAACGCACACCGGCGAGCCCAGCCCCACCTTCAGCGACAATGGCCTTCATCATGTTTTCCTCTCCCCGCTTCCACTCCGATTCAGCTCGAAAGCAGCAGTTTTTTCATCTACTTCTGTAAGTATAGTGAAAACAGCCCCAATCGCAAGGCGACGGGGTATCGTTCATCGGTGGCGGCATGGATGCGGACCCTTCCTCACCGAAAGAGGGTGTTGCGGCCGTGGCGGGCCGAAACACCCTCTGGTTGCGATAACGTCCACAGGGACAACTATCGGAAAAATTACAGGTCGTAGTAGAGTTGGAACTCGTACGGATGCGGACGAAGACTGAGCGGCGCCACTTCGTTGTTGCGCTTGAACGAAATCCAGTTTTGAATGAAGTCTTTCGTAAATACGCCGCCTTCCAACAAGAATTCGTAGTCGGATTCCAGAGCCGCGAGCACCTCATCGAGGGAGCCCGGAACACTGCGAATCTTCGCCTTCTCGTCGCCGGACAGTTCATAGATATTCTTGTCCAGCGGACCATAGCCGAGTTCAATTGGGTTGATTTTCCGCTTGATGCCGTCGAGACCCGCCATCAACATCGCTGCGAATGCGAGGTACGGGTTGGAAGTACAGTCTGGTGTGCGGAATTCAATGCGCGCCGTCTTCGGCGAAACAGCCGCCACCGGAACGCGAACCGCGGCACTGCGATTCCCCTTCGAGAACACCAGATTGACGGGTGCTTCGAATCCGGGAACCAGTCGCTTGTACGAGTTCGTGCTCGGATTGGAGAAAGCCAGGATGGCCGGCGCGTGCTCGAGAATACCGCCGATATAGTACAACGCCAACTCACTCAGATTCGCATACTTGCCTTCCTCGTAGAACAGCGGCTGATCTCCGTCAAACAGGCTTTGGTGAACGTGCATGCCGGAACCATTGTCGCCAAAGATGGGCTTCGGCATGAAGGTCACCGATTTGCCGAATTTTCGAGCGACGTTGCGAATGATGTATTTGTAGGTCATGACATTGTCCGCCGTCCGCGTGAGGGTGCTGAAGCGGAAATTGATTTCCGCCTGGCCCGCCGTGGCCACTTCGTGGTGATGGCGCTCCACACGAATGCCGGCGTTCATCAACTCTTTGACCATCTCGGTTCGGATATCTTGTTGAGAATCCAGAGGCGGTACCGGGAAATACCCCCCTTTGTTCTTCACCTTGTAGCCGAGGTTCTTTTCCCCGGTTCCCGTGTTCCACATCGCTTCTTCGGAGTCCACCTGGTAAAACGCTCCCTGATGGCTGCTGTCAAAGCGAACGTCGTCGAAAATGAAGAACTCCAGTTCCGGGCCGAAATAGGCAGCGCTCGCGATACCACTCTGTTGGAGATACGCCTCCGCCTTCTCTGCAATATACCGCGGATCTCTGTCATACCGGGTGCCATTGGGTTCATAAACGGTGCATGCGAGGGATAACGTGGGGGCAGCCATGAACGGATCAATGAACGCGGTCTCCAACACGGGCCGCATGACCATGTCACTTTCCTCAATCCCCCGAAAGCCCTGAATACTCGAACCGTCGAACGCCACACCGCGCTCAAGCACTTCCTCGTCGATTTCAACCGCCGGAATGGTGACATGATGCTGCCGACCAGGAACGTCCACAATCCGGAAGTCCACCATCTCAACGTTGTTCTCTTTCATCAGCCTCAGTATGTCTTGTGGGGTCACCTTTTTTCACTCCTTAAGCGTGTGCTCAATAGTACTATAGAAATGAGGTGCAATTCCGTCAACACTTTATGTAAGGAAACATGACACGAATAGCGTATTTTTTGTTGAAATTGGCGACTGCCACCGCCCGCGCCTGCCGGAAGAACAAATGCGCGCTCCGTGCATCGGTGGATGCACGGAGCGCGCCTAGCCGACACCCTGATAACACGCTTGGTTTTCACGAAAACCTTCCACAAGTCAGCAGTCCGCCTGCCTGCGTATGGACTTCGAGCGATACACCAGCGCCATCCCAGACGCGAGGGTCCCCGCGATGGCTCCCCACAGCAGGTGGTGAAACGCCACCCCAAGCGCAGCCCCCATCGGCAGGAATGCGTCGGTGACATGCCACTTTGTCACGTGGATTGGCCTCCCATCCCGTCGCTTCATGAACCACATCACCCCTCACCGGTTATCCTGATTTTACCCACGTTCCAAATTCATTTTTCCATGCCTCTTTCCAAGTCGAATGGAAGCGGCGCCATCAACCCCCTGCCATTGACATGCGTTCCATCGACCACGTCCTCACAACCGACTTGCTGTTCACTTGGATGCATGGTGGTCCCATGCCCGCCAACCCTGGAAAGAACGCCCTCGTCGTGTCAACTTCGCAAAGAAATCCGACGCCTTTATGTTAGATAATATAACATAAATCGTTGACTTTCCTATAGCTCGCTGGTATGTTTACAATAAAAAATTCAGTGAATTCCGGAGGTGTGGTAATGGCTAAAGCGTTTCGTTCGAAATGGGCCTTATTTCTGGCTTCATTCTTTGGCCTGCTGTCCATTCCGTGCGTAAGTTTTGCTGACACAACATCCAAGGTGGATACTGGCGACACGGCCTGGATTCTCGTGTCTTCCGCGCTCGTGCTGCTGATGACGCCCGGCCTGGCGTTCTTCTACGGCGGGTTGGTCCGCGCCAAAAACGTCATCACCACCATGCTCCAGGTCATTGCGGTCATCCTCGTGGTGTCCATCCAATGGGTCGTGATCGGTTACAGCTTGGCGTTTGGCCCTGACTTCCATCACATCGTGGGTGGCTTGCAGTGGTTCATGCTTCACGGCGTCGGCGCGCAGCCGGACAGCGACTACGCGGCGACCATTCCGAGCATGGTGTTCAGCATCTTCCAGATGATGTTTGCCATCATCACTCCGGCCCTCATCGTCGGAGGATTGGCGGAACGAGTCAAGTTTTCGGCATTCGTCCTGTTCACCGTCCTCTGGGCCACACTGATTTACGATCCGCTCGCCCACTGGGTCTGGGGCGCCGGCGGTTGGCTGCATCAACAAGGCGTGCTCGACTTCGCGGGCGGTACCGTTGTCCACATCTCCTCCGGCGTCGCCGGGTTGGTGGCGGCCATCTACCTCGGTCGGCGCACGGAACTGGGCTCCGGTTCCATCAAGGCGCACAATGTGCCGTTTGTCCTGCTCGGCACCGCGCTCCTGTGGTTTGGCTGGTTCGGGTTCAACGCGGGCAGCGCCCTCGGCGCCAATGCGCTGTCGGCCGACGCCTTCATCACCACCAATACGGCAACCGCTGCGGCATCCATCGGTTGGATGATTGCCGAGCGGCTGCGCACCGGCCACGTTTCGCTCGTCGGCGCCTGCGCCGGCGCCGTGGCGGGGTTGGTCGCCGTCACGCCGGCCGCTGGCTTCGTGACCCCCGGCGGATCCATCATTCTCGGTGTGCTCGGCGGCGCCATCTGCTACTGGGCATCCACCTTCATGAAGGCGAAGCTCGGCTACGATGACGCGCTGGACGCCTTCGGCGGCCACGGTATCGGCGGCACCTGGGGCGCCATTGCGACTGGACTGTTTGCCACCACGTCAGTCAACTCCGCGGGCGCGAACGGCCTGTTTGCAGGCAATCCGCACCAGTTGCTGGTGCAGCTCATCGGCGTGGCGGCCACCTGGGCGTTCTCAGGCATTGGCACGTTCATTCTGTTGAAAGTGGTCGATCTCATCATGGGACTCCGTGTCACCAAGGAAGAGGAGCTCATGGGCCTGGATGTGGCGCTGCACCACGAGTCGGCCTATCCGGAGCAACTGACCCGCGAAGAACTTCCGAAAATTCTCGGGACCCCGCCAATCACCATCCCAGCCAAGGACTGACCCGACGCTCGGCCCCGTACGGCTTTTGGTCATGGAACCAGGGATTCAGAAGAGGGCCCGGCACACAGGTGCCAGGCCCTCTTCTCTCGCTGGGCGGGCGTTGTTGCATCGCCGCACGTCACAGCGTCAGATACTGTTCCCACTCCCACGGATGCACGGTTTTTTCGTACTGTTCCCACTCGAGGAGCTTTGCCTGAACAAAATGGTGATAGGCGTGTTCACCGAGGGCGTCGCGGATGATCTCGTCTTCTTCGAGCGCCTCCAACGCCTGTTCCAAATTTCGCGGCAGGGTGGCAATCCCCTCGCGAAAGCGCTCCTCTTCCGACATCGACGCCACCGATGCGTACACGGGCGGCGGCGCGTCCATATCATTTTGAACGCCGTCCAATCCCGCTTTCAACGCCACCGCGAAAGCCAGGTAGGGATTGCAGGACGGATCCGGAGAGCGGAGTTCAATTTTTACACCCGTCCCCTCCTCCACCGCGACCCGGATGAACGGCATCCGATGTCTCGTGGACCAAAAGATGTGAGACGGCGCTTCAAACCCGGGAACCAAGCGTTTGTAGCTGTTCACCACCGGATTGGTGATGCAGGTGAGGGCTGGCGCGTGACGAAGCAGACCGGCGATGTACGACTGCACGGTGCGGCTGAGCGAAAATGTGCCATCCTCGCGCGCTTTGCCCCGGTCAGCGGAAGAGCGTTCCGCGGGCAAAACGAAGTGACAGTGCATGCTGCACCCGTCCTCGTCCTGCAGCGGCTTTGGCATGAACGTGGCGTGCAGGCCATGTTTGCGGCTGATGGTCCGAGCCACCAGCTTCGCGGTGGCCACGTTGTCTGCGGCCGTCAGAATGTCCACCAAACCGAAGTCGATTTCATGCTGGCCCGGCGACGTTTCATGGTGGGATCCGGCCACGTCCATCCCCATGCGCTCCAGCGCCAGCACAATGTCGCGCCGGCAATTTTCGCCCGCATCGGTGGGTGCGATGTCGAAGTAGCCGCCGAAATCATTGGGCTCGGGTGTGGGTTTGCCCCGGGCATCCTGCTTCAGCAGGAAGAACTCCAGTTCCACACCCACCCGGCACGCGTCGAGTCCGGATGCTGCAGCTTCGGAGACGACCCGTTGGAGAATCGCACGCGGATCCCCCGCGAACGGTCTGCCGTCCGGCAGGCATACGTTGCAGATGAGACGGGCCACGGTGGCGTCGGTGAACGCCGGCGGAAAGACGAGCCACGTGCGCAGATCCGGTCGGAGGTACATATCCGACTCTTCAATGCGGACGAATCCCTGGATGGAGGAACCGTCGAACATGATGCGCCCATCCAGGGCATCCTCGAGCTCGGTCACCGGAATTTCCACATTCTTCAGGATGCCAAACAGATCTAAGAATTGCAGCCGCACAAACCGGACGCCGGCACGTCGGGCGGCCGCCAGGATTTCGGATTTGTTGAACATGCCGCATCTCTCCAGGAATGGGGATATCCGTCGTTCCCACGATGGGACACGGACGAACGTTTGACGTTATGCAGAAAGTTCTGGATAGTATTATATAACGAAGAGAAACGAGGCGTACGGACATGATTGCTTTTCCACCGCCGGATGGCGCCCTGTTTTCCCCAGACCAAGACGTGGATGCCCGAACGCAATACATTCGGAGTGTGCTCGAATTATCTCAGTCCTACCTGTCGGACGGCGGGGACCTGCTGGTCTGGATGGACGCCTTCCAACGGTGGAGAACGCGAATGCTCGAGCTCGGATGGGAAGCCACCGTTCCTGCGAAACACCGGCTGCACCTGCAGCACATTCGCTTTGGTTCGGCGGCCAGAGGCGAAGAACTCCCAGGCAGCGACCTTGATTTCGCCGTGGTGTCGAACGGCCGACTGTCCACAGAGGATGTCATTTCACACATGCGGAAATTCATTCGCCTCATGCACGGGTTCGGTTTCCCGCCGTGCCAGGGCTTTGTGATGGGGAGCAACCCTCGCTGGGTCGGCACAGCGGCGGAATGGCAGCAGCGAATCCAAGAGTATCTGGCGTTTCCCGACTGGACGAATACGCGATACCTGTTCATCATGGTCGACAGCCGTCCGCTCGGAGCGGGCGAGGACGACTGGACTGGAGTTGTGGCGAACGTCCGCGCAGCCATCCGCCAGTCCCCATTCATCTGTTGGGAGATGGCGCACCTCGGGATCCACAAAAGCGTGGCGGTGACCCTGCGCGGTCAGGTGAAGACCACCCGGATGGAGGCGCAGGAATACTTCCCCGTTAAGGAAGGCCTGCTGAATCCCCTGGTGCAGGCGGTTCGCCTGCTCGCGCTGGTGAACGGCTGCGAGGCGCTGCCGACGCTGGAACGACTGCACTTCCTGCAGTCGGCGGGGCTGCTGACTCAAGATTTAGCGCAACACCTCCGAGAGGCGCTCCTGTTCGGATGGCGCCTTCGACTGGATCAACAGATGAACGATCTCCTCGCGCATCGGGAGCCGCAGGATGCGGTGCGTTGGCATGCGCTGAGCGAGGCAAACAAACGCGAGGCGGCGATCCACGTGCGCGCGGTCAAGACGCTGGAACGGATGGTGCACCGTACTTTTCCGAAACGCGGGGGATGAAGATGAGGTGGTTTCGAGGCGCCAATCGAGAATCGTCGCTGTATCGACCAGGAGTGTCAGAGGAGGCGGCGGCCGCCAGCGCGGTGAAGCTGTGGGAGTCTCCGCTCACGGCGGCGGACTACTTTGTCGTGGACATGGAAACGAGTGGATTCTCCGCGGAAAAGGACCTCATTCTGTCCCTCGCCGCCGCGTGTTTCACAGGCGTGGACCCACAGTTCACGGAAACCATGTACGAGCTCATCCGCCACGAGCACCTCGAAGGCGTGCCGCAGGCGGTTTGGAACCTGACGGGACTGTCGCCGGAACAGGTGAGGGCGGGCCGGGATTTGGAGCAGGTGCTGCGCCGCGTGCTGACCCTCTCTGTCAACCGGGTGTGGATTGCCCACCATGCACGCCACGAATTGTCTTTTCTGGGACGCCAGGCGCGCCTGCTGTGGAAGCTGAAACTGCGCCCCATCGTCGTGGATACGGCGGTGGTCGCCCAGGCCCTGGGCCGGATGACGAGAGTTCCCACCTTGGACGAGGTGTGCGCCTGGCTGAATGTGGACGTGCGGGATCGGCACAGGGCGGATGCCGACGTTCGCATGACGGCCGAGGTGTGGCGCAAAGAGATTGCGTTATGCCAACGCATCGGCCTTCGGACCATCGCAGAGGTGATGGACTGGACAAGTTCGCGGGCCTATTGATTGTGCGACCGCCGATTCCACGGCGAATCGACGCAAATGGCCGTCGGCGCAACGATGGCCAGACATTCCGTTTTGTTCTGCCGAATCCTTGGTGAACATTTCAATCCGATGCGGCGGGGCGGTCAGGCCGTTCCAACCGCAGGTCACGCATTGGCTGTGGGCCCGGGTCCTGCGGAACGCTGGCGCAGCCGTTGATTCAATGCCGCGGCGGAACGAAGGGCCGCTTCATCCGCCAACACGTCCCCCGGTCGGTTGCCCTCGCCAATCACCCATCCGTCCAGCGACATGCCCATGAAATCAAAGATGAGCTGAAACTGCTGAACCAGCGGCTTGGCTTTCTCGTGCGGATGATCGCCTCCAGCAATCACGACGTAGCCGGGGATGGCCTGCATCCGCTCACGAAAGCCAAGCCCCGGCTGGCGCAGGCTTTGGCTCCAGCGATCCACGAAGTTTTTCATCAATCCGGACATGCCGTACCAATACAAGGGTGTGACAAGCACCAAGGCGTCGTGCGCCAGGACTTCTTGAATCAGCGCATCGTAATCGTCGTCCACATCCGCAAATCCAGCGGGACTGTGCCGTTGGTCGACAATGGGTTGAATCTTCAAGTCCATGAGGTAACGCTTCGTGTGCGGTATGCCGTCCAAAACTCTGTCCGCCAACAGTTCGGAATTTCCTTGCCGGCGGGAACTGCCGTAGAGCACAATGGGTTTCATGTGAGAAGCATTCCTTTCCACCGCGGTTGACGCAATGACCATCGGTCACGACTCGTTCTGAAACAGCGATACGAGCCGAGACACCGCGCCAGCGTATTGCGGTTTGCTCCAATTGTTGTAAGACGGGTGCGGAATCCCCGTCACCACCTGCCATTGCGGAGATACCAGATCTGCCAGAGCGAAGAATTTTTGTGCGAATCGCCCGCAGGGCACCAGGAACAAGGACCTGTCCCACAGTTTGCGAAGCCGCTTGCGCAGGTTCTCGAGGAGGATATCCTGCGTCAGCGCGAGCGCCGGATCTTTGTACGACGTGGACTGACCAGCGGTGCGCAGGGTCTCCAGCGCGCGCAGCAGGTCCGCGTATTTCCGGACGACGTCCGGATTCCCATAGGCGCTTCCCTGCATGGGAATGTTGCAGACGTTCATCAGGCCGACTTTGTCCAGCGACGGACGATGCAGCTGTTCGTCGCGATTCTTTTTGACGATAATCCCCAAGGGCAGATGCCCGTACGCTTCGCCGAACAAATGGCGGCTCATGGATGCCCCCGAACTGCCGGACACCGGAGCTCCGTACTTGAGTTCCTGGACGTGCGGACTCTCCAACAGAAACACGAACGATGCAGTGGTTGGCACAATATCCGGCACCATGTACCCGTCCGCCAACTCGTTGCACGCTCGTCGCAGCGCTTCCTTCAGTTCTTCTTGCACATTCTGCATGGCCATGCGATGCACCACCGTGAAATGGGCAAAATTCCCCAAGAATCCATCGTCCCCGATTATAGCATACAGAGAAAGCGCCTCAGGCGAGGTTGCCCCCGCCTGAGGCCATTTGTGTCAAACCAGGTGCCAAGCCGGACGAAATCCGGACATCCTCCCGCCCGCGGGGTCAGTTGCGGGCCGCCAGCGCTTCCTGCACCGCATGCAGCGAGTGCGCCTCCTGCGCCGCCTGGTTGCAGGCGGACATGTACGCGTGCGCCACCGCGACGATGATATCCGGATGCACGCCCGTGCCGCGGAACGTCTCTCCGCCCATGGCGATGGTGACCGTCGCCTCGCCGTTGGCGGTCTCTCCGACGCTGAGCGAGTGCAGTTCCAGGTCCACAAACTCCGTCGGGAACGGGAAGGCTTTCTTCAGACTGCCAATCACCGCTTCCACCGGCCCACTGCCGGTGCACGAATGGCTCTCCTCCACCCCCGTCCGGTTGTCCCGCACCGTTACGGACGCCACCCGAACCTGGTCGTTCGCGGTCATCACCTGCATGTGCACCAGAGTGTACGACGTCATCATCTCACCCGTTCCCTCTGCCGCGAGCCGGATGAGATCGTCGTCGGACACCGTTTTCTTCGCATCGGCCGCGTCCTTGAACCGGCGAAAGACATCGTCCAGTTCCGGATCGGACAGATGAATCCCGAACTGGGCCAGACGATGCTGCAGGGCGTGGCGTCCCGAATGCTTGCCGAGCACAATCATATTGCGTGGAACGCCCAGTCGCTCCGGATCCATGATCTCGTACGTGCTGCGGTGCTTGAGCAGGCCGTCCTGGTGAATGCCGGACTCGTGCTGAAACGCATTGCGCCCCACCACCGGCTTGTTGTGCGCGATGGGAAAGTTCATCGTGCGACTGACCAGCCGACAGGTCTCGTAAATTTGCGACGGGTCGATGGCGGTGGCGAGCTGCAGCGCCTCGCCGCGCGTATCAATGGCCATCACCAGTTCCTCCAGGGAACAGTTACCCGTCCGCTCGCCGACGCCGTTGACGGTCACCTCCACCTGCTCAGCACCGTTCCGCAGCGCCGCGAGACTGTTGGCCACGGCCAGCCCCAGATCATTGTGGCAGTGGGCGCTCAGCATCACCCGGTCAATGCCGCGGACATTCTCCCGGATCCGTCGAAAAATGGCACCGTACTCCTCCGGCAGTGCGTACCCGACCGTGTCCGGCACGTTGATGATGGTGGCGCCCGCTTCAATCGCGGTTTCAATCATTTCCCAAAGAAACGCCTCATCGGTGCGGCTGGCGTCCATCGGCGAGAACTCAATCTTGTCGACAAACTGTTTCGCGTAGGCGATGCATTCCCGGGCAATCCGCAGCACCTCCTCGCGCGATTTGCGCAGTTGAAAATCCAGGTGGATCTGCGACGACGAGATGAACAGATGCAGGCGCCGCTTCGGAGCGTCCTCCGTAGCTCGCACCGCCGCGTCGATGTCGGAAAAAATCGCACGGGCGAACCCACAAATTTCAGCTCGGGTCGCCGCTCTCGAAATCGTCTGCACCGCTTCGAAATCGCCGGGGCTGGAAGCCGGGAAACCGGGCTCAATGACGTCCACCCCCAGGTTTTCCAACTGACGGGCAATCCGGACCTTTTCCTCGGGATACAAACTGCATCCCGGCGCCTGTTCCCCGTCACGCAGGGTGGTATCAAAGATCACAATTTGCCGTCGTTCCATCTGAACCGCCTCCCTGTGTTTTCGAAACTTCTGACACACCACCGATGCATCGACGCCGGTCCCGCGACGCTTGGCCCAGAAAGAAAACGGCCGCATCGACTCCCGAAAGAGACGATGGGCCGTTTCATCCGCCGCACCGCGGTACCACTCTTGTTGGCCTTCGCAAAGAAGGCCCGCTCCGCCCGCCACCGGATTGCGGCCACGCAAACGGGAGGAGTGACGGCGGCGGTCCAGGAACGGATTCTAGCGGATATCCTCGTCCCAGAAATGAAAAACGGACTTGATCTTCTCTCAAGAGACGATCAGTCCGTGACTGCCGCGGTACCACTCTTGTTGACATCGCATCCGGAACTAAACCTTGCGGTTCTCCTACGCGACATCCCCTTTGCGCCGCTTCCGATGGCGGCTCCCGTAACGCGGGCAAACGTCAAGGTATACTGGAATCACGTTCCACCTTGCCACTCCCGGGCGAGTTCGGTGGTGCACCGGACTGCGTCGCAGCGAACCGCAGCTCTCTGAACCGGTGCGAACGCCCTACTGCTCCCGTTCCTCGTGTTTGTGCGTATCTTCGATCCTTTGATTGTGACTCATCTTAATACAGAGCAGGGTAAAAGTAAAGCGAAAATTTCCACAACGACAGGGTGTCTTTGCGCACCCGATGAAGCGCGAGGGCGACGCCCGGTTTGAATCGCGCCGCAAGTTCGATATCATCATGATTGGAAGGTTCACTCCACGTTTCGATAGATCACGAGCGAAGGGGCGTTGCACATGGACGAACAAGCGAAGAAAACCGCGCTGCGAGGCATCTCCTACGGTCTGTACGTGATTGGCACCAAGGTGGGCGACGATGTCAACGCGTTCACCGGCAACTGGGTGACGCAGACGTCGTTCTCGCCGCCGCTGGTCGCGATTGCGGCGAAGAAAGGGACCACGTCCACCGAAGGGATCCACGAGAGTGGCGTGTTTTCGGTGAACGTGCTTGAGAGCGGACAGAAGGATTTGGCGTTCGCGTTTTTCAAACCCGTCTCCCGCGTCGGCAACAAGTTTGGCGACGTCGAATTCTACACGCAGACCACCGGCAGCCCCATCCTGAAGGACGCGCTGTCCTGGTTTGAGTGCAAAGTGGTGCACGAGTACGACCAGGGCGACCACGTGGTGTACATCGGAGAAGTGGTAGACGCTGGCGTACACCGCTCGGGCAACCCGATGACGCTGCAGGAAACCGGACTCTTCTACGGGGGATGACCCCAGCCATGATGGATTGAGGCCGACCGGCGGCGGGCGGAATCGAGTGGCGAGACTCACGCCTCCGCCCGCGGCCCGGCCAGGTCCACGCATGCCTCCCATCACAGCGGGTGTCCCCGCGATGATAAAAGTTCCAGCCCCTCCAACGCGGCCCACACAGTCGACAACTCCGCGGTGTTTCGCAGATTCATGCCCAGCAGTTCCTCAATATGCTTCAAGCGATACATCAGCGTGTTGCGATGGATGAACAGGGCCTTGGCCGCGTGGGTCACGTTCTGATTGAGTAACAGGTAGAGGCGCAACGTCTTCAGCAGATCGGCGTGTTCCAGCGCCAATATCGGGCCTAATGTGCGGTACACCCACTCGTACACCTGCTCCTCCGACAACTGCAGCAGCAGCGACGTCAATCCGCTGTGCCTCCGCGGCCGCACTACGCCGGTCACACAGGCGCGTTCCGCGAATTGCAGCGTGGCGTCGATGTCGCGCACCGCCTGGTCGAGCTCGTGCACCGTGGCCACCGAGGTCACGCATCCCCGCACGGCCAGCGGCGGCTGCATGCCGGCATGCGCCTGATACGTCTGCCATTCTCCCATCCACATTTCCAGTTGACGCTCCCACGCCTCGGCTGCGCTGTCCGGAAAAATGCCCACCAGCCCGCCACTGCGAAATGCCACAAAATCCATGGTCGGGCGGTACCGCCACATGCGCACCAGCATGAACATCCGCAGCACATCCATGTACAGGAATCGATCCGGCCCCGCCGCCAATTCCAAGCCGACCAGCGTGTACGCCGATGCCGCAGGCAGGCCGCATAGGGTGAGCAGATGCTCCACCTCCGCCGTGACCCCCTCCGCCAACAGCTTCTGAATCTTCTCCCCGCGGCGCTCCCCCTCCGTCTGCAACCAGCGCTCCAACTCGCTGAGCATGAGGACAATCGGCGCCACATCCGCGCTTCCCAGGGTCACCATCGGCCCAGCGCAGCGAATGCAGCCAAACCATCGACCGTTCAACGTGAGCGGAATGCAGTGCCATGCGAATGTGTTCCGCTCGCCTTCCGCCGCCCCTCCCAGTGCACGAACGGGCACCCCATACGGATCCTCCAGCACCATCGGCACGTCCGGAAACCGCTCGCGCAGCGCCTGCAACGTACGGTCCAGTTCCGCCAACAGCGTCTCCCCGCGCCGCAGGGTGGAGAAATGTGCGTCCGACCGCCTGTTTCCTCCGCTCGAAGGCACCAACTCTCGCATCCCAACCCCTCCTTTCCCCGCTGTCCGCCGTCCCCCGGCGGTCCGGCGGCGGCAGCCCAGCCCGCATCCAAACGAGCGTTGTATCCATGCACAAGAAAGGTTATGCAGATGCCTGAAAGTAACCGCTTTCAATCATTCCAAGGCCGTTATTTTATAGAATTCTCCGAGAAAAGAGTATCACAAATTGTGGCTTTCGGAGGTGGCATCCATGCCAGGGAATCGGGCTGTGGTGTACAAAGGACCAGGACGAGTCGGGGTGGAAACCATTGATTATCCGGAATTGGTGCTGAAGGACGGCCCCGGCGTCAATCCGCTGAATGTCGGCCGCAAGTGCGAGCACGGCGTGATTCTGAAAGTGATTTCGACCAACATCTGCGGCAGCGACCAACACATGGTCCGCGGCCGGACCACTGCCCCCGAGGGGTTGGTGCTGGGCCACGAGATCACCGGCGAGGTTATTGAAATCGGGCGCGATGTGGAATTCATCAAGAAGGGCGACCTCGTCTCCGTGCCTTTCAACATCGCCTGCGGCCGGTGCCGCAACTGCAAAACCGGCGACACCCACATCTGCCTGAACGTCAATCCCGACCGTCCCGGCTCCGCCTACGGGTACGTGGACATGGGAGGCTGGGTCGGCGGGCAGGCGGAGTACGTCATGGTACCGTACGCCGACTTCCAGCTGCTCAAGTTCCCGGATAAGGACCAGGCATTGGAAAAAATCCTCGACCTGACCATGCTCTCCGATATCTTCCCCACCGGCTACCACGGCGTGGTCAGTGCCGGCGTCACGACCGGATCGACCGTGTACATCGCCGGCGCCGGACCGGTCGGCCTGGCCGCGGCACACGCCGCCCAACTGCTCGGCGCGTCCGTGGTCATTGTGGGCGACTTGAACGCCAAACGGCTGGAGCAGGCCCGCAGTTTCGGCTGCGAAACCATCAACCTGAGCGAGCACGACGACCTCGGCGAACAGATTGAACAGATTCTCGGCGTTCCGGAAGTCGACTGCGCGGTGGACTGCGTGGGCTTCGAAGCGCACGGCCACGGCAAGAACCACACCGAGGCTCCCGCCACGGTGCTCAACTCCATCATGCAGGTCACCCGAGCCGGCGGCCGGTTGGGGATTCCCGGGCTGTATGTGACCGGAGATCCGGGGGCGCAGGACGAAGACGCGAAAATCGGATCGCTGAAAATCCGCATTGGTCTCGGCTGGGCAAAGGCGCACTCCTTCGTCACGGGCCAGACGCCGGTCATGCGCTACCACCGGCAATTGATGAACGCCATCCTCAGCGGACGGGCGAACATCGCCAAGGCGGTCAACGCGACCATCATCGACCTCGACCACGCCCAGGAGGGCTACCGCGACTTCGACCAGGGCGTGGCCCGCAAATTCGTGATCGATCCGCACGGCCTGGTCCGTAAACGCCACCCCGACCACGTGGCGGAGTTCGTGAACGGCTGAAGTGCAGGGCATGCATCGCCAGGACGGGAAACCGTCCTGATTTTTTTACGTCTCCACAACCTCGTCGCGGAACATCCCCCCGCCCACCTCGGCATCAGACGTGCGTTCTGAATAACAATTGTTTATAATGAACTAACAAGTGTTATTCAGTGAGCCTGGGAGGTGACCCCATGCCCCATCCGGACAAACGGCTGGACATCCTGCAGTGCATTCGTGAAAATCCGTTCATCTCGCAGCGAGAGCTGGCTGACCGGTTTCAGATCTCCCGATCCGCCGTGGCCGCTCACATCTCAGCCCTGATGCGGGACGGGGAAATCCTCGGCCGCGCGTACGTGTTTCCGGAACGGCGCGGTGTTCTGTGCATCGGCGGCGCGAACGTCGACCGCAAGCTTCAGACCCGCGCGCCACTCGTGTACGGTACGTCGAATCCCGCCGAGGTGGTGGAATCCCACGGTGGCGTGGCGAGAAATGTGGCGGAAAACCTGGCGCGCCTCGGACTGCCGCCCGCGCTCGTGACGATGGTGGGCGACGATAAGGAAGGGGAGGCGCTGTTGGCGCACGTCCGCGGGCTTGGCGTGGATGTCGGACAAACGATTCAAACGTCCGACGCTCGGACCGGGACGTACACAGCCGTGCTCGACGCGGACGGAAACCTGGCCGTTGCCCTTGCCGACATGGAGATTTACGACCGGTTCACGGTGGATCGCTTGGCGCCGAAGGTTCGCGTCATGGCCCAGTGCGCCGTGACGGTGGTGGATACCAACCTGCCCTCGGACAGTCTCGCGTTCGTCATATCGGCGGCGGCCGAGACGGGAACCCACCTGGTGGTGGCGCCTGTGTCGAGCCCGAAGGCGAAACGCTTGCCCGAGCGCCTGGACGGCGTCCGAACGCTGATTGCCAACCGGGACGAGTTGGCTGCCATCTCCGGACTGCCCGTGGTGGACGAGGCGGACCTTCAACAAGCCTGCACGTCGCTTCTCCGCCGCGGCTGCGCCACGGTGGTGGTCACTCTCGGCGCGGAAGGCGTCGCCTGGATGGACGAGGCGGGCACCTTCCAGCACCTGCCGGTGGACCGCGTACAGGCGGTCGACGTCACCGGCGCTGGAGACGCGTTCGTCGCTGGCTTTGCGTACGCCATGCTGCATTCGTTGCGCATTCGGCAGGCCTGTTGGTTTGGCGCGCAGCTATCCAGAATCACCCTGCTCACGCAGGAAACCGTAGCAACGGACATCACACCGAAACTTGCCCACACCTGGCTGGCGGAGTCTCGGTCCCTGGATTGAGGAGATGAAGAGATGAACCTGACGTTGGAAACATGGCTCAGTTTTTCAGACGAAGTGAAGGCGGCCAAAGCGGCCGGTCAACCGATTGTGGCGCTGGAGTCGACCATCATCTCGCACGGCATGCCGTATCCCACCAATGTGCAAACGGCGCGCGAGGTCGAGGCGATTGTGCGCAGCCACGGAGCGGTGCCCGCCACCATCGCCATCCTCAACGGACGCATCCGCGTCGGCTTGTCCGACGATGATCTGGAATTTCTCGGACGCCCGGAAAACCGCGACAGCATCGCCAAAGTCAGCCGAAGAGACCTCGCCTACGTGCTGTCGCAGGGCCGCCATGGCGCGACCACAGTGGCGGCGACCATGATCTGCGCGCGGCTGGCCGGTATTGAGGTGTTTGTGACCGGCGGCATTGGCGGCGTGCATCGCGGCGCCGAGCGAACGATGGACATCTCGGCCGATTTGATGGAATTGGCCCAGACCAACGTCGCGGTGGTGTGCGCCGGAGCCAAGTCGATTCTGGATCTGGGACTCACCCTCGAGTACCTGGAGACGCACGGCGTGCCTGTGGTGGGATACCGGACGGACGAGTTCCCTGCTTTCTACAGCCGCACCAGCGGGTTTCCCACCAACTTTTCACTGGAAACCCCCGCGGACATCGCTGTGTTTCTGCGGACCAAATGGGCGCTCGGCTTACAGGGCGGCACGGTCATCGCCAATCCGGTGCCGGAGGACGCGGCGATGAACGCCGCGGACATGGAATCCGTGATTGCCGAGGCCCTGCAGGAGGCGGAAGCCAAGCACATCCACGGGAAAGCCGTCACCCCGTTCCTCCTCGACAAAATCAAGGAACTCACGGGCGGAAAGAGCCTCGAGACCAACGTGGCGCTCGTCAAGAACAACGCGCACCTCGGCGCACAGCTGGCGGTGGAGCTCGCCAAATCACAGACGGCTTGATGCAGCCTGACACGCCGTGCCGGTCCGGACGACCAGCGCGGCGCGCAGAGCGTGTGAGCACGAACGGATCGTCCTCACACGCTCTTGTTTTGAGTTGCACCCGTCCCGATTCCGTATTACAGTATGAATACGAACGTGTGTTCGAGTTCTTAACGGGAAGAGGGGCGAAAGATGCGGCGAGGACCGGAGTTTGAAGAAATGCGCGCCAAACAGGTGATGAACCGGGTCACGGCGCCGAGCATGCCGTTTGAATGGTCGCTCAATCCATATCGGGGCTGCACGCATGGCTGCAGCTTCTGCTACGCCCGCTCCACCCATTCCTATATGGGGCTGACTGCGGACGATACGTTTCAGACGCACATTTTCGTAAAGGCAAACGCGCCGGAGGCCCTGGAGGCGCAGTTGAAGAGGATGGCCAAGCGGTTTCACAACGACCTGCAGGCGCTCGCTGTGCACATCGGGCGCGTGGCGATTGGCACGGCCACAGATCCGTATCAACCGGTGGAAGCCAGATGCGAGTTGACGCGGCGGTGTTTGATGGTATTGGCGCGGTATCAGGTGCCCGTGACAGTGACCACGCGCTCGCCGCTGATTCTGCGGGACATTCCCCTGTTGCAGCAGATGAACGTGGTGTCCATCCAACTGAGCGTGCACACACTCAACAAAGACATCTGGCGCAAACTCGAACCGGCGTCGCCCGCGCCGATGAAGCGCCTCGAGGCCGTGCGCGAACTGGTGCGCCACGGACTGCCTGCCGGCGTCTTCGTCGCCCCCATCGTGCCCTACCTGACCGATTCTGACGAGGACCTGGAAGCGGTGATTGGCGCCGCCAAGGCGCACGGTGCCACTTTTGTGGTTCCCTCCCTGCTGCGGTTGGCGGACGACGTGAAACCCTGGTTTCTGCAAACGGTGGCCCGCCATTACCCGGACGTGGCCCCGCGCCTTGAGCAGTTGTACAAGCAGGCATACCCTCCCCGCAGCTACGCCGAACGCGTGATGCAGCGCGCCCGAGGCTTGATGTTGAAGCACGGAGTCCCGACGCTGCGGTATGGCGAGCGTCCTTTACCGCCGAGGATACAGCCGGATCAGGCCATCCTACCGCCGATGAACAGCGATGACCGTCCATCGGAGCAACTGCGGCTGCCGATTTGAGGATGACGTCTGCGACGCTCTATTCACGTTGGTCGACAGGGGTTCAACCACCTCACTACACCAGGAACGCCTCCTGCTCCAACGTTCCACCGACATCCAACAATTTCCGTATCAAATCGTACCATAATGCGTAACGGGGCTGCTGAAGTAGAGTCTCCAATTTTTTGCGATAGCTGTCCGTGAATGGTTCAACAAAGTCAGCGAGCGTGTCCAGCCACTTAGGCTCCATCCGCCAGGGCGTCATGTCCGGCCAAACGGTGTCGCGCAGTAACTGACCAATCAGGATGCCACCGTAGTCGAGATCTCCCCAATGCTGGAAGACCACCTCAGCATGTCCACCGGAATCACCGAGGCAACCATGACGTACAACGTCCCATAGCTTCTTCAGAAATCTGCGCTTCGCAGGGCTTGGGAACCCGCCAAGATAAATCACCAAGTCGTCCGGTTTCCGATCCGTCCGGACGTAATATCGATAGTTTGCCTTGTTCTCGATGGAGAGGACACGACGCACCGCGCCCCATTCCACCACGTCCATACGCCCCAGTGATTCCGCATCCACCGCCACGCCCGTGGACACCGCACAGCAGTCGAGCCGGCGTCCGTTCTGCATCAGAACGAGCGGGCCACAGAACGCCACATCTTCATGCGCTACCTCTATCCCCACCTCGTTCAGCAGCACTGAAGCCTCGTCCTCGATCGTCCTGAATTCAGCACTCGCTTCCGTGGGTAGCCAATACTGGCGCAACAAGGATTCAAATCGGGAGCGAATGCCTTGTTCAAACGCTTTACTCGACTTGAGGTAGCGTTTGGAAAATAGACGCATGGCCATCACTTCATCCCCTTTGTCCACGAGGCCGGCCAACGACTCCAACAACAACTGCCGCTTCTCCGGCTGCGCCGGAAGCAGAGACTCCGGAATGGCTTTCTTGGCGTCCATCGCCGCCTCCACGTCGTCCAGCCAACGCTGCATCCAATGCGGCGTCAAACGCGTCCGATACGCAGCCAACTCCTCGCGGACGGATTGCAGCACATCCTCCTTTCGCTTGCGGCCCAATCCATCATAGACAAGATCTATCCCGTCCCATTGAAGGATGACGCGCGTAAGCAGATTGCCGCGTTCAAACCGATCCCAGTCCAATTCCACCCATCCGAGCCGTTCCAAGCGCTCAAGCGTGTCGTGCAAGGTTTTGCGCTCGTCGGGATCCATCCCGCCAGAACGATAGCGCGGTACCACCGCGTCTGTCATGGGAACCTGTACCCGCCGGGTCGTCCGCTCGCCCCGTAGAAACGCAGCACTGGTTTCGTACTTGTCCAAAAGCCTGTTCAGGATCACGCGCGACCACGGATCCAACTCATCCCACCTTGCCGCCACGGTTGCCCGTCACCGCCTCGTCCAACATGTCGAATTCCAGCACTTTGGTCTGGCTTTGTATACGCGTGACAATCAGCGTTCGATCCACCAATGGTGCGATGTCCGCCAATTTCTCCGTCGGCGCTGACAGAATGACCTGAAGGCCGAGTTCGCGAATCAGCTTTACGCTTTCGCGGATGCGCTGGTGGTCCATTTTGCTGTACGCCTCGTCGAACACAATGAGTCGCAATGTATTATCCGAGCCCACCCGACCGACGCGATAGAGTTGTACAAAGGATGCGAGGACCGAGATATAAAACGGAGTCTGCGTCTCCCCTCCGGATTTCTTCGCAATCACGCGCGACAGTCTGGACTCGCGTCCTTCCTCGTCCTTTACAATCAGGTCAAAGTTGAGGAACGTGCGATAGTCCGTGAAACGCTCCAGGTTTTTCTCCAGTTCCGTCATGGCCAACGGATCGGACTCATCCACGTCCACGATGTTGCGGAACAATTCTTCCACCACGTCCCCGTGCTTCTCCTGGAAGCTCTGCGAGAACAACCCGTATCCTTCCATCAACAGATCATCCATGATCATCTGGTAGAATCGGAGATACTGCGGATTCGGCGTGACCTGGAAACGATATTGATCTCGTCCAAAGGAAATACCCCGCAGGGCCGCGTTCAAATCTCGAATCTGAGCTTCCACGGTGTAGATGTTGCTCTGGAGCTTGCTCACAAAGTCTTCCTGAAACTGAATCTGGGCTCGCTCCTTCGCCTGTTTGATTTTCTCCTCATACTCTGTCAGATGCGACTCCACCAAGCGCTTCAGTTCCGTGGCATACGCTTCGTTGTCTTCCCGCTGAATATCGAATCCAGCCTGAAAGTCGCGGTTGTAGTTCGCGCGCAGTGACACCAGTTCCGCGAAGAGACTTTGTCGTCGGGTGAGGTCCGCCTGCACCTGCCGACCAAAATTCGCCAGTATCGCAGCAGGCGATTGTAAACGCGCCAACTCTTGCTGAAATTTCGGTTCCCCCTGTTCAGACACAAACGCCTCATCGTAATCATTGCGGATCTTACCAGCGGCCTCAGCTCGCTCCGCCTCCACCGCCGGACGACGTTCTTCCGCTATCCGCCTCACGTGCTCCGCCACCTGCGCTTGCTCGCGGAGCACCACGTCGCGATGTTTCTCCACTTCCGAAATCTGCGCCTCGCAGTGTTCAATCTTCTTTTCCAAGTCAAGCAGATACGACAGATCCAGTGCACCGAGTTCCGCAATCACCCGTTGCAACTCTTTCTGCATCGGAGGAATGCGCATCAACGCTTCCTGCGCTTCGCGGACATCCCGCAGATCCCCTTCGCTCAACGGTGCTGTCCGGGCCCAACCACTCGCCCGTCTCCCTCGTTCTGTCCAAGTCTCCACGTGACGGTCCACTTCGGCCAAACGCGCTGTCTTTTGCTCCAATTGTTGTGCAAGCGCGCGTTTACCAATGAATAGGCTCTCCCAACGTTTAGGATCTAACTGGCGTGCCACGTAGTTTTGGTACAGCATTCCGTCCGGAGTGATGGCCGTGTGATGCTTTCGGAGATCCTGTACCCGTTCACACTTCATGACCCGCCCCAACAGGTAGTCGGCATATGCACGTGCGTACGGGTTGTCCGTCTCCACCTCTTCCGCCAAACTGCCCGGCAGTCGATCCGGCTTTCGCGCCAGAATGCGTCCCACGTCGACCAGGCCCACATCATAAATGCGTCGTTCACGCTTCACGCGGTCGTACACTTCCAACGCCCGTTGGAAATGTTCCGGCGGAACCAGCAGGTAAAAGCGCTGCGTGTGCAGATATCCCTCTATCGCCCTGTGCCACGTGGGATTCGGAATATCCAACGCTTCCGCGAAGATGGTGACCGGCACGAACTCGCCCGTCTGTTCTCGGAGCGCATCGGCGATGACCTGCTGGAGCGACGTTACCTTGGGTTCATAAGGTTTAATTCCTTTCTTCAACTCTGCGATGACCTGTTGCAGTTCCTTAGACTCTTCCCTCCAAGCCGCCAAGGCAGACTCAATGGCGCGGCGGATTGTCTGAAGGTCTTCCGACGCTTCGCTGAACCGCAATGCCGCCTCCTCAAAGCCCGCCAAATCCACTTCACAAGCGCGTACGTCCAGATTGAGTAGCCCTTGGCCTTGAAGATCATATGGTTTTCGCAACTGGCGCATCGCATCGTTGATGCAGGCGCACGCGCGCTCCAGCGCGGCGCCGACATTGCCAAATTCCCGGTGCGCTGCCACAAGCGCCGCCCCATCCGGCGAGTGGTCAAACCATGAAACTGAACCGCGGACATCCGCCAACGTCGCCATCCACCGCGACGATACCTCCAGCAGCAAACGCTCCTGCCGTTGCAGCGATTGACGAATCGCCAGATACTCCGTTTCCAACAGTTTTTGCTGGTCTTCCAACCGTTGTTTGGTGGTGAACACGTCCGATCTCGCCTGTTCCTCGCGCCATGTGTCCCGTTGCGCCCGCAACTGTTTCAACCGAGCATCGTCCCGTTCCAACACACCGATGAGTTCCTGCAACCTTGCCTCATCCCGTGCAATCTCCTCGTCCATCCGCTGCAATGTATGCTCCAGTTCTGCCACACGCGCGCGGTCCAACAGAAATTCGTTGACCCGAAGACGCTCTTTGATCACCTCCACCGCTTCGGCCTGCTTGCAGATTTTCTCCAGCGCATCCACCTTTCGCTGGATATACCCGAGTTCCGCTTCCAGCCGTCGATAGTGACGGATGTTTTCCCGCATGTCTTCGATGTCCAGCCGGTGCTCCACGTCGCACACAAATTCGGAAATGAACCCTGCCACGTCCATGATGGGTGAGAAAGGCACCGCCTTGCGGAACAATTGAAAAAATTTCTCGCCCAGGTTGCCCATATGGCTTCGAAACATATCCTGGTACCGCTTGTTGGTTTCATACAGCTCAAATTTTCCCTTGCCAAGGCGCGCCCCCCACTGCCGTAGCTCCTGAATCCCCATGGGAATGTCGTCGCGGATGAAGTGAAACGCTGGCAATTCGTCCATCAGAGAGAAGAAGCGATGGTTGAACGTGCCGTCCGCTTCGCAATCGAACACCGCGCCCATACAGAAACGTTTCTTTTTCACCGTGTCGGTGAACTCGGCCACAACATAGCTGGAGAACGTCTCGTTCCCGCGCAAATATACGACGCCGGTCTCCTCACCTTCGCCGACCTCACCGTACAAATATCCACGCAACGTCCGCCGCGAGTTGTCGTTGGCTGCCTTATTGAAGAAGTGACCACTCGTATCCCCGAGGATGATCATTTGGAGCGCATCGAGAATGGTTGACTTTCCCGCACCATTCTTCCCCGTCAGAAACGTGACCGGTTCAAGGTGCAGCACATCGTGAACGATGTAGTGCCAGTTGATAAGCAGGAGCTTGTCCAATCGCTTCATGCGCGTTTCCGCGCCTCCTCACTGTCGTTGGTATCATACACGCCGGGCAACTCGTCTTCCCCTTCTTCCTCCGAATCCCACGGTTCCTGTTCTATCTTTTCGTATATCTGATTGATCCGCTCGTCCGAAACCAGAATGCGAATGGTCGGATACACAATCCATCGACTGTCCGGCTGCAGCCCCTCCCCATCCGTTCGTTCTATGACCGATAACCGACGCAGTTTCATCATGGTGGTCTGCAGCCGAACCATAGAGATTTTCTTTTCCGTAAATCCGAACGCATGCAGCTTCTCGTAGACGTCCCGCAACCAAATCAACACTTCACGCCGCCCTGAAACCTGCTCCAGTTGTTCGTCGTAGATGAGACGCAAGATAAAGAGGATGTAAGTGGTCAGTTTGTCGAGCGTCTGTCGATTACGGCCGTATCGGTTGTACAGTGCCATCACGCCGCGGAGACTATCCACCTGCAGAGCCCAGCCGCTCACCGCGAGGTACGCTTCCAACAACGGGCGAACGCGTTCCGCAAAACGATATTCGCGATTGCTCGTCAATCGCCCTGTCTGAGCATCCCAGACGTCCCTCAAGAGAAACGTCTGGTCAAACAACAGACTGAGCAAGCGGGAAAACTGCTCCTTATCCCGCTCCGGCAATGCCTCAAACTCTCGTTGCCAATCCATCATACCCACCTCCGTGTTCACAAGAGCACAGCTTGCCTTCCCGGCCCAAGGCCTGCCTCAATCAATGCTCGTCCTCTGTGGCGTCTCATATCTGTGGTCCGCAATCTTAAGGAATGTAATCGCGGGGATTTTGTACCGGCCAACCCGCACCGAGCGCTCCGCCTCATCCCAGGTGATGCGGTACGGAATGTCCGGTTCGTCCGATTTGATGACCGCCACCATTGTCCGCAGGTAATCCTCCACCTCGTTCAACCGCAAATCCCTCGCATGCAGCACCCCGTCTGCCGACATCCGCGAAAGAATGAACTGCACCACGCGTTCGTGTGAAAACAACGAATTCGCGCGCTCCACCAACTCACGCGCCTCTTCTGCGAACCTTGCATCGGCCACATCCGTCCTCGTTCGGAGCGGCTGCGGCTTCCCTCGCTGACGGCGTCTCGGCTCGGTGTAGAGCCCGTCTGGATCTGCCAATTCGACGCGGTAGACGGGAAGTTCCGCCATCGCCTGATACAACGGAGATGGCCTGTCGTCGGTCAGCTTCGGCGCACGTTTCAGAATTTCAACCAGCTTCCCCTTTGAATCCCGGTCCGTGTTGAGCAAGTATTGGATCCGCTCAACCGACGACCGACTGTACGCACTGTTCCGCCGATCAATTTCGCGGAGGAACGAGTCCATGGACTCAAAGCTGTCGATGATGAATTGAATCATCCGGATGATTTCGTACCGCGCTTCTCCCGCATCTATGCCTCCTCGGTGCGTCTGCATGGACTGGACCAGCAAATCCATCACCTCGACGTCAAGCAGCCAGTTGCGTAAAATGGTCAGAATACGCGGCCGAAACCGGTGGACACTATCCACCGTCTTCAAGGGATGATACGTTCTCGCAGCAACCAGCATCTGATATTCGTCAAAATGCTCCTGAAGCAGGCTGTGGATATCATTTCGTTGCTGAAGACTCTGATAAAATTTGTGAATGTTATGAAGCAGTGCGCGAAGACTCCCAAGTAAAGCCTGTGTATTGTCGAAAGCTCCCTGCAACGCCGGGAACATATAGTCCCGTTCCTCGTTCGCCGTTCGCAACACTGAGTAGGTGCTGTACACAAATGAATTGTACGGCTTGTCCACTGGATGGACAATGCTGTGGAGTACGTCCAAGATTGCGATGGCATAATCCGGAATGAGCAAGATCTCATCCAGCGAGCTTTCGTCCGGCACCGCTGTGAGCCAACCCGTTTCCAACAAACGCCGAACCAACGCATGTGCCCGTCCGGACAGCGTCGTCTCCGTGTCCGCTTCGGTGACCATCCCAGTTCGTCCCAGAGAATCGCCGGGATTGACCGTCTCTTCATCCTCCGGGTTTTCCATAAGTGCCATCAGGTCCGTCATCATGTGATGGACCAGATATCCCACCAAATCTCCTCTTTGAAAGCGCAACTCACCCTGATAGCACTCACGCAGCACCATTAAGGCACGAAAATAGATACTTTTGTTTTTGGAAGCCAGCAGAGAAAAAAACGACTCTGGTACAACGTCAAACAATCCTGGCACCGCGTTCACCCTGTCAATTCTTGATGATTCCATGGTAGCGAATTGTGTCGACGAAGTATACAACGCGGGGAAATTTGGATTGGCAGACACATTTGTGGATTGATCCGCGTACTCGACCACCCGTCGGATACGCATTGCGGATCGATGTCCCGTTACATACGAGAAATACCTCATCAGCATCACCGCTACAGAGCATTCTCTACTCAGACTGTCCAAAGCGGTGTACCGATATACAACAGGGTAAGCCCCCTTGTTCAAGGAGTCTTATTTTGGATCCCAAGGCGCTCCTTAATCGCTTGCTGAAGAAGCTGTGAAAAGTTGATTTTGCGCTCTTCTGCAGCATCTTTCAGCCACTTCGGCAGCGTCACGTTGGTTCGTACAACTTTGTTGGCCATTTCGTCCCGAACCAAGTCCATCCATGCGTCTATGGGGACAATGAAAGTTCCAGGATCAAGTTGCAACGTCTCGGGACGGCTGGGTTCGGGGATGGGGTCATGGTGTTGCTCAGCCTCCCACAGGTAGCCTTCGAGTGCTTCCTGTGCCATGCCTTTGGCCTCTTCGAGCGTGTCGCCTTCCGTGATGCAGCCAGGAAGATCCGGGAATGTGACGGTATAGCCGTTCCCGTTCTCGTCCGGCTCAAATACAGCCGGGAAAGTGTATCTATCCACGTTAAACCTCCTTCCGGCGGGACTATTGCAGAAGGTCTGCCTGCTTGAGTATTGAGTGTTACCATCAAACCTCCGAAAGCTCGCATTGCGGTTTCCGGCGGTTTGATGTTTCTCTACCGAAATTTTAAGTCAACAATAAGACTAGTAACCCAACACCACCCAGTAAGATACAAATCACTCCACCAAACCGTGTTGAAAGCTTATAAACATTCGACGGCTCCGTGGCATCGTTTGACTTCCATTTCTCCGTGATCATCCAAGACCAATCCGGTCTAATCAGAAGAATCAGACCAAACAGCATAATTACTATAAGCCAAAATATCAAAATTGACCTCCCTCCCAAAAAACACCATCTTTTACACTGCGGTTTTCTGCAATTTTATTATGCGGTATACACCCCCCATTTAAAAATCTCTTAGAAAGGCGTTTAGACGCCTTCTTTTTTATCCTGTGGATTTGATGGATAACGCTTCGCGTTGCCCACAAGCTCCACAGGCACCATACAGGGGCTCTGGCCTGTCTTTGGTTTTAGGTCTTTCTTCGGATGTGGCACTTTAACTTTGCCGAGTTTACTAGGATGTCTGTAGTAATGGTGGCTACCCTTCACTGAAGACAAGTACCATCCGTCCGCGTTCAGGAGTTTGATGATTTCGGACGAAGAGTACGACTTCAATGGGCGAGCTCCCTTCTGAGAGTATTACAAAACACATTTTTTATACACACCAATGCTGTTGTGTGTATTTTTTATACGTGTTAATAGCCTGAATTCAAGCGAGGTGACCAGCATGGACTTCTACCTGGCCGTCGGCGGCATAAAACTGCGGCTTGCCCATGAACCCGGAGAACATCCATTTCCAGGACGATGCTCATACAGAGTCATACAATCTGTTGCTCACGGGCGGTGTGACGATGCCTCGTGGAACAGAAGTGTAGGCTGTCTCATGGGGTGGCATCCTGCCGGGCGCCAGAAGCAAAGGGCAGCCGTACGTGCA
>NZ_KE386913.1:0-5099 GCF_000429525.1 Alicyclobacillus contaminans DSM 17975 | reverse complement strand
GCGCGGCCCACGGCACCCGAAAGCGAGCAACGGCGATTTCATCCCGTTCTTTCAGTTCCAAATTCACCACATCCGTGCACCTCACTGTCGAAAGTTCCGCATCCCACCTATGATTCGAGCGCCTCCAGGGACTTTTGCCCCAGCGAGGCGCTCGAATGTCGGACCGTTGAGCGAGCGGTCTAAAAGCCAGGTCAATGTGGTCGCCTTTAAGCGCCACGTTGGCACAAAGACCTGCAGATCAAAGCATGTATCCTATAGATACGTGCTTATTATATCCGAAATATTCGCAGCCATTCAACTCAAAACACCAGGTCCTTCAAGTCCAAAGGCACCAGATCGCGTCCGATGCTTGTCACGTTGCGCTCTACCGCATTGGATTGGACGGTGCCGAGACGGGCAAACAGAATCTGATCCTGATCGTGGTGAATGACGTCCTTTAAAGTTTCCTTCAATTCGGCTTCATCCCGCTCGGTCAGTTGGCAAAGAAACACCGAGTACTGCACGTGTTTCCCGTACCCGCGCACGATTTTGTACACCTTCCGCCAACGCTTCGGATCACTGATGTCGTAACTGACCAGCACATGCCTTCGCAACGCCGCCTCACCTCGTCACAATCGGTCTGTAGTCCGGAATGTCATCCATCAAAAAACGGGCCAGGAACCTGGCTTCCAATTCCAGCATCCGCCGATAGCTGAGTTTGTATTGAAATACTGGGTGCGTCACCGTCTCGTGCATGCGCCGTTCATACGCTTGGAAAAACCGTTTCCGGGCGTTTGGCTTTAAAGCACACGCCTCAGGACCGATATAGAAATCGTCCCATTGAATCACTCCGGTATTCAGGCAACGAATCACCACCGAGTCCGCCACAATGGCTCGAAACGGTTCCATCATATCCAACACCAACGCCGGTCGCCCCGGAACGATGGTGTGATAGAAGCCGAAGAGCGGATCGAGCCCTGCCGTGGCCAATGCCACGTACATGTCGCGTTCCAACAGTGAGTACGCGAGGGATAACAGGGCGTTGACCGGATCTTTCGGAGGACGGCGGTTTCGCCCGTTCATCAAAATCTCTCCCTCGGGGACATCCCGGACGCGCAGCATCTGAGGAAATGCCGCCATGTATGCTTTGGCCGCCATCCCTTCCACACCAAGTAGAGAACTGGCCGTGGCACTACGGACCACCCGCTTTGCCAACTCGGACATCTCCGCCAAGATAGACGCATCCATGTGTTGCGCGTTCCTTCGGAGCATGGTTCGCTGGTTGAGAATCTTGGCCCGAACCACCGATTTGGCCAAGTGCATTCTGACCTCCTCGTCCCGAAATCGGCGAAACTGCGCTTCTCTAACGTGGATGTTTTTCGTCACCAGGTCATGCACCATTCCCACCAGCCGACCGCCGGAAGTCAGATAGCTGATGGATATCCCCTGCGACATGCATTCATGAATCAACTGCGTAGTCGCCTGCACATTGCCAAACAGGGAGATATGGCGCACGTCCTTCAACGGAATCTCCAGGCGTTCATCCGTGGGTAGTTGCACCACCAGCTCATACCCGCGTTTGCTCACCCGACTGCCCGGCTCGGTGACGTATACCGTCCCGAGATCGTCCCGACTGGGTACGATATCACGCAGCTTCGATGCTCCGTCCGTCAGACCACCGAGCAACATGGTTTCGTGCGGAAGGCAGACCTGATTCAGGGAGCATCGAAAGCACTTGTCCGAATTCACCAGGGGGCCGGGCATCGCGGAGGATTCCAGCTCCTGTGCACGGCGAATCGTCGCCAACGTCGCTGCGACCAGATCTTCTGACCACTGAATTCGAACGGTCTTGCGGTTCCCGCGGTAGTGCAGACGCCCCGCCTCGCACGGAAAGCCATTGGCCTGCAGCAACAGTCCTTGGGCACAGAGTTGAATTTGATCATTGGGCCACGCGCTGCCATCAAGGACCCACTCGCCAACCCGAAACGTCGCGTCTCCGCTCGGAGCGCTCGAATGTTTGGATTCGACGGGTTCCCATAGACCGGAATCCGTAACGCGGATGGCATCCAGTTTCCCGATGATGCCCAACTTCTCGTCCCCGAGAGTGAGGCTCCTTGGCGCCTGCCCCCAGGCAGTCACGTCCCCCACATCCGATGGACGCCGGTGACGCTCCGCCCGATTGTGTTGCATCGTTCCTTCGATGGTGTCAGCGGACTGTTCAAACAACCCCTGCACGTGCATGAGGTGAAACAGGCGCTCACAATAGGACAGTTCGTTCAACATACGTATGGGAATGATAGACATGAAAGCCACCTGCCATGACATTTTCGAGAGGTGTGCCAACAGAAGTCTCACACCTCTCTCACAGCCTTACCAAAAACAGGTGGAGGTTATACACAATGCGGCCGGGCCAGTCCGGCTGAGGTCGCATCCCCAAATCAAATCATCCCCGGCACAGGGATGATCAACGGCTTGACGTTGCACCGTTCTCCCCCCGTGCGGCTGCTCGCTTCTCAACCTGGTCCTGAATGGCCCGATGCACAATCTGTCTGACCTTCCCCCAGAAGACCTTTGAGTCCATCCATCGCCCGTAACCGACGTAACCACTCTCGTCGTAGAACATCCTGACGAATTCTCCCGCCCCATTCGAGGAGACGAGCATTTCCTCCCCGATGTCCCCTTCATCTTCGTCCAACGTCGAACTCGTGCGATCCGCACGATTTACGGCCACCCTCCTCCCTTTCTGATATTCGTAGAATTCGCCGTCCACTGACACAAAGGCGCCTTTCCCGTGCACTTTCATGAAAGCCGTAGACGACGGAACTGCCGCGAATCCCTCTGCTTCGACATATCGACGACATTTCACCGATGGCAGCCGCGGAATCCAAAAACGCCGCTGCAAGTTGTGTGCGGCGTTGATGTCCGCGTGAACGCACTTCAATCCGTCGGCAGCTCGCGGTCCCTTCGGGGAGACGAACCACTCTCCTCCGTCCACCGGAATCAATTGTCCCGGCTCCACGTTCGTCACATTCACCCCAGTGATTTCCGCAAACTGAATGAGCCAAAACGGCGTCTTTTCCTTATCCTGTTTGGTCACACGCTTGCAACGAAGCCCTGGCGCTCCGGTCTGTGCGTCAAACCGAGATGTGAAAGCAGCAGGTACGGTACCCACACCGATACCAAACAGGGCAGCCTGCATCTTCACTGTTTTCAGCAATTCCCGGTGTGACCAATTCATCAGTTGACTGTTTTCGGTAGGAGGCCTGTCCATCGTGAACCGATACCGAGACAGATCTTCAAACAGAATCAGGTCACAGGGCGCGTGCCGAGTTTTCACCCAGCGTGCCCGCTTGTCCAAAAAGCGGTACCCCCGGGCTGCCATCACAATCATGTCTGCCAATTTCTTGATTCGGTCTTCCTTCACATGGTTCGTGTGCTTTTGGAGCCTCTTCGCAAACCCCTCATGTTTCGGAAGGCGCCGAACCTCTCCGTACGTCCGAGCATGTGTTGACCATCGAATGAACAGCTTTCGCTGTTGAATCAAATGCTCAATATGGGCCAAGGAAATCCCGCCCGTGTGCGCAGCGTCTTCATTGCGCCGTTTTCCCCACACCTTCCGCATCGTCTGAAATACCCGGATGTGTGAGGCCGTAATCCGCTCCAATCTGCGATGTCGTTCAATCACCGCACGTTCCCATTCTGCCGGCGACAAATGCACCAAGTTCACCAATTCACCGACTGCGAGGCGCGCTTCGTGCAGAAACTGCTGCAGTGGCTGATGATCCGAATCCTCGCCCGGATCCATCGTCCATCCGCCGCCGCGCTCATCCTCCAGTAAACCGCGCACCGCTTTCGCCCTATCTTCCTCCGTGACCTGCGAGACGCGGAGCCACTTTCGCAGTATGCTCATCTCGGCCCGTATCGCAGCAAGCGCCTGTTTCCTCTCACTCTGCTTCCCTGCTGTTCGGACGCCTTCCCCCGGCAGCTTGAGAATCACGGAACGCTCGTGTTCCGCAACGAACCCCTCGCATCCTGTAATTGGATAATGCAACTTGTCCTTCCTGACCTCAGCGAAAGGCTTCACCTCAAACACCGAAATGGCCGCGCCATATCGTACACCGAGATCCACGGACATCACGCGTACGCCTGGCATACCCAACGGCTTCGTCTCCATGTAACGTTTCAGTTCTTCGGCCTTCAGCGATACCAAATCCCTGTCTCGAGAGAACGAAAACGTCTTCGACACATCCCGTTCATTGGGCACCTGGACATCCAGCGTTACGTTGAAATAGATGGAGCCTCCCCCGCCGGCACTGAGTACACCTTTGCGATATCCGGCGGACAAATGAGCTCGATTGAACTGGAGCTTGGCGCCACCAAACGCCACGGGTACCAATGCGTCGTGGCCTCGATCGCGATAGCAAACGACAGGTTTTCCAGCCTCCTCGTCCATCACGGTCACCAGACCTGTGCGCGGTGGTGTGGTGACCTTCGGATGGACCAAACCTGTTGGAAACTGCAGAGACGGAGCCAGCGAAACCGTTACGTCCTTCACTTCCGCGTAAGATCCGTCCTCCTGTGGCAAAAGCAGAGACGAAAACTTCACTTTGTGCGTGTCGTTGGCATGAACAGCAGGCTCAATCTGATAGTGATGCAAATTTCCACCGAGCTTGTCATAGCGCACCCAGACCGGGTGAAAAACGGGATGCGGCAGCGTCTTTTGCGCGAATTGTTTGGCTTTCGCCAGTTGCCGCTGTAGCTCATTGTACTTGGCAAACGTAATAAGAACCTGCGGATTGTTCAGCAGCTCCGACCGGACGCCGGGCGCAGCCAAATTCTTGAATAATGGCTCACTGCCAATTTTTCTTGGGTTTTTGCGTTGAATGTCCTTGAACGCCTCGATGTACTCGGATTCCGGTGCATCTGGAGGCAAACGCCGCCATGCCTCAGCGATGCGATCCCACCCCCGGATGGCTCTGCGCGTGATGCGGTGCGCAAACGGATTATCTGTATCAAAGCCCACCGAGGTTTTTCTCATTTCCTCCTCCACTTTACGCAGCAGCTCGGCCGTATTGAACCCCACATTGTCAAGACAGATGGGATGGCTTTTAAGAAAGAGA
>NZ_AUCA01000016.1 GCF_000429525.1 Alicyclobacillus contaminans DSM 17975 | reverse complement strand
CACATCCACCTGCATCGTGAGTTCACCGATCTTAGCCCGAGCCTCCTGCAACTCTTTCTCCAGCTCCTGCTCCCTCGTAGAGGGTCCGGACTGAAGCCCAGCCCGTCCACCAGTCAGGAACGCTTCACGCCACCTGTAATACAGACTCTGGGCCACGCCATGCCGCCGACATACCTCGCTGATATTCGCACCGGGCATCATGCCCTCGAGCACGATGTTCATCTTCTCGTCCACTGTCCACTTACGTCCCGGCATCATAAACACCTCTACTTCATCTTAACCCATCCCTTCTGTCTGGGTTGACTCTGGGGCCAGTATATGTGGATTCGCAGTGATTGAGCGACGTGGGAGGCGATGCAAATGGTGGAATGGCGACGGCAGCGAGCGAGGCTGGAGGAAGCCAGGCGGGAAGTGGAGACACGCATGTCGAGCAGTGGACAGTACGGTCTCGACGACGCGATGTCCGACGAATTGAGCGAACTGTCCCTGTATGACAATCATCCTGCGGACATCGGCAGTGAATTGTTCGAACGCGGCAAGGACTTGGCACTGCGCGACGTGGACAAGCTGCGGCTTCAGGAGATTGACCGAGCGCTGCAGGCAATAGACAGAGGCACCTATGGTACCTGCCAACGCTGCGGTGAGCAGATTCCCGCCGAACGACTGGAGGCGTATCCTTTGGCGACGCTGTGTGTCGACTGCAAACGGCAGGACGAACGGGAACACCCGGATAGAGACCGACCGGTGGAGGAAGCGTTTCTCACACCGGGGTTTGCACGCACCCGCTTGGACGGTACAGACAACGTGGCATTCGACGGGGAAGATTCGCTGCAGGCCGTGTGGCGGTTCAATCAGCGCCCGGACTACGATGAAGATTACGAGTACCTGGGCCAGGACAACGAGCTGGATGACAACGAGGGGGTTGTGGACGACATCGACAAAGTTTCCAACGAGGAATACAAATCGCAGCTCCGTTGAGCATCGAGACCTGGGCGCTTTATTCGCTGCGCGTCCAGGTCAGGGTGTCTGCCCGCAGCCCCCGACGCAGGCATTCCACTGACAGGACGTCGGATGGCGCGATGTTTCCCAGATTCACCTGATTTCCAAACCGCTGGATAAGCGCTGTCTGTTGCGACTTCTTCGGGGCTTCCCACATCACTTTGGATAGCGCGGATGCGGGGAGGTGCGCTGCCAATTGGTCCACGATGGCGTCCCGGAGTTTTCCGCTATCTTCATAAATCCCGGCACATTCACCGCTCTCGCGTCCTTCCACAATCACAAGGGCGGCACCGGCCTCAAGGTCGGTCAGAATTTGTGCAGCGGCCTCGCCGGCGTCCGGGAAGGCCTCGAGCTTCTTTCCCACTTCCGTGATGACAAGAAAGTGTTTGGCTGCCGCTTCAATGGCACGCGTGCGAATGGATGCAGGAATGGAAAGCGTCCCATCCGAGATCTCTATGGCTGTCAGACCAAATTGACGGCAGCGGCCGAGAAATGCCGGAAATATACCTTGCGTGAGTACGATTTCGGTCAACGTGCCTCCCGTACAACAATCCACGCCGTACTGTCGGCAGAGGGCGGCCTTTTGTTTGAGGATGTCAGCTCGGTACAGCGACGCCGTCCCGAAGCCGAGCTTGAGGCAATCCATGTAGGGGGAGGCCGTCTCCAGCAAATCGGTTAGCGCGTGAATCCCCAATCCCTTATCAATGACCATGGTCTTTCCCGTCAGACGCGGTTTTTCCAGCCGCCCCGCCAAGGGTGGTGTGAGCAAATCGTGCAAAAATCCCCCTGTGGACATTCATCGCTCAGTCCCTTCCGTTGAATCGCTTTAGCCTATGCGGCGAACGGGGAACCGGCCACCCGGCCAGGCCGCCCGTCAGTTTCCGGGCGCGATGGGATGTGGTAGACTGTGGGGACAAACGGTCTTCTGATCAGTGAGTGAACGAGAGGTGCGTGTCTTGCTGTACATATTGGCGCTTGTCGTGTTGATTGCGGATCAGTCCATCAAATGGCTGGTTCAGACGCACATGACCGTTGGAGAAGTGATTCCCATCTGGCCCCAGGTGGTGGTGCTGGAGTACATTCGCAATCCGGGCGCCGCGTGGGGAATGTTGACACGGGCGCACGGGCTGCTGATTGTCATCGCCCTGCTGGTGGTGGCTGTGGTGGTGTGGTTGGAGCGTCGATATCGACCAAAACGGTGGATGGCGGTGGGGTTGGCTCTGGTGCTGGGCGGAGCGCTCGGAAACCTGTGCGACCGTGTGTTTGCCGGGACGGTCGTCGATTACGTGTATCTCCAGATCATCAATTTCCCTATCTTCAACCTGGCGGATGTGTCGATTGACGCCGGTGTTCTGATTCTCTTGTGGCGCAGCTTCCGCAGTGACAACGCGGTGAAAAAGCAACAAGAAGCGGAGGACGTGGAGCCGTGACCTGGATTTCTGAAACCTTCACTGTGGAGCCCGGTGACGCCGGGCAGCGGCTGGACAGATGGTTGACCGACGCGCTGGCGGACAGCGAATACGAGGTGTCTCGCAGCCAACTTCAACAATGGCTCGCTGGTGGATACATTGAAGGACCGCGCCGGAAGCTGAAGGCGAGCGATCCGGTCGCCCCCGGCGAGACCTACGTCGTCACCGTACCAGATCCGGAACCGGTGACCATCATGCCGGACCCGGTCCCGTTTGATGTCGTGCACCTGGATGATGACGTGGTGGTGGTGAACAAACCGCGCGGAATTGTTGTGCATCCAGCCGCAGGGCATCTGCGGGGGACCGTGGTCAACGGACTGTACGAGCAAAACATCTCACTGTCCTCGCTCGGCGGCAGCATGCGGCCCGGCGTGGTGCACCGGATTGACAAGGACACGTCGGGATTGATCATGTTCGCGCGGACGGACCTGGCGTACCACGGGTTGGCGGAGCAATTGAAAGAGCACAGCGTGCACCGCATATACCGCGCCATCATCCACGGTGTGCTGGAGCACGACGAAGGCATGATTGACGCCCCCATCGGTCGCGATCCGCGCCATCGTCAGCGCATGGCGGTCCACGAGAGCGGTAAACCGGCGATCACACACTTCCATGTGCTGGAGCGGTTTGCGGATTACACGTACGTGGAGCTCCGGCTGGAAACCGGCAGGACCCACCAAATCCGCGTGCACATGGCGTACATCGGCCACCCTTTGGCTGGAGATCCCGTCTACGGCAGACGGCGGACCCTCGATATTGAGGGACAGGCACTGCACGCGATGGCGTTGGGCTTCACGCATCCTCGGAGTGGACAACGACTGGAGTTCTCGGCGGAAGTTCCGGACGACATGCAGCGGCTGCTGACCATGTTGAGGACCGACCTGGAACCCGTGGAATGATTCACAATGCGCCATCACCCTTGACGCGCGCTCCTATATCCAGTACAGTAGAACAAACAATAAAACTGCCTTTAATCCAATCCCGTGAGGTTGGAAAGGAGTCGCCAAATCTTTTTCCGCATGCGTCATGCGGGAATATTGATGCACCTATCACAAGGTGGCTTCCAATTCCGGGAAGCCACCTTTTTGCGTGCAGTGCGACAGGGCAGTCAAGTCATTCTGACAAAGGCGGGAATGGGCAGATGCAGACGAAGGTACAGATTATGGATGCGGCGGGCATGCAGAGGTCCATGACACGGATGGCACACGAAATTCTCGAGCGCAACAAGGGACTGGACGGCGTGCTGCTGCTCGGTGTGGAAACGCGCGGGGCGGTGCTGGCGGATCGAATTGCGCGGAAGCTCAAGGACATTGAAGGCGTGATGCCGGAGGTGCACCACCTGAATCCTCGTCCGTACCGGGACGATGTGGCCGTCCACAATGGACTGCGGCCACCCATCGACGGGGTCGACGTGCAGGACAAGGTGGTGGTCCTTGTGGACGATGTGTTGTACACCGGACGCACGGTTCGGGCGGCGTTGGACGGCATCATGGCCACCGGGCGCGCGCGCATGGTGCAGCTCGCCGCCCTCGTGGATCGCGGTCATCGCGAGTTGCCGATTCGCGCGGACTTTGTGGGGAAGAACGTACCCACGTCCCGCGAAGAATCCATCGCCGTGCATCTGCAGGAAGTGGATGGCGACGATGGCGTGTGGATTGTCGCCGGTGTGGCGGAAAGGACGGGTGCCCGATGCCACCGGTCCTGATGACCGAATCCACGGATGCGGGCCGTCGGATGCACCTGCTGTCCGCGGCGGATGTCACCCGGGCGGAAGTGGAGTCCTGGATGCACCGCGCGGATACGCTCCGGCAGATGAGTCGGGCGGATTGCCGCAAGATTCTGGCGGATGCGGTGGTGGCCGCTCTCTTTTATGAACCGAGCACCCGCACCCGACTGTCGTTTGAGACGGCGGTTCAACGCCTGGGCGGACGGGTGGTGACGGCGGAGAACGCACTCGAGAACTCCTCCGCCAAGAAAGGCGAGCGGTTGGAGGACGTGTTCCGGGTGGTCGGCTGCTATGCGGACGCCATTGTCATCCGTCATCACGAGTCCAACACGATGGCCGAAGCCGCGCCCCACAGTCCGGTGCCCGTTATCAACGCGGGCGCGGGGGCTGGCGAGCACCCGACCCAGGCGCTCTTGGATGTGTACACCATTCGCCGCGAACTGGGCCGTGTGGACCATCTCAACGTGTGCGTGATGGGGGATCTGCGGTATGGGCGGACGGTGCATTCTCTGCTCACGCTGTTGGCGCAGTTTCGCGGGATTACGGTGACGCTGCTCCATCCGGAGTCGCTCGGGCTGCCGGATACGCTGCGGGCCACGCTGGCTGCCAGGGGATTGGCGTTGCGGTGCGGCGTCTCCGTGGAAACGGCGTTGGCCGAAGCGGATGTGGTCTACCAGACGCGGATCCAGACGGAGCGTCTGGCGTCGCAGCAGGAGGCGGCCGGCGTGGAGCGGTTTCGGTTGACCCCGGACAGGGTGGCGCGCCTCAAGCCGACCGCTCGCATTCTGCACCCACTGCCCCGCGTCGACGAGATTGCCATGGAGGTCGATGCGGATCCACGGGCCGCGTACTTTCGGCAGGTGGAAAACGGACTGTACTTGCGCATGGCAGTCCTGGAATCGCTCGTGAGGGGGTAAACCGATGAAACTCAAGATTACGGGTGGCCGCCTGCTCGACTTAACGGACGGAAGTCTCACGCCGGTGGAGGTGTTGCTGGACAGCGCTCAGGGAACGGTGCTCGCCATCGGCCGCGACTTGGCGGAGGCAGACCGAACCATTGCGCTCTCCGGCCAGGTCCTGCTGCCGGGATTTATAGATATGCACGTGCATTTGCGGGAGCCTGGGTTTGAGGACAAGGAGACCATCGCCACGGGCGCGCGGGCCGCGGCGGCAGGCGGATTCACGCAAATCGCCTGCATGCCCAACACCAATCCGCCGCTGCATTCGCCGGAGTTGGTAACGTTCGTTCGCCGTCAGGCCAAGGCCTCCGGTGCTGCGCAGGTCTTGCCCATCGCGTGCATTACGGAGGGGCAGCGAGGCGAGCGCTTGACGGATTTCGAAGCGCTGAAAGCCGCCGGCGCGGTGGCCCTCTCGGACGACGGCAAAGGAGTGCAGCACGGCGGTCTGATGCGCGAAGCCATGGCGCGCGCGGCAGATGTTGGACTGCCCATCTGCATCCATGCCGAGGATGAATCCATCGCGGGTCCTGGGGTTCTTCACACCGGTGCCGCCCGGCGTCTGGGCCTCCCCGAGATTCCGGGCGAGGCGGAGGCGGCGATGATTGCACGGGATATCCTGCTCGCGGAGCAAACCGGCGTGCATCTGCATGTGTGCCACGTCAGCGTCGAATCGGCGGTGTCGCTGCTGCGCTGGGCCAAGGCGCGGGGCGTGCGCGTCACCGGCGAGGTGACGCCGCATCACCTGCTGCTGACGGAGGATGTCATCACCCGCGACGACGCGGTGTTCAAAGTCAATCCGCCGCTGCGGAGTGAACGGGATCGGCTGGCGTGTCTGGAGGGGTTTCTGGACGGCACCCTGGATATGGCCGCGACCGATCACGCGCCGCACACGGCGGCCGAGAAACAGCAATCGATGGCCGATTCGCCGTTTGGGATGGTGGGCATTGAAACGGTGTTTCCACTGCTCTACACCCATCTCGTTCGCACGGGGCGGATGACGCTGCCGGCATTGGTACAGCGCATGTCCACTCGACCCGCGCAGGCGTTCGGACTGCCGGGCGGCGTTCTGCGCGTCGGCGGCCCGGCGGATCTGGTGGCGGTGGATTTGCAGCGGGAGCGCGAGATTCAACCGGACACGTTCTTGTCGAAGGGGCGGAATACACCGTTCGTCGGGTGGCGGGTATTTGGCTTCCCGACCCTGACGGTGGTCCGCGGTCGGATTGCATATCGCAGTGGGGAGGAGACGGGCGTACATGATGGGTTTTGATACTTCACGCCGAACGGCCCGATTGGTCCTCGAAAACGGCCTGGTGTTCACCGGGATGAACTTTGGAGCGACTGGGCAATCGTTCGGAGAGGTCGTATTCAACACGGGCATGACGGGATATCAGGAAGTTCTGACCGATCCCTCGTATTACGGTCAAATTGTCACCATGACCTATCCGTTGATTGGCAACTACGGCGTCAATGTGGATGATATGGAGGCCCTGCGGCCGAGCGTTCGCGGCTTTGTGGTCCGCGAGTTCGCCGAAGTGCCGAGTCACTTCAAGAGCGTGGGCAGTCTGTCGTGGTATTTGGAGAAGCATGGAATCATTGGCATCTCGGGCATTGACACGCGGCGATTGACCAAGGCCATCCGCAGTGAAGGTACGATGAAGGCGGTCCTCACGACGGAAGATACGCCGGTCGACGAACTGTTGGCGGCGCTTGAGGCGCCATTTCCGCGGGATCAGATTCACCATGTGACCACGTCGAAGGTGTATCGCTGCCCCGGCGGGAATCGGCGCGTGGTCGCGATGGATTTCGGCATGAAATCCGGCGTCGTGCGCTCGCTGTTGGCGCGTGACTGCGATGTGGTGGTGGTGCCGGCGACGACGACGGCGGAAGAGATCCTGGCGTGGCAGCCGCACGGTGTGATGCTGAGCAACGGGCCGGGAAACCCGGAGGATGCGCCTTACGCCATCAAGACGGTGCGTCGGCTGCTGGGCCGGGTGCCGGTGTTCGGCATCTGTTTGGGGCACCAGCTGATTGCCCTCGCCTGCGGGGCGAGAACGAAAAAGCTTCGGTTCGGCCACCGCGGCGCGAACCATCCGGTGAAGGATTTGCGGACCGGCAAGATTGCCATCACGTCGCAGAACCACGGCTACGTGGTGGATGCGGACTCGCTGCCCGGTACAGAGCTGGTGCTGACGCACGTGAACCAGAATGACGGCACCGTGGAGGGGCTGGCCCACAGGCGGTTCCCCGTTTTCTCCGTGCAATACCACCCGGAAGCGCGTCCGGGCCCGGACGACTCGGACGGCCTGTTCGACGAATTCATGCAACGGATGGACGATGTTCGCGAAGGGAGATGGACGCCTCATGCCGAAACGCACTGACTTGCGCAAAATCCTGGTGATTGGCAGCGGTCCCATCACCATTGGTCAAGCTGCTGAATTCGACTACGCGGGGACGCAGGCGTGCCAGGCGCTGCGGGAAGAGGGTTATGAGGTGATTCTCGTCAACTCCAACCCCGCCACCATCATGACCGATCCGGATATGGCGGACAAGGTGTACATTGAGCCCCTGACGCCGGAGTATGTCACGCAAATCATTCGCCGGGAGCGGCCGGACGGGCTGCTGCCGACCCTCGGCGGGCAGACCGGCCTCAACCTGGCGGTTCAGTTGGCAGCGGTCGGGGTGTTGGAGGCGGAGTCGGTGGAGTTGCTCGGCACGCAGTTGAGCGCCATCGAGGAGGCCGAGGACCGGGAAAAGTTCCGCGACCTCATGCGCCGCCTGAATCAACCGATTCCCGAGAGCGCCATCGTGACGGACGCGGAACAGGCGCGGGAGTTCGCGCGAAGCATCGGTTTCCCCATCATCGTTCGCCCCGCCTACACGCTCGGCGGCACCGGCGGGGGCATCGCGAACAACTGGGAAGAATACGAAGAGATTGTGGAACTGGGACTGACCATGTCCCCCATTCACCAAATCCTAGTAGAGCGAAGCATCGCCGGTTTCAAGGAATTGGAGTATGAAGTGATTCGTGACGGCGCGGACAACTGCATCGTCGTATGCAATATGGAGAATTTCGATCCGGTCGGCATCCACACCGGGGACAGCATCGTGGTGGCGCCGAGCCAGACGCTGTCCGATGCGGATCATCAGATGCTTCGCTCGGCCAGCCTGAAAATCATCCGCGCGCTCGGCATTGAGGGCGGGTGCAACATCCAGTTCGCGCTCGACCCGCTTTCGCAGAAGTACTACGTGATTGAGGTGAACCCGCGCGTCAGCCGCTCCAGCGCTCTGGCGTCCAAGGCCACGGGTTATCCGATTGCCCGCGTGGCGGCCAAGATTGCGGTGGGCTATCACCTGGATGAAATTCTCAATCCGGTGACCGGTGAGACCTATGCCAGCTTCGAGCCCAGTCTCGATTATGTGGTGACCAAAATTCCGCGCTGGCCGTTCGACAAGTTTCAGAGCGCCAACCGCACGCTGGGCACGCAGATGAAGGCGACCGGAGAAGTGATGGCGATTGGGCGCAGTTTCGAAGAATCCCTGATGAAGGCCATTCGCTCGCTCGAGATCAAACGCGATTCACTGTGGACCAAACAGGCGGTGGAATGGTCTGACGACGAAATGGACCAGCGGCTGCGGGTGGCGGACGACGAGCGCCTGTGGGTGATTGCGGAAGCGTTTCGGCGCGGGGAGACCGTGGAGTCCATCCACGAAAAGACGCGCATAGACCGGTGGTTCCTGCGCAAGCTGCAAGGACTGGTCGCGACGGAATTGGAGCTGCGCCGACTGGGAGAACGGTCCGCGGACCCTATCGCGGTGCTTCGGGAACGCCCGGAGTGGTTCCGCGAGGTGAAGGCGCACGGTTTTCCGGATACGGCCATCGCTCGCTGGCTCGGGGTTTCGGTGGAAGAGGTGCACAAGCTGCGCACGTCGCTTGGGATCCGGCCTGTTTACAAGATGGTCGATACGTGCGCGGGTGAGTTTGCCGCGGCAACGCCGTATTACTACAGCACGTATGAAGAAGAGGACGAGGTCGAGATCACGGAAGGCAAGAAGAAGCTGCTGGTGCTCGGTTCCGGACCCATTCGCATTGGTCAGGGCATTGAGTTCGACTACTGCTCCGTACATGCCGTGTGGGCCATCCGGAAGGCTGGATATGAAGCGGTCATCATCAACAACAATCCGGAGACCGTGTCCACGGACTTCAGCACATCGAATCGCCTGTACTTCGAACCGCTGCATCTGGAGGACGTCATGCACGTCATTGAGCGTGAACGTCCGGACGGCGTCATTGTGCAGTTCGGCGGCCAGACTGCCATCAATCTGGCCGAGCCGCTCGCGCGGCTTGGCGTTCCGATTGTGGGGACCGCGGTGGAGGATATCGACAAGGCGGAGGATCGGGAGAAATTCGACGCCCTCCTGGCCGCGTTGGACATCCCCCGCCCGGAAGGCTATTCGGTCACCTCGTTGGAGGGCGCGCTGGAGGCCGCGCGGAACCTGGGCTATCCCGTGTTGGTTCGCCCTTCCTATGTACTCGGGGGGCGAGCCATGCAGATCATCTACGAAGACGACGAATTGCGCGCATACATGGCGGAAGCCGTGGAGGTGTCGCAACAACATCCGGTGTTGGTGGACCGGTACGTGCAGGGCGTGGAGGTGGAAGTGGACGCCATCAGCGACGGGGAGACCGTGGTGATTCCCGGCATCATGGAACACATCGAACGCGCTGGCGTCCATTCGGGGGACTCCATCGCGGTGTATCCGCCGCAGTCGCTGTCGGCGGCGGTGAAGGAGCGGATGGTGGATTACACCATTCGAATCGCTCGCGGACTTCGCGTGCGAGGTCTGGTCAACATCCAATTCGTGGTGCAGGGAGATATGGCCTACGTGCTGGAGGTGAATCCCCGTTCCTCCCGTACGGTGCCGTTCCTGTCCAAGGTCACGGACATCCCGATGGTGCAGCTCGCGATGCGCGCAGCCCTCGGCGAATCGCTGGCGGACCTCGGTTGGAAGACGGGATTGATGCCGGAAGCGGACTTCGTATCGGTGAAGGTACCGGTCTTCTCGTTTGCCAAACTGCGCCGCGTGGATATCACACTGGGGCCAGAAATGAAATCGACGGGCGAGGTGATGGGAACCGAACGGACGTACGCCAAAGCCCTTTACAAGGGGATGCTGGCGGCGGGGATCACGGTCCCGCTGAACGGAACCATTCTGGCCACCGTCGCGGACAAGGACAAGGCGGAGTCACTGCCGATTCTGCAAGGGTTCGCGGAGATTGGGTTCCGACTTGCCGCGACCGAGGGAACGGCCAAGTTCCTGCGCCAGCACGGTCTCGAAGTGGAAGTGGTCAACAAACTCGCGCAGGGTACGCCGAATTTGGTGGACGACATTCGCGAGGGCCGCATTCAGCTGGTGATGAACACCCTGACGAAAGGGCGAGCACCGGAGCGGGACGGATTCCGCATTCGTCGAGCCGCGGTGGAGCACGGCGTTCCGTGTCTGACGTCGCTCGACACAGCCGCCTCCCTTCTGGATGTGCTTTCGACGCTTCGTCTGGGCACGGTGCCGCTGGCGAACCGTCGCGCGGGGGTGCGTGCATGACAATATCCGATGCGGGGCTCCGCGACCTTTTGGGTGGCCCGGACTACGCGTTCGCCCGGGCGCACTCCTACATCGCGCTGGACGTTGCCTCCGAACCGCAGGCGCTGGCGCTCGTGGACGCATTCGGTGAGGCGGTCAACGGCTACAAGGTGGGCCTCGAGCTGTTCCACTCAGCCGGTATCGCGATGGTGGAACGGTTGGTGCGAATGGGCAAGCGGGTCTTCCTGGATGTGAAATTGCACGACATCCCGAACACGGTGGCCGGTGCGCTGCGGGCCCTGGCGGACACAGGCATCGAGTTGGTGAACGTTCACGCTGTCGGCGGTGTGCGCATGATGACCGCGGCGCGGGAGGCGTTGCCACCCGCTGCGGGAAGACCGAAGCTGATTGCCGTCACGGTATTGACGAGTTTGGGCGAAGCGGAACTTCGAAATCTCGGGTTGCCGGAGGCAGCGGAATGGGTGCCGCGGTTGGCAAAATTGGTATATCAGTGCGGGCTCGACGGTGTCGTAGCGTCCGCTCTGGAGGTGCCCGGCATTTACGCAGAGCTCCCCGCGCACTTTTTGACCGTGGTGCCGGGAATTCGCCCGCCGGGGGCGGCAGTGCACGACCAGGTTCGCTCTGTGACGCCGGGCGAAGCCATCGCGGCTGGCGCGTCTCACCTGGTGATTGGCCGAGCCGTGACTCGCTCTGACCAGCCACTGCAGGCGCTGCAGCGGATCTGGGATGACATGGAACGGGCGCACCGATCTGCGGTGCGGGAGAAAGGGGAATGAAGAATGGCAACACCGGCAGCATGGCTGTTGGATAGCCCGCTCAACGTACAGGAAACCTTGGCGCGGGGACTGCTTCAAATTCGAGCCGTGGAACTGAGGCCGGATGATCCGTTCACGTGGTCGTCCGGATGGAAAGCGCCCATCTACTGCGACAACCGGAAAATCCTTGGCTATCCGGTCGTTCGGGATGTGGTGGTTCGCGGTCTGCAGTCCATCGTGGCCCAGTTCTATCCTGGAACGGACATTGTGGCCGGCGCGGCGACGGGCGGGATTGCCCACGCCGCCATGGTCGCGGACAGGCTCGGATTGCCGACCGCCTACGTCCGGAGCAGTGCCAAAGGCCACGGTCGCCAACGCCGGGTCGAGGGGCGTTGCGACGCCGGCATGTCCGCCATACTCATTGAAGACACGCTGTCTACGGGCAGGTCTGCGTATGATGCGGTGGAAGCGCTGCGGGAAGAGGGCATTCACGTGCTGGCCGTGTGTGCCATCTTCTCCTACGACTTTGCGCAAGCCGCTGAGCGGGCGGCAGCCAGCGGTGTCCCGGCGTATCGCCTGTTGGATTACAGCAAGCTGATATCGGTCGCCACAGATTCGGGATACATCGAACCTGCGGATGTGGACCGCCTGCTGCAGTGGCGGACTTCGCCGGAAACGTACGGCCGCTCCTAGCCGAGCCTCGAGGTGCAGCGATAAGACGCATCCGCGGCGACGGCCGGTCGCGGACGACGAGTCGGCGCTTCATGGGCAAGCCTTCAAATCGTGGGACCGGGCAACTGGTTCCACGTTTCTTTCTTTCGGCTGACCGCTTGGCCCACGTAGATGGAGCCGTCGGCGTCCACTTTGTAGTCGTACACCGCCAGCGGGTCTGGCGCCGGAGAATTGGGCGTGGGCACGCCGTAAATGTTGTACATGCTGCCGTGGCACGGACAAAGAAACCAACTCTGCCCATTGTTGTACTTCGGAGCCACCGACTTCCCATTGTCTTCCGATCCGTTCACGTGACAGCCCAGATGCGTGCAGACATGGGACATAATCATCAGTTTGTTCTGATATTTGATGACAAAGACGTCGTTATCCTTGTCCTGGGAGTTCCAAGCGTCATCGATGTGCTCCTGGAACTTGACGTGTTTTGGCAGCTTGTCATCGAAGTCCGACACTTTCCAGTCGGTCTTGTTGAACGTGCCACTGCCGCTGCGGTGAAGCGGATCGAAAACGCTTGCCACCAGGGGTGCGCCAACCAAAGTACCCATGAACGCACCGGTTCCTCCCAGAACATAGGTGAGAAATTGACGGCGGGTGAGGGATTTGTCCAGTGCGGTCAGGTGTTCGGATGCAGGGTCCGCGGGCTGGCGTGGACGGACGTTCATACGCATACCTCCTCGCAAAACTCCGAATGATCTGAAGTCGGTGCGTGTGAAAAGGTGGGAACGGAATATACCAATCCTATGGTATCACGGGATGAGTCCACGGTATAGAGAGAGTTTGTCCGAGACAGAAACGACCGCCAACGCGGTGGGACCGGTTGGCGGTCGTTGGGCGCCCGTTTGCGCGGGCGGAGGGGAGTCCCAGCGCACCGCGCGTCAAAGCGGGGCTCGGCGCAGGCCCTTATACCCACCCGCGCCAACGCATGGCTTCCGCAAACGGCTTGATGCCCATCATGTACGCCGCCAAACGGGTGGAGACTTTATACCGTTCGGTCGTCTTCAGGACGTTGTGGACAGAGTTGACCATCATCGTTTCGAGACGGCGGTTGACCTCTTCCTCGGTCCAGTACCAGCCTTGGCTGTTTTGCACCCATTCGAAATACGACACCGTGACACCGCCAGCGTTCGCCAGCACATCGGGGACGACCAAGATATTGCGTTCGGCGAGGATCTCATCCGCCCCCGGCGTGGTGGGCCCGTTTGCCGCCTCCACGATGATGGAAGCTTGAATGTCGTGCGCGTTCTTTTCGGTGATTTGGTTCTCCAACGCGGCTGGAATCAGCACGTCGCACGGCTGCACCAGGAATTCCTCCTGCGGCAGCACGTGGTCGAACGCCGGTGTGACCATGCCGAACGAGTCGCGTTGGTCGAATAGTTCAGGGATATTCAATCCGTTTTCGTCATAAATGCCGCCGCCGGCGTCGCTGATGCCGACCACTTTCGCGCCCATCTGATGCAGAATCAGCGCGACGTTGCTGCCCACGTTGCCGAAGCCCTGCACCAGCACGCGCAAATCCTGCACCCGCCGCTGCTGCGTGGCGGCCGCTTCGCGCATGGCGACGCAGACACCGAGGGCCGTGGCTTTTTCGCGTCCCTGCGAGCCGCCCAACACCAACGGCTTACCGGTGATGAATCCGGGTGAATCATACTCTCGGATGCGGCTGTACTCGTCATACATCCACGCCATGATCTGAGGGTTGGTGTACACGTCCGGCGCAGGGATATCCTTGGCCGGTCCGACGATTTGGCTGACCGCGCGAACATAGCCGCGGGCCAGGCGTTCCTGTTCGGCGACGGACATCGCCCGCGGATCGCAAATGATGCCGCCCTTGGCACCACCGTAAGGCAATCCGAAGATGCCGCACTTGATGCTCATCCAAATGGATAGTGCCTTGACCTCGTCCAGCGTCACGCCGGGATGAAAGCGGATTCCACCTTTGGTGGGGCCGACCGCGTCATTGTGCTGAGCGCGGAATCCGGTGAACACTTCGACGCGACCGTCATCCATCCGCACCGGGATGCGTAAGGTCAATACGCGCACCGGCTCCTTCAGGAGTTCGTACACCGCATCGCTGTATCCAAGTCTGTCCAGGGCCGTTTTGACGACGTTCTGCGTATTTGTCAGCACGTTTTCACCGGGCGCGGGCATGTTGGCGCCGGCCGCCAGTCGTTTGCTGACCTGTGTCATATGTGACGCTCCTCTCACAGATGCGGGGCCAGGTTCGCCCCACGTGTACCTGTCTCCGTTTCATAATAAATCAGTCGGGGCAGGATGGAAAGTGGAACGGCGGGTACACGTCCATTTTTATCCGGTGCGTTGAAGGTGAGGTGCAGATGATGAACGAGTCGAGAGTGACGCGCAACCCCGTGTGGTCCCGTGTGCGCGGCGTCACGTCATCGGTGGCGTTTCACGTGCTGGTGTCCGCCCTCATCCTGGTGTTGGTCTTCCTGCACCCGCCGTTGATGTTTTTTGGGGACACCGACACCGCGCGCAACTACTTGAACACCATCATTTCTTCTCTATCCACCATTCTGGCGCTCTGCATCTCCATCATTCTGGTTGCGATTCAGTTGACGGCCAGCAACTACACGCACCGCGTGCTGGACTTCTACATGCGACTGCCGTACAACGGCTCTCTGTTCTTATTCTACCTGGTGACCATCATGCACAGTTTTATTTTGATGGCGGTCATTCGCGACCCTGAGCGAGATCCGCTTCCCGCCACGTTGGCCCGCGATATGAGCGCGGACCTGGTGATGGTGGCAATCTGTTTCGTCAGCTTGCTGCTGTACATGTACGCCGTGGTCCAGTTGCTCAAACCCGAACGCATCATTGAACTCGTGCTCCGCGACTACCAGCGCGCATATCGGCGCGGGAATTTTCGAGGTGCTCTGGACAACGTGGAGCAGCTCTGCGACATCGCCAAACGGGCAGCATCGTTCAGCGATTCGGTGACCGCCATGCACTGCGTGGAAGCGCTGCTCGACATCGGCAAGGCGTTGCCTCTGCCCGCTCGCCGGGATGATCCGATGCTCACCGTGCACGAGAACTTGATCAATCAATGGATGGAAATCCTGAGCGTGGCCGTCAAAGATAAGGAGACCGGGCTCATCTATGCGGTGCTGGACGGGCTGCGGGTCCAAGGCGAGCACTACATTCACCATCAGGCGTGGCAGCCGTCGGAGTTGGTCATTCGCGCGTACCGCCACCTGACGTTCAGCGATTTTCTGGCGGATGGACACGTGTTTTACGCGGACAAGGTGGCGGACCGACTGTATCACCTCGCCCATTGTGCGGCGGCGCAGGGTGAGCGCGGTGAGACGTTTTCGGTGCGCACGTTTGACGTGATTCGCATGGTGGGTGAAACGACTTTCCGCGAAAATCCGTCGGCGGTCGCCAGCCTGCTGGATGGATTTCTCCTGTCCGAACGCTTCGCGTCCACGCTCGCCGCCCTGCACAATCCGGCGCAACAGGAAGCGGGGCTCATTCTCTACTTTCAATTGTGGAAAGTGTTCGTGTCGTCCGCGGGGCGGCGGGACGTGGCTCGCTGGGCCGTGTGGTGGGAGGAAACCATGCCGCCGGCGCAGCGGCGGCTGGGACGGGAACTCGCGGTGTTGCTCGGGGTGCATGAACAGGCCGTGGACGCGGTGGAAACGATCTGTCGGATTTGGCACGCCCACGTGGCTGACATGGACTTTGCCGCGTCGGAGCAGGCGGGCCAGAGTCACGTGTTGGCCCTGTTTGACGGGTGGTCCTGGCCGAGCGTGGTGGCGCGTGCAAAATCGTTTGGCGCCAAGGATGAACGTCCATCAGGTTGTTGACGACGCGGGTTGACGCGCCATGATGGCGGCCACGCTCGGCCGGTCGGGGGTCACGTACAATGTGTGCTGATGCTTGTAGAGCACGTGGCCTGGACGGCTTCCGCTGGGTTTCCACACATTTCGGATCTCGGTGTAGTCCACCGCCACGTTCGCTGAATCCCGCCCTTTGCTGAAGTACGCGGCCAGCAGCGCCGCTTCGTGAAGGGTGCGCTCGGGCACAGGCCGGTTGCGCGGCGCGCGAATGACCACGTGACTGCCGGGCATGTCTTTGACGTGCAACCAGACGTCGAAGGGCTGGCTGGACTTCAGGGTGAGCCTGTCGTTCTGAGCATTGTTGCGTCCCACCAGAATGGTGTATCCATCCGTGCTGACGAATGTGTCCGGTTGCCCGGTGGCGGGCTTGTTCCGCGGTGACGGCTTGCGTCGTTGCCGCCGAAGCGGCCGTTCGGACAGGAATCCTTCCTTCACCAATTCCTCGCGAAGCCCTTCCAATTGGTTCGGGGTGGCGTCCTGCAAGTGAACGAGCACATTTTCCAGATACCGCATGTCGTCGTCCACCTGTGCCAGTTCCTGTTCGAGCAGTGGCAGCGCCCGCTTCTTTTTGCTCGCCTGCTTGAAGTAGCGCTGGGCGTTCTCGATGGCGCTTTGCGCCGGATGAAGGTCGATGGTGAGCGGGCGGTCTTCGTCGTAGAAGTTCGGCAGGGTCACCTCGCTGGCACCCTTTGGCACGAGATGCGGATAGGCGGTGAGCAGTTCGCCCCGAATCCGCAGCTGTTCGTGGTCTTGACTGTCCTCCTGTTGCTCCAACAGCTTCTGACGCTTTCCGCGCAGTTTGTCCAGGTGTTGGTTGACCACTCGCTCCAGTTCGGACGCCATGTGCGACGTGTGGATGCGCCCCATCCATTCGCGGTACAGCGCCTCCACCGCAGCGCCGATGCTTGCCATCGTCTGGTGAGCGGGCAAGTGCGTTAAGAGAAACGGCGCGGCGGCTTGCGGAACGCCAAGCGCATCCAGCCCAAGGCTCGCTGGTTCCGCTCCTTGGAGAACCGCCTGGAACACCTGCTGGATGGCCTGGACAACGGCGCCCGGCGCCAGTGATCCGGCCCGGTGCAGAATCTCGGCCGCCGCCAGCGGCCCCATGCCCGCGACCAACTGGCTGAGCTTCAGCTTTTGTTGCTTGGCGGGCAATGAGGCCAATTCCAGCAGCTCAATATCGTCTGCCGTGACCTGGTCGAACGACCTCTTGTTGAGCGGTGGAGCTGGTTGATAGTCAAGCCCCGGGAGCACCTGTCGGACGCGCGACATATCCCTCGTCACATGCACGATGCTGTCGATGATGCGCTGCGGGCGCCCGTCCGGATCTGTGGTCGTCAGAATCACGTTGCTGTGCTTTCCCATCATCTCGACGATGAGGAGATACGTCACCAAATCCCCGATGTCGTTCTGCGCCTCGAACGCCAGTTCCAGCACTCGGTCCCATCCCTGCTGGCGGATGGCCACGAGCCTGCCCGACTCCAGCCGCTTTCGGAGGAGCATGCAGAACATCGGCGGTTCTTCCGGATTTTGTGGACGTTCTCCGTGAAGCAGATGAACTCTCGCGTACTGGCGGTGAGCGGACAGCAGCAGACGTTCCGTCCGGTCCTTGGTCCGCAGCGTCACGACCAGTTCACGAGCATTCGGTTGGTGAATTTTTTCAACTCGCGCCCCAACCAGGCTGGCTGACAGTTCCCGGCACAGGGCGTGAAGGGTCAATGCGTCCATGAGCTACCTCTCTTTTCTTGCGAGTTTCGCGCAGTGGGGACCGCGGTAGCGGCCCGTGTTCCTACTGTACCAAAAGTCGCTGCGCGGCGGCAGGTGGCACGGTGTCCGCGAGGTTGCGCGTGGGACATGTTTGCTGCGGTACAAGCATACAGATTACGAGACAGGAACCGAGCGTTTTGCGGACGCGCGACCGGTGGCGGCCGGCGGCCAACGCATTCCGCGGGCCTCCTCGCAGCGCCTCCGCCTGCTGCAATACCCGTGGACGCCGCAAAGCGCCAAGGAATCACGAAGGGGTGGCACCAGTGGAGAAAATCTGGCATTCGCTGTCGGCGAAGGACTGCCTCGGTCTCTTGGAGAGCGGGCCCGGCGGGCTCTCCGAGGCGCAAGTGGAGGAACGTCGACAAACGCACGGGTTGAACCAATTGATTGAAGGCGAAAAGGTATCGCTGCTGACCCTCTTCTTCAACCAGTTCCGGGATTTCATGATTCTCGTTCTGCTCGCGGCGACCCTGATCTCCGGGTTGCTGGGTGAGTATACGGATGCCATCACCATCGTCGCCATCATCGTGCTCAACGGCATCCTTGGGTTCATCCAAGAAGTCAAAGCGGAACGGTCCCTGGCGGCTCTGAAGGAACTAACCGCGCCGATGGCGCGCGTCCGGCGCGACGGGCAGGTGGCGACCATCCCCGCTCGCGACCTGGTGCCCGGTGACATCGTGCTCCTGGAAGGCGGAGATCGGGTGCCTGCCGATGGGCGGATTTTACAGGCGCACGGCCTGGATGTCGAAGAATCGTCGCTGACCGGCGAATCGGTGCCCGTGACAAAACAGGCGCAGGCCATCGTGGATCCTGTCTCCGCGCTCGGCGACCGGGTCAACATGGTGTACATGGGCACGCTCGTGACGCGCGGCAAAGCCGAAGTGCTGGTGACGGGCATCGGGATGAACACGGAAATGGGCAAGATTGCCGGGTTGATGCAGCAATCCGAAGAAACCCTCACGCCGCTTCAGCGCCGGCTGGATCAACTGGGCAAGGTCCTGGTGTGGGTCGCGCTCGCCATCACGCTGCTGGTGGTGGTGACCGGTGTGCTTCACGGCCATAAACTGTATGAAATGTTCCTCGCCGGCGTGAGTTTGGCCGTGGCCGCCATTCCGGAAGGACTGCCGGCGATTGTGACGATTGCTCTGGCGCTCGGTGTGCAGCGCATGATCAAGCGGCACGCCATCGTTCGCAAACTCCCGTCGGTGGAAACACTCGGCTGCGCCAGCGTGGTTTGCTCTGACAAAACGGGCACCCTGACGCAGAACCGGATGACCGTGCAGCGCGTGTTTGCGAACGGCGAGTGGTACCAGGTGAGCGGGGCCGGTTATCAGCCGGTCGGGGAGTTCCTGTACGAGAATACGCCCATCCAGCCGCTGCGCCGCCCGGCGCTCAAGTGGTTGGTGGAAATTGCTGCGGCGTGCAACAACGCCGTGATGAAGCTGCAGAAGGTCGATGGCGGCGAGGAATGGCAGTGCGAGGGCGATCCCACCGAAGGCGCGCTGCTCGTGCTGGCCCGCAAGGCGGGCTTCGACAACCCGGAAGCAGTGTACGAACGGCTGGACGAATTGCCGTTCGACTCGGATCGCAAATTGATGTCCGTGCTGGTGCGGCGCGGCGACGAGGTATATCTGCTCACGAAGGGAGCCCCGGACGTCCTGTTGGAGCGGTGCACGCACGCGTTGTCCGGCGGGCGGGAGGAGCCCATGTCCTCCAGTTTGCGGAAACAGGCGCTGCAGGCAAATCAGAAAATGGCGGGATCCGCGTTGCGCAACCTGGCGTTCGCGTATCGCCGATTTCGCAGCGTCGAAGCGGCAAAGTCGGAGAAAGATCCGGAATCCAACCTCGTGTTTGTGGGCATGTGCGGCATGATGGATCCGCCGCGCGAAGAAGTGTTTGAGGCCATCCGCAAATGCCACACGGCCGGCATTCGAACGGTGATGATCACGGGCGATCACCAGGAAACGGCGACCGCCATCGCCCGCCAACTGGACATTCTGCCGGCGGAGGGCCGCGTATTGTCCGGCGCGGAACTCGATGGATTAGATGACGATGCGCTGCGCCGGGCGGTGGAACACACGTATGTGTACGCGCGCGTCACGCCGGAGCACAAATTGCGCATTGTGAGAGCGCTTCAGGCCAACGGCGAAATTGTGGCCATGACGGGAGACGGCGTGAACGACGCGCCGGCCATCAAGCAGGCCGATATCGGCATCGCGATGGGGATGACCGGCACCGATGTGGCCAAGGAAGCGTCGGCATTGGTGCTCGCGGACGACAACTTTGCGACGATTGTCGCGGCCGTCGAAGAAGGACGCGGTATCTACGACAATATCAAGAAATTCATACGCTACCTGTTGGCCAGCAACGTGGGAGAAATCGTGACCATGTTTGCGGCTATGCTGGCGGGATTGCCTCTTCCGCTGCTGCCGATTCAAATTCTCTGGGTGAACCTGGTCACCGACGGATTGCCGGCCATTGCACTCGGGGTCGATCCCGCCGAAGAGGAGATTATGAATCGGCCTCCGCGAAAGATCAGCGAAGGGATCTTCGCGAATGGTCTGTGGTTGAAAATCCTCAGCCGCGGCATTCTCATCGGGCTGGCGACCCTGGCGGTCTTTCTGTGGTCGCTCTGGACGTCCGGCGACGTGGCGGAGGCGCAGACCATGGCGTACAGCACTCTGACCTTGTCTCAGTTCATTCTCGTCTTCGACTGCCGCAGCGTCGAGGGCGGCATTTTCCATCGCAGTCTGTTCGGCAACGTTTGGTTGTTGATGGCGGTCGCGTCGTCGCTGGTGTTGTTCCTGTTGACCATATACGTGCCCGCGTTGTCGGCGGTGTTCAAGACCGTTCCGCTGGGACCTGGAGCCTGGGGGGTGGTCCTGGCGGCTGCGGCGGTGCCGACCTTCGCGCTGTCCCTGCGTCGGGCCGGCCGCAAAGCGTGGAAAGCCAAAGCGGCTGCGTGAATGGGATTTGGTGGCGGTTGACGATGCCGGCGAGGCATCGTCAACCGTTTTTCGCGTTCTTTCATGATGTTTGGCGTAATCTTATGAAAACCGGACCTTTCAAGAGCATGGATGAGATAACTTGTCTTCATGGCAATGGGTGGAGTAGAATAGGATCACGTTGAGGAGGCTCGACCATGGCACTGTGCAGCATGACGGGGTTTGGACAAGCGGTGGTGGAACACGGGAATTACCGGTTGAAGGTGGAGATCCGCAGCGTGAATCATCGATTTGCCGAATTCTCCATCCGGGCCCCACGAGACTGGTTGGCCGTGGAAGAGCCGGTACGGGCTTTGTTGAAACAACGGATTGCCAGAGGGCGTCTCGATGTGTTCATCACCGTCGAGGAAACGGCGGTGGCGCCGCGGCCGGTCATGGTGGACTGGTCGATGTTTGACCGTTTGTGCGACATTGAGCGGGAGGCCTGGGAGCGACAGGGGGTGGCGGAGAAGCCGCCGTCGGTGCTGACATGGCTCACGTACCCCAACGTTTTGCAGTCCATGCCGGTGCCGGTGGATGTCGACGGGCTGCAGGAGGGAATCCTGGATGCCGTGTCGCAGGCCTGTGAGATGCTGGTGGCCATGCGCGGGCGAGAGGGTGCGCGAATGGGGGCAGATCTGTCCGCCAAGGCAAACGCGCTGGAAGAGCGCATCGCGCAGATGGAGCAATTGGCCGACCGCCTGCACCACGAGCTTCACGACAAGTTGCTGCGTCGCCTGCGGGATTTGGTAGACGCGGTGGACGAGTCCCGGCTGCTGACCGAGGTCGCGCTGTTGGCGGAGCGGAGCACGGTGGATGAGGAGTTGGTTCGCCTGCGGAGCCACCTGTCGGAATTCATGTCCTTGTTGGCCGCGGGCAGCCCGGTGGGGCGCAGGTTGGATTTTATTGTCCAGGAAATGCATCGCGAAGTGAACACCATCGGAAGTAAAGCGACGGATGCGCGACTGTCGTCGCTGGTGATTGATGCGAAAACGCTCGTGGAACAGTTGCGCGAACAGGTTCAAAACATTGAATGACGGGCTTTGCTCTGCCGTTTCGGCGATGGCGGCGCGGGTCCGGGAAAAGGGGAGCTTCGCGGTGAGCATCAAACTGATCAATATCGGATTCGGAAACATTGTGTCTGCGAATCGGATCATTTCCATCGTCAGTCCGGAGTCGGCCCCCATCAAGCGGATCATTCAGGAGGCTCGGGACCGTGGCATGCTGATTGACGCCACGTACGGACGCAGGACGCGCGCGGTGATCATCACGGACAGTGACCACGTCATCCTTTCGGCGGTGCAGCCGGAGACGGTGGCGCATCGCTTGACCGCCAAGGATCAAATGTTGGACGATGAGGAATGAGGCAGATGACAACCCGGAAATCTGGGATTTTGTTTGTTGTGAGTGGACCCTCGGGCGCTGGCAAGGGTACGGTGTGCAAAGCGTTGATGGAGCGCAGACCGGAACTGTGTCTGTCTGTGTCCGTCACGACGCGTGCGCCGCGCCCGGGAGAAGTGCATGGGGTGAACTACTTTTTCGAGACCGAGAACACTTTCGAAGCCATGATTGCTAACCAGGAGTTGTTGGAATGGGCCAAGGTGTACGATAATTATTACGGGACGCCGCGCAGCTTTGTGGAAACCAAGCTGGCAGCGGGGTATGATGTTCTATTGGAGATTGATATTCAGGGGGCAATGCAGGTCAAACAGACCTATCCGGATGGGGTATTCATCTTTTTGATCCCTCCGTCCGCCACGGAGTTGGAAGCCCGCATCTTGGGGCGGGGTACGGAAACCGAAGAGTCGTTTCAAAAGCGATTCGGCGCTGCCCGCCACGAGCTGCAGATGATGAAGGAGTACAATTACGTGGTGGTCAACGATGTGGTTGAAGCGGCATGTCAACGCGTGGAGGCCATCATTGAGGCGGAGCACTGCAGCGTGTCGCGCAACCTGTATCTGCTCTCTGAATGGTGATCATGATTGCAAAGAAGTCGGCCTCCCGGCTGCACATGCACGGGGTGGACACGAAGACTTCGCGTCGGAAAGGGGTTGTCAGGACCATGTTGTATCCATCCATTGACCGATTGATGGAACTGGTCGATAGCAAGTACAGTCTGGTGGTTGCCACCTCGAAGCGGGCGCGCGCCCTGCAGGAACGGGAAGCGGCCAGCCCCGGATCGTCGACCACGCGGAACGTGAGCCGCGCGCTGTGGGAGATTGCGAACGGTCAGGTGAAGTACTTCCGGACTCGCGACGGAATTAAGTAAACATCGACAGAGATACGCATCGCTGGAACAACCGTCCGGTTGTTCTTTTTTACGTCAGGCTTTCCGTGCCTGCACCGTGCCTCGTCAGTGATTCCGCGTTGGCGGCATGGGGGCACCACGAGGGGGGAATCGGCGATGGCGAAGACCATTTTGCTCGGTGTGAGCGGGGGGATTGCGGCGTACAAAGCGGCGTCCATCTGCAGCACCCTGGTGAAGCAAGGACACGATGTACACGTGGTCATGACCGAACACGCGACCCGGTTTGTCGGGCCGCTGACGTTTCAGGCGCTGAGTCGCAATCCGGTATTGACAGACACGTTTGAGGAACCGAATCCGCATGAGATAGCACACATCGCCATAGCGGACCGGGCGGACGTATTCGTCGTTGCCCCAGCGACCGCCAACACCATCGCCAAGTTGGCGCATGGCCTTGCGGACGACATGTTGTCCACGATGGCGCTGGCGGCGCGCTGTCCGGTGCTGGTGGTGCCGGCGATGAACGTCAACATGTTCGCGCACCCGGCGGTGGTGGACAATGTGGCGCTGCTGCGGCGGCGCGGTGTGTACGTGATGGAACCTGGCACCGGTTTGCTCGCCTGCGGATGGACCGGCAAAGGACGCCTGCCGGAACCGGAGGACGTAGTGGCAGCGATTGAGCGGTTGTTGGAGGCGCGGCAGGACCTCGGTGGATTGCGGGTGGTGGTGACCGCCGGTCCGACGGTGGAGGATCTGGATCCGGTGCGGTATCTGAGCAACGGGTCCACCGGAAAGATGGGCTACGCCATCGCGGAGGCGGCGCGACAGCGGGGAGCGTCGGTCTGTCTCATCTCGGGTCCCACGGCGCTGCCTCCGGTGGCGGGCGCCGAGTTCATTCGGATCCGCTCCACCGAAGATCTGCTGGCGGCGGTTCAGGAACAGATGCCGACGGCGGATGTGCTCATTGGAGCGGCGGCGCCGGCGGACTTCCGGCCTACGGAGCGCCTGGCGCACAAGTGGAAGAAGTCGAACGGCATCCCCACCTTGACGCTGGAGCCGACGCCGGACGTGTTGGCAACGGTCGCCCGTGATAAACGACCTCATCAGGTTTTTGTGGGATTTGCAGCGGAGACGCAGGATGCGGTGGAACAGGGTAGGAAAAAACTGGAACAAAAGAACCTGGACCTCGTGGTGGTGAACGACGTCACCGAGGCGGGGGCCGGGTTCGGCGTGGACACCAATCGCGTGACTCTGGTGCGTAGAAACGGTGCGGATGTTGTGCTGCCGCTGATGTCCAAATTCGAGGTCGCGAACGCTCTCTTGGATCAGGTGGTTGACGTCCTGCACAGGAAACCGGCCGCAGCGCAGGAGCGCGATTGACGTGAGCGCGGTGGTCGTTGAGGTTGTGGTGGATGTGCGAAGCCGCGCCCTCGACCGAACGTTCGACTATTTTGTCCCGGATGTCTGGGCGGATGTGATTCAGCCGGGGCATCGCGTGTTCGTCTCGTTTGGAAAGCAGTACCGGCAAGCGTATGTGATTCGCAAACGCGAGGCGGATTCGGCGCAGGGATTGAAGCCCGTGCTCGAGTTGTTGGACGAGTTTCCCGTTCTGCCGCCGACGCTGCTCGCGCTGTGCGACTGGGTGCGCCAACGCTACGGGTGCACATGGGTGGATGCGATTCAGGCCGCTCTGCCGGCGGCGTTTCGCATGCAGCAGCGCCGGGTGTACGCGTGGAGCGGCGGTGCCCAGTGGGAGCCGGGGGATGCGGTGGAGGAAAAGGTCTGGCGTGTGCTTCGCGGCGGCCCGCTGTCATTTCACCAGTTGACGGCGCGCTGCGGCGCCGACGCGGCGTGGGTGTTGGAACGGTGGATCCGCACCGGGTTGGTGCGCGAGCAAGTGGCACACAAAGATCAGACCGGGGCGCAGACGGAATTCGTGCTGCGCCCCGTCGTGGACGCGGCGGCGCTGTGCGATGCTCTGGCGGCGCGGCGGCAACGCGCGCCGCGGCAGGCGAGTGTATTGGCTCAATTGCTGGATGCGGGGGAACTGCCGCTGAAGGCGGTCGGCATGCGGCCTTCTTCGCCGGCGGTGCAGGCGCTGCGGCAGGCGGGGCTGGTGGCCGTGGCCGAACGCCAGGTGCACCGGAGCCCACAGCCGATGGTCACGGAGGACAGGACGCGGGAGCAGCCGTTGACCGTGTGGCAGGCGCGGGCGCTGGACCAGATTCGCGATGCGATCGCGGCGAACCGACCTTCGACGGTGGTGGTTCACGGCGTGACGGGCAGCGGGAAGACGGAGCTCTACATGCGTGCGCTGGATATTGTGTTGCAGCGCGGTGGCAACGCCATTGTGTTGGTTCCGGAAATCGCATTGACGCCGCAGTTGGTCGGGCGATTTACGGCGCGCTTCGGTCAGCGCGTGGCCGTGCTGCACTCTGCGCTGTCGAACGGGGAAAAGCGGGACGAGTGGCTGCGCATCCGCCGCGGCGATGCGGACATTGTCATCGGCGCCCGTTCCGCGGTCTTCGCGCCGGTTCGTTCGCTCCAATTAATCATCATCGATGAAGAGCACGAGCCATCCTACAAACAGGACGAAACCCCGCGGTACGATGCTCGCGATGTCGCCGAGCAGCGCGCGCAAGCGGAAGGCGCGGTGCTCGTCTGCGGATCGGCCACGCCGTCGCTGCGCGCCCTCGAACGGGTTGCCGCAGGTGAAGCGAGGTTGGCGACGTTGCCGCAGCGGGCCAACGGACAACCGCTGCCACCGGTCCTGGTGGTGGATATGCGCGAGGAACTGAAGGCGGGGAACCGCAGTTTGTTCAGCCGCGCATTGTTGTCAGGACTGGAAGAGGCGGTGGCGGCGGGGCGGCAGGCCATTCTCTTTCTCAACCGGCGAGGCTACGCATCGTTTCTGTTGTGCCGCGCCTGCGGTCAGGTGCCGGAGTGTCCGAACTGCGACATTTCTCTGACGCTGCACAGGGGCAGGCACGGAGATTGGCTGCGTTGTCATTATTGCGGGTACACCGAGAACCACTCAGAGACCTGTCCGGCTTGCGGCGAACTGGCCCTGCGTCCGCACGGCGTCGGTACGCAGCAGGTGGAGCAGGTGCTGCATGAACAGTTCCCGGATTGGCGGCTGCTGCGGATGGATGTGGACACCACGCGGCGAAAGGGTATGCACCAATCCATCGTCTCACAGTTCTTGAACGGTGCTGCCGACGTCCTCATTGGAACGCAGATGGTGGCGAAAGGACTGGACTTTCCCAACGTCTCGTTCGTCGGTGTCATATCCGCCGACACGATGTTGGCGGTGCCGGATTACCGGGCGTCGGAACGAACCTTCCAACTGTTGACCCAGGTGGCAGGACGGGCGGGGCGCGCGGATGTGCCTGGACGAACCGTGGTTCAGACGTATCAACCGGATCACTACGCCATCACCGCTGCGGCAAGGCATGATTTCAATACGTTTTATCAGACGGAACGGCGGCTTCGCGAGGCGTTTGGCTACCCGCCGTTCTGCGAATTGGCGGTGTTCATGGCGAGCCATCGCGAACGCAGCTACGCGGAGGGGGCTGCCCGCCGATTTGAGCGGGAACTGCGCCGGCGCGCGGACGCAAACCCGCAGTTGACGGTGCTCCCGGCGGTCCCGGCCGGTGTGGAACGAGTCGAGGACCAATACCGATTTCAAGTTGTGGTAAAGTATTCACAATGGTTTGATGTGCGCTCGCCCATCCTGTCCGCCTTCCACGTGGTGGATGACAAAATGCGGCCCCTCGGTGGATTCTGCAGCTTGGATGTGAACGCGGGACGCATCTGAATCCAATCGGCTTTCGCGGGTCGGCGGTCGGAAATGGCTCGCCACCCCTGGACATATGCGGTTGAAAGGAGACTGTTCGTTGTCAATCAGAATCATTCGGACCGGAGAAGATCCTGTGCTGCGTCAGATTGCCAAACCCGTGCCGGAGGTCACACCCGCCATCCTCAAATTGCTGGACGACATGGCGGAGACCATGTACCATGCGGAAGGGATTGGCTTGGCCGCCAACCAAATTGGTATTGCAAAGCGCCTCGTGGTGGTGGACGTCGGCGACGACAACGGGCGCCTCGATCTCATCAATCCGGAGATTCTTTCATCATCCGGATCGCAGACCGATTATGAAGGATGTCTGTCGCTGCCCGGCATCCGCGGTCCGGTCACCCGTGCCAGTCACATCCGCGTGAAATTCACGCAACGGTCCGGGGAGACGGTGGAGATGGACGCGGAAGGACTGCTGGCGCGCTGCATCCAGCATGAGGTAGACCATCTGAACGGGATTTTGTTCACGGATTACGTGAAGGCGGAGGATATCGTGTACGAAAAGGAGTCGCGCCGATGACCGCGGGGAACATCCGAGTGGTGTTCATGGGAACACCGGATTTTGCGCTGCCAAGCCTGCGGGCGCTGGCTTCACATCCTGCGTGTCAGGTGGTGGCGGCGGTGACACAGCCGGACAGGCCGGTGGGGCGTAAGCGGGTGGTGACGCCGCCACCTGTAAAGGTGGCCGCGGAGTCGCTTGGGATTCCGGTGCTGCAGCCCGTGCGGGCCGGAGCGCCGGAGACGCTGGCCGAGCTTGCGGAACTGGCGCCGGATGTGATTGTCACGGCTGCGTACGGACAGTTGCTTCCCCAGCGGCTGCTGGACATCCCCCGCTGCGGCTGTCTCAATGTGCATGCCTCGCTGCTGCCCCGCTGGCGCGGTGCTGCGCCCATTCAACGCGCCATCATGGCCGGAGATGCAGAAACCGGCGTGACGGTGATGGTCATGGTGAAGGCGCTGGATGCGGGCCCAATGGTGGCGGTGGAGCGCGTGCCGATTCGGGATGAAGACAACGCCGGTACCCTGCACGACAAACTGGCGGACGTTGGTGCGGCGCTCCTGTGCCGTGTGCTGCCCGACTACGTGGCGGGTACCCTGGTGCCAACGCCGCAGCCGGAAGTGGGAGTGACGTACGCGGAGAAGATCACCCGGGCGGACGAATGGATTGACTGGCGCCGCAGCACGACCGAGATTTGGCGCCATGTACGGGCGCTCGCCCCGCTGCCCGGCGCCGTGGCCGACCTGCAGGGCACACCGGTGAAAATTCTGGCTGCGTCGCCCGTTCCCGCTGGCGTGGCGCTGTCGGACGAGACGCCGGGAACCATCGTTCGGAATCCGCAGGTGGGAGTCTGCGTGCGCACGAGGGATGGATGGATTCGCCTGGAGACCGTCCAGCCGAGCGGGAAGCGGCGGATGTCCGCGGAGGACTGGATGCGTGGAATGGCCTCCGATGGACTGGTGTTCAATTCGAAAACTGAGGTGGACGCATGACGGCAGCAGCACGGATGGCGGCGTTTGCAGCGCTGCTGGACGTGGAAATGCGAAATCGATACGTAAACGTGGCCCTTCAGCATGCGTTGGACGAACGCGGGCTGAAGGGGCGCGACCGTGCGCTTTGCACGGAGTTGGTCTACGGGACCGTGCAGAGGCAGCGGTCCCTTGACACGTTGCTTCAACCATTGGTGCAACGGTCGGTGTCCGACTTGGATCCGCCGGTTTTGACCATATTGAGAATGACTGTGTATCAATTGACATATCTGACAAAGGTTCCGTCCTACGCCGCTGTCCACGACGCCGTGGAGCTCGCCAAAGCACATGCCCGTCGGGCGGCGGGATTCGTGAACGGCGTGCTGCGGGCCTTCATGCGCCAGCCAGGGGCACCGTTGGACCGGCTTCGGGAGGCCGCGTCGGAGGGCGGCGCGTGGGCCGACCGAATGGGGATTTTGCATTCGTATCCAACGTGGCTGCTGGAGCGGTGGGCGGGCACGTTTGGCCGGGAGAGTGCGGAGCGTCTGGCTGTGGCCTGCAACCAGGCAGCCAGTTTTTCCGCCCGCGTCAACCGTCTGAAGGCGGCGCCAGATACGGTGTTCGCAGGGCTTGAACAAGCGTACGGCGACATTGCGGAGCCGTCCCGGATTTGGCCCGACGGGATTCGGTTTCACCGAGGTGTGGAAATCTCTCGGTGGCCAGCCCTGCAAACCGGAGAGGTGGCTGTCCAGGATGAAGGCGCGATGCTGGCGTCTCCGTTGCTCGCGCCTCCGAAAGCCGGACGCGTGCTCGATATGTGCGCCGGATTAGGGACCAAGACCATCCACATTGCGGAACAGATGGGCGATGTCGGCGAAGTGATTGCATGCGACATCCATGCCCACAAGCTGCAGCACCTGCGGCAGGCCGCGGAACGCATGGGCGTCACATGCATCCGGCCACTGCTGGCGGATGCCCGGTCGTTGCCGGACAGACCCGGGTTTGCGGGGCAGTTCGACGCCGTGCTGCTGGATGCGCCCTGCTCCGGCCTCGGAGTGCTCCGGCACCGGCCGGACATTCGGTGGCGCCGCACCCCTGAGGACGTGGCGTCCCTCGCGGACTTGCAGCGGCAGTTGCTCCGTGCGGCGGCCAGGCTCGTCAAGCCAGGCGGCGTTGTTCTATACGCCACCTGCACGCTGCTGCCGGAGGAAAACGAGGACGTCGTGCAGTCCGTGCTCGACGACGGGGACGCCCATCTGGAATGGGCCGGCGTCCATCTGCCTTCGTTGCCACCGCCGCTGCGGGATGGTGCCCGGATGGGACGCTTGTTGATTCGCCCTGACGAATTTGGCACGGATGGCTTTTTCTATGCGCGTTTGATGAAGAAGAACCCGTGAGGGATGGGCCGCTGCGCCAAGCGGGCCGGCGGCGCGAAGCCCGGCACGGACGACAAGGAGCTCTGACGATGACGCACCTGTACAATATGACACTGGCGGAAATGGAACAGTGGTTGGCCGACATGGGCGAGCCCAAGTACCGCGCCAAACAAATTTTCCAATGGTTATATCAGCATCGCGTCACATCCTTTGACGAGATGACCAACCTGCCCAAAGCGTTGCGCGAGCGCTTGAGCGCCGAAGCGAAACTCGGTACCGCGCGAGAGATCACTCGACAGGTGTCGCGCGTGGACGGAACGGTGAAGTTCCTCCTCGGATGGACGGACGATGTGACGGTGGAGACGGTGTTGATGCGGCACGATTATGGCAACAGCGTGTGCGTCTCCACGCAGGTTGGTTGCAAAATGGGATGCACCTTCTGCGCCTCCACGCTCGGCGGCATGATCCGCCAGATGACGGCGGGTGAAATGGTGGAACAGCTGCTGTACAGCCAGCGCCTGTTGGATGAGTCCGGAGAGCGCGTCTCCTCCATCGTGTTGATGGGATCCGGGGAACCCATGGACAATTACGACGCGGCCATGAAATTCATTGACATCGTCAACGATCCGAACGGGCTCAACATCGGCCAGCGCCACATCACCATTTCCACCGTCGGCCTGGTGCCGGGCATCCGGAGACTGGCCGACGACGGACGGCCCATCACGTTGGCGGTCTCGCTGCACGCGGCAACGGATGAGCAGCGCTCGGCCATGATGCCGGTGAACAAGGCGTATCCGATTGCGAAACTGCTCGAGGCCTGCCACTATTATCATGAGAAGACGGGCAAACGGATTTCCTTTGAATACGCGTTGATTGGCGGAAAGAACGATAGTTTGGAAGACGCCCGTCGATTGGCGGAGTTGCTGCGGGATTTGCCGAGCCACGTCAACCTCATCCCGGTCAACTACGTGCCGGAGCGCAATTACCAACGGACGCCGAAGGAAGAGATCCAGGCGTTTCTGACCGAACTGCGAAATCTCGGCGTGAACGCAACGGTTCGCCGGGAGATGGGGCACGACATTTCGGCTGCCTGCGGTCAATTGCGGGCGGAACACGCCGGGACGGTGTAAACGCCGGCGAAGGGCAAGTGCTTCGATGGAGGGATGGGGAATGCTTTACGCAGCGCGGTCGCACATCGGACTGGTTCGCCAGGTGAATCAGGACAGTTACGCGGTGCACAACGACGTTGGACCGTGGCAGCTGCTGGTTGTGGCGGACGGTATGGGCGGAGCTTCCGCAGGGGAAGTCGCCAGCCGCATGGCGTCGGAGGAAGTCAGCCGCTTTGTGCGCAACGAATTCGAAGCGTTCGCGGATCGGCCGCAGGAACTGTTGGTCGGCGCCGTTCATGCCGCGAACCGAAAGATCTGGGAGGCGGCGAAGACCACCGACGAATACGTCGGCATGGGGACCACGCTCGTAGCCGCGCTGTTCAACGAGGAACAGGTGATTTTTGTCCACGTCGGAGACAGCCGGGGCTATCTCGTACGCACACAGGTTCTGCAGCAGGTGACGAAGGACCATTCCCTGGTCGCCGAGCTGGTGCGCAGAGGCCAGTTGACCGAGGAGGAAGCCCAGCGCCACCCGCAGCGCAATATTGTGACGCGGTCACTCGGCACGGCGGAACAGTCCGATCCCGACGTGGAGGTGCTGGCCTGGGGGCCGGGAGACGTCCTGCTTCTGTGCACGGATGGCCTGACCAACCTCGTGACGCACCAGGAGTTGTCCAACCTGCTCGCCCCCCTTGGCGAGTCGGCGTCCGCCGACGATGTCGAGGCGGCGGCCGACGGACTGATTCGGCTTGCACTCGAGCGCGGGGGACATGATAACATCACGCTGGTGCTCGTTGTTCACCGGGAGAGGAGCGATGAGCAATGAGTCAGCGCTTGGGTGATCGCTACGAACTGCAGGAACAGATTGGCGGCGGTGGCATGGCCGTCGTGTATCGCGCGATTGACACGCTGCTCAATCGCCAGGTTGCTGTGAAAATGTTGCGGTCCCAATTCGCTGGGGATGAAGAGTTTGTGACACGATTTCGGCGCGAAGCACAGTCCGCTGCCAGTCTTTCGCACCCGAACATCGTGAATTTGTACGATGTGGGCGTAACACCCAATCTGGACTACTACATCGTGATGGAATACGTGGATGGTCCGACGTTGAAGGATGTGATTCGCGAACGCGCACCGCTGTCGGTGAAGGAGACACTCGACATCGCGCGGCAGATTTGCGACGCGCTGGAGCACGCGCATGACCACCACATCATTCACCGCGATATCAAGCCCCACAATATTCTGCTGACCAAGTCGGGGCACGTGAAGGTCACCGATTTCGGCATCGCGCGGGCCGCCACCAGCACCACCATCACCCATCACCAGAGCCAGTCCGTGCTGGGGTCGGTGCACTATTTCTCGCCGGAGCAAGCGCGCGGCGCAGCCACGGATGTGAAGAGCGACATTTATTCGCTCGGTGTGGTCATGTACGAGATGCTGACCGGGCAATTGCCGTTTTCCGGGGATTCGCCGGTCAGCGTCGCGCTGAAGCACCTTCGCGAGAAGTTTGTGGAACCGCGACAGATTAACAAGTCCATCCCGCAGAGTGTCGAAAATATCGTCCTGCGGTGTTTGGTGAAATCGCCCGAAGCGCGCTATCCGAACATGAAGGCGGTCAAGGATGACCTGCGGGATGCGCTGCTGCATCCGAACGTGCCGAAGTTCACGGTGCCGGACGACGTGTCGGATGAGACGATTGCCGTTCCCGTGGTGGGAGGGCGCATCTCCGACGCCATTCCGGAGGCGGAGAAAGCCAAGAAGGCCAAGAAGGTCAATCCCACGCCTCGAAAGAGGCGCTGGTTGGGCGTGCTCGGATGGACCGGGGTGGCCGTTGCTGCTGTCATCATCGGTGCGCTGGCCGCCTATTACATCGTCATGCGACTGGTTCAGGTCCCGGATATCGCGATTCCTGACGTGCGCAACAAAACGGTCGCGGACGCGGTGCAGGCGTTGGAAAACGCAGGCGTCAAGAAGTCGCAGATTCAGGAACAGCAAGAGACCAACGCCAAGCCGAAGGGAATTGTCTACGACCAGGACCCGGAGGGGCCTACGCATATTAAAGAAGGTCGAGTCATTACCCTGTACGTGAGCAACGGTCCTCAGCAGATGCAGATGCCGGATCTGTCGGGCATCCCGTTTGATCAGGCCAAGCAAGAACTGATCAGCATGGGCCTGAGTGGTTCCAACATCTCCGAGCAGCAGGTGCAGAGTTCGACGGTTGCCGTGGGGAATGTGGTTGCCTCCACCCCGTCGGCGGGATCCGCCATCACAACGAATACACAGGTGACCCTGCAGGTGAGTCAGGGAGACATGGTCACCGTGCCCAGTGTCATCGGCATGACCGAGTCGGACGCGAAACAGGCGCTGATTGCCGCTGGACTGCAGGTGGGGCCCACCTCATATGTGTCCGGCAACGGAGTAGATGGCACGGTGCTCGATACCACGCCGTCCAAACCGGGCGCCAAAGTTCCTGCCGGGACAACCATCAACCTGTACGTGATCCGCAACAACGGTGAGTCCGGCGGCGGGGCATCGACGTCGAACAACACCACTGGATCCGGCGGTGCACCGGATAACACCGAGACGAAGTCGGTCAACGTGCACGTGCGGACCACGCCCGGACAGTCGATTCACGTGCAGATTTACAAGACGGATGCAACGGGTACGCGCGTTCCCGTGGTGGACCAAACCATCCACGCGACGCAGACCTTCTCGGTGACTCTGTATCTCGCGCCGAACACGAGCGGAGAGATTTTTGTGTATCAAAATGGTCAATTGACCAACGATCAAAAGATTTCGTACTAATGGTCAGAAGGGGGAGAGCCAAGCGTGCTTCACGGCACCGTTATTCGCGCGTTGTCGGGATTTTACGATGTCGTGACGGAGGAAGGAATTCGCCGCTGCCGGGCGCGCGGCGTGTTTCGCAAACGGGGCATCACCGTCTTGGTGGGTGACGCGGTGGCCGTGGAACCCATCGGGGGTGCGGAGGGCGTTGTGGTGGAGGTGTTGCCGCGCAAATCCGCACTGGTCCGCCCGCCCGTCGCGAACGTCGATTTGGCACTGCTGGTGTTCTCCCTGAAGACCCCCCTGTTCCACCACGGTCTGTTGGACAGAGCGCTGGTCACCGCGCAGGCGGGAGGGATTGAACCGTTGATTGTGGTGACCAAGTGCGACCTTGGCACCGAGGCGGAGATTGCCGCGGCAACGGCGCCGTATCGACAGGCGGGGTACGAGACCCTGGCTGTGTCTTCCCTGACGGGGATGGGTGTAGATCAGGTTCGAGTTGCGATGGAGGGGCGCGTGTCGGTATTCGTGGGTCCATCCGGAGCCGGGAAATCATCGCTCGGCAACGCGCTGGCCCCTGCATTGGGATTGAAGATGGGGGATGTCAGTGCAAAATTGGGGCGCGGACGGCACACCACCCGCCACGTCGAGCTGTTCCAACTGGGCGAACGCACGTTTGTGGTGGACGCGCCGGGGTTCAGCCAATTGGAATTGAACATTCCTTCATCTTCGCTGAGGAAGTATTTTCCGGATTTCGAACGCCTGGCCGAGGGGTGTGCGTACCGGGGCTGCCTGCACATCGATGAAACGGAGTGTGCGGTGCAGCGCGCGGTGGCGGAGGGGGCCCTCTCCAGCGATCGATATGCCAGTTATCGCGCATTGTATGAAGAAATTCGCCACAAGGAGGAGACCCGGTATTGAGCATTCGCATAGCACCGTCCATATTGGCGTGTGATTTCGGTGCGTTCGCCGAAGAAACGGCCGCCGTACTGGCGGCGGGGGCGGATTGGATTCACGTGGACATCATGGATGGCGCCTTCGTCCCGAACCTGAGCATGGGGGCCGGTGTGGTCGCTGCACTCCGCAAGCGATTCGATTGCGTGCTCGATGTTCATCTGATGGTGGAACGGCCGGAGCGATTCATCGATGATTTCGCGGACGCGGGGGCGTCCATCATCACCGTACATGCCGAGGCCACCCCGCATGTTCACCGGGCGATTCAAGCGGTTCGGCAGCGAGGATTGATGGCCGGCTTGGCGTTGAATCCGGGGACCGGATTGGACGCCGTGCGGGAATTGGCGACGGACATCCAACTGTTGCTGTTGATGACGGTCAACCCGGGGTTTGGCGGACAGCCGTTCTTGTCGAGCTCCGTGGATAAAGTTCGGCGCGCGCGCCAACTGCTGGATTCGCTCGGCTGCGCGGATGTGCCCATTGAGGTGGACGGCGGCATCTCTCCAACCACCATCGGTCCCGTCAAGGCGGCGGGAGCATCGGTGTTTGTGGCCGGATCGTCCATCTTTGGTGCCCCCGACTACGGCGCGGCCATCGCCTCCCTGCGTGCCGAAGCAGAGGCAGCTCGGTGATTTCCGGGCTCCTGTGCACATATCCTGTGTTATGGAATATATATACCGATGTCAGCAGGGTATCATCGTGTGCTGTGTAGGGTTGAACACAGGGAGGCGAAGCGACGGTGAAGTTTTATACCATCAAACTTCCCAGATTTGTCGGTGGCATCGTCAAAGCATGCATCGGTGTGTTTTCGAGGGACTGATGCGGGTGCGGCATGTCATACAAGGACAAAACAAAAAGGGCACCGCTTGGGTGCTCTTTTTGTTTGCGCTTGATTCAACTGAAAACCGATTCATCGATGCCCGCCGACCCGGCGAACATCGTGGCCGGCGTATTATACAGCGCGTTTCACTTTGCCCGCCTTGAGGCAACGTGTGCATACCTTGATGCGCTTTACGGTACCGCCCTGATTGACCTTCACGGACTGGATATTCGGCAGCCAACGGCGCCGCGTTTTATTCTCCGCGTGGCTCACGAGGTTACCGGTTTGCGGTTGCTTGCCGCAAATCTCACAGCGTCTTGCCATTGTTCCGCACCTCCCTTTTGAGCCGCATCTATTCCATCATAGACCGCTTCACTCGCTGTGGTATTGTAGCACAACCCTTTCCGGCCGCGCAACTGCGCTTTCATTCCACCACCCGGATATAGTACAATTGCACACAGCAGCAGTTGCAGGGGGTGCCCTCATGCCAAAGACAATGGAGACGCCTTTGGGGACCATCGCCGTCTCCGAAGATGTGATTGCAACGACCGCAGGGTTTGCGGCGATGGACTGCTATGGATTGGTCGGCATGGCGTCCAGAAAACAGGTGAAAGACAGTTTGAGCGAACTGCTCGGACGGGAAAATCCGGGGCGCGGTGTGGAAGTTCGCGTGCGCGACGATGAGGTGCAGGTAGATTTGTACATTATTGTGAGCTACGGGATAAATATTTACGAAGTGGCTCAGAACGTTCGGGATAAAGTGCGGTATGTGCTCACCGAGACCATCGGTATCGCCGTTGATAAAGTCAACATCTTCGTGCAGGGCGTGCGCGTGACCACGGAGCGATAGGAGGACAGCAATGACCACCCAATATGTATCGGGTGCCGCGTTCGTTGCGTTGCTGCGTGCAGGGCATGCGCGTTTGAAGGAAATGCGGGATTCCGTGAACGCACTCAACGTGTTTCCGGTGCCCGACGGCGACACCGGCACGAATATGGAGATGACGCTGGCTTCCGGTGTGGCCGCGCTGCCTGATTCCATGGAAGCCAGTTTGAGTGAAGTGACCCAGGCGCTTGCGACCGGTTTGATGATGGGCGCACGCGGGAACTCGGGTGTCATTCTGTCTCAGTTGTTTCGCGGTTTTGCCAAGGCCGGGCGGACCCGTGACGCGTTGGATGTCGTCACGTTTGCCCGGGCTTTGTATGAAGGGGTCCAAATTGCTTACCGCGCGGTCGCGAAGCCGGTGGAAGGCACCATTCTCACGGTGGCGCGGGAGGCGGCTGCCGCTGGTTTGCGCGAGGCCCGACAGGGCCATGATTTCGCCGCCTGGATGGACCATGTGCTGGATGCGGCCGCGCGGGCGCTGCAGCGGACGCCGGAACTGTTGCCCGTGTTGAAGCAGGCGGACGTGGTCGATTCCGGCGGTCAGGGATTGGTGTTTATTTTCGAAGGGTTCGCCCGATGGTTTCGCGGAGGATTGGCCGGAGGGCCGATATCGTCAGCCGAGGATCAACCGATGCCCGGTCAGAGCCAACAAGCGATGGCACCCGCGTTGGACGGTGAATTCGGCTATTGCACAGAGGTACTGGTGCGCGTGCCTGCTGCGGAAACGGACCGGATTGAGGCGGCGTTGCGTCAGCAACTGACAGTGTACGGCGATTCGCTGTTAGTGGTAGCGGCCGAAGATTTGGTGAAAGTGCATGTGCACACCCTGCATCCGGGCCGAGTCCTGGAAGACGCGCTTACGTATGGGCCGCTCGTAAAGATTAAGATAGACAACATGACGGAACAGCACGCGGAGTGGACCATGCATCACGCTGCCAGACCGCCTCGACCTGCGTCGCCGTCGAAGGAGCTCGCCGTGGTGGTGGTGGCCGCAGGGGACGGGATGCGAGACATTTTCCGCAGCCTTGGGGCCGATGTGGTGATTTCCGGCGGGCAGACGATGAATCCGAGCACCGAGGAGATTGTGATCGCTTGCCAATCCACCGGCGCCGCCTCCGTCATCGTGCTGCCGAACAACAAGAACATTGTGATGGCGGCTCGACAAGCGGTTGAAATCCTCGACGATTGCATTCACGTGGTACCGACGGCGACCATTCCCGAAGGCATCGCCGCGATGATGGCCATGCAGGCCGGCATTCCCGTGGAAACGTTGGTGCAGCGGATGCGGGAGCGCAGCGCGTCGGTCCACTCGGGCTTGGTCGTTCGCGCTGTTCGAGACAGTGTGTTTCAGGGGATGGAGATTCGCGAAAATCAGTTTCTCGGCTTTGACAATCAGCGCTTGATTTACGTCGGCAATGCCCGCAGCGAAGCGGTGCGCGCGGTCGTGGAAGCGATGGCTGCAGAGGATGCCGAACTGCTGACGGTATTTTACGGAAATGACGTGTCGGAAGACGAACTGCGTACGCTCGTTGACGTCATTACGTCGGAGACGTCGCTGGAAGTGGAACTGAAGTACGGTGGACAGCCGATATACGACTATATTTTTTCCTTGGAGTAGATTCCCATGCTCCGATCGATTCCGGTTACCCATGTTCCCGGTGTTGGTCAGGCCAAGCAGCGCTGCTTGGCCGAATTGGGTATTGAGACCGTTCACGACCTGCTGCACTATTTCCCGCGTCGTTACGAAGACCGGCGCCCCCGGCCGCTGGAGGCGTTCGGTCCATCGGAACGGGTGACGGTGCGCGCGGTGGTGGAAGGGGATGCGCAGGTTCGATGGCACGGCAAAAAGTCGGTGTGCTTGGCCACGCTGCGTGTCGACTACCGCCAGCGGGTCCGAGGGATGTGGTTCAACCAGCACTACTTGAAACCGAAACTGACCGACGGGCGAATTGTGACCGTCACCGGCCGGTATGATCCGGATCGACAAACGCTGGTCATCTCGCACACGGATTTCGGGGGGCGGCAGGCGGAGGATGGCTTGGTGCCGGTGTACGCGGGCAGCAAGGCGCTGGGTTCCTCGCAATTGCAGGGTATCATCCGGAAAGCGCTGGAACGCTATGCGGATCAATTGGAGGAGCTGTTGTCGCACGACCTGATGCGCAAGTATCGCCTGTGGACACACCGGCAAGCGGTATGCAAGATGCATGAGCCGACTTCGACTGAAGATTTGCGCCAGGCGCATCGGCGCTTGGCATTTGAAGAATTTTTTCTATTTCAGCTACAGTTGCAGTGGTTTCGCGCCACGGTTCAGCCAACGCAGCAGGGAGTGGCGCGCCGCGTCCCGGACGATGCCTGGGACACGTTCCGCGCGTCGCTGCCGTATCCGTTGACCGGCGCCCAGGAGCGGGCCTGCTTGGAAATTGCCAACGATCTGGGGAGCCCGACGGCGATGCATCGACTGCTCCAGGGCGATGTGGGGTCAGGAAAAACCTGGGTTGCGTTTTGGGCAGCCTACGCCGTGTACCGCAACGGGGAACAATCGGCGTTCATGGCGCCCACCGAAATTCTCGCGGAGCAGCACATGGCGGCTGCATCCCAGCGGCTGACACCGCTCGGGATGACCGTTCGACTGTTGACCGGAAGCACGCCGGAGGCAGAACGTCGGCGGCTGCTGCAAGAAATTGCGGACGGCAGCGTGCATTTGGTGATTGGGACCCACGCCCTATTGACCGAAGATGTGGAGTTTGCCAATCTGGGATTGGTGATCACCGACGAACAACACCGGTTTGGGGTGTCACAGCGCGCCATTCTGAGACAGAAGGGACGGGCGCCGGATGTGCTCTACCTGTCCGCCACACCGATTCCTCGGACGCTGGCGTTGGCGGTTTACGGGGATTTGGACGTCACGACGCTGAATGAACTGCCGGCTGGGCGACAACCCATCCGCACCGTTTGGCTGCGAATGTCCGAGGAAGCTGCGGCCATTCGTTTGGCGCGCAGGGAACTGGCGGCCGGACGACAGGTGTACGTTGTGGCCCCGCTGGTCGAAGAGTCGGAGCACATGGCTGACGTCAGGTCCGCCACCGAACTGGAGTCGCACCTGCAGGCGCAATTCGCAGGTTATGCGGTGGCGCTCCTGCATGGGCGCATGCCGTCCCGGGAGAAGGATGCGGTGATGCGGGCATTTGCAGCGGGCGATGTGCGCGTGCTGGTGAGCACCACGGTGATTGAAGTGGGCATTGACGTGCCGAACGCTTCGGTGATGTTGATATACCACGCTGAACGATTTGGGCTGGCGCAGTTGCACCAATTGCGCGGTCGAGTGGGGCGCGGTCCACACGCCAGCCACTGTCTTCTGCTCTCGGACGCCAGTTCCGAATACGCCGTGGAACGGCTGCAGACGATGGTGGCCACGCAGGACGGATTCGAGATTGCCGAGAAAGATCTGGCGCTGCGAGGACCGGGAGAATTCCTGGGCGTCCGTCAGAGCGGTCTTCCGGAATTCAGCGTTGGGGACTTGGCGAAGGACTTCCGGATTATGGAGGTGGCGCGAGACGAGGCGGCGGCACTCATCAAGAATCCGGACTTTTGGCTTTTGCCCGCGTATCAATCGTTGCGGCGGACACTGCGCGAGGTGCCGAAATCGTCGTATTATCGAGATTAACAGCCCGCCGTCGGTGTTGTCGGAGGTGGCGGGCTTTTCGATGAAGAAGTGGGAGTGTACTGATGAAATCCATACTGGGCAGAGTAAAGTTGCGCGTGCTTCCGAAGCGGACCTTGACGGAATGGGTAGGCCATGCGGCGCGCAAGCGTTGGAGTCGCCACCTGATTCCGTGGTATATCCGGCATTACCAAATTGATTGTTCGGAGGCCGAACATGCACCCGAGCAGTATCGCTGCCTGGTGGATTTTTTTGCGCGGGGCCTGCGCGCGGATGCGCGGCCGATTGCGGAAAGCGGCGTGGTGTCGCCTGTGGATGGCACGGTCAGCGAAATGGGGGATATCCAATCGGGAACGCTGCTGCAGGCCAAAGGCAAGACGTATTCCTTGCGTGCTTTGGTGGGCGGCGAGGATTTGGCCGATGCCTTTCAGGCGGGCAGCTACATCACCATTTACCTGAGCCCACGCGATTACCACCGGATTCACGCGCCGCTCGACGGACGTGTCACGTACTGGCGGTACATTCCCGGAAATCTGTACCCGGTGAACGCTGCGGGCGTGGCTCATATTCAGGGTTTGTTCGTGCAAAATGAGCGATTGATCACGCAGTTGGCCACTGACTTTGGCACGTTGGCGCTGGTCAAGGTTGGCGCCACCATTGTCGGAAGCATTCGGACCCCATACGGCCCCCAGTATGAACGGCCCATGCGTCGCAAGCAGCGCTGCATGCAGAGCCAGCACGTGTCTTTACCGGTCCAGCGAGGGCGGGAACTGGGGCGGTTTGAGTTCGGATCGACGGTCATCCTGCTGTTTCCGCCGGGCATGGTCGACCAATTCACGGTACGAACCGGAGACATTGTACGCATGGGACAGCAAATCGCCATTTTGGCCGGTGAGCGCTGAGGGCGCGCCTGGCGACGGATAGATGTTCATCACCTCGGGAACACTGCTCTTGAGGTGATGGCTGTGCAACCGATTCGACGCGCCGTGCGGCTCTGCGGTAAAGGGGTGCGCTGGTACTGGAAATGGATGTGTTACGTCGGCGAAACCTACGGTGATTTTCACGGCCCGTGGTGAACCGGGCGCCTGCGGAACACGCTGGCGCTCATCTTTCACCCGTTTCTTCATCCTTCGTATGGACAACCTCACGTTTGACTCCTATGGCATGACAACGCTTCTCTTGACACGCTTCCACAGAGGTCTGCCACGTTGACCAGAATCACAGTTGCCCGACGCTCGCAAAACTTGTACAGTGGAGTAGAAATACCCTCAGCAATTAGAATGTTGACCGATGAGGTGACCATTGGATGAAGATTTTGATAGCCGGCGGAGACGGGTTTTGTGGTTGGCCGACCGCCCTGCACTTTTCTGCGCGAGGACACGAAGTCGCCATTGCAGACAGCATGATTCGCAGAAAGTGGGACGAAGAACTGGGTACACAGTCGCTGACGCCCATCGTTTCGTTTGAAGAGCGCATTGCGGCGTGGAAAGAAGTCTCCGGGCTAGATATTCGTACATACGTGGGAGATTTGACCGATTATGAATTTGTGGAACATGTGTTCCGCGATTTCGAACCGGAGGCCATTGTTCATTATGCGGAACAGCGGTCCGCTCCGTATTCGATGATTGATCGCGAGCATGCCGTGTTCACTCAGGTGAACAATGTGGTAGGCACCCTGAATGTACTGTATGCCATTAAAGAAATCACTCCTGAATGCCACCTGATCAAATTGGGAACAATGGGAGAATATGGGACGCCTAACATCGATATTGAGGAAGGGTACATTCGCATTCAACACAAGGGACGAGAAGATGTGCTCCCGTATCCGAAACAGCCATTCTCGTTCTATCATTTATCCAAAGTGCACGACAGCCACAATATCATGTTCACATGCAAATCGTGGGGGATCCGGGCTACGGATTTGAATCAAGGGGTAGTGTATGGTCTTTGGACCGACGAAACCCGAAAAGATCCGAGGTTGTACAATCGGATTGATTACGATGGTGTCTTTGGCACGGCGCTGAACCGGTTCTGTATTCAGGCGGCGGTTGGGCACGATCTGACGGTGTATGGAAAAGGGGGCCAGACGCGGGCATTTCTTGATATTCGGGACACGTTGCAGTGCGTGGAGTTGGCCGCGCTGCACCCGGCGGACTTTGGGGAGTTCCGCGTGTTCAACCAATTCACCGAGCAGTTTTCGGTGCTCGATTTGGCGAAGCGCGTCGTCAAGGTGGCGGCGGATATGGGCATGACAGCGAACATCGCGCACCTGGAGAATCCCCGTGTGGAAAAGGAAGAGCATTATTACCACGCCGTACACACCAAACTGCTGGACCTTGGCTTGCAACCCCATCTTTTGTCGGACGAGCTGATTCGCGACCTGATTGAAACGGCCGCCAAATACAAAGACCGGGTTGATTTTGGAGTGATTGCGCCAAACGCCACGTGGAGGTAAGTCGAACGATGCGGATTGCCATGTTCACGGAAACGTTTCTTCCCGGGACGGACGGCATAGTGACACGTCTATGTGCAACGTTGAAGCACCTGAAAACAGCAGGACACGAGGTATTGCTGTTTGCTCCGGAAGGCGGTCCGGAAACCTACGAGTCCGCAACGGTCATCGGCGTCCCATCGTTTCGATTCACGCTCTATCCGGAGAAACGGTTCGCGTTGCCCAGACGTTACATTCGGCGGCAACTGATGGCGTTCAAACCGGACTTGGTACACGTGGTCAATCCTGCGTTTCTCGGTCTCGGCGGGATTTATTACGCCCGCCGCCTCGGCATTCCGCTGATGGCTTCCTATCATACGAACGTGCCGACATATGCGCGTCATTACGGACTGGCGTGGCTCGAGCCGGCGCTCTGGTGGTATTTCCGGACTTTGCACAATCGTGCGAGCATCAATTTGGCCACCTCTCGGGCCATGGTTCAAGAGCTGGTGGCCCACGGTTTTCGCAATGTCGGGCTGTGGGAACGAGGCGTGGATCTCAACCTATACGCGAACGCCACATCGTCGCCGGATTTGCGGCGTCGGTTCGGGGCCACCGGCGATGGGGACAAGGTGCTGCTGTATGTGGGCAGGTTGGCGCCCGAAAAAGGGATTGAGCGGCTGCGTCCTTGCTTGGATAAATTTTCAAATGTCCGACTGGCCATCGTCGGAGATGGGCCGCATCGAAAGCAACTGGAAACGGTGTTTGCCGGTACGCCGACCGTCTTCACCGGGTATTTGCACGGGCCCGAGCTCGCTGCCGCGTACGCGTCGGCGGATGGCTTTGTGTTTCCCTCGACCACTGAAACGCTCGGGCTGGTGTTGTTTGAGGCGATGGCAGCCGGGTTGCCGGTGATGGCAGCCGACAGCCCTCCCACGCGGGAGGTGCTCGAAGATGGTGCCGCCGGCGTGATCTTCAATCCTGACCATCCCGAAGACATGATCCGCGCCATCCAGTCCGTTTTGTTCGATGAGGATTGTCGTTCTCAGGTGCGGGAGCGGGCGCGAATCTTGGTCCAGAATGTGGATTGGGCGCGGCCGACCGAGCAGCTGCTCCAGCACTATCACCAACTGTTGGCGAAGCGCGTACCGGTGATAACGGACGTCGTGCAACAGGGGCGTTCGTGAGGAGGCAGGGGATTGTCCATCCACTCCACAGTCGCACTGGCGATGCGGGCCGGGGCCGCAAGTCGTCGATACGTGAAATTTTTGACCGTCGGATCGCTGAACGCCGCGGTGGATCTACTGGTGCTCAATGGACTGGCGCTCTGGTTCCAACCGAGGAGCGCCGCCGCGTGGACGGTGTGCAACTCCGTCGCGGTCATCTGTGCCATTGCGAACAGTTACTTCTGGAATCGGCGCTGGACGTTCGCGGACACGGCGGACGGCAGCCTGCGGGAGAGGCTGGGGTTCCTGGCACAGGCGGTGGTGAACCTGCTGGTGAACGACGGGATTTTGTACTGGTCCAGTGGCATAATGGCACGGATGCAGGTTTGGCCTGCGGTGATTGAGAACAACGTGGCGAAGGGATTGGCGATGTTGGCCGCGTCCACGGTGAGTTACGCCTGCCTGAGGGGTTGGGTGTTCCACCGTCACCGCATGTCGGCCGTATGGCACGGACTGATGGGTGAACCTCGGAAAACTGAATAATCGCTTCCGCATGAACGGGCTGATCCGGGATGTACGCATCCGGCCAGCCCGTTTCCATTACCGGTAAGCGGGCGCCAGGGTGCTTTTGCCAAGCACGTCCTCAATGCTTTCGGCAATGTCGAGCAAACGCGCGTCGGTGTTGCGCCATCCCACCAACTGCAGTCCCACCGGCAGCCCGTCGATGGTGGTTCCGCACGGAAGCGTGATGGCCGGCAGTCCGCTCAGGTTCCAAGGGTTGGTGAGTCGGGTCAGATGTGCGCGAACGTTGACTTCCAGCGACTTCACGTGCGCTTTCCACTGGCCGATATCGGTGGCTGGCAGTCCCACGGTGGGGGTGACAACGGCCTGCACCCGATCGAACACTGTGGTCAGCGATTGAACAAAGTCCCGGCGCAATCGCTGGGCTTCAATGTATTGCGCGCCCGTCACGTCAGCGCCTGCTTCCAAGCGGCGGCGGACATCCTCTCCGTACACCTCCGGATGTGCGGCGAGCAGCGACGCGTGTACGGCCGCCGCCTCGCTGGCGATGGTCCGCCGCTGCATTTCCGGAACGTCGCTCATCATGGGGATATCGACTTCTTCGAATAACACTCCGTTGTCCCGCAGTTTCTGCAGTGCTGCGTGCATCACCTGTAGCACGGAAGGATGGCAGCGTTCAAAGAAGAAGCCGGTTGGCACACCGAGACGAACCGGTGTCGGCGTGCGGCCGCGCTCGAAGGTACGCACGGGGCGGTGCAGGGTGTTTGCGTCGTTTGGGTCAGGACCGGCCAACAGCGCCATCATCAAGCGCGCATCGGCCACCGACCGTGTCATCGGGCCCACATGGTCGAGCGAAGGGGCCAGTGGAAACACGCCGTACGTGCTCACCAGTCCGTGCGTCGGTTTGAATCCCACGTGTCCGCACAACGCGGCCGGGATGCGAATGCTCCCTCCGGTGTCGGTGCCAAGCGCCGCAACGCTCAGTCCGGCAGCCAGCGCGACCGACGATCCGCCGCTGGACCCACCGGCGATTTTGGAAGTGTTCCACGGGTTTCTCGCGTTTCCGAAATGCGGATTTTCTGTGGTGGTTCCGTATGCGTATTCGTGGAGATTGGTCTTTCCAAGCACGATGGCGCCCGCCTGTTCCAAGCGAGAAACGGCGGTAGCGGTCGCCCGCGGCAGATGGTTGACGTAGTGCTTCCCGCCGTACGTGGTGTACAGGTGTGCGGTGTCAAGCAGATCTTTCACAGCAATCGGCGCACCCGCCAACGGACGGTGCTCCTCACCGCGAGTGCGCCGGGCGTCGACGGCTTTCGCCTGTTCCAGTATTGTGTCGGAGAGACTGAGGAAGGCGTTGAGACTGGCGTTGTGCCGAGTCAGTCGCCTGAGATAATGCTCTGTCAGTTCCACACTGGAGATGTCCTTTCGTTGAAGGGCCCTCATTGTTTCTGTGAGCGTCCACGTGTGTGGCTGCAATCCCCAAACCCGCCTTTCCCGGATGCAATTCTGTTGAGGGGATTATAGCAGAAAACCCACGCCCGGGTACGCGTGGGTTTCTGCGATCCGCGCAAGCGCGGACCATTCTGGGAGAGGAGAAACCGGAGGGAAGCGCTTATGGGGAACGTAAGCCTTCACCCGCGGTTGCCTACAACAGCTCTCGCCGTTGTTATCCATAGTGTTGCCGGTTTTACCGGAAGTATACCTGGACATGCAGATTTTTCTGTGCCATTTTCGTGTGGTACAGTGGTGGAGAGAAAGTGGTGAATGGAATGCGCGTAATTGCCGGTGCGTGGAAAGGCATGCCGCTGCACGCCCCACGGGGGACGGCAGCTCGCCCGACAACGGATAGAGTCAAGGAATCGATGTTCAATTTGCTCGGTCCTCACTGGTCCGGCCGGACGGCGGTGGACCTGTTCGCCGGTTCTGGAGCCCTTGGCCTGGAGGCGTTGAGCCGCGGCGCCGAGTCGGCCATTTTTGTCGATCCGAATCCTCTGAGCGTACAGGCCATTCTGGCGAACATACGCCGCTGCAAGGCGGAAGCGCAGACCCAGGTCTGGCGAATGGACTGGCAGACGGCGTGGGCCAGGGTGTGCGCCGAAGCGGTGGATGTGGGTTGGGTGTTTGTCGATCCCCCGTATGCAAAGCAGCTGTGGCTGCCCGTCCTCGAAACCGTGGCGAAAGGAACTGTCCCCGTTCTCCACGGGGTGGTGTGTGAACATCCGCGCACCGTGTCACTTCCCGAACGCGTGGGGCCGCTGGAACGGGGTAAACACCGGTCCTACGGGGATATCGCGGTATCTATTTATTATGACGAGAGAGAGAACGCGGGGGATGAACGATGAGACGCGCGGTTTATCCAGGCAGTTTTGATCCACTGACCAACGGACACCTCGAGGTGCTGCAAACGGCGGCACAGCTGTTTGACGAAGTGGTGATAGCCATTCTCGTCAACCCCGATAAGCGCCCCTTGTTCTCCGTGGAGGAGCGCATGCAGTTGATTGCCGAGGCGGTGAAGGGGATTCCCAACGTTCGTGTCGACCAATTCCAGGGCTTGCTGGTGGATTATATACGACGCATCCAAGCGCACGTCATTGTCCGCGGGGTGCGGGAACCGGCGGATTATGAGAATGAGGTCAAGCTGGCCCACATGAATCGCAGCATGGAACCGTCCGCTGTCACGGTATTCCTGCCGACACATCCGACGTTGTCGTATGTGAGCTCATCGCTGGTGAAACAGGTGGCCGCCTACGGCGGAGATGTCCGTGCCCATGTGCCCGAGTGCGTGGCTGTCGCCCTGCGGAAGAAGTACATGAACACGCCATAGAAATCAGGCGGGGGTGTTGGATGTGCCGCGAAAGACGCTGGGGTTGGCGCTCGGATCCGGCGGCGCCAAAGGATTCGCACACGTGGGTGTGTTGAAGGCGCTGGAGGAACACGGTATTCGCCCTGACGTGGTCACCGGATCGAGCATGGGCAGCCTGATTGGGGCATTTTATGTAACGGGGATGCGCCCCGCCTTCATGGAGCGACTGGCGACCACGCTCAGCTGGCGGCATTGGATTGACCTGACCGTTCCTCGGATGGGCCTAATTTCCGGTCAGAAGATCCATCAGATGGTGACCATGCTTACGCGCAGGCTGCGGTTTGAAGACGTTGAACCGCGGTTTGGCGTGGTGGCCACGGAGCTCACCCAGCGTCGGAGTGTACTTTTCGCCAGCGGATCCATCGCCGATGCGGTTCGAGCGAGCATCGCCATTCCCGGGGTTTTTGTGCCATACGTCAATGCGGACGGCGTGTTTGTCGACGGCGGAGTGCTGGAACGAGTGCCAGTCCACGCCTGCCGTACGTTGGGGGCGGACGTGGTGATTGCGGTCGACGTGGCAGCCGTGCTGCGCTCGGCCGTACCCGAAACCATCATGGACGTCATCATGTATTCCATCGACGTGATGCAGCAGCAGTTGGTGGAACCGCGGGTTCAACACGCGGATCTCCGTATCGAGCCGGATTTGTCCGACATGGGCACCTCGCAGTTTCAACGCGCAAAGGAAGCGATGGCCAGAGGCTACGAGGCGGCCATGGCCATGATGCCCCAGATTGTGGCGTTGGCAGCGTCGTGCCGCGACGATGGTTCCGGCGGAGGATTGGATGGCAAGTAAAACACCTTGACACCGTCGCTGGCCTGAGGGTATACTCGAATCTGTTGCCGATAGGGTGGTACTGATGCAAATTAGCTTTCGAAGTGTTCAGAAGTCCGGTGCGGGCGTCCACGTTACGGGATGTGTCACATTGCCGAGAGTGGTCGAGGAGAACCAACAGGTTCGAAGCATCGGGCCGGTACGGGCGGATTTGCACGCAGAGGGGACAGCACATCAGTGCCGAGTGCAGGGTGCGCTGACGGCCGATGTGATCTATCAGTGTTCGCGGTGTCTGGAAGACGCCGAGCAAACGCTCCATGTCCCTTTTGAAGAGTCGTTTACGGATTTGCCAGCCAAGGAAAACGAGGATGTTCACCTCGTGGAGCAGGACGAAATCGTCCTGGATCCGTACGTCGAAGAAGCCATCAATCTGGCGCTCGATTATTGTCCGGTCTGCGCCGAGAATTGCCTTGGGTTGTGCCCGGTTTGCGGACGAAATCGCAACCAGGACCCATGCGACTGCGTGGTGCAGAGGGTGGATCCGAGACTGGCCGCCCTGCAGGACTTGCTTTCCTCGGACGAGTCAAAGTAAGATGGTATCCGGCAGTTTGTAAAGGGGGTGTCTTGATGGCGGTACCGCAACATAGAACGTCGAAAACCCGCAAGCGTCTGCGTCGCACGCATTTCAAGCTGGAGTTGCCGGGCATGGTCCAGTGCCCGCAGTGCGGAGAATACAAACTGGCACACCACGTGTGCAAGAATTGTGGTTCCTACAAAGGACGTCAGGTGCTGAAAGTAAAGTGAGTCAAGGAAGCCGGTGATTGCACCGGCTTTTTTGTGTTTTTGGGCAGGTCATCGCAGTCCTTTTGACGGAGAGTCAGACCGGACCGGCATGGAAAACGGGATGGGATATCCATAGATTGTCTTGCACACTGTGACGTCGTTCGCATACAATTTAGCAGCAGGTCATATGATCTGGTTGTAAACAGGGAAGGAGGGGCGGTACTGAAAAAATCGGAGCGCAGACAAGCGCTGATTCAGTATCTTCGCGACAATCCGTTTGCGACCGACGAGCAATTGGCGGCGCGGTTCGGCGTGAGTATTGCCACCATTCGGCTGGACAGGGCTGCGCTGAAAATTCCGGAAGCACGGGAGCGCATTCGCCAAGTGGCTACCGAGCGCCACGACGCGGTTCGTGCCCTCGACCAAAGCGAAGTGGTGGGCGAGGTGGTGGAACTGCAGTTGAACCATCGCGCGGTATCCGTGTTTACCGTGCAGCAGAGCCACGTCTTCAGCCGGACGGAGATTGTACGTGGACACCATCTGTTCGCGTTGGTCAATTCGCTGGCCACTGCGGTGATGGATGCGGACATGGCGGTCACCGCCAAGACGGAACTTCGCTTTCACAGAATGGTGCGAGTGGGCGAAACGCTCCGCACCGAGGTGCAGGTGGTGGCCCGGAAGGGACAGGTTGCCCAGTGCCGGGTGCAAACGACCGTCGGTGAGGATTGTGTTGTGGATGGAATGATTTGGGTTGTCACGAATCCCTCTGGGATGAACGCAGGGTTACCAAGGGAGTGGAATGATGAGAATTGCGATTGACGCCATGGGCGGGGATCATGCACCGATGGCTCCTGTGCAGGGGGCCTCAGCATTTGCCGAAGAACGGCCCGACGTGGAAGTGCTCTTGATTGGCGACGAGGCACAGATTCGGCAGGTGCGTGCACTGCCTGCCAATGTGCGCGTTGAACATACAGTCAGTGTGGTCGAGCCGGGAGAGGAGCCGGTTCGCGCCGTTCGGCGGAAACCGGACTCGTCCTTGGTCACCGCGGCGCGCATGGTGAAGGAGGGAGCGGCGGACGCCATGGTCTCGGCGGGCAACACGGGAGCGCTCGTGGCCGCCGGACTATTGGTGGTGGGGCGACTCGAGGGGATTGACCGTCCCGCCCTGGCGCCCGTGCTTCCCACTTTCGACGGGCGCGGTGTCATGCTGCTCGACGCCGGCGCCACCATGGATGCCAACAGCCGCCATCTGTTGCAGTTCGCACTGATGGGCAGCGCGTATTCCAAGTACGTCCTCGGCGTGGAGCGGCCGCGGGTGGGGCTGTTGAACGTCGGCACGGAAGAAGGAAAAGGGAACGCTGTCGTCAAAGATACGTATGGCGTGTTGAAGGCATTCGAGCAGATTCACTTCGCGGGCAATGTGGAAGCACGCGATTTGCTGTCCGGCAGCGTGGATGTGGTGGTCTGCGATGGCTTCGTGGGAAACGTGGTCCTGAAACTCGTCGAAGGAGTCGGCGCGGGAGTATTTGGTGCTCTGAAGGAAGCCTTCCTCAAAAACTGGTGGACCAAATTGCGCGCGGCTGCGATTGCGCCCACGCTGCGTCCGTTTCGACGTCGTTTTGACTACGCCGAGTACGGAGGTGCGCCGTTTCTCGGCGTTGCCGGCGGGTGTTTCAAGGCACACGGCAGCAGCAATGCGCGGGCGTGGTATGTCACCTGCACGCAGGCAGCCAGGTTCGTGGAAAACCGCTTGCTGAATCACATTGCAGAGGATTTGCAATCAGACCGCACAGAGGCGGAAGAATTGGGGAGGAACGAACGATGACCGAACGTATACGAGCCGGCATCCTGGGGACGGGATCGGCGTTACCCAAACGCGTGTTGAGCAACGCGGACCTGGAGAAAATGGTGGACACCAGTGATGAGTGGATTGTGACTCGGACCGGCATGAAAGAGCGTCGAATTGCCGAACCGGGCGAAGCCACGTCGGATTACGCTGCCGCCGCCGCCGAGCGGGCGCTGGAGGCTGCGGGGGTCGCGGCGGAGGATGTCGACATGATTCTGTGTGCCACGGTGACGCCGGACATGATGTTTCCCGCGACGGCGTGCCTCGTGCAACACCGAATTGGCGCGGTCAAGGCGGGGGCGTACGACCTGTCGGCCGCCTGCAGCGGTTTTCTGTATGGGTTGGCGAACGCCGTCAGCATGATTGAAGCGGGTCGCATCCGCTATGCGGTGGTGATTGCCGGCGATCTGTTGTCCCGCATCACCGACTATACGGATCGCAGCACGTGTGTTTTGTTCGGGGATGGCGCGGGAGCCGTGGTGTTGGGCCCCGTGGAAGGAGACCGCGGATTTTACGCGTTTGACCTCGGTTCGGACGGCGGTGGTGCGGACTACCTCTGTTTGCCGGCCGGTGGATCGCGGATGCCGGCGACGGCGGAGACCGTCGCCAACAAGCTGCACTATCTGCGTATGCAGGGGCAGGAGACGTTCAAGTTTGCGGTACGCGCGATGGCGGCGTCGACCGAGAAAGTGCTGACGCAGTCCGGGTTTGAGAAAGAGGATATTGATCTTTTGGTGCCGCACCAGGCGAATATCCGCATCATTGACGCGGCGAGAAAGCGGTTCGGTTTGGATGAGGACAAAGTTGTGGTGACGGTGCACAAGTATGGCAATACGTCTGCGTCGTCCATTCCCATCGCGCTCGACGAAGCGGTTCGGGAGGGTCGCGCAAAGCCCGGCGACCTGCTGGTGATGGTTGGCTTTGGCGGTGGTTTGACCTGGGGAGCGACGGCCGTTCGCCTGTGAACCGGAAACGGTCGAAGGTGGGAGGAATGATCGGTTGAAGAAGACAGCGTTTGTGTTTCCTGGGCAAGGTGCCCAGTACGTGGGCATGGGGAAGGAATTATTGGATAACTACGAAGTGGCGCGCCGCACGTACGCCGAAGCCGACGAGGCCCTCCGCTTCTCGTTGAGCCGGTTGATTCTCGAGGGTCCCGAGTCCGATTTGAAATTGACGTATCACACCCAGCCTGCGCTGTTGACCACGAGTATTGCGGCGTATCGGGTCTTCGCGGAACAATGCGACCTGGTGCCGGCTTGCGTCGCGGGACACAGCCTCGGAGAATACACGGCTCTGGTGGCCGCGGGGAGCCTGGCGTTTGCAGACGCGGTGAGGTTGGTGCATTGGCGCGGCAAATGGATGGACGAGGCGGTACCCGCTGGTGTTGGGGCTATGTCCGCTGTCCTCGGCATGGGAGCGGACGACTTGGCGGAGGTCTGCCGGGACGCATCGAAGGGCGACGAAGTGGTGGAACTTGCCAACCTCAATTGCCCGGGGCAGATTGTCATTTCCGGGACGCGTGCGGCGGTGGAGAGAGCGGGTCAGATGGCGAAGGAACGCGGCGCCAAGCGGGTAATTCCGCTGGAGGTGAGCGGCCCATTTCACTGCCGTTTGATGCGCCCGGCTGCGGATAAACTGAAGGCCGCGCTGGCAGACACCGCCGTTCGCGAAGCGGACATCCCGGTGGTGGCCAATGTGGATGCGGTGGCTCGGACGAACGCGGACGAAATTCGCAGCGCTTTGGAAGTTCAACTGTACTCTCCAGTGCGCTGGGAAGACGATGTGCGCGCCATGTTGGCCATGGGCATAGCGTCGTTTGTCGAGTTTGGCCCTGGAACGGTGCTGTCCGGGCTCATCCGCAAGGTGTCGCGCGAAGTCGCGACGTACCACGTGGAGGATGAGGCTTCGCTCTGGCAGACGCTGGAAGCGTTGCAGGGATGATGGCACCGCAGGCAGACTGGGGAGGGAACTGTGTGGAAGGTCGTGTTGCGATAGTCACTGGATCATCGCGCGGAATTGGGCGCGCCATCGCGGTTGAGCTCGGCCGGGACGGCGGCTGCGTGGTGGTGAATTATGCCGGCCGCGAGGAGGAGGCGAGAGAAACAGCTCGCCTGGTCGAGCAGGCCGGTGGACGTGCGATTGTGGAGCAGGCGGATGTCAGTCGGTTGGAAGACGCCGACAGGCTGGTGGAATCTGCACTGGCCGCCTTCGGACGATTGGATATTGTGGTGAATAACGCGGGCATCACTCGCGACACGCTGCTTCTCCGCATGAAAGAGGAGGAGTGGGACGCGGTGCTCAACACCAATCTCAAGGGTGCGTTTCACATGATCAAGTCGGCGGCGCGGCCCATGATGAAACAGCGATTTGGCCGCATTGTGAACATCGCGTCTGTGGTGGGCCTGATTGGCAATCCGGGACAAGCCAACTATGTGGCCGCCAAGGCGGGGTTGATTGGCCTGACGAAGACAGCGGCTCGCGAATTGGCGACTCGCGGCATCACCGTGAATGCCGTCGCCCCGGGATACATTGCCACGGACATGACCGCCGAATTGAATTCGGAAATTACGTCGAAAATGGTAGAGCAGATCCCGCTCGGCCAGGTCGGCCAACCGGAGGATGTGGCGGCTGCGGTGCGCTTCCTCGCCTCGGATGCAGCGCGTTATATCACTGGGCAAGTTTTGAATGTCGACGGAGGCATGGTCATGTAGTATACTCTTGTCCAGGAGCTTGCCGGAAGCTCATGGTTTACCGCATGTGTGCAGATGGTCGCGATTTCGGCCGAGGCGGCGATGGCGCGGCGCTGCTGATTCAGGAGGTGGAAACATGTCTGATACGTTTGAACGTGTCAAGAACATTATTGTGGACCGCTTGGATGTGGACGAATCGAAAGTGACGCTCGACTCCACGTTCAAAGATGACCTGGGGGCCGACTCCCTGGATGTGGTCGAGCTGATTATGGAATTGGAAGATGAATTCGATCTCGAGATTTCCGATGAGGATGCCGAGAAAATCCGGACGGTTGGTGACGTAGTTACATATATTGAGCAACACCAGTAACCACCAGCTTTCTAAGGAAGCAACAGAGTCCCGTGCGGTTGCCGGGGCTTTCTGTTATCTTTGGGGGTGACGGCGTGAAACGAGTGGTCATTACTGGAGTGGGCGTTGTATCGCCCATTGGCAATGACGTTTCAACGTTTTGGGACCGCCTGATTACTGGCCAATCTGGTATTGCCCGCATCGAGTCCTTTGATGTAACGGATTATCCGTGTCAAATCGCCGGGGAAGTGAAAGATTTCGATCCGGCTCTCTATATGGACAAGAAGGAAGCCCGGCGCTTCGACCGTTTCACGCAGTTCGCGGTGGCGGCGGCCGTACAGGCGCTCGAGGATTCCGGCCTCAAGGTGACACCGGAGAACGCCGAGCGTTGCGGCGTTTACATTGGTTCGGGCATTGGCGGCATTCATACACTGATTGAGAACTATCGTACGTTGGTGGAGCGTGGACCAAAACGGGTCAGTCCGTTTGTCGTGCCGATGATGATTTCGAACATGGCATCTGGCCAAATCTCCATCATGTTTGGCATGAAGGGGCCGAACAGTTCACCCGTATCCGCGTGCGCCACGGGCAGTCACGCCATTGGCGACGCCTTCAAAATGATTCAGCGCGGGGCGGCGGATGTGATGGTTGCGGGCGGATCGGAAGCGGCGATTGTGGAACTGGCGTTGGCCGGCTTTGGCAACGCGAAGGCGTTGTCCACGCGCAATGACGATCCGCAACGGGCCAGCCGGCCGTTTGACCTGAACCGGGATGGCTTCGTCATGGCGGAAGGTGCGGGCGTCCTGATTCTGGAATCCTTGGAGCATGCACAGGCGCGCGGGGCAAAGATTTACGCGGAAGTGATTGGGTATGGGATGTCCGGCGACGCATACCACATCACGGCACCGGAGCCTGAGGGCGACGGCGCATATCGGGCGATGCGGGACGCCCTGCGCGACGCGGGGATTGAACCCGAAGCGGTGGATTACGTCAACGCCCACGGGACGTCAACGGATATCGGGGACAAGCAAGAAACGCTGGCCATCAAGCGGGCGTTCGGAGAACACGCTCGGAAACTGGCGGTGAGTTCCATCAAGTCGATGACCGGGCATATGCTCGGGGCCGCCGGGGCTGCGGAAGCCATCGCGACGGTGAAAACCATTGCGGAGGGCATCATCCCGCCGACCATCAACTACGAAACGCCAGATCCGGATTGTGATTTGGACTATGTGCCGAATCAGGCGAGAAAACAGGATGTCCACATCGCCATCTCGAATTCGTTTGGTTTCGGTGGACATAACGCAGTCATTGTGTTTAAGCGCTATTCATCTTCCATATCGTAATCGGTGGAGCACCCCCGACCCGGGTCGGGGGTGTTTTTCTAAGCCTGCGTTCGCCAGGTGATGTCAGAAGAAATGAGTCAAGGGGTTTTGTCGACGATGCCGGAAACAAAGTGGGATGACCTGCAAGCCAATCTGGGTGTACAGTTTTCATCGCAAGTATTGTTAAAGCAAGCGTTCACACATGCTTCGTATCGAAATGAACATCGCAAGCCGCAGTTGAAGGACAATGAACGATTGGAATTTCTCGGCGATGCGGTGCTGGAACTCGTGGTCAGCGAGTATCTGTACCGAACCAAGGCTACGTTGCCGGAAGGCGAGTTGACCAGACTGCGCGCGTCCATTGTCTGTGAACCGAGTCTGGTTCAATTCGCTCGCCGTCTGAATTTCGACCGGTATATCCGATTGGGTCGCGGTGAAGAGCGATCCGGCGGACGCCATCGCCCAGCCTTGCTCGCCGACGTATTCGAGGCGTTCATTGGTGCGCTGTACTTGGATCAGGGGCTTGCGGCCGTTCAGTCATTTATGGATGTGCACTTTTTTCCTTACCTGAACGAATACGCTGCCGGTTTCGACTACAAGACCGCGCTGCAAGAATGGGTGCAGCAGCACGGCGCTGGCCGGGAACTGCGGTACATCACGGTGGAAGAGCGGGGGCCCGCGCACGCGCGCGAATTTGTCGTGCAGGTCTGGATTGGGACCGACATTATGGGGCACGGCATGGGCCGTTCTAAGAAAGAAGCCGAGCAGAAAGCGGCGGGCCAAGCACTGGAGCAACTGCGCAGACCGCCAGGAGGTGATGCGGGTGTTCCTCAAACAGATTGACATCGTGGGCTTCAAGTCGTTTGCCGAGAAGACACACATTGAATTTTCGTCCGGCATCACGGCGGTGGTGGGACCCAACGGCAGCGGCAAGAGCAACATTGCCGACGCCATCCGGTGGGTCCTCGGCGAACAGAGCGCGCGAAACCTTCGAGGCAGCAAAATGGAGGATGTCATCTTCGCCGGGAGTGACTCCCGGCGTGCCACGAATTTTTGCGAAGTGTCGCTGACCCTGGACAATTCCGATGGATATCTTCCGGTGTCCTTTTCGGAAGTGGTGATCACCCGACGCGTGTATCGGTCTGGTGAGAGCGAGTATCTTCTGAACAAGAAAAGCTGCCGTCTGAAGGATATCCACGAATTATTCATGGACTCCGGCATGGGCCGCGAATCCTACTCCATCATCGGTCAGGGGCGCATTGAAGAAATGTTGTCCACGCGGCCCGAAGATCGACGGGGGCCGTTTGAAGACGCCGCAGGCATCGTGAAATACAAGTTCCGCCGCCGGGAAGCGGAGCGAAAGTTGGAAGAAACCGCGGCCAATATCGTCCGCGTGGACGATATCCTCGCCGAGCTGGAGCGGCAGGCGGGCCCTCTCGAACAAGAAGCCGCACGCGCAGAGCAATATCGTCAATTCGAGTCTGAGTTGACGAACTTGGATATCTCTCTGTTGATTCGGGAGATTGAATCGCTGCAGCAGCGTTGGAAGGACATGGCGAACGGTGTGGAACAGGCGGTGCAGCAGCGGCAGGCCGCGGTGGAAAACGTGACGGCGGCAGACGAGCGATTGCAGGTTGCGAAACGTGCGTTCGACGCGAAGCACGAGGAAGCGGACGCGGTGCAGCGACAGCTCTTGCAGGCGGTGGAGCAGCGGCAGCGGGCGGAGGGCCATTTGCAGCTGACCATGGAGCGGGCCCGGAATGCCGCGCAGAGCGCCGCTGACAGGCAGCAGCACCTGGCGGAGACGGCGCAGGAGATTGACCAACTGACGGAACAAATGCGGAGCGTGGAAGCTCGTCGTTCGACGGTTGAGGCGACGCTGGCAGTGAAAAGCGGCGAACTTGAAGCTGCCGCCCATGCGCTCAATCCGGAGCATAAACAGCGTTTGGAGCAGGACATCGCCAATCTGAACGCCGAATTGATTGAGCAGCATCATCTCGCGGCCACCCTGCGCAACGAATTGAAGATGTCCGAGGAGTCGATGTCCAACGAGGACGCGCGGCGAACCCGAGTGGCCGCGGAGGTGGAGCGCTGGACGGCCGAGGTGGAACGGTTTGCGGCGCTTCGCGCCCAGGTGGATGAAGAGGGCCAACGCACCGTGGCGGAGCTGCAGCGCATGACGGGCCAGTTGGAGCAGGTGGCCGAACAGTTGCGTGCGTCTGCCCGGGAAGAGGCGGCATTAGTTTCGCAGATCAACCGGGCCAGCGCGCAAGCTGCGTCGCTGCAATCCAAGTATGATCTCCTCCGAGAGCTCGAAGAAGGCTACGACGGCTATGCACTGGGCGTAAAGACGGTCTTGCAACAGGCGGACAAAGGTCGATTGACGGGTGTGCACGGTCCATTGGCCGCTCTCATCCAAGTCGACACATCCTTCGAGTTGGCGGTGGAAACCGCGCTCGGTGGAGCACTCCAGAATATTGTGGTCGGCACAGAAGCCGACGCACGTGCGGCCATCGAGTTGTTGAAACAGCGACAGGCAGGGCGCGCCACGTTCATGCCGCTCGCCGTGGTGCGAGGACGCTCGTTGGCGAGCGGTGAGCTTGAAAAAGTCTCGGGCATGGCGGGATATGTCGGCGTGGCGAGTGAATTGGTGCGTTGTCAAGACCAATATCGCGAAGTGGTTCGGCATCTGCTCGGGAACGTGGTGGTCGCCAAAACGTTGGTGGACGCCAACCAACTGGCGCGGGCCCTCGGTTATCGGGTGAGGATTGTCACCCTGGACGGCGACGTGGTCAGCCCTGGCGGTGTGATGTCCGGTGGTAGTCATCACCGCAAAGGACCGGGATTACTCGGCCGCTCTCGGGAGCGGTCGGCCGCTGAAAAGTTGCTGCAGCAGGCGCAGCAACAGGTGATGGAGTTGGAGCGGGCCCAGGCTGAACTCCGCCGCAGAATGACGGCGCTGCAGAACCAACAGAAGGACAGTCTGCAGGCCAGTGAAGATCTGAAGCGAACGCTGCAAGCGTTGCAGGCGCAGAGCCGGGAAGCATCGGCGAACGAGCAGAACGCTCGCGATCGACTGCAGAGTGCACAATGGGAATATGAACAATTATCCTCTGGGCAACAGATGTGGCGGGAACGTCTTGAAAGCGCCCGCGATCAACTGCGCGCGGTGGAACAGAAGCTTCGGGATCTGGAACAGGCACTTGCGGATAAGCGGAAGGCGCTGCAGGACCTGGAGGTCCAGGCGGCCCGTGCGCAGGAATCCATGACCGAGCTGCGCGTGGAGGTGGCGACCCTACGCCAAGAATCCGATGTGTTGGGGGCGCAACTGCAGGATTTCAGGCAGCGCATCAGACGCTTGGGGGAGCGGCAGTCACAGCTGTCGTCCGAGGCGGCGGACTTCGCAGCGGCGGAACAGACGTCCAGGGATGAGATCGCTCGGCTCGAGCGCGAGTCGATGGAATTAGAGAATCTCGTGGGCGAGCTCGAGTCGCGGTTGTCGGTGGTTCGCCAGGAGCGCCAATACGCAGAGGCCGAAGCCGTGGCCGCCGATAAGGCCTACCGCGCTGCCCAGCAAGCCGTGACGTCGGCGGATGAACAACTGCACCGGGCGGAGGTGCTCGCCGAAAAGACGGACATGGAGTTAAACCACGCGTTGCGCAAACTGGGCGAACGGTACCATATGACCTACGAGTGGGCAAGGGAGCACTATGAACCTGCTGCCGACGTGGATGCGGTCCGGCGCCAAGCCGATGCACTTCGGCGACAGATGGCCGCGCTTGGCGATGTCCAGCTGAGCGCCATCGAGGAATGGAAACGCCTGTCGGAGCGCATGACATTTCTGCAACGGGAGCGCGCCGACTTGGATGAGGCGAGGGATAAACTGGAAATTGTGATTGCGGAGATTGACGAGGAGATGTCCCGTCGATTCGGGGAAGTGTTCGAACAGATCCGCCTGGAATTTCAGATCTCGTTTCGCCAATTGTTTGGTGGTGGGCGCGCTGATCTGACCCTCACCAACCCCGAGGATCTGCTGACTACCGGGATTGACGTCATCGCTCAACCGCCGGGCAAGAAGCTGCAGAACCTTAATCTGTTGTCCGGCGGCGAGCGTGCGTTGACGGCCATGGCGCTGTTGTTTGCGATGCTCAAGGTTCGTCCGGTTCCCTTCTGCGTGTTGGACGAGGTGGAGGCAGCCTTGGACGAGGCGAACGTCAGCCGGTTTGCACAACAGTTGCGCCGCTTTTCCGCGGATACGCAGTTCATTGTCATCACCCATCGCCGCGGTACCATGGAGGAGGCGGACGCGCTGTATGGTGTCACCATGCAGGAGTCAGGGGTGTCCACACTGATTGGGGTTCGCTTGGCGGACGTGGACGCGGAAGGAGAACCCGCATGACAGCTGTGCTCGCGAGCAGCAGCGGGAGGACTGCGTGAAACGGGATCAGGCAAAGGGAAGGGTGAACGCCATTGGGGCTGTTTGATAAATTTCGAAAAGGATTGGAAAAGAGCCGGGAAGCGGTCTTTGGCCGGTTGGGGCGGCTCTTTCAAGGACGGAAACTGGATGAATCTCTCTACGAGGAAATGGAAGAAGTCCTGATCTCGGCGGACGTTGGCGTCGAGACATCACTGTGGCTGGTGGAACGGGTTCGACGCCTGGCGCGGGAGCAGCGCGTGACAGAGGCAGAGCAGTTGACGCCGTTGCTGCAGCAGGCGATGGAAGAGGCGCTTGCGGAAAATGATCCGGCCATGCGCACGGCCGCGTCCGGACCTACGCTTTACCTGTTTGTGGGCGTCAACGGCGTGGGCAAAACTACTACCATCGGCAAGCTCGCACACCGATACATGCAGGAAGGGAAAAAAGTGCTGCTCGCGGCCGGAGACACGTTTCGCGCCGCTGCCATCGACCAACTGGTGGCCTGGGGGGAGAGAGCCGGATGTGATGTGGTTCGCCACGTACAGGGCGCCGATCCGGCCGCTGTCGTGTACGACGCGATGATGGCGGCCAAGTCCCGTGGGGCAGACATCATTCTCTGCGATACCGCGGGACGTTTGCACAACAAGGCCAACCTGATGGCGGAATTGGCGAAGATTCGCAAGGTGGCGGCACGGGAACTCCCCGATGCGCCACACGAGGTCCTGCTGGTGGTGGACGGGACGACGGGACAAAACGCCATTCAACAGGCACAGGCGTTTAAGGAAGTGGTGCAGGTCACCGGATTGGTGGTAACAAAGCTGGACGGAACGGCGAAGGGCGGCGTGGTGTTGCCCATTGTTCGCGAACAGGGGATTTCCGTAAAATGGGTGGGGCTTGGTGAAGGTCTCGACGACCTGGAGCCGTTTTCCGCGGAATGGTTCGCGGAAGCCATCTGCCGTCCGGATCATGTGTAAAGGAGATATACTTGACAGTGACCCGCGATCACCGTATGATTGATAAAGTCACGCGGACAGTCAGCCTGTATGATTGGTATGGCGCCCTGTTGACGGACAGGCAGCGCGAATTGATTGAGCTGTACTATTTTGACGACCTGTCTCTGGCTGAAATCGCTGAACAGCTGAACATCAGCCGTCAGGCGGTGCACGACAACCTGAAACGCGCGGAAGAGCAATTGGAGCACTTTGAGGGTGCGCTGCACCTGCTGGCTTCGGAGGCGGAGCGGCGGAGCATGGTCCGCCAGGTGTGGAGTGCATGGTCGGAGATAGAGGACAAAGTGCCTGCGGCTGACCGGGAGCGGTTTGAATCTGCACTCCGTCGGTTGATATCGACCGACGCACCGGAAAGGGGTGACGACCATGCTTGAAGGGCTGTCCAACAGTTTGCAAAAGGCGCTGAGCAAGCTTCGGGCAAAAGGCAAGCTCGCGGAGGAAGACGTCCAGACGGCCATGCGGGAAGTTCGCCTTGCCCTGCTGGCGGCGGACGTCAATGTGAAGGTCGTCAAGCAGTTTGTGGACAGAGTTCGCGAGCGCGCAGTGGGTCAAGAGGTTCAGCAGAGTCTCACACCGGGTCAGCAGGTTGTCAAGATTGTCTACGAAGAGCTCACGGACCTGATGGGCGGTGCCGAGGAAAGGGTCCGGATGGCCGCGAAACCACCGACGGTGGTGCTTTTGGTCGGGCTCCAAGGCGCTGGGAAAACGACCGCAGCTGCGAAGTTGGCTCTGTCGTTTCGGAAACATCAGCACCGACCGCTGTTGGTGGCGGCGGACGTGTATCGCCCCGCGGCGATTCAGCAACTGCAGGTGCTTGGCAAGCAGATTGACGTGCCGGTGTTTACACTCGGCACGGATGCGAATCCGGTGGAGATTGCGCGGCAGGGTCGCGAGGAGGCCATTCGCCAAGGCGCGGATGTCCTGATTATCGATACCGCTGGCCGCCTGCACATTGATGAACAGCTCATGGACGAGCTGTCTGATATGAAGGCGGCGGTGCCGCCCGACGAAATCCTGTTGGTCGTGGATGCCATGACCGGGCAGGATGCGGTGCATGTCGCAGAAAGTTTCCATCAGCGCCTGCAGATCACGGGCGTGATTCTGACCAAGCTGGATGGGGATACGCGTGGCGGTGCGGCGTTGACCGTTCGTGCGGCCACCGGGTGTCCCATCAAGTTCGTCGGTCTCGGGGAAAAGATTGAGCCGCTCGAAGTGTTCCATCCGGATCGATTGGCGTCGCGCATTCTCGGTATGGGCGATGTGCTGAGCCTGATTGAAAAGGCGCAGGAGACGTTTGATCTCGAAAAGGCCAAGGAGATGGAGCAGAAGCTTCGCACGGCCCAATTTACGCTGGACGACTTCCGTGAACAGCTGCAGCAGGTGCGGAATCTGGGGCCTCTCGACCAGATTCTCAAGATGCTTCCGGGTGTTGGAAGGTTGAAGGCGCTCGAGAACATCCAGGTGGACGAAAAGAAGTTCCTCCATATCGACGCCATCATTTCGTCGATGACGAAAGAGGAGCGCGCCAATCCGTCCGTGATGAATGCCAGTCGACGGCGGCGCGTGGCGCTCGGCAGTGGTGTGACCGTTCGCGAAGTGAACCAGGTGCTCAACCAGTTTGAGCAGATGCAGCAAATGATGAAGCGGTTGACCGGCGGCAAGAAGCTGGGGCGCAGGAATGCGCTCGCTGCCCTGAAATCACTGGGTGGGCTTGGCGATCTGTCGTCAGGGTTGAATGTGCCGCAGGTCGGTACACCCACCGGGGCGTCTCGGCGACCGCATCGCAAAAAGAAAAAACATTGAGTGATTGTTGGAGGTGCCTAGAATGGCAGTAAAAATTCGTTTGAAGCGCATGGGTGCAAAGAAGGCTCCGTTCTACCGCGTGGTTGTGGCTGAATCCCGCTCTCCGCGCGACGGTCGGTTCATCGAAGAAATCGGTACGTACAATCCGTTGACCGACCCTGCGCAAATCAAGATTGACGAGGAAAAGGCGCTTCGCTGGTTGGGTACCGGCGCGCAGCCGTCCGATACCGTTCGAGATTTGTTCCACCGTGCAGGAATTCTGAAAAAGTTCCACGAAGCTAAATTGCAGAAGTGATTTAGCGCGCCAACGTTGTGGCACGTTGAGAGGATGTGACGAACATCAAGGAACTGGTGGAGTTTTTGGCCAAGTCCCTGGTCGAACATCCTGAAGCGGTGAAGGTACGGGAGGAACAGCGTGGAGAGACCACCGTCTTCCACCTTTCCGTCGCCGCAGAGGACATGGGTAAGGTGATTGGCAGGCAAGGGCGCATTGCAAAGTCGATACGCAACGTCGTCAGCGCCGCTGCATATCGTCAAGGCAAGCATGTCGTCGTCGATATCGAATCGTAACATCGACGGGGTCGTGGTCAAACCTATCACCGAGACCCGGTCACCGTGTCGCGTGCCAAAAGGAGGAATTTCGGTGCTTACGATTCGTCAACCAGTGGCTGTGAAAATTGTGCTGACCGAAACGACGAAGCAGCAGATACTGGAGGAACAGCGCCGACAGGTGGAACGCTTGACGGCCGAGATTGATCAAATCGAAGAACAGGGAAAAGTCCTGTTGGAACAGGCGATGGCGCAAGGAGGCACACAAGCCCAGGAATTGCGCCAGCGGTTGGAGCAGGAGAAGAACAACCGGGTTCAGCAACGTGAGCAACTGATTCAACAAATTCAACAGATCCAGCAGATGGAGCTCGGCACGGAACTGCAGAACATGAACGTGGAAACCACGATTGATGTTCGCGTGGGTGACGACTGGACGAAGATTCTGCGCGGATCGGAAATCATCGTGAAGGACGGTATCGTTCACGAGATTCGCCGAGGCGGAGAGCCGGTGTAACCGGAGCGTCACCGTGAATCATTGCGAAACGGGGTCACAACATCGGCAAACGATGTTCTGGCCCCGTTCGTTTCGAAAGGAGGAAGCCTGTGAAGTGGCAGAAGCGTATTTTTCCGTGGGCTTGATTGTGGGTACGCATGGCATTCGAGGCGAGGTCAAGGTTTTGTCCAAGACGGATTTCCCAGAACGACGGTTCAAGCCTCGGTCAGAACTGTGGCTGCGCAAGGAAGGCCAGGATCCGCACCAATCGTTGGTGGTCCGCTCCGCGAGACCTCACAAGAATGTGTGGTTGGTGGCATTCGAAGGATACCAGGATATCAATCGGGTCGAGGGCTGGCGCGGTATGCAACTGTGCGTTCCTGAATCTAAGCTCATGCCGCTGCCGGAAGGTACATACTACATTCATCAGTTGGTGGGGCTGGATGTCCACACGGACGATGGGAAATACGTCGGCAAGTTGGTGGACGTGCTGATGCCGGGCGCGAACGATGTGTATGTGGTGCGCGGGCCGCTTCAGAAAAAGGACGTGCTGATTCCGGCCATTGCGGACGTGGTTCAGGAAGTCAATCTCGAGCGCGGCACCATGACCGTACATCTGTTGCCTGGACTGCTGGATGCAGACGAGGTGTGAGCGAATGTCCGGATCGCTGGAAATTGTGATCTTGACCTTGTTTCCTGAAATGTTTCACGGTGTGCTCAACGAAAGTATTTTAAAACGGGCGATTGACGAAGGGCATCTTTCGGTGCGCTTGATAAATTTTCGGGACTTTGCCGACGATAAGCACAAAACGGTGGATGACTACCCGTTCGGGGGTGGTGCGGGGATGGTGCTCAAGCCGGCTCCCATTTTCCGCGCGATTCAGTCGTTGCGGGAAAGCAATCCGGCGCCGGCTCGCGTGGTGATGATGACGCCCCAAGGCAGGCGCTTCACGCAGGCTCTGGCGGAGGAATTCGTCGCTGCCGGCCGTTTGGTGCTGCTCTGCGGACATTATGAAGGCTTCGATGACCGGATTCGGCAGGCGTTGGTCACGGATGAGGTGTCACTGGGGGATTTTGTGCTGACCGGGGGCGAGATTCCGGCGATGGCCATTGTGGATGCGGTCGCACGGCTGGTACCCGGTGTTCTTGGTAATGACGATTCGGCGGCGGACGATTCGTTTTCGTCCGGTTTGCTGGAGTACCCGCAATATACGCGACCGGCGGTTTTCGAGGGCATGGCGGTGCCCGAAGTCTTGCTGTCTGGTCACCACCAACGGATTGAGGAATGGAGGCATCGGCACGCCCTGTATCGGACGTGGCTGCGCCGACCGGACCTGCTCGCGGCGTATCCATTGAGCCAACAGGATAAGATCTGGATTTCGAAATGGGAAGCTGGAGACTTCCAAGGTATTGATGTCCGGGAATGAGCGTGTGGGCGTTCCACGGTTCCGGCAGAAATTCGACGCAGTCCGTGGACCCGTGAAGAGGCCCCATGGTTTCTCTGTACTGTATCCCTGTGAGAAGCCATGGGGTTATTGTATGGTATGGTATGCCGCCGGTTTCCGTTCTGGATGGTTGTCCTGAAAGTGGAATGGCCAAAATCTCATTCATCTACTTGATTTGATCCGTTGAGCGTGGTATATTACACATTGTCGCTCCGGTGACGGCGCGGCAAACGGTGAGAACACCACCCCAACACTTGACAAGTACATGAGTTGTGTGGTAAGGTGTTCGAGCTGTTTTGAGTGGTTCCTTGAAAACTAAACACGCACAGAGAGTGAATCAACACGCAAGTGTTGTTTTGAGCGAGACAACTTTTTTGAGAGTTTGATCCTGGCTCAGGACGAACGCTGGCGGCGTGCCTAATACATGCAAGTCGAGCGGACGGAAGGGAGCTTGCTCCTGGAAGTCAGCGGCGGACGGGTGAGTAACACGTGGGTAATCTGCCTGTCAGACCGGAATAACGCCTGGAAACGGGTGCTAAT
>NZ_AUCA01000015.1 GCF_000429525.1 Alicyclobacillus contaminans DSM 17975 | reverse complement strand
TGAATTCTAGGCATCCCGCGTGCGGTTGTACTTACTCCGTGCTGTCTCGCCCCCGATGCAAGGACTCACATGGTCGCCAACCTCGACCATCCATTCCGGAATATCTTCAATAGGTTGTGACACATGGCCACCAATGACCACTCTCCTTGTACTTTGGCAAGCCCACGCAGGGACAAGCGAATGAATCCCATGCATGCCTTGATGTGGCCGTACACAGGCTCGATAATCACCTTGCGCTTGGCGTATATCGCTCGTCCACGCTTGGTCATCAGCTTGCGTGCCATCCGTTGCTTCGGTGTATACGACTTTGGTATTGCGAAAAGTTCTCAATCGTTGCCATACAGTCATCCGTCTAATAGGGAGGTTGATATGATGCGAGTGGGTATCAAGCTGAAGGTATGGTTGGCCGTATCGACTGTCACGTCATTTGCATTAGCTGCTTTGCTGCCGATCTGGTACGTCGCTCAGGTGCTTGGTAAGTTCGGTGTTACCGTCTCTATTTAACGGCACGAAGGGCGTGCTGACCCTGACGACGCCGAGCGACATAACGGTGAACCATCCGTCTCCGCCGAAGGCTGCTGCGATTAACAGTGGAACAATGGTCATTCAGAGCAACGGCAAGGCTGTGACTATGCGCCGCGTATTGCGTATCACGATGAAGGGACGACGATTCTGACGACCCTCGTACCTGTGTACTACCTCGAAAAGGCGCTGGGTAATATGGGCATCACGACAGCCTGGGACGGTATCAACTGGGCGATAACGCAAGAGGGCGGCACCGAAGCGACAAAGCTCGATTTCTATGCGCCGCCGGAGATGATTTACGGCGACCTCTCGGTTGGGCTACTGCCTGGTAACAGTGCGACCTTGGGATATTAAACACGGCCGCTTCTCGGAATCGCGAGGCGGTTTTTGTTTTGCCGTGCAAGGTGGCTTGAGATGAACTATCTATCAACTGGCGGCTACAGGATTGTGTTGAATCCGAAGGCACCGCTTGATGCACAGATGGAACAAAATTGATAGACTACACGTAGGTACCACCTTGGGGGTTCACTCCCTGCCCGGTCTTCGGGAAGGGGGGTGAGGCCATGAGTGTAGCCAGTGCGCTGTCGTTGATGATCGAGTTTGGATCGTTCATCGTCACGTTACTGTCGCTCGTCGTGGCTGTGGTTCTTGCCATGAAACGCAAGTAACCGCCCCCATCGGTTAGCGCCTGTGGGGCGGCTACTTGCACGCGTCATTAAAGCGGGCAGGGACGGCGCCCAAGGCGTCGGTACCCGGGAGCCGAAGGATGCAGCCTTCGGCTCTCTTTTCATTTTTAGTGTAGCACAACTGGAATATGCGTCAATCTTTCTTCATTCTTGTCATTTGATGCCAAAACGCATTCGATAACTGAAGACGACGTTCAGAACCTGATCTTGAAAGTGGCTTTTGACGATGTCTTTAAACGTTTCAATGCTATTATCAAGTTCGGTCCATCCGGATCGCAAAACCGTTTGCAGACTTCCTTGACTCAAGGCTAACCCCACGTATCTCTCCGCATCACAGGAATCTGTGACATGAAAGACGACCTCTTTCGTAAAGCGAAACGACCGACTTTCTTGCATTTGTCTGAGGTGTTCATCCTTCGGCCATTTTTTCGCAGTCATATCGCTTGGGATACGGTCATGGATCAGAGCATCTGCTTGATGTATGAGTTGTACATAATGTTCTTCGACTTTCCAGTTGACGGATGGCGGCCAGTCACAGTCGTAAGCCGCAAAAATACCACCACTCCGCAGCACCCTCGAAACTTCACGAAGTGTGCTGACCGGCTCCATCCAGTGAAACGACTGGGAGCAGGTGACGACATCGACGCTTTCTGATTCCAAATCGAGTTGATTCGCGAATCCGCGAACGAACGATAGGTTATGGATGTCTGTCTTGGCGGTAAGATTCTCTTCTGCCTGCCTGCGCATATCATCATTAGGTTCCACTCCGATGACGCGGCTTGCAACGTCTTTCCAGACGAACGTGGATAGCCCTGTACCGCAACCGAGATCGACAACAACGGAGGGTTTCTTACCCAAGTACATTAAAATGAGTTCGACAACCATCTGAGGTGCCTTCGGGCGGTACGTATCGTACTCGTTTGCAAACCCGGAGAATCGGGTCACGTTGTGAATGATGTTTCCTGGTGGGATGATGGAAATCCCCTCCTAGTATATTGAAGTCAAGTACTCCCCAAGTTTTTTGAGATAAAATTCTCGTAGTGGTCGGGGTGCTACGTTCCCCTCCCTGAGACTCCGTTCTCGTTGACTGAGAGTGTGGCCCCCTCCTTACGAGAGTAAACGAATGAGCTGGATGTTGCCGGGTAAATGCCCAGGTCTTCGTATCTCGAACTAGTGCCCCTTCAGGCAACGTAGTTTGAGGATAGTGGAGGATCAACCAGTGGAATGGAGAATATCACCAACGGTGGTGATATTCATGTGCCTGTATGTCCGTGAATTGAGCCCTGCCGAGTGAAGGGGCACTAGTACCCGACTTCCACCACCGCGTTGACAATCACCATGTCATCATCATGCTCCGGGTCTCCGTGCTCCGGCAGGACAATCCCGCTGCTGGCGAGCATTCCTCCCTGCACCACTCGCACTTCCACCTGGCCGTACGGGAACACGGCACGCACCGCATCCACGTCCAGTGCCTCGTGGCGATAGGGCACGCCCAATGTCACGCGGACGCGCATCGCCGACAGGTCGTGATTTGGAAGCACGGTGCGAATCCCAGGCAGGGAATTATGTCCAATCGCGTTTCTGCACGCGCGAACCGCCGCCGTTGTGACGTCCTGCCCATGGAGGTCAATGCCCATGCCCACCTCGATAAACATCACCTGCTCCATGTCGAGCGCTTCCTCCCCTCTGCATCATTCGCTCTGCCCCAGCACATCCTTGAGCGCCGCGAACGGATTGTTGTGAAATTCTTCTTCGTAGACCACTTCCGTCTGGTAGACCCCGGAACAATCATTGCGCTCCAGCGTGAACACCGGACTGTCCGGATTGAAGATGCGAAGCAGCACCTGCAGCGTGTGCTGCGCGTCGACCAGCGCGCTGTGTTCCTGGCCTTCCGGCGCTATCTGAAGCATTTCCATGGCGCGTTTCAGCGACGTCCGCTTTTCCAATCGCTGCACTTGGCCGAACCAGCGTTGGATGTCGTTGTAGTTGCGGATCCAGTCCAGCGACAGGTTGTGCCGCTTGCAGTCCGCGATGAAGTAGTCACGATCCGACAGCGACCACGAACACAGGAAATATTCGTCCGATCCGAGCCAGGCCAAAAACCGCTCCATCACTTCCGGAAACTGCCCGGCGCGCTCCACCTGCGCCTGCGTGATCCCGGTCAGCTTGGTGGTGGTGACCGGAATGGACGTGACGCTCTGCGGCTCCACGTATGTGTGAAACGTGTCTTCCGGTTTCAACTGACCGGACTCCAGTCGCACGCGAATGGCGGCAATTTCAATGATTTCGGATTGGAACATCAAGCCTTTTTGGACGATGGCTTCCACATCGTGGACTATCAACTGCACCGTATTCACCCTCATATCCGCTTGCGGGATATCCACAGGCTTCCCGTCTCACCGGAAGCTCTGGTCCATGCCCGTTTGCATTCATCCTATCACATCCCGTTCCCTCCAGTCCGCATAAAAAAACCAGACTGCGCAGAACGCAATCTGGTGTGGGGCACAGCTTCAGACCGGTTGGACCGATGACGCCCGCCGGCTTTCATACAAGCGGATCTCAGCTTCGTATTGCATGGTCAGGCCAATTTCATCCAATCCCTGCAGCAGCATGTTGCGCCGAAATGCGTCGATTTCAAACGCGTGGGACCACCCGGTGTCGTCCGAAATGACCTGGTTCTCCAGGTCCACTTCCAGTTCGTAGCCCGGTTCCAGCGCCTTTTGCAAGAGCACGTCCACCGCCGCCTGCGGGAGGGTGATGGGCAGAATGCCGTTTTTGAAACAATTGTTATAAAAGATGTCCGCATACGACGGCGCGATGATCACCTGAAACCCGTAATCGAGCAGCGCCCACGGCGCGTGTTCGCGCGAAGAGCCGCACCCGAAGTTGGCGCCGGCGACCAAGATGCTCGCACCGCTGTACTGCGGTTGATTCAATTCGAACTCCGGATTGGGACTGCCGTCGGACAGAAACCGCCAGTCGTAGAACAGAAACTGTCCGAACCCGGAACGCTCCACCCGCTTCAGAAATTGCTTGGGAATAATCTGGTCTGTATCCACGTTCACGCGGTTCATGCGTGCAACCAAACCACGATGCCGAACCAGTGGTTTCATGAATGGATTCCCTCCTTTTTCGCGCAATGCCAGAAGCGACCGCTTCTTCATCCACCGGTGCTCAGGAAGACATCAGCGCGCGCACATCCACAAACCGGCCCGCGATGGCCGCTGCCGCCGCCATGGCCGGGCTGACCAGGTGTGTGCGCGCACCCCGGCCCTGCCGCCCTTCGAAATTCCGATTGGAGGTGGAAGCACAGCGCTCGCCGGCGGGCACCGTGTCCGGGTTCATCGCCAGGCACATGCTGCAGCCCGCTTCGCGCCACTCAAATCCGGCCTGCTTGAAGATTTCGTGCAGCCCTTCTCGTTCCGCCTGTTCTTTCACCCGTTTACTTCCAGGAACCACCAACGCCCGAATGCCCGGCGCCACTTTGCGGTTTTTCACCACAGCGGCCGCCTGTCGAAGATCTTCAATTCGAGAATTCGTACACGATCCAATGAACACATGATCCACCGCGATGTCTTGAATCGGTGTCCCCGGTTGCAGCCCCATGTACTTCAGCGCCTGCTCCACCGCCTGACGTTCCACCTCGTCCTCGATGTCTGCGGGATTCGGCACCGTCCCGTTGACGCCGACGCACATCGACGGGTTGGTTCCCCAGGTCACCTGCGGCTCCAGCGTCGACACATCAAAGCGGATGACTCGGTCATACACCGCGCCTTCGTCGCTGTTGAGCGCTCGCCACTGTTCGACACAGCGTTCAAACTCGGCACCTGCCGGCGCGTACCGGCGACCGCGGATGTACTCGAAAGTCGTGTCGTCCGGGCCCACCAAGCCAGCCCGCGCCCCGCCTTCAATCACCATGTTGCACATGGTCATCCGCTCTTCCATCGACATCGCCCGTACGACCGGCCCGGTGAACTCAATCACGTAGCCCGCGCCAAAGGAGACGCCGTGCTTCGCGATGACACCGAGAATCACGTCTTTCGCCGTCACCCCAGGCGCGCGCTCCCCCTGCAGGTCCAACTGCAGCGTTTGGGGCCGCTTCTGCCACAGACATTGCGTCGCCAACACGTGTTCGACCTCACTGGTGCCAATCCCGAAGGCGAGCGCGCCGAACGCTCCGTGCGTAGACGTGTGGCTGTCGCCGCAAACCACGGTCTTGCCGGGAAGCGTGAGGCCAAGCTCCGGCCCGATGACATGCACAATACCCTGATCCGGACTTTCCAGACCGGCCAGCGGAATTCCGAACGCTTTGCAGTTCTCCGCCAGTGTGGCAATCTGCTTGGCGGCAATCGGATCGCGAACGTCAAACGGGTTCACGGTCGGCACATTGTGGTCCATCGTGGCAAAGGTTCGATCCGGACGCCGCACCTTGCGCCCGGCCAACCGTAATCCCTCAAACGCCTGTGGCGAGGTGACCTCGTGAACCAGGTGCAGGTCGATGTACAGCAGCGCGGGGCCGCTTTCCGATTCGGTTACCACGTGTGCATCCCAAATTTTTTCAAAGAGTGTTTTTGGCATGTTCCAATTCCCCCGTGACAATGGTTTCCCGGACCAAATCTCCGATTTCCGACGTCGATACGAACGCGCCGCCGTTCGCCAAATCCGCCGTCCGATAGCCCTGCCGCAGGACCGCGGCCACCGCCGTCTCCACAGCCGATGCCTCGCGGTCCAACTGAAACGAATACCTGAGCATCAGCGCCACGGACAGGAACGTCGCCAACGGATTGGCGAGCCCCTTCCCGGCGATGTCCGGCGCGGAACCGTGAACCGGCTCGTACAGTCCCGGGCCATTGCCGAGACTGGCGGACGGCAGCATGCCTATGGATCCGGTCAGCATGGCGGCTTCGTCGGACAGAATGTCGCCGAAGAGATTTTCCGTCACCACCACGTCAAACTGCGCGGGATTCTTCACCAATTGCATCGCAGCGTTGTCCACCAACATGTGCTGCAGGGCCACATCCGGATACCGTGCCGCCACCGACTCCGCAATTTCGCGCCAAAGTCGGCTGCTCTCCAGCACGTTCGCCTTGTCCACCGACGTCACGTGCTTGCGCCGGGTCTTCGCAATCTCAAACGCCCGGACCAGAATTCGCTCGATTTCCTGCTCGGTGTAACGCAACGTGTCCACCACTTCCACGCCGTCCGGGCATGTCTGCCGACCGCGCGGCTGTCCGAAGTAGATGCCTCCGGTCAGCTCGCGCACAATCACCAGATCAATCCCCTGTAAGACCTCCGGCTTCAGCGTGGACGCCCCGGCCAACTCCGGAAACACCTTCACCGGCCGCAGATTCGCGTAGACGCCCAGGTGTTTGCGAATCCCGAGCAACCCCGCCTCCGGCCGCCGCTCCGCAGTCTCCCGATCCCATTTGGGGCCGCCCACCGCGCCCAGCAGAACGGCGTCACTCTCATCACAGGCCGCAAGCGTTGATGCAGGCAGCGGCGTACCGTGCGCGTCCACGGCCGCACCGCCAATTTCCGCATACTTGAAATCAAATCGATGGCCGTAATGACGGCCTATGGTCTCCAGCAACCGAACCGCTTCCGCGGTGACCTCCGGTCCGATGCCGTCTCCCGGCAACACACAAATCTGTTTTTTCACTGTACTCTCTCCCATGCCTCGTATCGTCAACCACCGGTGGCAACCAGTTCAAACTGTTCCTTCAACAGAACCCGGTTAATGGCGTCGAGGAACGACTTCGCCGAAGCCAGCAGAACGTCGCTGTCGACGCCGCGGCCGTTGGCGACGTGACCGTGGTACTCTACTTTCACGTACACTTCCGCCAATGAGTCGGGTCCGCTCGACGTGGATTGAATGCGGTAGTCCTTGAGCACCACCGGCTCGTTGAGCAGCCGTTCCATGGTTCGGTAGATGGCCTCCACGCTGCCCTGTCCGGTCGCCGCTTCGCGAACCACCGTGCCGTCCGGCTTGCGAATGCCGACCGTGGAAGTGGCGACACCGTTCGATCCGTATGAGATGTGCAACATCTGCAGTTCGTATCCGGTCCGTTCACCGGCCACATCGGTCGCGAGCGCCAGAATGTCCTCGTCGGTCACTTCTTTTTTCTTCTCGGTCAGTTCCTTGAAGGCACGGAACAGGTCATTGAACGACTTGTCATCCATCCGCAACCCGAGTTCTGCGCACCGCTCGCGGAACGCATGGCGTCCGGAGTGTTTCCCGAGCACCAACTGGTTGGAGGACAGGCCGACCATCTCCGGCGAAATGATTTCGTACGTCAACGCATGCTTCAACACACCATCCTGGTGGATCCCCGACTCGTGCGCGAACGCATTGGCACCGACCACGGCCTTGTTCGGCGGCACGGGCATGCCGGTCAATTTGCTCACCAGGCGACTGGTCAACACCGTTTGCTGCAGTTGGAGGTTGGTGCTGGCCTGGTACACATCCTTGCGAATCGCCAACGCGATGGCGATTTCCTCGAGGGATGCGTTTCCGGCGCGCTCACCGATGCCGTTGATGGTTCCCTCCACCTGATCCACTCCGGCTTCGATGGCCGCCAACGAATTCGCGACCGCCAACCCAAGGTCGTCATGGCAATGAGCCGACAATTTCACCCGGTGAATGTTCGGGACGTGCTCCCGAATGTAGCGGAACAGGGCCGAGTACTCGGCGGGTGATGTATAACCGACTGTGTCCGGCAGGTTGATGACTTTCGCCCCTGCGTCTATCACCTTTTCTACGATGCGCGCGAGAAAATCCCAATCGCTTCGCGTGGCGTCTTCCGCAGACCACTCCACCACGGGGAACAGTTTGGCCGCGTGACGGACGGACGCAACCGCCGTCTCCATCACCTCGTCGGGCCGCATGCGCAATTTGTATTCCATGTGAATGGGAGAGGTTGCGAGAAAGATGTGCAACCTCGGTTCCACCGCGCCTTTCAGCGCCTCCCACGCCGTGTCGATATCCGCCTGTGTGGACCTGGCCAATCCAGCCACCGAGCACTGTTTGATCCGATTTGCGATATCCTGCACGGCAAGGAAATCTCCGCGCGACGAAGCCGGGAAACCGGCCTCCATGACGGTGACACCGTAGCGTTCCAATTGATACGCAATCTCCAACTTCTCATGGGCGTGCAAGTTCACCCCGGCAGACTGCTCTCCATCCCGCAGCGTGGTGTCGAAGACGTCAATGATTCGCACTCGGTACGACCTCCCGCTGTTTGTTTTTGATGAACGGCATCATTTCGCGCAGTTGGCGCCCGACCACCTCAACCGGGTGCGTTTGTTCGCGGGTGTTGATGGCGTTGAAGACCGGTCGCCCATCTTCGTTCTCTTGAATCCAGCGCTTGGCAAACGTACCATCTTGAATTTCCTTCAGCAGCGCCTTCATCTCCTGGCGGACGCTGTCGTTGACAATGCGCGGTCCGGCGGTGAAGTCCCCCCACTGCGCCGTGTCCGAAATGGAATAGCGCATGCCGGACAAACCACCTTCATACATCAGGTCGACAATCAACTTCATCTCGTGAAGACATTCGAAGTAGGCCAATTCCGGCTGATATCCGGCTTCCGTGAGCGTTTCGAAGCCCGCTTTGACCAATGCCGACAGTCCGCCGCAGAGCACCGCCTGCTCACCGAACAGGTCCGTCTCCGTCTCCTCTTTGAACGAGGTCTCAAGGACGCCCGCCCGCGTCGCGCCGATGCCTTTGGCGTACGCGAATGCGGTTTCCCGAGCATTCCCGGAAGCGTCCTGATGCACCGCAATCAATGCGGGCACGCCACCCCCCTGGGCATACACCCGCCGCACCAGATGTCCCGGGCCCTTCGGGGCGACGAGGAACACATCGACATCCGCCGGCGGCACGATTTGCCCGAAGTGAATATTGAATCCGTGCGCAAACGCGAGCGCCTTGCCCGCCTTCAAGTACGGCCGAATCTCCTGCTCATACACCTGTTTCTGCTTCTCGTCCGGCAACAGCAGCATCACCACATCTGCCTGCTCCGCCGCTTCAGCCACCGGCAGCACGGTGAATCCGTCTTCCTGTGCCTGGTCGAACGACTTGCCCGGACGCTGCCCAATGACCACGCGAATACCGCTGTCGCGCAGGTTCTGCGCGTGCGCGTGCCCCTGACTGCCATATCCCACAATCGCCACCGTTTTATCGGCCAATCCCGCCAACGTCACGTCACTGTCGTAGTACATCTTTGCCATGCTCATCTTCTCCTTCTTCATCTTTCTCTTTCCTGCAAGCTGCTTCTTTCCAGCGAGAGCGCTGGGCCATCAGGTTTTCTCACAACGGCAGCAACTGCATCCGCCGGATGGCATTCCCGTCCGCCGCTTTATCGGTCTCGCGCGGAAACGCCGTGACGCCGGTCCTTGCCAGGTCCTTGATGCCGTACGGGCGCAGCAGGCTCACCAACGCCTCAATCTTGTCCGGGTGACCGGTCGCCTGAATGGTGATGCTCTCCCGTGTCACATCCACCACGGTCGCGCGGAACGGTTCTATCAGCGTGAATATCTCCGCCCGCGTCGACAGCGGGCTGTTCACGCGGAGCAACACCAGCTCCCGGGCGATGATGGATTGGTCCGTAATGTCGGACACTTTAATGACGTCAATCTGTTTGTGCAGCTGTTTGATCACCTGTTCAGCATCGCGCTCGCTGTCCACGTCGAGGAGAATGGTCATTCTCGACAGTTCCTCGGTTTCCGTGGTTCCCACCGTGATGCTCTGAATGTTGAAGCCTCGGCGCAGAAACAATCCGGTCACGCGATTCAGGACCCCGGTTCTGTTGTTGACAATCACGGTGATGATACGGATCACGGTTTCACCCCCTCCATCTGGTGCAATCCCTTGCCGGGCGCAATCATCGGATACACGTTTTCATCCGGCGCCACCCTGCACTCCACCAACACGGGCCCCGGATGGGCGAACGCCTCGGCCAGCACGCGTTCCACGTCGCCCGGCGACGTCACCACACGGCCCGGAATGCCGTACGCATCCGCCAGTTTGACGAAGTCCGGTGAGCTGGACAGCAGCGACTCCGAATAGCGCGCACCGTGGAACAACTCCTGCCACTGACGGACCATGCCGAGCGCCTGATTGTTCAGAATCACCACCTTCACAGGCAGTTGATAATCGACCAACACGGACAGCTCTTGCAACGTCATTTGGAAGCCGCCGTCGCCGAGAATGGCGCACACCGTCGAATCCGGGCTGGCGATTTGCGCGCCGATGGCCGCGGGCAAACCAAACCCCATGGTGCCAAGCCCTCCCGAGGTCACCCAACGGTTGGGCCGGTTCATTCCGTAGTACTGCGCCGCCCACATCTGGTGCTGGCCCACGTCGGTGACCACAATCGCGTCTCCCTTCGTCAACCGGTGAATGGATTCCACCACGAACTGTGGTTTCAGCACCTGCCCGGCCCGCTCGTACCAGAGCGGGAAGTCCCGTCTCAACCCTTGCAAATATCCAATCCAAGCTTCCGATGAGCTCGGAGCCGCCAGTTCCTCCAACAACATCTCCAACGCCGCCCGAGCATCGCCCACCACCGGAATATCGGTGAAGACGTTCTTGCCAATCTCGGCCGGATCGATATCGATGTGAACCACCTTGGCGGAGGGAGCAAAGTGCGCCAAGTTGCCCGTCAGTCGGTCATCAAACCGCGCGCCGACATTGATGAGCAAATCCGCTTCATACATGGCCATGTTGGCTGCGTATGTGCCGTGCATGCCGCCCATGCCGAGGAACAGTTCATGGTCTGCCGGGAAGCTGCCCAGCCCGAGCAGGGTGTTCACCACCGGGATGCGCGCCTGCTCCGCGAACGTCCGCAACACCTCGTGTCCGCCTGCGTGAATCACGCCGGCCCCCGCCAACAGCACGGGTTTCTCCGCGTGCCGAATTGCTTCTGCAACCTTTCGAATCTGCAGACGATTGGGGATAAACGTCGGCTGATAGCCGGGGAGATGCACGGGCTCTTCGTAGGAGAACAGCCCCACCGCGTTGGAAACATCTTTGGGAATGTCAATCAACACCGGTCCCGGGCGCCCACTTTGGGCGAGGTGGAATGCCTCCTTGATGATGCGAGGTAGGTCTTCCACGCGCCGCACCTGATAATTGTGCTTGGTGACAGGCATCGTGATGCTCAGGATGGCCGCTTCCTGGAACGCGTCCGAGCCAATCACGGACGTGCTGACCTGGCCGGTGATGACCACCAGCGGCAGGGAATCCATCATGGCATCTGTGATACCCGTGATCAGGTTGGTGGCCCCCGGTCCGGACGTGGCAATCACCACCCCAGCCTTGCCGGTCACGCGCGCATAGCCTTCCGCCGCATGAATGCCACCCTGCTCATGACGAGTCAGAATGTGGCGAATTCCGCACCCGTAGAGCGCGTCGTAGATGGGCAGCACAGCCCCGCCCGGATATCCGAACAGGACCTCCACCCCCTCTTCTTTGAGCGCCTGCACCAACATGGCGGCACCGGTCATCTCGCGGTGCGCCACCTGTCGTTCTGCCGTCTGCGCTTCGACGGAATTGGTCTGCATCGCCATCCCTCCTCGTTGGGCGTCTTGCCCTGTGCATTTATGCTTTCAACACGCCGCCCGTATTGGCCGAAGTGACCAACTGGGCATAGCGCTTCAAATAGCCGAAATTGACCTTGGGTTCCGGCGGAGTGAACCGCGCTCTACGCGCCGCCAGTTCCTCGTCGCTGACGCAGAGTTCAATCGTCCTCGCTTCCAAATCAATCACAATCCGGTCTCCGGCCTCTATCAGACCGATGGGCCCGCCTTCCGCTGCTTCCGGCGAGATGTGGCCAACGCAGATGCCCCGCGTGGCACCGGAGAATCGGCCGTCCGTGATGAGGGCCACGTCCGTATCGAGTCCCCGTCCGACAATGGACGACGTCGGCGCCAACATTTCCGGCATTCCCGGGCCGCCCTTCGGCCCTTCGTAGCGGATGACCACCACATGTCCCGGTCGGACGCTGCCGTTGTCAATGCCCTGCTGCGCGGCGTCCTGGGAATCGAACACAATGGCGGTGCCTTCGAACCGTTTGATGCTCGGATCGACTGCGCCCACTTTAATGACCGCGCCGTCCGGAGCCAGGTTGCCATAGAGAATGGATAGTCCGCCGACAGGGCTGTACGGATTGTGTCGGGGGCGAATGACCTCCGGATTCTTGATTTCCGCATTCGCGGCGTTTTCGCCGATGGTTCGTCCGGTGATGGTGATTCGATCTGGGTGGATGGCCCCGTCAATCTGGGACAGTTCGTGGATGATGGCCTGGATGCCACCGGCCAGGTGGACATCGTGAATCGAGTAGTCCGAGGCCGGGCTGATTTTGGCCAAGTACGGGACGCGCTTGGCGATCTCGTTGATGCGCTCGAGGCTGTAGTCAATGCCCGCCTCGTGCGCAATCGCCAGGAGGTGCAGGACCGTGTTGGTGCTGCCGCCCATCGCCATGTCGAGAGCAAACGCGTCATCGATGGCTTCGGCGGTGATGATGTCGCGTGGACGCACGTCCTGCTCAATGAGGCGCATCAGGTGGCGTGCGGCTTCAAAAATGAGGTCTTTTCGCTGTTCGGATACTGCGAGTACAGTACCGTTTCCCGGAGGCGCAATTCCCAGCATCTCCATGATGCAGTTCATCGAATTGGCGGTGAACATTCCGCTACAGCTGCCGCACGTCGGACACGCGTTGGATTCGATGTCCTGCAACTCCTCCGCCGTGATGCGGCCGGATTTGTAGCCGCCCACACCTTCGAACACGGAAGTGAGGGACAGCTGTTTACCGTTCTTGGCCCTGCCCGCCGCCATCGGCCCCCCGGAGACAAATACCGCAGGCACATTAGCACGAACGGCCGCCATCAGCATACCGGGCGTGATTTTGTCGCAGTTCGGCATGAAGAAGATGCCGTCAAACCAGTGCGCTTGGATCATCGTCTCGGCGGCATCGGCAATCAGCTCGCGGCTCGGCAGCGAGTATCGCATGCCGATGTGCCCCATCGCGATGCCGTCGTCCACCCCGATGGTGTTGAATTCGAACGGAATGCCACCGGCTTCGCGAATGGCCTGCTTCACAACGTCGCCCAGTTCGCGGAGATGAACGTGGCCCGGCACAATATCCACATACGAGTTACAGACCCCGATGAACGGTTTCGGCAAATCCGTCGGTTTGACCAGCCCTGTGGCATACAGCAGACTTCGGTGAGGCGCCCTATCGACACCCTTTTTGATCATGTCGCTGCGCATCTGTAAAACTCCTTTACGCCAATTCTGCATGCACGTTATTCAGCGTGTATTTCACACCGTCCGTCCTCGTCAACTTGCGGAACTCTTCCAGCAACCGGAACGTATGCGGCCCCGGTTTCCCCGTTCCAATCTGCCGGCTGTCCACACGAATCACCGGCATGATCTCCACCGCTGTACCGGTCAGGAAGACCTCGTCCGCGTTGTACACATCGTGCAGCGTGAAAGGCTCTTCTTTCACCACGTACCCCGATTTTTCCGCCACTTCCATGACCGCGCGCCGCGTGATGCCGTCCAGTGCGCCCAGGTAGCAAGGAGGCGTGTACAAAACGCCGCGCTTGACCAAGAACACGTTGTCACCGGACCCCTCTGTCACATATCCCTCGGTGTTCAGCGTCAGCGCTTCCGACGCTCCCGCTTGATGAGCCTCGATGCGGATGAGAATGTTATTGAGATAGTTCAGAGATTTGATCTTCGGATTCAGCGCATCCGGACGGTTCCGCCGCGTCGGCACCGTCACCAGCGCGGTGCCCGACTCATACATCTCCTTCGGGAACATCGCGAGCTGCTCCGCAATCACAATCACCTGAGGCTGTTGGCAACTGAACGGATCGAGCCCGAGATTGCCGATGCCGCGTGAAACGACCACACGAATGTAGGCGCTTGCTAATTCGTTCTTCTGCAAGGTTCGAACAATCACGTCTTCCATTTCACTCGGCGAATAGGGCATATTCAACATCACCGTTTTGGCGGACTCGTACAGCCGTTCCACGTGAGCACCCAATCGAAACACATTGCAGTCATAGGAGCGAATTCCTTCAAAAATCCCGTCGCCATACAAGAATCCGTGGTCAAACACGGAAACTTTGGCTTCCTCGCGAGGAACGAATTGGTCGTTCATGAAAATCCATTGTCCCATGTCAGGTCCTCCTCAGATGTCGGAATATTATAACTACTAAAATTGAAATAAAGAGACCTCTGCATTCAGTTCCGTCCATACGGCCATCTGGGCTTTCCGGTTCAGAACCTTCCGCGGAGGCTTTTATCCTCACGGTGTACACCGATTGGGTGCTGGCATCGCTCGGTCCAATTTGTCCTGTGTTGAAATCACAGCGGAACCCTAGATACCCTCCTGAGCCTGCTGCACCGTTTGCAGTCCCTCACTGCCAACGAGACGGTGAATGCCATCCCTGGGGATGCCGAAGCGGCGTTTTCCGCGCCATGGCGGGGACTGCAAAAGCTGTTGTTGTGATTGTACCGATGCGGACGATGGAGGTCAATACAACGGAATTGCATGAAATCCGGAGCATTCTGACGTGTAAGCGGTTACCTATCGATGTGAAGAAGAATTGAGAGGAATTGTGAAAAAACGATGAAAGACATGCCTAAGCCAGCGACTGCGCCTGCCCGAATTCACACCCGCGTCTCTGTGTAAATATGTTTTACAAAACGAATGCGATAGGACTAAAAAATCGTTTGTTTGATAACAAACCTCATCCATTACGTTCGTTTATTTGCCATCAACGATAGGCTGACTCGTTCCATTCGTCAATCCCATCGTTCACAATGCCATACAGCGAATGGATGAAGACGAACAAAAGCCCCCACAGTTGCACTGAAGGGGCTCACGGTCTATGCAGACATCACACACGAGTGTGCTCTCATGGTACGCTTACGAAGTTAGCTGTCGGATTCGGACAGGAGAGACTGCCCTACCAGCCGTGGCCGGATTCACCCCAGAAGTCGTGGGTCCCCCGCTCCCATTCGGGATTCAGCGCGAATATCCGATTGTGTGACCATCTTATCAAAAGACTGTGGGCGGTGCAACACGCAGGTCCACGTGGCCTCCGCTGATTTTGCGCGGTGTGTGGCGCGGTGCGGAGCTGAATGACCGCGGAATCAGGTGAATGAAGAAACGACGGATTTATGGAATGCAACGACTCGGTTAAGATAAGGTTCGGTGCATCACAGGTGATGCGAGTCTGCACGGAGGTGTGCCCATGGACGCGAAGGAATGGAACTTTGAACAAGCTTACCTGGAACAGGTGCAGGACACCCTCGATGCCGCGAAAGCCAGGGCGACACAGGCGTCGTCAAAGCGTTTCCAAGACTTGTTGGAGCATCGTCGGTACATGTGGGAAAACGTGGGCCACGACGCTGCCAGCGAGGAAATCCGTATTCTGCAGGCGCAGCACGTGGCCGACCTGGCGGACCAGTCGCGGGACTACGAGACGTTCGACCGACTCGTGGAGCATTACAACCAGATTCAACGCCGGCCGTACTTCGCCCGCATGGACCTGCGGTTTCAAGATACGCCGTCGCCGGAAACATTCTATCTGGGCATCGCCACCATCCGGCGGCCGAACAATATGAAAATATTGGTGCACGATTGGCGAGCTCCCATTGCCAGCGTGTATTACGATGCAACCCCGGGGCCGTTCTCGGTCAACACACCGCTCGGTGAAGAGACGGGGCAAATGATCCTGAAGCGCCAATACCGCATCCAGGGCCGTACTCTGGAGGGAATGTTCGACACCGATGTGCACATTGGCGACGATATGCTTCAATCCCTCCTGGCCAAGCACGCGGATGAACGAATGACCTCCATCGTGACCAGCATCCAACGGGAGCAGAATCAGGCCATTCGCAATATCGATCACCGCGTGTTCGTGGTGCAGGGACCCGCAGGAAGCGGCAAAACGTCTGTCGCCCTGCAACGGATTGCCTACCTGTTGTACGTACGTCGGCAATCTCTCGCCTCTCAGCAGGTTCTGTTTTTCACCCCGAACGCGATTTTTCAGGATTACATCTCGAACGTCCTGCCGGAGTTGGGAGAGGATAACGTCCAAACGGCCACTTTCATGGATTATGTGCGTCGCGCCTACGCGCTCGACATCCCGATGGAATCGTTCTATGCGCATCTGGATGCCGTACTGGATGGCGTCTCGGCCATCAAAGCCGAGAGCATTCGACTCAAGTTCAGCCGTGTTTTCTACGAACTCATGCAACGCTATGTGGAACACCTGTCGCGGCGGGGCATTTCCTTTGCCCCACTGCGCCTGCGGGGCAAGGTGGTGCTGCGCGCAGAAACGCTGGCGGAATGGTTCTACGGGCCCCTGGCCCGTTATCGCATGCCCGCGCGTTTTCAGCATCTGGCGGACAGACTGGACGGTGCGCTTCGCAAGTGGTCTGACGCGCTGCAACAGCGCCTGACCGAGAAGTGGATGGCGCGAACCGACTACATCGGTACCGACGATGAGATTCAGGACATGAGCCGCCGCCAGGCGAAGCGCGAAGCGGACAAACTCCGCGCCGACTTCGAGCGCCAAGTGCGGGAGCTTCCACTGCGGTTGTACCGGCAGTTGTTTGAGCGGGATGAAACGTTCGCCGCGGTGAGCCAGGGTTTGGGTTTGCCGGCCGAAATGGCGGAAATCCGCCGACACACCGTGGCCGCCCTCGCGGATGGCGGCCCCATTCCGTACGAGGACGCAATGCCCATCCTCTACCTGTACACCGCGATGCTCCCTCCGGTGCACCGCGAGGACATTCGGCACGTGCTGGTGGACGAAGCCCAGGACTACACGCGGCTGCAGTACGACGCGCTCCGCCGCCTGTTTCCGCGCGCCGGATTCACCGTGCTGGGTGACCTTCATCAATCGGTGCACCCCCTGATGCCGGCGAACGAGTTCCACCACCTCGATGAACTGTTCGGCCCAGGGGAAACGGCCGTTTGTCGGTTGCACAAGAGCTACCGTTCCACAGCCGAAATTCTCCGTTTTGCGGCGGACGTGCTCGGTGAACCCGACGTCGCTGATTCCATTCGTCGCGGCGGCGACGCGCCACAGGTCCTCTCGGTGCCCGTGACGGAGCGCATCAGGGCTGTGGCGGACGCAGTGGAGGCGCTCCAGCCATCGAGTGCATCCATCGCTGTCATCTGTCGGACCGCCAGCGACACGGAATCCATGCACCGCGCGCTCTCCAGCCGATGGTCTGTCCATCTGATAACGGCGAACGCGGACACGTTCCAATCGGGCGTGGTGGTGGTGCCTTCCTATCTCGCCAAGGGATTGGAGTTCGACGCCGTGATTGTCAGCGACGCTGACGCATATGCGCCGGAAGAACGCCGATTGCTGTACACCGCATGCACACGCGCCCTGCATCAGCTAGTCGTCATCCGTGCCGCTGGCCGATGAACCGGAAAAGCCCGGCCGCCCAACCGCGTGCGTTGGGGAGCCGGGCTTCGCGAACCCACTCACCATCCGGACGTCTGCCCTCAGCCGCGCGGTCCACCCGCGACATAAATCACCTGTCCGGACACAAAACTGGCATCCTCACTGCACAAAAACGCAATCACGTTGGCGACGTCCTCCGGTTGGCCGATGCGCCGCAGCGGGATCTCTTTCGCCATGTACGCCTTGAATTCATCCGGGCTGATGCCCATCCGCTCGGCCGTCTGTTTCGTCATATCGGTGTCGATAAAGCCGGGGGCCACCGCGTTGACATTGATATTGAACTGGCCGAGCTCAATGGCGAGCGTTTTCGTGAACCCTTGAATCCCCGCCTTGGCCGCGGCGTAATTGGCCTGTCCCCGATTGCCCAGGGCCGATGTGCTGCTGACGTTGACAATTTTGCCGAACCGGTTGGCCACCATGTGACGCTGTGCGGCGCGGCTGCACAAAAAGTGTCCGCGCAGGTGCACATTCATGACGGTGTCCCAGTCGTCGTCCGTCATCTTGAACAACAGGTTATCCCGGATCACGCCCGCGTTATTCACAAGAATATCCAGACTTCCGAACGTGGAAACGATGTTCTCCACCGCAGCTTCCACCTGCCCCGCATCCGCCACATTGCACGTGACCGCCAGCGCCTCGCCACCCGCAGTGCGGATTTCCGCCACCACGGCCTCACAGGCTGCCTCGTTCAGGTCCACCACGGCCACCTTTGCACCGTCTCTCGCCAACCGCTTCGCGGTCGCCGCGCCAATGCCCCGCGCCGCGCCGGTCACCATGGCTGTCCGGCCCGCCAAGTTTGCCATATGCATCTCTCCTTCTCCCGTTGTGCAGTTTCGTATTGAGAAGTACGGATCCGACTGATATACTCGCTTCAGACGGTGAACACGGCTGTTCCCGCCACCGCCAAGCGCCCATCCTGTTGGACCGTGGCGGTGACTTCGCAGGTCACATATTGGAGGCCGTCGCGCTCCTCCACCTCGGTGACCGTCCCCTCGCACACCAACACGTCCCCTGGACGGACCATTTCGCGGAAGCGGACACCGAACGTTTTCAGCGCGCCCATCGCTCCGACCGTGTCCGTCAGCAGTTGGCCGACGAACGCCATGGTCAGCATGCCGTGAGCAATCACGCCGCCAAGGCCGGCTTCTCTCGCGAACTCGTCCACGGTGTGAATGGGGTTGAAATCCCCGGATGCCCCCGAATACTTCACCAATTGCGTCTTGGTGACGGGCGGCTTCACCAGCGGACCCAATTTGTCGCCTACGGCGAACCGTTTGCGCGTCACGCGGAAAGCCCCCCTTCCCGACAGATGACGGTCAGTGTTTCACGAACCACCAATTCTCCCGTTTCATCCACCGCCGTGTTGTCAAATACTAGAAAAATCATGGTTCCCAGCCGCCCATTGCGTTCCCGCACCTCGCGCAGGGTGGAGGTGCAGTAGAGCACGTCCCCTGAGTAAATGGGTCGAAAGTACTCGAACATCTGCTCGCCGTGAATGAGTCCCGCCGATGGCAGGGGAAGGTCGGGGATGCGCCCATAGTCAAACGTCCGGCTGAACGTCGGTGGCGCAATCAGGCGTCCACCCGCCGCCTCGACATCCCGGTACACGGGATTCGGATCCCCGATGGCGTCGGCAAACTTCCGAATCGCACCGCGCTCCACCTCATTGCGCACCGGCGAGGACGAGCGGCCAACAAACGGTTCGAAGTCCTGAAGCGGCACAGCCACTCCTCCTTTTCACACATCTCTACCGACCGATTGGTCGATTCTATCATACACCATCGAGGCGGGTCAGAGCCCCACCTTTGTCCAACGAGTGAAGCAACAGGGCCATGTCGCGATGGTCAGGATGTGAGTTGCCCTTGTTCATACTGTTCGCGAAGGGTCTTCTTCGAGAACTTGCCGACGCTCGTCTTGGGTACCTCGTCAATGAAAATGACGTCGTCCGGAAGCCACCACTTGGCCACTCTGTCGGAGAGGTACGCCAGCAGTTCTTCCTTCGTCACCCTGCCGCGAAACTCCGGCTTCAAGGCCACACAGGCCAACGGCCGTTCCTGCCACTTCGGATGTTGAATCGCAATCACCGCCGCCTCCGCCACTGCGGGGTGGCCCATGATGGCGTTCTCGAGGTCGACCGAGGAGATCCATTCACCTCCGCTCTTGATGAGGTCGCGCGTCCTGTCCACAACCTGCAGGTAGCCGTCCGGATCGACCGTGGCAATATCCCCGGTCCGGAACCACCCGTCGACAAAGGCCTCCTGGCTTTTCTCGGGCAGCTTGTAGTATTCATCGATGATCCACGGCCCGCGCAGCAGCAACTCGCCCATTTCTTTGCCGTCGTGCGCCACCTCTTTGCCGTCGGCATTGACCACGCGCATCTCCAGGCACGGCAGCAACAGTCCGGTCTTCGCGCGCAACCGGTACAACTCCGGCCCCTGCAAATCTTTGTACTTGGACTTGGGCACGTTGATGAACGTGACCGGCGACGTTTCCGTCTGGCCGTACCCCTGGTACAACCGCACGCCCAACTTTTCTTGATACGCCTGCGTGAGCGAGGCGGGCAATGCCGATCCGCCGGACATCAAATAGCGGACATGGCTGAAGTCGTACTGTCCAGGATGAGACAGCACATGCTGGAGCACGCCCATCCACACCGTCGGTACACCCGCGCTGAACGTCACCCGCTCGTTCGTGATGAGGTCGCACAACACCTCCGGCGTCGGCCGTGCGCCTGGATACACCTGTTTACAGCCGGCCCAGGTGTCCACGTACGGACGTCCCCAGGCGTTGACGTGAAACATCGGAACGATGGGCATGGTGACATCGTCCTCGTCCACGCCGAGTTCCCCGGCGAGACATGCGAGACAGTGCAGAAACAGCCCTCGATGCGTGTAGACGACTCCTTTGGGATCTCCAGTGGTCGCGGATGTATAGCTGATGATGGCGGGCGTTTTTTCGTCGAATTCTGGAAAGGAGAACTCTGGGCTCGCACCGGCCAGCAGTGTTTCATAATGGAGGGCGTTGGGCAGACCGAGGTCCGGAAGTTCCGGTTTGTCCGTCATGACGACATAATGGCGAACCGTTTTCAGTTCGCTGGCAATATCCGCCATCACCGGAGCCAGGTCTTCGTCCACGAAAACCACCAAGTCTTCGGCGTGATTGATGGTGTAAATCAGCTGTTCCCGAAACAGGCGAATGTTCACCGTGTGTAGAATCCGCTGGGAACAGGGAACCGCAAAATACAGCTCCAGATGACGGTGATGGTTCCACGCGAAGGACGCCACGCGTTCTCCCGGCTTCACCCCCAGCGCGGCAAGGGCGTTGGCCAGTCGGCACACGCGTTGCTGCAGGTCTCGGTAGGTGTACCGGAACACCCCGGAGTAATCTCTGGAAACAATCTCCTTGTCCGGAAATACAGTGACTGCGCGGTACAGTATGGATTTTAACAACAGTGGATAATCCATCATCTTCCCCTTCACTCCCTCACATCGTTGGCCTATCTTAATCCGTCGGCGCACCTGGACGATGTTTGCCCCATTGCACACGCTGCGAATGATTGCGCTTTCAAGACATTATACGCCGCGTTCGTTCGGTGCCACAAGTTATTCTCCCAAAAATCAGTCTCTTGAGATTTTTGGTTGAGGGATTTGAGCGGCGTAGAGATCGCGCCGCCCAGCGGATGTGAGTCTCAGGCGAAACTGGTCTCCAACTCGTCCACCAATCTGCCAACGTGCGCCACCGCCTGGCGGATGGCGTCCCGCTTCGTCATGTCGACCCCCGCGTGATTCGTCAATTCCAGTGGGGTCATGGTGCCGCAACTCCCCTTCCAGCAAATGCGTCACAAAATTGTGGTAATACGTACCCAGCACCTGCTGAATAGCCCACTGCCGCATCTTCACATCGTTCGCCTGCCGATAGACATACTGGAACAACAGCAATTCATTGAGCGTGGACGGGGCTTCCACAAAATAGGTGGAGGGACGAGCGTTGATGAGTCGCTGATGGCGTTGGGCCAACGCGAAATGTCCCGCGTGTCCCAATTCATGTGCCAACACGAACGCACCCCGAACCGTATCCGTCCAGGTGATCAAAATGTATGGATGGGCGCCGTATGGACTGGAGCAGAAGGCACCGGTCGATTTGCCGATGTTGTCCGCGTAGTCAACCCAGCGCTGGGTGAGCGCGGTGCGCAAGATCTCTCGATATTCATCCCCCAGCACCGTGAATGCGTCGAGAATCATTTCGGACGCCTGCTGCACCGTGGTCTTCGGGTGAAAATCCGGTTGAAGCGGGGACTTGAGGTCGCAGAAGTGCAGCGTGTCCAGCCCAAGAACGCGTTTGCGAAGGGCCGCGTACCGCTGCATATGCGGCGCCAGTTCCTGCTGGATGACATCCAAAATGCTGTGGTACATCTCCAGGGTCACTTTCTGCGGCTGCAACAGCATCTCCGTCACAGATCCATAGCGGCGCTGCTTGGCCAAAGTCACCTGCTTGTTGACTTCTGTGGCGAGCGTGGCTGCAAAGGTATGCTGGTACCGGCGAAGCGTCGCCGTGAACGACGCGAACGCTCGACGCCGCAGGTCCGTGTCCGAAGACAACTCGTAATGGTCTTCGTAGAGGGCGAAGGAAACCGGATGCTCTTCTCCCTTGGCATCCACAACGGAGGCAAACGCCATATCGGACAGCTTGCTGCGTTGATAAATGAGATAGGGGGCGGCATGAACGCTGCTGAGGGCGGCCAATACGCGCTCGGTTTCCGGAGAGAGGGTGTGCGGTTTTTTCGCGAGAAGGTCTTCCAGGAAAACTCGGAAGTCCCGCAACCGTTCGTCATTGAGAAATTGGCGAATGGTTCCGGTGGGAAGACTCAAAATTTCCGATGGGACGAAGGCCAGTTCGGCGGAAATCCGCGCGGCCAAAGTGTCGACCTTTGCGGCATTGGCCTGGTTCACAGGGTTGGTGCTATCCGCGGACTGGCGCAGCGAAGCCCAAGTCTGGGCACGGCTCAATCGCCCCTGAAGCGCTTCCCGGGCGGTGAGACACCGCTCCAAGACCTCCGCGGACTCCCCAAGACGCCCCTGGTATTGCGTCACCTGTCGGACATCCGCCTCGATGGTGGTTAATTCTGCCAACCATTCCGCCTCCGAAGGGAACAGGTCAGCGAGATTCCACGTCAGTGCCTCGGGGACCTCCTCACGCCGCACCCGCTTTGTCACTCGCGTCGCCCCCTTTCACGGGTATATTTCGAATTCCGAATCAATTCCAGTATACCGCGCAGGGAGGAGAATGAGAACACTCCGTCCGACCGTGGGCAGGTTTGGTGTGCAATTCCAGACACGTTACAATGAAGAAAAAGGAGGCATGATCATGCGTGCGGTTGTCATGAATGGAACCGGCGGCCCGGAAGTGCTCACGCTCGGCGAAGCGGAGGCGCCGCAACATGGACCGAACGAATTGCTGGTGCGAGTTCGTGCTACGGCGCTCAACCGGGCGGACCTGTTGCAGCGGCGTGGATTGTATCCGCCTCCGCCGGGCGCATCCGAGATTCTCGGATTGGAAATGGCCGGGGAAGTGGTGGCAGTGGGCAGTGCGTGCGCCGGTTGGCAGGTCGGAGACCGGGTATTTGCGCTGCTGCCCGGGGGCGGTTATGCGGAATACGCGGCGATTCCAGCGGAGATGGCGATGCGCATTCCGGATTCGTTTCGCTTCGAAGAGGCGGCGGCCATCCCGGAAGTGTTCCTGACCGCTTATCTGAATCTATTCTGGTTGGGCGGACTCCGCGCGGGGCAGCGCGTCCTCGTCCACGCAGGCGCCAGCGGCGTTGGTACCGCTGCGATTCAACTGATTCGAGAGGCGGGCGCCGTCTCCTTCGCGACTGCGGGCAGTGCAGACAAAATCAAGCGCTGCTTGGCCCTTGGCGCACAGGCTGGATGGAACTATCACGATGGGCCATTTGCCCCGTGGCTGAAGGAAATCACCGAGGGGCACGGCGTCGACATCATTCTGGACTTCGTCGGTGCACCGTACTTTGAACAAAATATCAGATCGCTCGCGATGGACGGCCGACTGATGATCATCGGCACCCTCGGTGGTGTGAACGCTTCGGTGAACCTCGGCACCCTGTTGAGTCGGCGCCTGCAAGTCATCGGCACGGCGCTGCGATCGCGCAGTGTAGCCGACAAAATTCGCCTGACCCAGGAATTCGCGGCGTTTGCACTGCCGCGTTTTGCCGACGGACGGTTGCAACCGGTGATAGACCGCGTCTTCGACTGGCATGAAGCGGCCGCTGCGCACGCCTACATGGAATCCAACGCGAATGTGGGCAAAATTGTGCTGAAGGTCACCTGAAGCCGCGCGCTGCGCCGAGGTTGGACGGTCACGGGTTGGTATCCCCAATCCGGATGTCGTACTGGGCCTGTACGGCCACCGCCGTATCCGGCCCGACCATGCCGTCCGCCGCCAAACCGTACGCGGACTGAAAGGCGCGCACCGCCGCTTCGGTGGCCGCGTCATAGCTGCCGGTCACAGCACCACGATAGAAACCGAGTGTCTTCATCATCTGCTGCAGGCTCTGCACATCTGGGCCCGGCGTCACGTAGCGATGCAGCAGCCGTGTAGTGAACACCTGTCCGGTCACCGTCACCATCGTTCCTAGCGGGACCATTCTGTACACGCGCACAACGTCCTCGTTTCGCATTCGAATGCAGCCGTGGGACACAGACTGCCCAATGGTGGCCGGATTATCCGTTCCGTGGATGGCGTACCCGCCATTGGGCACGGACAGCCGCATCCACCGCGCTCCGAAAGGTCCTCCTGGATTTTCTGTTTTTTCGATGATCACCCAGTCGCCGACCGGAGTGGGCGTGGACGGCTTCCCGACGGTAACCGGATAGGTGTCAGTCAGACGGCCGTTCTGATACACGGACAGCAGGTTGCTCGTGGTGTCGACCGCCAGACGGTACTGCCCTCCCCCCCACGCAACCTGGTCCAATCCGAGCGCCATCCACGTCTCGGGACCTACGATGCCATCCGCCCGGATGCCGGAAGCCCGTTGAAACGCGATGACCGCCGCGCGGGTCTGTGAATTGTACTCCCCGTCAAATCCACCGGACAGCACTCCGAGCGCGATGAGGCGACGCTGCACCGCCATCACGTCCGGCCCCCGCATATCCGGCGTGGTCAAGCGCAAGAAGCGGCTTGCCTGCACCATCCTCGGCTCACTCCCCTGCGTCTGCGGGTGGACGCAGTGAAAACCCATGAAAAAAACCGCCATCGCACCCGTTCAGGGAAACGATATGCGGAGCGAGCATGTCCAACAACCGACGCCGCGGGAACGGTCACAGCGGCTTCATCAAAGCTAGACGCTCCTGACCGCCCGGGCGGCGCTTCAGGTGGTAGGACCAAAGGATCTCAGTTGAATCGCAGCGGCTTGTACCGAAGGGACACGCTGAGCGCGATGCCCACCGCGATGAAATTCGCCAGCAGCGAACTTCCGCCGTAGCTGATGAACGGCAACGTAATGCCCGTCGACGGGCTCAGGTACATGTCCATGCCGACGTTCTCAAACACCTGAAACGAAAACATTCCCAATATCCCCACCACCATGTACAGTCCAAATGTATCGGTGGCACTGCGGGCAATGCGCGTCAGCCGGTAGATCAGCGCCAGAAAACAGAGAATCAACCCGGCCGATCCGACAAACCCGAACTGTTCGCCCACGGAACTGAAAATATAGTCCGTCCATTCATTCGGAACACCCGAATGCAGCGACAGCAGCCCATTGAGCGCGCCCTCGCCGAACATCTGTCCGGAACCGATGGCCATCTGCGCCTGATGAACATTGAACCCGCTGCTCGACAGATTGTATGAAGGGTCGAGCCAGGCCAAGATCCGCTCTCCCTGGTAACCTTTCAACAGATGGTGCGGGATCAGCACCTTATGGACAAACGTGGCGGCCTCCTGCGCATAAAACATGGGAACCGTCACAAGCACAATGCCGAACATCAGCACGACCACACAAGACACCACGAACCAAGTGCGTTTCGTGAACGTGGTGAACATGATGAGAGAAATGGAAACCATCACAAGCGCCTGTCCCAACGCCGGCTCCTTCAAGGTGAGAACGAAAGGGGGAATGAGCACTGCCCAAAACGGCCACGAGGTGCGCAGCCGATAGTCCGGCAGTTCACTCTCATCCACATTGGCCATCAGCGCCGCCGTGCTGATGATGAGGGCCAGCTTGGCAAATTCGGACGGCTGAAACGTTGTCACCTTCAGATTGATCCAAGAGTGGGCGTAGTTCACGGCAGGAAATGCGAAGACCACAATCAACAATACCGTCGTCACGCCGTACACCCACCAATGGATGCGGCGCAGCAAGCGGTAGTCGTAGAACGCGGTCAGGAACATCACCACGAGACCGAGGATGCCGACCACCAACTGTTTGAGCCACGCGTGGCTCGGCATCAGCGGATTATGCACGCCTGCAATCGCCACGCAGCTGTACGCCAGCAGGATGCCGACGAGGGCCACGATGGCGTAATCCATTTCACGCAGGTATCTTTGCAGTCCTTCCACGATTGCACCCCGCCTGTTCGATTCGACTTGCATTCATCGACAAAGATATAATCTAATGTGCATCTTAACACAGACCATGGGGGGAAGGAGGTCTGGTTTCGTGCCAGATGACACAGATTTCGGAACGATCACCCAACAGCATCCCATCCGTCACCGCCGCTGGCTCCTCATCGCCATCGCGCTCGGCGTCCTGCTCAATCCCCTCAATTCATCCATGATTTCAGTGGCCCTGAACCGCCTTGAACACGCCTTTCAGTTGAATTTCACCAGCGCGTCGTGGCTCATCTCCACCTACTATTTGGCCAGTGCCATCGCCCAACCCGTGATGGGCAAACTGGCGGACACGTTCGGCCGCAAACGCGTGTTTCTCGCAGGTTTGCTGTTGGTGGCCGTCTCATCCGCCTCCGCACCGTTTGCACCGTCGTTCACGTGGCTGATTGTGCTGCGCCTGATTCAATCGTTCGGCAGCGGCGCCATCTACCCAGCCGGTATGGGCATTGTGCGCAAATACATCACGGACGGACAGGCTCAGTCCCTGGCATTTTTGGCTGTGTTTTCCTCCGGTGCGGCGGCATTCGGGCCATCCATTGGCGGGCTGCTGATGCATTGGGGAGACTGGCCGACGATATTCTGGATCAATTTCCCGTTCATCCTCGGCAGTTTCACGCTCGGTGTCTGCATGTTGCCCAACGATGGGCGCCGCGGCACCGGGGAGCGCACACCCTTGCGCGAAGCGTTGCAGCAGTTGGATCTGGAGGGCATCACTCTGTTCACGCTCAGCATTGTGCTGTCGCTCGTCTTTCTGTTGTCCGTCACCGACCATCCGCTGTGGTGGGCTGCCGGAGCGGCCGTGCTGGCCATCGCCGCCTTTGTTTGGCGGGAGCTTACCGCACATACGCCGTTCATCAACCTTCGGATGTTTCGGCAAAATCCCGCTTTCGCATGGGTATTGATTCAGTTCGTCACCGTCAACACAATCTTCTACTCCATCTTTTTTGGCATGCCTACGTATCTGCAGGAGGTCAGGCACTTCACCCCGCAGGACACCGGACTAATCATGCTCTGCGTCGCTGGCTTTGGCGTCATCATCGCTCCCATCGCCGGGCGTTGGGTGGCGGCCTCCGGCTCTCGACCGCCGCTGCTGTTGGCCGGGCTCTGCATGACGGTGGGATCCAGCTTGTTCCTTGTCCTGCGAGCTCACGCCCCCGTGTGGTGGTTGTGCGTGAACCTGTCCATCCTCGGACTGAGCAATGGATTCAACAACGTCGGCCTGCAAACCGCGCTGTTTCAGGTGACGCCGCAACAAATCATCAGCGCCGCGTCCGGATTGTTTCAAACCTCCCGCTACATGGGCACCATCCTGTCCACCTTGCTGCTCGGTGTGTTGTTTGGCAACCACCTTAACACGGCGGAAGTGCACTCCCTCGGTGGCGTGCTGACCTTGCTTGGTCTGTGCGTCCTCTGGATGAGTTGGAGAATTCCAAAGAAGCGCCTCGGCACATGATGGGACCAAGGCGGGCAAAATATCGCGTCGAATGGCCGGATCACGCCGGGTCGTTGTGAAACGTCAACCAGCCCGGCGTCGCCGCAAACGGCAGCTCGTCCAGCACCGTCATGCTCCCCGCGTCCGTCGATGCGGCCTCCAGTGTCACGCGCCGCGCCCCATTCGCCGCTGCATAGGAGATCTGGGCCAGTGTCACGGCCAGGAGAAGCTGCCGTTTCGCGGGCGCGTGAGCAGCGGCGACGCCACGCCATCCCAGTTCCATGGACTGTTGGATCCCGTTGTGCAACAGCGCCACGGCAACCGGCACCCCGTTGCATTGCACCACCAGGCTGCCATCCGGCACCGCATTCTCCTGTAGCAGCGCCAACCAGTCCACCAACGCCATGTCCGCCGGCGGGTCGTGCCGATGGGACGCTGTATACACCTCGCGAAACAGTTCGGCCAACGCCAGCCTGTCCGCGCTCCGCTCCAGATAATCCGCCAGGGAGTGAACCGTGTATCCGGCCTCCTTCACCCATTCCATCAAGGGCCGGAACGCCTCCACGTCCACATCGCGCACAGACAACTGCCCGATGTATTTGGCCTGGACTTGGTGGAAACCGAGTGCATGGAGAAACCGGGCCGTCCGGCCTTCCGCTTTGTGTGCCCACAGCGATGTGGACAGCGGCAACGCTTCCGGATTGAGTTCTTCCAGACACGCGGCCAATTGTCGACCCAATCCCTTGTGGCGATAGGCGGGATGCACCATCACACCACAGCGAAGGCGGTTCGGATGCATCGAATCCCGCCAAACGGAAGCAACCCCAACCACCACCCCGGACACATCTGCCACCGTCGTCCGGGCCGGAACATCGGAGGACGCCTCCCGTTCCACAGGGCCGAACCGGTAATAGTGACGCACGCTGCTGTCATCCCCCCATACGGAATGCAACAGCGCGCGCAGCGAAGGAACGTCCGCCTCGTCGAAGGCTCGTAATAGAATTGGCTTCATCACGGTTTCCTTTCTATGACAAAATCACTCTGTGACATCGGTTGCACCACTGCCTCTGAGTCCACCACTCACACATCGTCTGTCCGCCTCGTCTCCGGAACGGATGCGGCTGTGTTTCGGAGCTGCCGATACATGACGTATCGGCCGCCGCCGGTGTTTTTCGCCGCCTGCAGTGCCGTATCCGCGCGCTGAATGACGCGCTCCAAATCCGGCCCGTCCGTGGGATACATTGCAATCCCGACACTGATGGACGCTTCAAATGAAGCGTCGCCAAACGTCCATGGGCGGCGCATGCTTTGCAGCACCCGTTCACTGATGCGGATGGCCTGGTCCTCATGCTCGACCGCCGATATGGCGACAAATTCGTCCCCGCCAATCCGGCACAGAATGTCCGCCTGCCGCAGACAGTTCTTCAAGCGCCGCGAGAGGGCGACCAGAAAATCGTCGCCGATGCCATGCCCGAATGCGTCGTTGATGGACTTGAAAATATCACAGTCCATGTAAAACACCGCCAACAAGCACGATCGTTCCTTGGCACCTGCCTCCAGCGTGATGAGACTGTCCAACAGGTGGCGGCGATTGGCCAACCCGGTGAGTGGGTCGTGGTATGCGAGATGCGCCAACTGCCGTTGATGGAGTTCCCTGGACGTGATATCCCGGGTAATGGCCAGGACGTGCGTACAACGGCCGCGATCGTCCACAATCGGAGACAGCACCGTCTCCCCATATACCCCGTTGAAATCTTCCACATATGAAATGACCTGTTTGGTGGTCGCTGCCTCTCGATAGTACGCGTTCAGCAACTCCGCCCTCTGCGGCTCAAGCACCTCATCCATGGTTTTTCCGTAGACATCCGGTGGCAGGCTTGCGGCTTTCATCGCGGAAGCGTTCACCAGGATATACCTAAATTTTCCGTCTCCACCATATTCCATGAGAACAAGTAGATCCGGAATATTGCTGAACAACATTTTTAACATATCGCGGTTATCCTGGATGAACTGATTCAAAAGCACTCTGCAGCCTCTCCTCGGTCACGGGCCGCCGGACGCAACCCCTCCAGCGGAAGCAAGGATTGTATCGTTTGGCAAGTGACAGATGGTGTGAAAGGTGAAGCCACCCATCGTGATGGGATGGCGCCTGCCCGATGGGATTCGGTCATTCAATCATCCGGGCTGGCCAGGACAAACGTGTTTCCGTCCGGATCGGCGAAGATGGCTTCCATTCCGCCCCAGTTCGCCCTGGTGAGCGGCTTGATGAAGCGCACCCCGCGCTCTTCCAACACTTTGCAGGTTTCTTCGATATTGTCCGCGGTGAACGAGACATTTTGAAAACCGCCAATCCTATCCTCTTGCCCTGGCGGCGTGAACAGCACCACGAGCGTATCCGAACCCGGCGGCTGTAGTTCAATCCACCGCTGTCCGTTGCCGAAAGGTTGGTCGGTTACCACCTGAAACCCCAATGCATCCCGATAGAATTCCAGCGACCGCTCCTGGTCGCGGACGGGAATACTCACGAATCGCACTCGAATCATCGGGAGGCCTCCTGTTCCTCAATCGTTGATCGCACAGTTCAACGTACATTATAGAGGAACAGAGGCCACAGTTCTACGAATCCACGTCCATCGCAGAAATTCCAGCTTTCCATCCCCGCCATGTTCAGGTAATATTCTTATATACCGATATGAAAAGGTGTGATTTCAATGGCACGCGCTTCGTCCATTCCTCGTCCGTTGGTGCGAACCAACCAATGGGTGATTGTGCTTGCCGTCGTCGCCACATGGTTGACCGGCATCCACTGGTTCTTGCTCATTCCACTGGTCGCCGGCCTGATGGGCCTGTTCACCGGATTTCATCCCATCATGCGGGTGGCGCGGCTGTTTCTCCGCAAGCCGCTGTCATCCTATATCCCGGAAGACCGAGACCAGCAACAGTTCAATCAGTGGATTGCTGTCATTTGTCTGGCCCTTGGTTGGCTCGGGTATCTTCTTCACTGGACCGTTGTCGCCGTCGTGTTCACGGCGCTGGTGGCTGCGGCCGCGTTCGTCGCCATCCTCGGCTTCTGCGTGGGCTGTTTCATTCGCTACCAGTGGACGCAATACCGCCACCGCCGCCGGACGCGGACGTCCTGAACCCCATGCGGGGAGCGGCGAACGGACCGTTCGCCGTTCCACCTGCCGCTTTGTTATTGCACCCAGTTCAGCACTTCTTCCGGATCGGCCACCACCCGGCCGTAGTACTTGAGCGCCCGGAAATTGTGAATCTCCCGACAGACCGTGGACATATGTCGCAAGATGGTGCGTTCTGAGACTTCGTTCGGCGACCAGTAGTAGACGTCCATGGTAAACGAAGTGCCGTCGTCGTCAGATCGCGTGTACTCAATATGATTGGCCCGATGAAAGCCGTTACGCTCATAGAATCGGACGCGCCGCAGGGTGTCTTTATCCTCCGCATCTGCCGGCTCCACTTCAAGTACGATGGTCTTTCCCTTTTGCTTGAACCGATTCAGTATCTGGCTCCCCACACCGTGTCCCCGCGTCCCCGGATAGACGAGCAGATAATCGATGAACAGAAAGTCAGGAAATTCGGCGTAGGTGACCACGAATTGGTCAGTCTCCCACTTGCGGTACGCACTGTGGTGCGAGAGCAACTCGCGCATCTGTCCTTCGTCTTTCATTTCATGTTCGGGAAAATACGCCTGCAGTTTGTTGAACCAATCCACGACCCTTCCCCCCTCGCGGTGCTCCCCATAGCTTAAGAGTCCGGACGCGGATTTATGCGCGGTGAGAGGATGCGCTGGTTTCCGGCAGCAAACTATGCTGCAATTGATACATCTGGTAGTACCGCCCCCGCCGCGCCATCAGCTCTTCATGGCTGCCCCGTTCCACAATCACGCCCCGGTCTAACACCAGAATGACATCCGCGTGGCGAATGGTGGACAGTCGATGCGCGATGATGAGCGTGGTTCTCCCCCGCTTCAGCACATCGAGCGCAGCTTGAATGGCGGCCTCCGTTTCGGTGTCGATGCTGGACGTCGCTTCATCCAAGACCAGGACGGCTGGGTCAAACGCCAGCGCCCGGGCGAAGGAGATCAGCTGCCGCTGCCCCGCCGACAGCGTTCTGCCCTGCTCGAGCACGGGTGCATCCAAGCCGCCCGGCAGGTGTGCCAGCACCTGATCCGCCCCCAACTCGGCCAGCGCCCATTGCACCCGTTCCCGGGTGATCCGCGGATCGCCGAGGCTCACGTTGTCGGCGACGGTGCCGGTGAACAGAAATGGATCCTGCAGGACAATGCCCAGGTTGCGGCGGACCTGTTGACGCGGCAGGGTGGTGATGTCCACGCCGTCCAACCGGATGGTCCCGGATTGCGGATTGTAAAAGCGAAACAGCAGGTTCATGATGGAACTCTTGCCCGATCCGGTGTGACCCACGATGGCCACCGTCTGACCCTGTCGCGCTGTGAATGAGATCCCCTTGAGAACTTCGTGCTTTCCGTCATAGGAGAAGTGCACCTGGTCAAACTCGATATCTCCGCGGAAACGGGGCACTGCGTCGGCGTCCACCAGGGGTTCTCCGGGCTCATCCAACAGTTCAAAGACGCGTTCGGCGGAAACGCGGGACTGCTCCAGGTTCGCCAGCTGATTCACAACCTGAACCACGGGTTGAAACAGCCGCGTCAGACAATCGATGAATGCGTACAGGGCGCCGAACGAGATGACGGTGGAAAGGTGCAGCGACCGCCAGCCGAAGTACGACAGCAACGCGAGGAAGAAGACGTTGCGCAACGCGCCGGCCAGGTTGAAACCGGTGGCGGAATTGACCCGCAGCAGCCGATTCTGTTCCAGGAACTGCCGGTCGTTCAGCGATTCAAACTCCGCGCGCACCGCCTCCTCGCGGTGGAACGCGTGGATGACCGGCATGCCTTGAACCATTTCGTGAATCATCGCGTTGATATCGGCCACGAGGGCGCGGATGCGTTGATTGACGCGCACCGCGTAGCGCCGATAGGCCCAAATCCAGAGCATCAGCAACGGCACGAGCAACAGGCAGATGCACGCCATCACCGCATCCAGCAGGAACAATGCGAAGTAGATCCCCGCCATATAGATGACGCTGGAGCAGATGTTGGCCAGCACCGTCACGAACAAATCCCGGATGGTTTCGGTGTCATTCGTGATTCGCGACACCACTTTGCCTGCGGGTGTCCGGTCAAAGTAAGCGATGGGAACGCATTGAATGTGGGCAAAAACGTCGAGACGCATGCGCTGTAAGATTCGGTTTGCTGCGACCTGAAACAGCCATTGCTGTCCATACGTGAATAAAGATGAAATCGCCAGCAGGGCGAGGTACAGTCCCGCCAGTTGCCAGAGCGCCGGCACATCCGGCCGATAAAAGGCCAGGAGTTCGCCGCGCGTCAATGGCACCGCCTGCACCGTCACATGCTGTGAGCCGTGGGTGATGGTCAACTGTGTCCCGTTCAGCACGCGCACGCCGTCAAACGGAAGCGCGGATGGGATGAAGTAAAACGAGCGGCCGACCTGCAGAATGTGGACCTCTGGACCGTGCGCCTGCCCCGGCTGCAACCGATCCGCTCGAACGTAAAACTGCCCGTGGTAAAGCACCGCCCCCTGAGTCTCGGCGGTGGTCCGGTACCATGGCTGTTCAATGCCAAGAATGTGCCGGTCAATCATGGTCTTGGCGATGAAAGGACCGCACAACTCAGATCCCACAGCAACCACGAGCATGAGCAGCGCGCCCAACAACGCCCCTTTGTACAGCCACGCGTACTTGAACAAGCGCCGGCCCACCGTCATTCGCCATCCCCGCCTTCTCGCTCAACATCCCCTGATTCCAAATCGGACGCCATGGCTTGCTCCACCTGCTGCCGTTCGTACTGCGCCTGATACCAGCCGCCCGCGCCGACCAAGTGAACGTGGGGCCCTTCTTCCACCACCCGGCCATCGTCCAACACGATGATCCAATCCGCGTGCTCCACGGCCGACAGGCGATGGGACGCGATGAGGGTGGTTCGGCCTTTGCGACAGGCGCGAAGTTGCATCAAAATATGTGCCTCCGTGCGCGCGTCCACCGCGGACAAGGCGTCGTCCAGAATGAGGATTTCCGGATCCTTGATGAGAGCCCGGGCGAGCGCGATGCGCTGTTTTTGTCCGCCGGACAAAGACACACCACGCTCACCGACCAGCGTGTCCACGCCGTTCGGCAGCATCGCCAAATCCTCGCGAAATCCGGCCATCCAGAGCGCCGCCAGCACGTCCTTGAGCGGTGCGTTTGGTGCGGCAAAACGGACATTGTCGGCGACCGTTCGCGAGAACAACATCGCTTCCTGCGGAACATACCCCAACCAGTTCCGCAATTGGTCCAGGGGAATCTGCTCAATGGGCACGCCGCCCAACAAGATCTCGCCATCCCCCAACGGATATTCCCGCAACAACTGCTTGAGCAGCGTCGACTTGCCACTGCCGGTCCGGCCCACCACGCCGAGGGTCTGACCGCGCCGGAGATGCACGGACACGTCCCGCAGGCTGTCGTGGGCGGCCAACGGGTATCGGAAGGTGACGTGGCGAAAAACTATCGAATCCGGCGCGGACACGGACACCGGGGTCGGTGCCTCTGTCACATCGGGCGGGTACGCCAAGGTCTGCTCAATCCGGTCCAGAGACGCATTGCCGCGCTGCATCGTGTTCATCAGTTCGCCAATCGCCAGCATGGGCCAGATGAGCATCCCGAGATACACGTTGAACGCCGTCAATTCACCGAGCGTCAATTGACTGTGAAAAACCATGTCCGTGCCGTATCCGAGTCCAATCAAATAGCTGATGCCGACCAACAGCTTGATGGTGGGTTCGAACATTGCATCGATTTTTGCGACCGCCACATTCTTTTGGTACACATCGTCCGCGATTTCCTGAAAGTGGGCGAACGCTCGGCGTTCCTGTACGTAAGCGCGCAGCACGCGAATCCCCGAGATGGTCTCCAGCACGCCGTTGTTCATGCTGCCGAACGCGTCCTGGGCCAGCGTGAAACGGCGGTGCACCATCGAACCGTACTTTGTTACCGCAACCGCAATGACCGGCATGGGCAATAGGGAAAGCAAGGTGAGCTTCCAACTGATCAACATGCCCATGGTCAGGAGGATGGTGGCGGAATAGGTGGTGGCGTCGACGAGCGTCATCATGCCAAAACCGACAGTTTGCGAAACTGCTGTCACATCGTTGGTGGCCAGCGCCATCAGGTCGCCGGAGCGGTGGCACTCAAAAAACGGGGCCGTCATGCGCAAAAAATGTTGAACGAGGCGCAATCGAAACGTGCGTTGAAGCAGATAGCTGCCTCCGTACAACTGATACTGCCAGGTGAATCCCATGCTGTAGGAAGCTGCTGCCAACAACGCGTAAAGGGCCAGCATCACAAACAGTTTGGAAGGGGTCAGGGTCCCCTGATTCATCGCATCGATTACGTTCCCCACCAATTTTGGGGGCGCGACTTCCACGAAATTCAAAATGAACAGCAAACCGAGGGCAATCGAGTATCGCCGCGAATGTTGGCGAAAAAACCAGAGCAGCTTGCCCAATACGCTGAACATGCCAGTCAACCTCCGGATTCACCACTGTAGCACTGCCCAGGAAGACTGTCAATTCGCACAACAAAGCGCATCGGGAGCGTGTGAAAGAACCCGCATGCGCAGATTTTGGATGCCGTGAAGGTCCCAGGTATAATGGCTATGGCGTGGTCTGTCATACCAGTTCACACGGACCCATGTCCAGGTTATCAACACGGCCGACAGAAGGAGGTGAACCTGCCTTGGAAGCGAAAAAGTGCAAGGAATCCCGATGTGTGAAAATCAGTCGGGTATTCCCATCGGATTTCAATGATCACGACACCCTCTTCGGCGGTAAATTGATGGCATACATCGACGACATCGCCTCCATCTCTGCTTCCCGGCACGCCAGAACCGAGGTGGTCACGGCGTCCACCGATTCCGTGGACTTTCTCACACCCATTGGCAAGTCGGACTCGGTGTGTCTGTCGTCCTATGTGACATGGACCGGAAGAAGTTCGATGGAAGTGTTTGTAAAGGTGGTTGCCGAGAATCTGAAAACCGGTGAACGGCGCATCGCCGCCACCGCATTCTTGACATTTGTGGCCCTGGACGATGAGGGGAAACCCACCCCCGTCCCCAAGGTCATCCCGGAAACGGATGAAGAGAAGAAACTGTATGAAACCGCGCCGGTCCGCGCTGAACTGCGCAAGCGGCACCGCGCGGAAAGCCAAGCGTTGGCCGCCCATCTGAAAGTGGACAAGTTCTGGGACGAGACCATGATCTGAGCGCGATGCCATCTGACCAGCGTGTCCGCTGCCGGACACGCTGGTCGCGCTTTCCCGCACCGCAGGAGGCGCAGTGACTCGAAGAGACAAACGGGAACGGCGAACCTGCGTACACGAACCTGCAGCAACCGGCCAGCCGCTTCTCGCGGTGGATGCGTCACCCTTCAAGACAATCAAAGGAGAGAATCAGACTTGGCAAAGACTGTGCACAGCTCGGACCGCGTGGACGTAGGGTTTGTCGTCCTCACCTCCCTGGTGGCGGCGGTGGGGGGACTGCTGTTCGGCTACGATACAGCGGTCATCTCCGGCGCCATCGGGTTCATGCAGCAACTGTTTCACCTGACACCGTTCATGCAGGGCTGGACGGTCTCCAGCCTCATCGTCGGCGCCATCATCGGCGCAGCGTGTTCAGGATTTCTCAGCGACCGGTTCGGCCGCAAACGCATTTTGATGCTGTCCGCCATCCTCTTTTCATTGGGAGCGATTGCGTCCGCCACAGCGGGCAGCGTGACCTGGTTCACCATTGCGCGCATTGTGGGCGGCATTGGCGTGGGCATCGCATCGACGCTGTCGCCATTGTACATTTCTGAAATTGCGCCGTTCCGACACCGCGGCAGACTGGTATCCCTGTACCAATTGGCTGTGGTCATCGGCATTTCCGCCATTTACTTTGTGGACGCCGGCGTAGCCAGTCTCGGAGGCACCGAATGGGATATTCACACCGGCTGGCGTTGGATGTTCGGATTGGGACTGGTACCGGGCATCGTGTTCTTGGTGTTGCTCGCCTTCGTCCCGGAAAGCCCGCGCTGGCTGCTGAAACAAGGCCATGAGTCGCAGGCATTCTATATTCTTCTGCGCGTCAACGGATCCACCCAGGCCAAGCGCGAGCTGGATGACATCAAACAGGCCATCGCCACCGAAACGGGGCGTTTGCGTCAGCTGTTCCGTCCCGGATTCCGCAGGGCGCTATGGGTTGGCGTGATCCTCTCCATCTTCCAACAGGTCACAGGCATCAACGCCGTCATGTACTACGCGCCTGAAATTTTTAAGCAGACCGGCGCGGGACAGAACGCGTCGCTGATTCAAACGATTCTGGTCGGCGCAGTCAATCTGTTGTTCACGCTGGTGGCGCTGTGGCTGATTGACCGGGTCGGCCGTAAAGTACTGTTGTTGGTCGGATCCGGCTGTATGACCATCTGCCTGATTGTGGTCGGATTCGCGTTCCACACAGGGCACATTCAAGGCTACCTGGTGCTCATCTTCATTCTGCTGTTCGTGGCATCGTTCGCCATGTCTCTCGGGCCCGTTGTCTGGGTCGTCATTTCCGAGATTTTCCCGACGCACATCCGCGGCCGCGCCACGGCCATCGCGTCTCTCGCGCTCTGGGCGGCGGACTACCTGGTATCCCAGACGTTCCCGGTCCTGCTCACGGGCATTGGTGCAGCGCTCACATTCTGGGTGTTTGCGGTGATGTCGGTCCTTACATTCCTGTTCACAATAGGCGTCGTTCCGGAGACCAAGGAGAAGACACTGGAGCAGATTGAGCAACTGTGGTCGCGCGGCTAGCGCTTTCTCGCCGTCCCATCCGCACGTGGCGGGTTCCCCAGGCGTCCATTGTTCGCTACAATGAGTGGCAATGCGACGCCGCCCGTGCGGGACGAGGAAGGGGATAGGTTCTGCCATGCAATCCACCATCATCCATGTGAATCAGGTCACCGTCCAGCGAAATGGAAAAGCGATTCTGAATGACATCAACTGGCGGGTGGAGCGAGGGCAACATTGGGCGGTCATCGGAGCGAACGGCGCCGGCAAGTCGACGCTGTTGAATGTGCTGAATGGCTACCTGTGGCCGACCCGCGGGCAGGTTCAGGTACTCGGAGAACGGTATGGTCACACGAACATTCAGGACGTGCGAAAACGCATAGGTTGGGTCAGCGTGGCCACCGCAGATACGCTGGTGGAGTCCCATCCGGGTGAAACGGCCGTCCGGATTGTTGTGGGGGGCAAATACGCGTCCATCGGACTCTGGCAGCAGCCGTCGGCGGCCGACCTCAACGAGGCGCTGGCGATGCTCGACGCGTTTCAAGCAGGAGAACTAGCGGCGCAGCCTTTTCACACGTTGTCCCAGGGCGAACGCCAGCGCGTGCTGCTCGCCAGGGCGTGGATGGCCCACCCCGACCTGTTGGTGCTCGACGAACCGTGCACGGGCCTGGATATTCGCGCGCGGGAACGGCTGTTGTCCGCTCTCGAACAGCGGGCTGCAGCACCTGATGCACCGACACTGCTGTACGTGACGCACCATCCCGAAGAAGTCCTGCCGTTCTACACGCACGCGCTAGTGCTGAAGGATGGCCGGGTCCTGGCGCAGGGGCGAAAGTTCGATGTGCTCACCGCTTCCATACTGTCCGAAGCACTGGACCTCACGGTCGACGTGGTGTGGCAAAGCGGTAGACCGTGGGTGCACGTTCTGTGATGCTACTGGCACCGTCGCCGCAGCGGCGGTGCCAGGCTGTTCTGAAAGTCCGTTTATTCGTATCGCACGCCGTGATAGATGACAAATCCCACAGGATGGTGCGTGAAATGCAACACGGCGTCGCCCGGGTTGCCAATCGACGGGTAGATGCGATTGACCGCCACGAATTCCCCCTGCAGTTCCATCGGCTGGCCCGGCGCCAAATCCGGAATGGGCCTTGGCAGCCCCAGCGAATCCCCGTAGCGAATGGCGCAAAACAGCTCGGCGGGAATATCATTCGCCGATACGCCGCGCGCCTGGAGTACATTCTCCACAGTCACAAGCAAATGATGATGAGATGCACCGTGTGTGGTCTCATCCGGTTCGACGGTTCGAATGATGGCAGAGATATGAATCACCGGATGCGCCGCCGTGACGGATGATGGTGTTGCAGTCCCAACCGAAGGATCCATCACGTCTTCCGCCGCGGCCAAGTAGTTGATGAATGCGGTGGCGTCCACGCTGCCCCAACCGGTGCAGGCATCCCAACCGGGGCCGGCGCTGAAGCCAGGAACCCCATTGTACGTATTGTTTCCCACCGTCACGTCGCGGTAGCCCGCAGAGGCGGGAGACCGGTACAGAAGCTCTGTGACATGGGCCAAAGGCTGCCGGCCACGCTGGGCCCGCCGTTGGTTGGCGAGCGCGATGATGGCAGCCAACACCGGACATGCGACCGACGTCCCCCCTACCACTGCGGGTTTCCCATGAAAAACGATCTGATAGCCGGTGGCCGGATCGGCATTCAGAGCGACATCTGGAATCCCGCGTGTCACCAGGTGCAGAGCGGCCTGATATGGCGTGCGCCCAAAGACCGCGCTGAACCCGCCGCCCGTCGCGCCTCCGTTGTCCGGACCGTTGTAGGTCCACGCGGTCTCAGTGCCGTCGGGCTGCAGGGAGGTGCCGCCCACGGCCACCGCGGCGGGTACGGTGGCCGGTGCGTCCGCGTGGGGAGTCAAGGGGCCGCGGAGGTTGTGCATCCCGTACGCTCCCTGATCCCCGGATGCGATACAGACGGTGACGCCCCGCGCGCTCAGTTGTTCCACCAGGTCGGAAATTTCCGTCAGCGACTGGGGAGCGAAATTTGTTTCCGCGTCGCCGTAGGATATGGAGAGGACAGAAGGTTGATGAACCGTATCGCGAAGAATGTAGCGCAGCGTTCGAATGAGCGCCTGGGCGAACTCGTCATACGTACGTCCAGCGTTCGCCTCGTATACAATGAGGTGGGCCTTCGGTGCGACGGCGCCGGCCCACTGCAAGTCCAGAGAGGCTTCTTCGTCGTCCGGGTTGATTCCCCCGTCATTACGGGTGCCATCCACACTGACGAAGGTGAGTCGCGGGCGCGCGATGCCGTGCAGCGACCAGAATTGATGAGCGTCGCGGAGACTGTAGCCATTAGAAAATTCAAGGATGCCTATCGTTTGACCCGCGCCGTCCAGGTCTGCCGGAATGTTGTACAGTCGCCGAATGTCGGCAGGATAGTAACCGTTCCCATTGTTTGGCACCACATCTCCTGTCGCGAACAGTACTTTCCGTTGCAACTGCATCGCCTCCTGTCATGTGCCCCCGCCGTTCGGGTGGCGTTCGCTGCCAGCCCCAAAATGACGAATCATTCCGAGTTCTGTCCCTCTCATTATAAAATGCGAAGGACAACGAGGCGACGAGCACAACGGCGGACAAGCCGGTAGAAATGGGCTGACCTCCTTCCAGCGCGTTCAGGCGCCTTCCATCGGCATCATGCGCAACAGCCCCCGCTCGCGTCAGAGCGGGGGCTGAGACAGGACGCACGACTCATGAAAACTGATTGAAGTTTCCGCGGGCTTGGGACAAATCCTGCTGGATCTGTTGTTGAACCGCCTGCGGGTTGCTGCCGAACTGGGATAGCGTGCCGGTTGCGTAACCTTGCCCATACGCCGCCTGACCTTGGCCCGCTGCGTTGCTGAGGTCATTGCGGATCTGCTGCTGCACCAGCTGCGGATGGGTGCCGAATTGCGACAAAGTTTGTCCAGCATACCCCTGTGCCTGACCGTAGCTTGCCTGTCCCTGGCCGTACGGTGCCGCTCCATAGCCGAGATCACTGCGAATCTGTTGCTGGATGGCCTGTGGATGGCTGCCGAACTGCGACAGGGTGGAACCGGAGAAACTCTGTGCAGGACCGTACGCCGCCTGCGCTTGTGCGGCGCCGGCATACTGGCCATAGCCCAAATCCTGCTGGATCTGTTGCTGCACCACCTGCGGATTCGTGCCAAACTGCGACAGCGTATTGCCATACGCCCCGCCGTACTGCACGTTGCTCGCGTAGCCCTGTCCCAAGTCTTCGCGAATCTGTTGCTGAATGGCCTGCGGATGGCTGGCAAACTGTTGCATCATTTGGCCAGCCCCCACCGGGGGGCCCTGCGGGGCGGACACCATGGGTTGTCCGTACGAAGGGGCCAGATCCTGGCGGATGTGGGATTGAACCACCTGCGGGTTTGTCCCAAACTGGGACAAGGTCGATCCGGAAAATCCCTGCGCCGGATACCCGACTTGACCTTGGCCGCCGCGCAAATCCTGTTGAATCTGGCTCACCACATTCTGCGGCTGGCTGCCGAACTGGGAAAGCGTACTTCCACCGCGATACGTCTGCACATCATCAACTCCTTGCCAACAAAAGATTCGGTATCGCAGTTGAAGTATGTGCTTCCCGGGTCAACCTATGCGTTGGCAACGGACATCTTGCCAGCCACCATCAGACTTTGGACGACCCCTCCAGACCGGCCACGGGCGTGCGGTGCTTCGGCCTGGTTCGCCGATTGACCAAGTAGATGCTGGCGACAATTAGCACGATGCCCACCAGCAGGTTGACCGTGATGGGTTCGTGCAGTGCCAGTGTGCCAGTGACCACTGACAACAGCGGAACGAGAAAAGTGAAGGAGGCCACTTTGCTCGCATCGCCCGCCTGCACCAATCGGAAATACAACAGCCAAGCCGCCGAAACGCCGAGCAGCGCGCCGTACGCCAGGCCGAACCAGTACTGCCCGTGCGCAAATTGGATGTCCGACCAGCGTTCTGTGAGGAGTCCGTACAACGTGGTCGCCAATCCACCCCAAGTAAACTGCACGGCGACCAACCACAGACCGTCCACCCGGTCCCCCACTTTCTTGACGTAAACGGCCCCCAACGCCCAACTGATGGCAGATCCCAGCGCAAACAGAATGCCTGCAACAGACAGGTGCCCACTCAGACTCTCCGCGCTGATGCAGGCCACACCGAGAAATCCAAGCACGAGCCCAATCAATTTCAGCACCGTCATCGGCTCACCGAGCCACATCCAGGCGAGCAGTCCCACCAGCACCGGCTGCAGGTACACAATCACCGAGAACAGACCGGACGGGAGATATTGCAGCCCGATGGTCTGCAGCGCAAAAAACAGAACGGCGTTAAACACGCCCGAAATCACATACACGCGCCAACATTGCCGCCAGCGCAGCGCATGCCACCGCGGCAGAGCCAACATCAGCATGAAGATGCCTCCGAGGAAACAGCGCATGCCGGCAAACAATACGGGTGGTGTATCCATCAACGCCACCTTGTATATGGGCCAACTCAACCCCCAAATCAACACCAACGCCGCAATCATCCAGGCAGATTTGGTTCGCGACAATCCAGCCACTTTCCACACACCCCCACGACCTGTCCCGGCTGTCTGTTTCATGGAACGAAACGTATTATAGCCGAAACAATTCATTGTGCAAGGGCCATGGAACCTCCCGCCGGCGCTGTCAACGGGTGTATTCCTTTTTCAACTGCGCCGCAATGATGTTTTTCTGAATCTCAGACGTTCCCTCGTAGATGCGCGTGATGCGCGCGTCTCGGTAGAACCGTTCAATGGGATACTCCGCAATGTACCCGACACCCCCGTGAATCTGCACAGCCTTGTCGGCAATCCGGTTGTACACCTCGGAGCCGTACAGCTTCAACATGGCCGCCTCTTTCACCACATTCATGCCCTGGTCTGTCATCCACGCCACGCGATACGTGAGCCAGCGCAGTGTCTCAATCTCCACGGCCATCTCGGACAAATAATGTTGAATAATCTGTTGTTCAAAGATGGGCTTGCCAAACTGCTCGCGTTCGAGCGCGTAGCGCACCGAGCGGTCGAGCAGATACTGGCAAGAGCCGAGACACCGTGCGGCCAGACCAGCTCGCCCGTTGGCCAGAATTTTCAGTGCGTTGACGTAGCCCTGGCCCTCTTGTCCCAGCACGTTTTCTTCCGGTACCTCCATATCCTCGAAATACAGCTGCGCCGTGTGCGACCCGTGCAATCCCATCTTTTTCTCCACCTTGCCCATCTGAAAACCCTTGAAATTCCGCTCGACAATGAACGACGTGATTCCCTTGGGCCCCTTCGCAGGATCTGTCACCGCCATCACGGTGAACACATGAGCAATCGGTGCATTGGTGATGTAAATCTTTTGTCCGTTCAGAATGTATCGATCGCCCTTCTTCACCGCCGTCGTCCGGAGTGCTGCCGCGTTCGACCCGGCCTGCGGCTCCGTCAACGCGAACGCCCCAATCCATTCGCCGGTGGCCATCTTTGGCAGGTACCGCCGCCGCTGTTCTTCATTGGACAGCTCCACAATCCCCACGGAACCAATACCGTTGTGCGCGCCGAGAATCGTTGTGTACCCATTGATGGTCTTGCCCAGTTCCTCGTATATCGCGCACTTTCCGAGCATGCTGAGTCCCATGCCGCCGTATTCCTCCGGAATGCTCAGACCAAACAGTCCCAGCGCCTTCGACCGCTCCAGCAATGCATCCGGTACACAATTTTCCTCTTCAATTTGCATGGCGAGCGGTTCGACCTCGTTCTCCACAAAATCTCGGACAATGTCTTTCATCTGCAGTACTTCTTCCGGCAGCTCAAAATTCATCGTCACGCCTCCATTTCTCCGCGTCATCATCGGACGAGGGAACGCATTCCCCCCCGGGCGTCCATGCGCCACCCCTAATATTTCATATATGAAATACTGTTACAAATAAGAATTATGATTTTATTGTAAGACGCTTATGTAAGCGCCGTCAATCACCGCCCAACCACACATGGATATCTGTTCCAGATTGACACAGAATACAGCATGAAGGGATGCAGACATCCGATGGACAAATTTCACAGCAAGGAGTCGAATTTGTGGACGCACAGCGAGAGTTCGAAACGTGGCTGAACCATGCACAGCTGCCCGACGATGTACGGAACGAGCTGGAACACTTGAAGGGTAATCCGGATGCTGTCAACGACTGCTTTGGGAAAACTTTGGAATTCGGCACCGGTGGCATGCGCGGTTTGATGGGCGTTGGCCCCAATCGGCTCAACATTTTCACGATTCGCCGTGCCACATTCGCGCTGGCGCAGTTTCTGATGCAAACCGTCGCGGATGCCAAAACCCGGGGCGTCGCCATCGGTTACGACTGCCGGCACCACTCCCGAACCTTTGCACAGGAAGCCGGATTGACGCTCGCGGCCCTCGGCATTCGCGCGATGGTGGCGCCCGTTCTGTGTCCGACGCCGGAGGTGTCGTTTGCCATTCGCCACCTTCGGGCCGCTGGCGGCATCATGATTACGGCCAGTCACAACCCTCCGCAATACAATGGCTATAAGGCGTACGGTCCAGCGGGGTATCAACTGCTGCCTGAGGATACGAACCGGATCCACGAGCTGATGATGCAGCAGGAAGATGTGTTTGCCCTGCCCACGCTGCCCTTGGCAGACGCAGAACAGAAGGGATTATTCCAATGGTGGGACAATGCCCTGACCGAACGCTACGTCCGGTCGGTCGTACAATCCGTCGCAAGTCCCGCCGTGACGTCCGAGGACCGGCGGAATTTGACCGTGGTCTACACGCCGCTGCATGGCGCCGGAAACCGGCCGGTGCGACAGGCGCTCGAGCAGGCCGGTTACAAACACGTGCATGTGGTTGCAGAACAGGAACAGCCGGACGGTGATTTCCCCACGGTGAAAAGTCCCAATCCCGAGGAGCACAGCGCCCTCCGCCTCGGCATCGAAGCCGCCCGTGCACGGGATGCGGACCTGGTCCTCGGAACCGATCCGGACTCGGATCGAGCGGGCATCGCCGTTCGAACCCGGCATGGCACGTACGAGTTGTTGAGCGGCAACCAGGTTGGCGCCCTGCTCATCGACTTTCTGCTCTCCCGGCGAAAGGAGACGAGGACGCTGCCGGCCAACGGCGTTGTATTCAAAACGGTGGTAACGTCGGACCTGGGGGCGGTGATTGCGGCCAGCTATGGTGTGGCCGCTGAGAACGTGCTCACCGGGTTCAAATACATTGGCCACGGAGCCACCGTGTACGAACAGACCGGCGCCCACACGTTCCTGTTTGGCTTTGAAGAGAGTTATGGATATTTGATCTCGCCGATAGTCCGGGACAAGGACGCGGTGCAAGCCTGTCTGGCCATCGCCGACATGGCCGCCTGGTATAAACGGCGGGGAGCGACCCTCATCGACGCGCTGCACCATCTGTTTGCGCGCCACGGGTGGTTTGCCGAACGATTGGTCACGGTTCCGCTGAATGCGGGCGAAGGCGCGAAGGAAGTGGAACGGGTCATGGACGGATTGCGAAAACAAGTGCCGACGGTGCCGGACCTGAACCTCTCCGCTGTGGAGGACTACCTAACCTCGGAGCGACGGACCCTCGGCAAAAGGAGTGGGCAGGACGCGGTCGATCCGCTCTCTCTGCCGCGCTCGAACGTCCTCAAATATATTTTTGAAGATGAGAGTTGGATGGCCATTCGGCCATCCGGCACGGAGCCGAAGATCAAAGTCTATCTGGCCGCCCGCGGCGTCAACGAAACGGAGTGCGAAACCAAGCTGCAGGTGATGCAGGACGCCATGGAACGGCATCTGCAATAAGATCCGCCTCGCCTTACTATGTCCGGCTCGGTTTGTGCACCGGGCGGGTCGGCAGAAACCGCCTTGCCACCAGAAGGAGAAACAGGGCGATGGGAATCAGGTACACCACCGCCGCCCACAACGAGGCGCTGTCCGAGCCGGTGAACAGGCCGTGCAGCGTCACAAGGATGAACATCGGCATGGACGAGTAGTGAATCCAACGCCATACTTTTACAGACATTCGCTCCCGAATGTACGACGAGATCACCAGCACCACCCAGCCGTACAATGCCAGGACGCCGAAACCGGTGAAAAGCGGTCGGTACTTGGCCGTGAATGCAACCAACAGGCCGACCAGCCCAAATGGCACGGACGTGTCCTGATACAATCCGAACAGGTGAAACAATAAAAAGGGAAGCACAAGCAGCGCAGCGTACTGGTGCATCTGCGTCATCAGCTTGCGCAGCCGCCACCTGTCCCAGAATGCGCAGCTGGTGGACAGACCAAGCAGCACGGCCAGAGACAGCATTCCGTACGACGTGAATCCGGCCGCTCTGGCCATGTACCAATAGAACTTGTTGGCCGTGGCCTGCCCCGGGGCGGCGAGGTGCAGCGCTACGAATGAACCGGCGAGCAAGAGAACGGTCATGACCCAGACAAACGCAAACGGAACGCGTTGACGTTCGTTCAGGAGTTCCATGCATGCACCACCTCCCCTGATTTCAGGACCAGCACAAAGCCACCGACAGCGCGCTTTTGCAGCCATTGCCTGCCCGCATCCGCACCGAGCAGCAAGCCCACTTTTGCGAGCACCTCCGCGCGCACCAAATCGGGGTGGAGCGCGGAACAGGAAACCACGTCCGAGGCCGCCGGCACGCCGAAATACGGGTGAATCAGGTGGTGAACCGGCGTCCCGTGGAACGACCAGCGTCGACGGTACGTTCCGCTCGTGGCGACGGCCATGTCGGTCACGTCCAGCATGAGCACATTGTCTCCCTCACCGCCGAACGGATTGGCAATCCCCACGCACCACGGCCGTTCCCCGTTCGAGCCGCGGCAGACCAAGTCCCCGCCGGCGCTCACCAGGAAGTTCCGCATGCCCCACTGCTCCAGGACCAACGCCGACCGCTGCACAATCCAACCTTTTGCAATCCCTCCGAGGTCCAACTTATAGCCGGGATGAAGCAGGACCCTGTGTTGGGACGGATTGATTTCAAACGGACAGGTGGTCGGAGCCTCGTACGGATGCGACGAGTTCAGACGCACGACGGGTCGCCCCTCCACCTGTTCAAACGAAACGTCATATCCAATATGCTCCAACACCTGACCAAGGCATGGATTGAACAGGCCCTCCGTCTCGTCAAACGCTTGTTTGGCCAGTTCGAGAACGCGCACAGTCTCTTCACGCACCGTCACCCACTGTCCAGGCGCGGCGTTGATCCGGCTGACGTCGCTATCCTGGCGAAATCGCGACAGCATCGCCTCCAATCGCTCCATTTCGTCCCTCGCACACTGCAATGCGCCATCCGCCTCCACGGGTGCGCCGTCCGCCACCAGCATCTCCACATCGGTTCCCATGGCTCGAAATCGCAGACGATTCATGGCAGCCGTCACGACCCGGACGAAACAATCACCGGAACCGATTGCTGACTCGGCTCGGCACTTCCGAAATTGCCGCTGGACGATGGCGCCGCGGAGGTGACGGAACTGGCACCGGCTTGTCCGGCGGCGTTCCGCAGGGCGTTCCACGTCTTCTGGTCCACCGCTCCGGTCGCCGACAAGCCGTGGTCCGCCTGAAACGCTCGGACAGCCGCCGCGGTCACGCTGCCGTATGTCTGGGTCACGACATGGTGAAAGTACCCGAGTTTGGACAGCCATGCCTGAATGGCGCTGACGCCCTGGCCGTGGGATCCGATTTGATACAAAATCTTATTCGCAGTGCCACTCGTATGAAGCGGGGACGACGGCTTCGACGAGGTCATGGTTTGCGCAACGTCGTGACGGGTTCCCGTCACTTTCTGCGGCACTGCCGCCGTGGTCGAAGTGGCTGTGCGATGACCGGTCGACGCGGATGCGATCTGATGCCAAAGGGAGAACAGGGAACCGAAGGCAACCACCGGCGTCCCCCAGGACAGGGTGGTCAACCACAGGCGAAGCTTGCGCTCCCGCCGCTGGCGGGCCAATTGTTTCTCTTCCACCGTCGGCACGTTCATCAGCCTCCTCTCCGTAACCCTACATCCCATCCATCAAACGGACTTCAAACAGGTGATACAAGCTGGTCATGAATTCAAATCACTCCCGTTCAGCGACCAGCATAGCGGTGAAACCTCAAAACCATCTCAAGCCGATCCAAGCGGCCTGGTAGGACATCACAGCTTCACCTTTCGCGGCACCGTCACCGTCGTAATCACCCATGGACCGTCCCGCTCAATGTCCATCCGGCCACGCATCTCCTGCAGAATGCGACGGGCAATTTTCATGCCAAAGCCGCGGGTGGCGTCTGCCGGCGCCTCCCCGATGCCCTTGCGACTGCGATTGCGCAATCGAAATTGCACCGTCGCAGCCCATGCCGTAAGAGACCACGTCGCCTGACTCCCCGCCTCCGCATGATCCGCCAAATTTTTGCACACGACACTGATGAGGCGCGTCCACATCTCCGGCGTGGACATCACGAACAATCCCGGCTGCGCATGTCCGGCCAACTCGATATGGCGCTGCTGCAGCAGCGGCTGGAATCGATCAATCACCTCTTCCGTCAGATCGGACACAGCCACCGGTTGCAGCGGCACCTCGAACGGTTCGGCGTTCAGCCGCGAGAGATACAAAATGTCCTTGACAAGATTGGCGGCTTCCTGGATTTCTCGGCTCAAATCCTCTCGAACGGCCGAATCCGCGACATGGGTGCTGACAATGGCGCTCATGGTCGCCAGCGGGGTCTGCAATTCATGGGAGATCTCCGCCAACATTTCCTGATGCGCCTGCCAGGTTTTTTGCGCCGGGATGAGTGCCTTTCGAGCAATCCAGAGGTGAAACAAAACGGCGCACAAAATCCCCGCCACCCCCAGAGACAGGAGCACATCTCGGACATGTTCCAACGTCTCGTGCGCCTGCGCCGTGGACTCACAGGTCACCACCAGTACGCGCTGCCCCGCCTGGGTGAACGTTTTCGCAAACATGCGGTAAGGCGAGTCCCCCACCATCATGGTGGTGTAGTGGCCATCTTCCGCGTGCGCCAACATATCTTCGGAAGAAATCGGCGAATGAGGCGATATGTAGTCGGCGTGAGCCGTGTGAATCAGCACGTACATGCTCATTCCCTGGTCGTCCGAGGTATCCAACTGGGACCAGATGTCCGGCAACGCTCCAGGTTCCATCAACCGGTCATGAACTTCCATGTATTCGGAGCGGAGGCTTACTTCTGATACAAAGCGCAGGTATCGTTGCAGTTCGAAGTACACAAACCCGCCGAAGCAGGCGAGCAGCACCACGGTTCCGAGAATCATCAACGAGGAAATCTGCAGGTAAAATCGCTTCAGCATCCCGCTCACCTAGGATTGGGGTGTATCATATAACCTTGGCCCCGCACGGTTTTGATAATATTTTTGATCCCCAACTGCGCGCACTTCTTGCGCAGAAAGTACACATACGTGTCCAGCGCATTGTCGGCCAGTTCCGCCTCCGGCCCCCACACGTGGTATATCAACTGATCTCGCGACAACACCTGATTAGGGTGGCGCATCAAGCACTCCAACAGCAAAAACTCCTTGCTGGACAGTTCCAGGTGCTGGCCGTGATAGGACAAGGTGCGTGAATTTCTGTGCAGCGCCGCCTGGCCAAGCGTGATGACATCAATGGCGGTGTATCCAGCGGCACGCCGGATCAATGCCTCAATACGCGCGATGAACTCACTGGCGTTGAACGGTTTCCCCAAATAATCATCGGCACCAGCATTCAGTCCGTGGACTCGGTCTTCGGGCGCGTTACGCGCGGTCAACATCAGAATCGGGGTGTGAATCCCCAGTTCCCGCAGTTTCGCCACGAACTCCATGCCATCGCCATCCGGCAGCATGACGTCCACCACCATGCAGTCATGCGCGCTGGTCATGGCCAAATCAATGGCGTTGAACACCGTATCCGTATGGTCCACTTCAAATTCGTGCTTTTGCAGAAGCTCCGTTAATGCGCGGGCGAGATGAGCGTCGTCTTCCACCACCAACACTCTCACCGGCACCCCTCCTTCCGCCGCTGCGCCGGCCATCCGCATTGGGTGGAGGCCTGTCCTTGTCACTCAGTATACCCGGTCTACTTCAAAACTGTTTCAACCTTGCATTGACTGCGCAAATCGAGAAAATGGTATGTTCGTTTTCTCGGCACGAACATTCACTCTACATTCGTGCATCTCCAAATTGGAAACGGACCTATGCGGGCGGACAGGGAGGGGAGAAGTTCTCGAGCGGTATCCGCATGGCTTCATCAGGACGGCCGCAGACCCTGCATGATGAAGCGGACGGTGTACTCCATTTCCTGTGGGTCATCCCAATCCAGCTCGGGCACCAGGAAGAAGCGGGCGAACAAATAGCCAATCACGGTCGAAGCGGTCAACCGCATCACGGTATACGGCGGCATGTCCACAATCTGCCCCTGTGCCTGAAACCGCTCCACGATGACACGGATGCGTTCGATGACCTGTTTGCCGACGTGTTCCTTGAACTGCGATTGCAGTTCCGGTTGAAAGGGGATTTCGTGGATCATGATTTTCAAAATGGGAAAGTACTTTTTCGCGAATTCCAAGCGATTCTGCAAGAGCGCTCGAACAAAGTCCTCGTAGCGGACGTAGTTCGAATCCAGCACCTCGTAAAAATCGCGCAGGACAAACGGCGCGACCAACTTGGACATCACGGGAGCGACGATGGACACCAACAGATCCTTTTTCGTCTTGTAGTGCCGGAATATGGTCCCTTCCGCCACACCCGCGCGCTGCGCGATTTCACTGGTGGACGTGGCAGCGTACCCCTTCTCGGAAAACATCTCAATGGCTGCCTGCACAATCTTCAACTGCTTCTCGGTGAACTTCTCGTCCTCGTCGCTCAGCCGAAGCAGTTCCGCGACCCATTGTTCCACCTGATCCGCCACGTGTCCGCACCTCTCTGAATTGAAATGCTGAGCGCGGCCTGCGGAAAATTGGCCCGCCACCGCGCCCATTCCATATCACGATACTAAACTCTTCGGTACTTCCGCAACGAAATGGTGTTGGCCACCATGAACACCAGCGAAAACGCGAGCAGCATCAGGAGATCCGGATAAATGTCCGTGAGACCTCGCCCGCGGATCATCACGTCCCGCAGCGCATCGGCAGCGTAGGACAACGGCATCATCTTGCCGAGCCAGCGCAGCCACACCGCCATGTTGTCCATGTTGAACAACCCGGACAGGAAGATTTGCGGCACAATCACCAAAGGAATGAACTGCATCATTTGAAACTCCGAGTTCGCAAACGACGACAGCAGCGTCCCCAGAGTCAATGCGGTCATGGACAACAGCAGCGTGACCAGCAACAGCAGCACCAACTGGCCGTTCATCATCAGCCCGAGGCCGTAGACGGCAAACGCGGTCAGGACCGCCGACTGAAGGGTGGTGAAAATGCCGAACCCAATCACATATCCGAGCACCATTTCCCAGCGCCGAAGCGGCGTCGCCATCAACCGCTCCAGGGTTCCGCTCGTCCGTTCCCGCAAAAAGGCAATCCCGGCAATCAAGAAGACGAAGAAAAATGCGAATACCCCAATCAATACCGGACCCACGCCATCGAACGTGGACATGTCGGCCGATCCGTACAGATACGTGATGACCGACGTCGGAACCCCGCCGACGGGCGCCGCATGGGTGGACAGCGCCTGTTGCAGCAACAGCAGCACCGATTTGTTGATGGACGGATCGCTGCCTTCCAGTCTCACCTGCAGCGTTCCCGAACTCCACGCTACATAGGCGTCCAATTCATGCGATTTCAGCGCGGACTCCGCCGCCGCAGCCGTATCATAGGTGGACACGTCAGCACCCGCGCGGGAGAGCTGGGCCGTCCACTGCGCCGGCAGCTGAACTGTGCCCACGTGTGGATGATAGGCGTTTCCGTTGAATACCAGCGACACAAGCCACAGAACCAGGAGCGGCGCAATGAACATCAGCCCCAGCGTACGCTTGTCGTGCCAGAATTGACGGACAATGCGCAGAATCAACGCACCAAGCCTCATTGTTCGCCACCTCCGTACACAAGGAAGGCTTCCTCCACACTGCCGGCTCCGGTGTCCTGCTTCAATTGCTCCGGCGTGCCGACCGCCATCACAACGCCATTGCGGATCAATCCCAGGCGATGGCATTTTTCCGCTTCGTCCATCACGTGCGTCGTGACCAGAATGGTGGTTCCCGCCTCGCTCATCCGCTTCAATTCGTCCCAGACCGCCTTGCGCAGGACGGGATCAATCCCCACCGTCGGTTCATCCAGAATCAGGATTCCCGGTTGGTGCAGCAGCGCGATGGCGAGCGACAGCCGCCGCTTCATGCCCCCGGAGTACGCCGACACCACCCCATTCATGGCATCGGACAGGTTCACCAGCTCCATCACCTCGGCCATTCGCTTCGCCCGTTGCACGCCCGACAGCCCGTACAACGACGCGAAAAACGCCAGGTTCTCCTTGGCCGTCAGTTCCGTGTACAGCGCATCCGATTGAGCCATGTAGCCAATCTTGCTCAACATGCCAAGGCTCGGCATGCGCACGCCTGCCACCTCCACCTCGCCGGAGGTCGCATCGTCCAATCCTGCAATCAACTTCACCAATGTCGTTTTGCCCGATCCGGACGGTCCCAGCAAACCGAAAATTTCCCCGGACTCCACCGTGAGCGTGATGTCCCGCAACACGTGCTTTCTGCCGAACGACTTGTGCACCTGCGCCACACGGATGGCCGTCTGCCCCTTGGCCGCAGTCCCATGGGTCATTCGCATCACCTCCAGAATAAGAGTGAGTAATCACTCACACAAGACCACCGTACTTCAATCGAACTGGAAAGTAAAGGACGTGTGCAGCCGAAAAGAGGCTGGTCCACCGGTGCCCAGACACCGAGGGACAGCCTCTGTCCTGGTTGATACGCGGTTATCCGACCGTTTCCAAAGGTGCTGCCGGTGCATTGACCTCCACCGTATGGATCTTGCCGTCGTTCACCAATTCCAGTTCATCCTGCCCGGTCATGGCCACGCCGTCCACCACCCAGCGGGGCGCGTCCTCGGACGGTTGACAGTGAACCGTGATCTCATACACCGTGGCACCAAATCGATACCTTACCTGAAACGACGCCCACGACTCCGGCACGCAGGGGCGAATGCGCAAACGATGGCCGCGACGGGTCACCCCGAGCACAGATTCAAGCCCCACTTGATACATCCACCCGGCCGCGCCCGTGTACCAGGACCATCCTCCCCGCCCTTCGTGCGGCGGCGCGGTGTAGATGTCTGCCGTCATCACGTACGGTTCGTTGCCGAATTGCGCCACATCCCGCTCCGACTGCGTGTGTGTGATGGGATTGAGCAACTGGAACAACGCGTGCGCCTTGTCCCGCGCGCCCAACATGGCCCACGCCGCGATGCTCCAGATCACCCCGTGCGTGTACTGCCCGCCGTTCTCCCGAATGCCAGGAGGATAGCCCTGGATGTAGCCGGGGCTCGGCATTGTCTCATCAAACGCCGGGGTGAGGAGGCGAGCCACGCGGAGGTGCGGATCGACCAATTCCCGTTCAAAGGAACGCATGGCCCGCCGCTGGCGTTCTTCGGAAGTCCCTTGGGACAACACCGACCAGGACTGGGCGATGGCATCGATGCGGCATTCCCTGTCCTGGATGCTGCCGAGCCACGTTCCAGCATCGGTGTACGCGCGGCGGAACCAGGCGCCGTCCCACGCGAATTCGTTCAAATTGCGCTGGAGACGCTCGGCCGTCTGTTTGAACGCCGCCACGTCCGCCTCGGGCAGCACCCCCGCCGGGAAATGGGTGAATCGGTTCAGCACGTCGAGCAGGAACCACCCCAGCCACACGCTCTCCCCGCGGCCGCGGGCGCCGACCTGGTTCATCCCGTCGTTCCAGTCGCCAATTCCCATGTGCGGCAGTCCGTGTTCGCCGAAGGAGCACGCACGGCGGATGGCGCGCAGACAATGGTCCAGAACCGTGCCGGTTTCGGTGGAAACCACCGTATCCTCGTACCGCTCCGTTTCGTCCGGCTTCAGCGGTTCACTGTGCAGATACGGTACACGCTCGTCCAATAGGCCGGTGTCTCCGGTGTGCTCCACGTAACGGGAAACGGCGTACGGCAGCCACAAGAGGTCATCGGAATACCGTGTGCGAATCCCTTTGCCCGTCTCTTCGTGCCACCAGTGTTGAACATCGCCTTCTTCGTACTGATGCGCCGCGTTGCGCAGGATTTGCGCTCTGGCGATGTCCGGATCCGCGTGAAGCAAGCTGAGCGAGTCCTGCAACTGATCGCGAAAACCGAACGCGCCCCCCGCCTGGTAAACCGCGGTTCTCGCCCACAACCGGCAGGCCAGCGCCTGGTACAACAGCCAGCCGTTGAGCAGGACATCCATCGCCCTGTCCGGGGTTTGCACCTGAACCTGACCGCAGATTTTGTTCCAGTACGCATCCACGTCCCGCCGTGCCAGCGCGTACAGTCCGGCGTGCCGGTACTTTTCCACCAGCCACTTCACCTCCGCGCGCGACGACGTGCAGCCGAGCAAAAGCATGACGGTGGTCTCGGCCCCAGCCGGGATCTCCACCACCACCTGTACGGCGCCGCAGGCGTTGGCGAAGCACCCGGCCTTTCGCGGCAACTCCGGATAGGCGAGGGCAGCCGGCCGTTGATGACTGCCGCCGCGGCCAAAGAACGCCATCCTGTCTCCCGTCCACGACCAGTTCACACAGTCGGCAGCCACCTGCCCCTCCACCTGCGGAGCGACGTGAAGAAAGGCCACCGCGTCCCGAAACGCCTGCTGGTAGGTGTTCCAGGCGAGCAGCGTGCGGCAGTCATCATCCCACTCCGTCACCACAAATGGAGATTGCGCTTCCCGGTCCACGCCAATCACCCAATCGGCGAAATACGTGATGGCGATGCGCCGCGTCACCCCGCTCTGATTGCGCAGGTGCAGACGTGTCAATTTGACGGGGTGATCCAAGGGAACCACCGTCTCCATGGCGTGCGTGATGTCGCCGTCCAGTTGTTCCACTCGCGTGTATCCGAAGCCATGCGTCACCCGGTAGCGCCGGTTTTGTCCCGCCGGCTTCGGCGCGGCCGACCACGCTTCACCGGTCTGTGTGTCCTGCAGGTACACCGCTTCTCCGGGCGGATCGAGCACCGGGTCGTTGGTCCAGGGCGTCACCTTGCACTCTCGCGCGTTCTTCCACCATGTGTAGCCTGTTCCAAGCTCCGTGACGAGGGTTCCAAAGTGGGGATTCGCCAATACGTTCGTCCAGGGACGCGGTGGCTGTTTGCCCGGCTGCACCAAGATCTGATACGCCCGGCCGCCTTCCACGAACCCGCCATAGCCGTTGGCGAATTCGGCGCCGGACGCCAAGGCAGCAGGCAACCCCCGGGCTGGCGAATGCGCCGCCACCAGCTCCGGTGCGGTGGCGAGCGTCGGCCAATCCTCGGCGGGGACGCTCAACTGCGCCGCCAGGCTGGGGCCGCCAGCGCGCAGCCACACGCGCGCCGTCGCCCGCAGCAAGGTGAGTTCCGCGTCGGACAATCGATCCCTTTGGACGGCCGTCACCCGCTGCATGTTTGCCACTCCGTGCATGGCCAGCTCATCCTGAAGGCGGTGCATCCACACGTCCAGATAGCCACCGCCGGTGTCGTCGAGCACCACCAGGTCCAGTGGGAGTCCGAGCCCGCACAGATACTGGTGCATCCGCGTCACCCGCGCCAAGAATGGAAAGTCCGCGGCATGCTCGAACTGAACCACGGCGATGGGCGCATCGCCGCTGATGCCGAGCGGCCAGAGCGCAGACACGCCGAGCAGGTTTCGCCTCACCGCCTCCCTCCGGGCGCGCGGCATGGTGGCCTGATACAGCCATCGACCGGCGAACATCTGCGCCTCCGCCGCCTCTTCGGCAGACAATCCCAGGTGCCGGAGATCCATCTGCGCTCGCACCCAGGCATGGTCGAACACCGCGTCCAGCTGGGCGGGTTCGCAAAGCTGCTCCATCGCGTGGAGCACCTCATCGCGAGACGCGCCAAGTCCGGTGACAAAATATACCACCGCCTCCGCGCCGGGCGGCAGGTGAATGCCGCGGCGCACAACCAAGGCGGGATCGGCGACAGAACCTACCGTTCCCTGCAGTTTTCCCTGCAAGCCGCGGGGCGCCGCCAACTCCGCTCCGCGGCCGATGAATGCGGCTCTGTCCGTCTCGTACTCCACGTCCCCAACCACCGGACCATCAACGAGCACGGAGTGTCCGGCCCAGCGCTCCTTCTCCTCGGCGTCGCGCGGACGGCGCTTGGCAAGCAGGCACTCGTGCGAACGCTCGTACTGTGTCTGGACAAACAGCTTGCTGAACGCCGGATGTGCGCTGTCCGTCGACTGCGGAGCGAGCGCCAGTTCCAAATACGACGTCACTTCCAACGTTTTGGTCGCCTGGCTGCGGTTGATCAACTTCAGTCTCCGCACCTCGGCGTCCAGGTGGGGGGACACGGCCACCTCGTACCGACTTTCCACACCGTTCTGCAACGTTTCATAACAAGTTTTATCCAGCCGAAACTGCACGTTCCAATCCGTGTCTGCCGATGCGCACGGATAGCGCGCCGGGCTCCAGGTTTCGTCGGTCAGCGGATTGTGGATGTACACCGCGATGCCGCTTCGATCCATGGCAGCATCCTCTCGCCAGCGGGTCACGGACGCCCCGTTCCAGAGCAGCATCCCGGTGCCGTCCTGCGTCAGCACACTGGTGATGCGGCCGTTGGACAGCACGTTGACTTCCGGCAGCGGCGTTGGCGCGTGAAACGTGCGGGTTCCGGTGTGCCGGTGCGCGTCGAACGCCGGAGGCTTGGCGTCGCGATGGGCGGTTTGCACCGTCCACGACACACGTGTCGGCGCGCGTTCCTGCAGCAACAGCTCCGCCGCCCGCACGTTGGGATGGGCGTGAAAGCGGCGGATGATGCTTTCGTCGCACAGCAAATTGGCGATGGCCAGAAGACCCATGCCCTGATGATGCGCCATGAAACTCTTCACCACCTCATGGCGGCTGCCGGGCGGCAGGCGGCGTTTCGTAAAGTCGACCGCTTCGTAGTATCCGTACGGGCCCATGGCGCCCAACCGCTCGTACTTCCGGAGCGCCTCCAGCGCCACCTCGCCCGCAAAGGGTAGAGCCAGCAGAGCGGCGTACGGCGCGGTAACCAACTGCTGCTCCAAGCCCCTGTCTAAGCCGAGGCCGGGAACGCCAAAAGCGCGGTATTGGTAATTGTGCTGGTAGTCGAACGCATAGTAACCGCTTTCGGAAATGCCGAAGGGCACGCCGTTGCGTTCGGCAAAGGCGCGCTGGCGGTGAATGACGCCTTCGTACGTCTCGGCCCAGATGGTTCCGGGATACGTTCGCATCACCAGGCTCGGCATCAGATATTCAAACATCGTGCCCGACCAGGATAGGAGCGTTTTCCAACGCGCCACGCGCGTCATGGTTCGGGCCAGCGTAAACCAGTGCGTCACGGGGACCTGACCGAGGGCAATCGCGACAAAGCTCGCCTGACGCGCCTCCGACGCCAGCAGGTCGTAGAGAATGTCGTCCTTCCGCTCCGCATCCACGTGGTGCCCGAGTGACAACAGTCGCTCGTCCGCATTGTAGAGCGGCCGGAAATCGGTCGCGGTGACCAATTGGTCCACCGTTTCCCGCAGCGCCGTCACCCTGATCGCCCACTGCGGATAGCGTTCACCGCAGCCGCGCAGGGCCTCGTGCACGACCATCAGACACGTGACCAGATTTCCAGAATCCACGGTGGATACGTACCTGGGCGGCAAGGGCCGCCCGGTCTGCGTGTCGTACCAGTTATACAGGTGGCCGTGCCACTTTTCGAGCGATGCCACCGTCTTCAGTGTCCGCTCGAGCCGGTCGAGCATGTCGGCCGCATCAATCATCCCAAGGTCCCACGCCGCCACGACACAGGCCAGGTAGAGCCCGATGTTGGTGGGCGACGTCCTGTGCGCCACCGTTTCCCGCGGGTGGTACTGGACGTTGTCCGGCGGCAGCCAGAGATCCGCTTCGGTGACATAGTGGTTGTAGTACGCCCAGATTTTTTCGGCCAGCCCGCGCAGATTGGGTTCCGCCTGCTGCAGCCACGGCCGCTTCGGGTGCCGCCGCGGCCGCCCGAGCCAACGCGCAACCGGCCTGGCCGCCAACCACAGCCCCAGCGCGAGGACAGCCGAAGCACGCCCAGTTTGGGTCCCACTCGCAAAGGCCGCTGCGACCCACGCCAACGCGGCGGCGTAGCCGGCGGGTTCGTAGACGAAGACGCGCCCACCGTTCGCCTCTCTGTCGGTGTGTGCGGATGGCACCCATTCCAATAGACGACGGTGGCTCACCCCCATCCGATACAGCGATCTGGCCACCGCGTCCACCTGCAGCACGGCAGTGAACGGCAAGACGAGCGCCTGCACCAAGCATTGCGCCGTCGCCACCACCACGTCTCGACCGCGCTGTCGGCCGCCGACCGACAGAACGGCGGCGCGGAGAGCGGGCAAGAACAGAGTCAGCAGCACAAGTCCCTCCCACGCTGCAGGAGAGCCGGGCAGCCACCCCGCCCCCAGCGCGGATACCACAAACAGGGCCGGATGCAGCAGACTCCGCCGGCAGTGATCCACAATGTGCCACCGAGCAATGCCGCACAGGTCGTTCAACTGCCGCTCGCCCGCGCGATTGGGACACACGCGTCCCAGCCAGCGCAGCAGCTGCCAGTCTCCGCGCACCCAGCGATGCTGCCGGCGCTGATAGGCGTAGATGGTCTCCGGATGGGCCTCCACCACCTCGATGTCGGAGGCGAGCCCTGCGCGCAAAAACCCGCCCTCGAGGACATCGTGGCTCAGAACCTGGTTGTCCGGAATCCGATCCGCCAGCACCCGCCGGAACACAGCCACATCGAAAATTCCTTTGCCGACGAACACCGCCTGGTCAAACCAGTCCTGATACGGGTTGGAGACGGCGAATGCGTACGGATCGACCCCGGGTTGTCCCGCCCACAACGCCGCGAAGCGCGACGCTTGGACGGACGCATAACTCGCGCCGACACGCGGTTGAATCACCCCGTATCCGGCCACCACCCGCGTCCCGGAGGCGTTCAACCGAGGTCGGTTGTACGGCAGATGAATGGTTCCGGCAAGTCTGCCCACCACCCCTATGGGCAGCTTGGTGTCCGCATCCACCGTGAGGATATAGCGAATCTGGGGAAGGACCGACTCCTCTCCGACCACGGTCTCAAAACTGGTTTCCCGCTTTCCGGCCAGGTATTCGGCCAATTCGACCAACTTTCCGCGTTTGCGTTCCCACCCCATGTACACGTTGTCCGCTGCATTGTGCCGACGCGCCCGGTGAAACAGAAAGAACGTGTCCGCGCCGTATTCTCTACGCAAGTCATTCACAACTGCCACCGCGTGCTCTACCAGTTCGGCGTCCTCCGGGTGTTCGGCGGTGGGTGCATCTGGAAAATCGGACAGAACGGCGAAGTGGATATTCCGCTGACGGTTTGCGAGGTAGTGGACGCGAAGTGTCTCCATCACCTCGTCCACCTCCGCGATGCTCGACCACAGAACCGGTACCACCACCAACGTTTTCGCGTCGTCGGGCAGTTCTTCAGAAAAGTCGTAGCGGAGCAATGGCGTCGGTCGGCAGCGATGTTCAATCCAACTGTGCGCCACCGTCACCGCCCACTCACTGACCGGAATGGCGATGGCGAGCAGCACCGCAACCCAAGCCCACGGCGATGCAACGCCGCTTCGCCCCACCACTGTCCCAACGGCGATGAGGCCCGCCGCGAACAGCAGAGCCAGGCCGGTCAGATAGGAGGCGAGCGGGTGTCTGCGAAACACCCATCGAGGCAGCGGACGCGGACGCGTCTGCTCGCGTATGGCCCCACGCAAAGCCCGCAGGCCTTCCGGATGCAAGAGATAGAATGCGAGACAGGCGGAGCGAGGAATGTCCGTCTGGGTGTCGTTCACCAAATCCCACTCCCGCTTGGCCAGCCGGACCGCGGTCTCCGCAACCAGCGTCTCAGGCACGCGCAGCTGCTGAGCCACCCGGACCACGCGCTGACGTAGAACGTCGCGGCTCTCCATATCCATCCGCTCATAATCGCCGGTCGCATCCTGCAACAGTCTCTGCTCCACCTCACTGATGGCGATGAAGGTCTGCCGCCACGGGTGGCGCTCCAACGCGTGCAAACTGCGCACCAGATTGCCGCACATCACCTGTTGATCCGCTTGGAGTTCGCGCTCGTATGAGACCATCTGCTCGAGGCTGTGCATGCCGTTCTCAACATGAGCGATGAGCCATTCTCTCACCGTCTTGATATCCGCATTCCACTCGCTCAAATGGCGCACCCAGTGCACAACTTCCGTTGCTGTGAGCTCCCGCCCCCCGATGCTGTCTTCGAGCAAGCCGCGAATATCTTCCGACGTCAGGCTCCTGGACCGCGCGGAGGTCAACAGAGTGTGAATCCGCTCGCAGGTTTGATGGTGGTGACGAACCACACGCATGACCGCGGCCAACTGTCGAATGATGGCCACGCGCATAGCGCTGGGAAGAACCCAGCACTCTATCGTCTTCAGCACACTGACCTGTTGGTACGCCTGAAGGAACCGCGTCAACGTCGCTGGATCGTAACGGCCGTCGACCGCTTCCAGATACGCGTCACAAAGAGCATACACGCGCGGAGCACCGCTCCCTTGGAGGCGGGGCAGCAACCGCAGCACGTTTCGCGGCAGTTCGCGCATCACAACGTGCGCCTGGGTTTCCAGAAACGCAATGTGATCCAACAGCCAGTCTTCCGCTGGCTGCACGCAGATGGATTTGTGGCGAGTCAGTTCAACTGCAAACTGGTGCAAGCTATCCACATCCGCTCGAAAGCGAGGCAAAAACCGCCCCTCGGGACGGCGTGCGGATGCCGTGTCATGCGTCAAAGCCAACGCACGTGCACGCGCTTGCAATTGCTCAGTGTTTAGAATCATAGGGGCCTCCTCAGCACGGTACACCGGTGTGGCAGCACATGACGTGGTGTCCGGCAAATGGGTAGCATATGAAAATATCCCCAGAATGCCCCCGATTTATGAGCTATACTTGTGCAGAACGAAAGCCTACCACCGACGAAAGGAAGCGAGATGCCTTGGGGAACGTACGGATTGGAATCTGTGCGCCATCGCAATTGGATAAAGCGTTTGAAGTACGCCGACGCGTCTTTGTGGAGGAGCAAAATGTGCCGGAAACACTGGAGTTGGACGAATTCGATCACCATCCAGAGACCGTGCACTGGATTGCGTGGGATGCCGACGGCGCGGCCGTTGGGACGGCTCGCATGCGTCCTTATTCAGCATCGGCCACGGGCAAGGTGGAGCGGGTTGCCGTACTGGCTTCCCACCGCGGCGTTGGCATCGGCAAACTGCTGATGATGGCCGTTGAAGCGGAGGCCCGCAGTCGAGGCTACCGGGAATTGCGGCTCAATGCCCAGTGTCACGCACAGCGGTTTTACGAACAGATGGGCTACATCTCTGAAGGATTTCCGTTCGAGGAAGCGGGGATTCCGCACATTGCCATGCAAAAGCCGCTGTCTTCCTGAAGGATGAAAAAGCCCGCGTCAATGCGCGGGCCCCTGTTTCAGCACCTGTAAGATTTCATTCTCCGTCATCCCGGTCCGAAACTTGTACGTTCCGGGGTGTACATCCTTGTCAACCCCTGTTTTCTTCATCAGCATATCGAACGAAATGGCATTGTCGACCAAGTGCTCACTCTGCAAGTACTTGGACAGATGGTACAAAGACATGCCCGGTTGCAGTGTGAAAGTCATCGTCTTGGCCGTCCGCACTTCGGTGGCTCCAGATGTTGTGTTCGACGGCGTATTGGAGGCTTTGGTCGTGTTTGCCGCAGGCGCAGCGTTCGACGCAGCCGTGCGAATCACAACGGGCTGTTGCACCACCCGTTCGCCTGGCCGATGCAGGACATACCCCACCAGCACGGCACAAACCATCGCCGCAGCCAGCGCCGTGTTGCGAATCCACGGTGTCTTCCAGGCCGGGGCCGTGAACATTGCCGTGACGGCTTCAAGCTGCCATTGTCGCTGGCGGCACAAGAGCCGCACGTCCATTCGGCGAACCCCTAACGCAAGGCGCACGTAGAATACAAACGTTTCGCCATTGTCCCGCGTGTGAGTCGCGAACACCTCCCCACGGTGCAGGGCTTGCCACAATGCTCTGTGCTCAGGTTCCGTGTCCTCAAACAGACTGCCGGGCGATTGGAGGAACGGTTTCAGTTCCTGCACAAATGCAGCTTCCGGATAATCCGGAAGTCCGAGTTCCTTGATGGCATGAGAAAACGAGCGGTGGATCACCGATTTCAACAATGGATGGGTCGTTACATGATATGCCAGCACTTCGCGCCACCTTTTCTTCATTCGCTACGTCATTCATCATCTGTGGATGAACGCGGTTCAGCCATTCGTGCGCGGTCGAGACCGCCACGAATGGCACGCACATGTCTGATAGATACCATAGAATTCGATAGAGGCCAAGGGGTTATGAGGGTGGCGTGCGAACGGCTCAGGGATTTTCCGAAGCATCCGGGATGGCGCGACGGGCCGCCTGCCACCCATTCCACTCCGACAGTCTGCGGGTGGTTTCCACCAATACGTTCACCGCTCGCTCGGCTTGAGACGGCGTCACCTGAGAGGTGACCGCCAGACAGGCCAGGACGAACTCAACGTTCCCCTTCTTGTCGAAAATCGGCGCAGAGAACGATGAAATCCCTGGCGTGAAATCCCCATGGGACACCTCGTACCCCTGATTCCGAATGGTCTGCAATCGACTGGCCAGCTTCTCCAAATCGTCCGGAGACTGCACTTCCCGAAGCAGACCGTCATCGGCGAGTTTGCGCCACGCGGCCTCGTCATCGTAGGCCAGGAAACAGCGCCCGAACGCAACGCTGCCAATGGAAAACTGTTGACCAATGGAAACCGATATCTTCACATCGTCATTGGGGGCTTCCTCGGATCCGATGTAAATCAAATGATTGTCCTGCAGTCGCTCAATCAACACCGTGGTGAATTCGGTGGCGTTGGCGACCCTGCGCAGTTCGGAGAGAAAAAGGGCCACCGCGTCATTCAATTCCATCGCTCGGTTTCCCAGTGGAATCAGGTAAGGACCAAGGCTGTATTTCTTGGTCTCCGGATGGAACCGAACAAAATCCTCGCGCGCCAGCGTCCGCAGTACGCGCAGACAGGTGGTTGGGTTCGCTTGCAGCAAATCGGAAATCTCCTTCAGCGAACACCGCCTGTATTTGAAGCGGCTGAGCAATTTCAGCACGCGCATGGCCAGTGCAACTGACGGCACGTGATATTCCATCCATACCCCTCCACACGCAGCACACCACAAAATCAAGTACGCGGCCGGAAATCACGCCTTCGGCGCTGTGTAATCGTAAAAGCCGCGTCCCACCTTGCGCCCCAAGCGCCCCGCCTTGACGTATTTCTCCAAAATCGGCGCCGGCCGGTAGGTCTCTCCGAGCTTTTCATGTAAGTATTGCATGTTTCGCAGTCGAGTGTCCAATCCTACCAGATCGGCCAATTCCAATGGCCCCATGGGATAATTCAACCCAAGCTTGATGGCTTTGTCGATATCCGCCGCAGAGGCCACCCCCTCCTGCAGCATGCGCATGGCCTCATTCCCCACCAGACAACTGATGCGGCTGGTGACAAACCCCGGAAACTCGTTCACCTCCACGGTTTCCTTGCCCATTTGTTCCGCCACGGATCGCGCAACGGCATACGTTTCGTCCGATGTGTCGAGGCCCCGTACAATTTCCACCAACTTCATCTTAGGTACGGGATTGAAGAAGTGCATGGCGATGGTTTTGTCGGCTCGCTTCGTGGCGGCCCCGATTTCCGTGGGACTCATGGTCGAAGTGTTGGTGGCGAGCACTGTGTGCGGCGGACAGTGGGCATCCAGTTGCTGAAACACAGCCACCTTCAACTCCATCTTCTCGAGCACCGCCTCAATGACCAGATCCGCGTTCGAAGCCGCTTGTTCCAGCGATGTGGTGGTCTCCATTCTGGCCATGGCAGCACGGACATCCGCCTCGGTCAGCTTCTGACGCGCCACCGCCTGCGCCAGGTTCTGTTCAATGTCTGCCAGCGCACTTTGCAAAGCTGCCTGCGAGATATCCTGCAAGGCCACTCGAAAGCCGCCCACCGCCGCAGCGTACGCGATGCCCCGTCCCATGACGCCTGCGCCAATCACCGCGATGTTGTTCACCCGCATTCCACTCACTCCCCCTGTGTTCGTGCGGGATTGCCCACTACGAACTGCAGTTCATATTTGAATGACACGTTCGTATATAAAATTACGTACAACAAGCGTACTGCATTTTGATAACGCTTTCAATCGTCGTTGTCACAGGAATTCTGCTCATCCATCCTGCCATCGGGCGCATGCCTCTGCTATGATGGGGATATCCTTGTGTGAAACGCGAACTGTGGAATGGACATCATCCCGGCGGATGGAAATGGAGGGTCTGATGTTGACGTACGTGCTGCTGGTTGTCATTGTCATCCTGCTTGTGGTGTTGATTGGCCAACGAGGCCGCCGTTGGAGCAACCCTCGTCCTGACGTACGACCGGGGTACTATGACGCGCCGACATACCAACCGGAGTATGATTCGTTTGAGTCGCGGTTTGGCGGCGCTGGCACGTTTTTGGGTGGAATGGCCGCGGGGGCGCTGTTGACGTGGCTGCTGGAGCAGGGACGAATCGATGCTGCGCAGTACGACTACTTCAACAGTCTCGATGATCAACGAATGTTGGACGAACTGATGCAGCAGAACATTCTCCAACAACAAGAAATTGACGCGCTGCAGCGACAGGTGATGGACTATGGAGGATATCCGGGGAATGCCGGCCCTGATTTCGTCCCACCGACAGAAAGCAATCCGTTCGACACCGTCGACTACCGTCCGGACGACTTCGGCTACGATGACCGAAACGACAATTACGACGGATACAACGGCGACAATTCCAGCGACTGGATATAGAGAAAACGGGGATTGCTGTTTGAATCAGCAATCCCCGCTTGGGTTACCGAAAACGAGAAAGAATTTATGAACGCCGCGTCCACTGGTCGCATCACTTCGAGCGCACAACCACTTCGTCGTTCACCACGTCCACGGTCAAAGCGCGGATGTCGGGGTGTTCGAGCAGGATATCCGCCATCGCATCTTCCACATGGCTCTGCACGGCGCGACGCAGTGGCCGTGCGCCAAATGCAGGGTGATACCCCAAAGCAACCAGCTTCCGTTTGGCCGCGTCCGTGACCTCCAGGGCAATTCCGCGTTCCTTCAGACCGGAGCGCACGTCTTCGAGCAACAGGTCGACAATCTTCATCAAATCCCCTTCCTGCAACTCGTTGAACGGTACAATCGCGTCAAACCGGTTCAAGAACTCGGGTTTGAAGTACGCACCCAGCGCCTCAAACGGCTTAGCCGCCTGTGCCTGTTTTCCATCGACTCCAAACCCGACGGTCACCTTCCGGTCTGCGGCACCTGCGTTGCTGGTCATGATGATGACTGTGTCCTTAAAACTCACCGTCCGCCCTTGACTGTCGGTCAGACGGCCATCATCCATAATCTGCAGAAAGATGTGTTGGACATCCGGGTGCGCCTTCTCGATCTCGTCCACCAGGATCAAGCTGTACGGATTGCGACGCACGCGTTCCGTCAGTTGGCCCGCTTCCTCAAAGCCTACATATCCCGGCGGAGAACCAATCAGTTTGGAAACACTGTGTTTCTCCATGTACTCACTCATGTCGAGGCGAATCAACGCATCCTTGGTACCAAACAACGCCTCCGCCAGGCATTTTGCCAACTCCGTTTTACCCACGCCGGTCGGTCCCACGAACAGGAACGACCCGATGGGCCGTGTGCTTGCCTTCAACCCGGCGCGACTGCGTCGAATAGCCCGCGTCACCTGTTTTACCGCCTCCGGCTGACCAATCACTTGGCGATTCAAGCGAGATTCAAGATCTTTCAATTTCGCCTGTTCATCGGCCTGCAGTGCCTGTACCGGGATGCCGGTCTTCTCTTCGATGATGGCCTCGATGTCCGCCACGGTCACCACCGGCCGCACCCCCTCCGTCTGCACCTGCTGCAACTGTGCCCGGAGCCGCTGTTCCTCGTCGCGCAATTTTGCGGCTTCCTCGTATGCCTCGCGCCGAGTCGCATCGTCCTTTGCTTTCAACACCTGCTCCAGACGGGTGCGCAGTTCATCTGCTCCCCCCGCGTTGGTTCGCAGATTCACCTTCGATCCCGCTTCATCCAACAGATCGATGGCCTTATCCGGCAAATAGCGATCCTGAATGTAACGCTGGGACAACCGCACACAGGCCTTGAGCACGTCGTCTGGATAAGAGACATGGTGGTATGCCTCGTACTTGTCCCGAATTCCCTTCAGAATCTTTACAGCCGCCTCTTCAGAGGGCTCGTTCACCATCACGGGCTGGAAGCGACGTTCCAGCGCCGCATCCTTCTCAATCTGACGGTATTCTTTCAGGGTCGTGGCACCAATCACCTGAATGTCGCCTCGCGCCAAAGCAGGCTTCAACAGGTTTCCGGCATCCATCGATCCCTGGGCCGATCCGGCGCCGACCAACAGGTGAATTTCATCGATGAACAGGATGACATCCTGACGTGCTTGCAGCGATTCAATCAACTGCTTCATCCGTTCCTCGAACTGGCCTCGAATTCCCGTATCCGCAACCAGCGAGCCCACATCCAGCACATAAACCTGCTTGCCGCGCAGTTTGGTGGGAACTCGCCCTTCCACGATGTTCAGCGCCAATCCCTCTGCAATGGCTGTCTTGCCAACGCCCGGCTCCCCAATCAGCACGGGGTTGTTCTTATTTCGACGATTCAGAATTTCAATCACCCGGGCAATTTCCCGGTCGCGTCCAATCACCGGATCGATCTTCCCCTGCTTGGCCAGGTCCGTCACATTCCGACCAAACTGGTCCAAGAATCCACCACCGCCGCCAACGCCCCGATTCCGAGCTGCAGGATGCATCGTCAACGGTTGCCGTTCCTGGGGGATACCCATGACAAATCCCTGCAACCACTCCTCCAACGGAAAGCCGCCGAACGCCCCTGCGGAAATCGGTGATGTGGCACGCATTTGTTCGTAGCAATCGGCGCACAGATGCATCCGTTGCACGTGTTGGTTCACGCGGACCTGCATGCCGATGGTAGCAGCGTTAACCTTGCAAACATCGCATTTCATGACTCATTCCTCCTCAATCAAAAGTTTGTCAATGTCTTTCGCCTTCTCATTCTCGTTCTCGTTCCACAGACCGACACGCAAACATTGTCCACGCCTGCGGTTCCGATGTCTTTCTACAATTTCTTTCGCCTCAACTTCTCGCTATACGAATTGACTTTGATGAACTTTGACCTTTTGGTGATGAAGATTTTTGACTTTGACTTACATTGACCATTATAGCATGTTCGCTCTTTTGTGCAACCCCTGGTACCCAAACTCGCGTGATGCCATGCATTCATTGATAAAATGGGGCGCCGCTTCCGGCGCCCCTGATGGCGCTCTCCATTTATTTCACAACCAGCACCGGCACGTGTGCTCGATGCAGCACGGCGTTGCTGACACTGCCAATGAGCAGTCTGTCCACGGCGCCGCGACCGTGAGATCCGACAACAATCAGGTCCACCTGCGCCTCCTTCGCCATGTCGCAAATGACCAGCACCGGTTGCCCCAGGCGTTGTTCGAAGGTCATGCGCTGCGCAAACTCGGCAAAATCCCGCTCCACGTTTTCCTTGATCTCATTTCCGACCTTTTCGTAATAAGTGGTCACGGTATCCGGAATGACAACCATGCCGTCGCCGAGCGGCAGTGGTTTGATGACATGCAGTACAATCAGTTGTGCCTGCGGATATGCGCGCAACAGGGATTTTGTCATTTCACCCGCCTTGGCTGCAGAGTCCGATCCATCCGTTGCGAACAGAATCTTGTCCATTTTTCTCCATCCTTTCCCCATATTCATCCTATCCACCGATTTGTTGAGTGTCCCGATTGCCCTCAGCCACCCTGACTCAGGGTGGCAGACACCGCATCGTGCGTCTGTCCCTCAGCAGGGTTCCAGTCCTTCACCACCAAGACCGGAACATGTGTGCAATACAACACGCCGTGGCTCACGCTGCCGGTCAACAAGGGATCTGGCTGCCCCTGTGCTCGACTTCCCAAAACAATGAGATCCATGATGTGTTCCTCGGCGTACAACCCAATGGTGAGCGCGATGGGGCCATACAGATGTTTAAAGTACATACGTTCTTTGTGATCCGAGGTGCGAAACCATTCGTCACGGGCCATTTTTTCAATTTCGCGCGCTCTGCGCTCCTCATACTCCCGTTCCGTATCGGTGATCTCGTCCATCCTCGCCATTCCTGGGTCGGATACATAGACTACGTGCAGTTCCGCATCTGGCCAAGCGCACAGCAAATGGTTGACCATGTTGACGGCTTTCAGTGATGAAATACTTCCATCGGTCGCATATAGGATGCGTTTCATGGGAATTCATCTCCCGAAGTCAATGACATTTTCTTTCGTGCGCGCGAACGGTTTGCGCAACATCGTTCCTGTGATCAGTGTAACTGAAGCGGTTGCACGGGGTCAGACCCAAATGGACCAATGCGGAGATAGTCCGTTTGGAGGGGGAGTGTTCTGATAGTGAACAAATGCCCCACCGTCGACCTTCTTGCGAAGTTATATCGTATCGATATATCATTTCGTTATATCAGGGAGATATATCAGGGAGATATATCAGAGAATACATCGGATTTGGTGACGGTTGGAGGTGAAGGATGTGTACGAACTGTTCGTTCTCGGAGAACTCTGGGATAAGCCATTGCACGGCTACCTCCTGCAAACTATATTTTCCAACCAACTCGGACGCCAAGTTAGCTTCGGTGTCCTTTATCCGGCGCTGCGCAAGCTCGCGTCGGAAGGATTCATTCGCGAGCGCACGGAGGAACACCGCGCACAGACAGGTCGGCCACGTAAGGTATACGCCATCACGGACAGAGGCCGACAACGCTTCATTGAGTTGATGAATCAACCGATTGAGCCTGGGCCCGACGCCGAAATTGTCTTCCGCATCAAGTTATCGAAATTCGGCTACGTCGCGACCGACGTTCAGCTCAAGGTGCTCCGTAACTATCGCGGATGTCTGGAGCAGGAGTTGGATTGGGCTAGGCGTCGCCAACAGTTCATTGAATCACACCCAGACATCAGCGAACGAGAACGACCACACATCTTACGGGCTATTGCACATCGGATCCACATCGTTCGCGCGGATCTCGCATGGGTAGAAGACGAGATGGTGCATATCGAGTCGAGCGGCGCGTGAGCTAAAGACTAGGATTTCGTCGTATCGGGAATTCTCAAACTCCACGGCTCGGACAATCGGGCGGCTCTCATCGTCCCCTGTAAACTACACACAAGGAGGAGTACATATCAATGTCACACGCATCCGGTAATGATTTATGGGTTCAGCCGGGACACCATCAGGCAGGACATCAATGGTGGGCGCTGGCCGCCGTATGCTTCGGTCTTTTCATGGCCCTTCTAGACGTGACGATTGTCAATGTTGCACTTCCGACCATCCAGCGCGATCTCACTGCACCGTTTGACGATCTGGAATGGGTGGTCAACGCCTACACGCTGGTCTTCGCAGTGGCGCTGGTCACCTGTGGACGCCTCGGTGACATCTTCGGACGCAAACGGGTGTTCATATGCGGCCTGAGCGTGTTCTCGCTTGGATCCGTCCTTTGCGCTCTGTCTGGAGACATTCACCTGTTCGGCCTGTCCCACTCGGCAGTGCTGATTGCCGCTCGTGCTGTACAGGGGCTCGGCGGTTCGGCGATGGCGCCACTTTCGCTCGCCATCATCTCGGCGACGTTCCACGGTCGTGAACGTGGTACGGCCATTGGCATCTGGGGGGGGCGTGAGTGGCCTTGCAACCGCCATTGGTCCGCTCATTGGCGGCGTTTTGGTGGAAAAGGTGAACTGGCAGTCCATCTTTTGGATTAACGTGCCCATCGGCGTCGTGGGTATTGCATTGTCGCTCTGGGCGATTTCGGAGTCGCGTGACGAACGCGCGCCGAGGAGCATCGACTTGTATGGTCTTGTCACCGTAACAATGTTCTTGTTCTGTCTGGTGCTTGCATTCATCCTGGTCAACCATCCGGACAAAGGATGGACGTCACCTTACATCCTTACACTCTTCGGTATCGCGCTGGTTTCATTGATCGCGTTTGTCGTGGGCGAGCTTTTGCTCAAACATCCAATGCTGGATCCTCGTCTATTCAAGAATCCGAGCTTTACGGGTGCAGCGATTGCCGGTTTCACCCTGTCGGCTGGGTTTTATGCACTGTTTTTCTTCCTTACGATGTTCTTCCAAAACCGTCTCAGTTTTAGCACGCTGGAGACAGGGCTTCGTTTCCTACCGATGAGTGGGTTGGTTTTTGTCGGTGCACCGCTGGCGGGACGGCTAACGGACAAAATTGGACCGAAGTGGGTACGACCGGCATGGGCTTGCTCACACTGGGCGTCCTCCTCATGACGCGTATCGGCGGTGTATCGACTCCGTCAGAGTGGGTCTGGCTGCTCCCCGCATTCATTGTTGCTGGCATCGGCAATGGTGTCGTGAACCCGCCAATCTCTGCCGTCGCGGTCGGTACTGTGGAGCCTTATCGGGCGGGTATGGCCTCGGGGGCAAACAACGTCTGCCGTCAGGTCGGATCGGCGTTCGGCATCGCGTTTCTCAGTGCACTTTTATCTAAGCGTTATGACACCTTGGTGCAGAACGGCGTCGCAGCGCTGCCAACGCCGGGCCTGTCGGACTCGGCGAAGGCAAGCATCGTCCAGGGTATTCAATCCGCCGGTACCAATGCCGGCAGTACGGGCCTCCGAGGAGAACCGAATCCGTACATCCACAACCCGCTATTTCCCAAACTATCTGCGTTGGCCCAAACGTCTTTTGCGACCGCCACGGCGGACATCCTGTGGGCAGCTGCCATCACCCTCTGTGTTGGCTTCGTCGCGGTCATGATTCTCGTGCGCCGACAGGATTTGAAGCACTGAAGCCGCACGAAAATGACGCCACGGGAACCTGTGTGGCCACGTATAGAGACTGGCGCAGCAATACGCTGGCGCCAGTCTTCCTTTTCACTATGTGTGTTCGGCAGGTACGACATTCTGCACGGAGTAGCGGCACGGCGGATGCGGGCGGATTGGCACGTCAGTTATGGGTCGTTGGACCCGTTCTTCCAATGCCGGGCAGAACACAAAAAGCCCAACAGGAGATGACCTGTTGGGCTCATGTTCCTTCGCCTGGCAGCGTCCTACGTTCCCAGGGGCTCCCGCCCCAAGTATCCTCGGCGCTGGAGGTCTTAACGGTCGTGTTCGGGATGGGTACGCGTGTTTCCCCTCCGCTATCGCCACCAGACCCGGTTCGTGGGTGTCTGCTCACTCCTGC
>NZ_AUCA01000014.1 GCF_000429525.1 Alicyclobacillus contaminans DSM 17975 | reverse complement strand
CCCACACGGGTGGTAAGGGTGTGAGGGACAGTCCCGTTCCGGTACCCTTGCCGCTCATCGGTCCGCTCATACGGTGCCGCCCTCAGTTGTTCCGTCACTTGGGCCTGTAATACCTGATTGAGCACCTGCTCGACGAGTTTCGCTACACCCCCATCCTGCTGAAAGAGGTCTTTCAAAGTTTCGTCGTTCAGGGTAATCTGGTATTGAGCCATCTTCTATCCCTCCTGGTGATGTGATTCTGACCAATCTCACATTCTACCAAAGAGGGTGGGATGGCTCATATTTATGCCCCGGGGCGCCATCCCTTTTTACACAGCATACCGGACTCTACTTGGCATCTCCCAAAAGGAGCCGTCACAATGAAAGAGACTACTGCCGAATCGGTCTTCGGATCGTACGGGGGATTTCATGCGTTGACGTCGTGATCATGTTGCGACGTGAACAGGGGTGAATGTGAGATGCGTGTCATCGAACTCGGGAGACCTTCTCTTCCCAAACCCGTCAACTAACCCCGGAGGCAACAGAGAGGGTGTTATTGTTGAATCGGTCGTTCATACTCGCTGCAGGTGCAACCGTTGCTGCGGGCTGGATAGGTGTGACCACAGCCCTTGCCGATGTCCCCACAGTGCAGGTGCAACAGGGAGACACGTTGTGGCGCATTTCGCGCGCACATCAGGTCTCGTTGACGGGGCTGGAGATGGTGAATCCGACCGTTCGCGCTGACCGCCTGCTCCCTGGTACCGTGCTCAAATTGCCCGAGACCTATACCATTCAACCCAACGATACGCTGTGGCGCATTTCCAAACGGTACGGGTTTTCCCTGGATCGTTTGGAGCGGGCGAATCCCGGTGTCAATCCGAGGAACCTTCAGATTGGAAGTCATTTGACGCTGCCCGTCCCGAGCGCCGAAACGGTCGCAACCGTTCATGCAGCCGCCATGCAGCCAGCACCGTCCAACACGGCGAATCCGACGGACCTGTACTGGTTGTCGCGGTTGATTTACGCGGAAGCCAACGGAGAACCGATGAATGCCCAAATCGCCGTGGGCGATGTCGTGTACAACCGCGCCCACAGCACTGGCCAAGGCTTCCCGAACACCATCAAAGATGTGATCTTCCAGGTTTCCGACGGGCATTACCAATTCACATGCGTGGCCAACGGCTGGATTTACAACACGCCGGATGAATCAAGTATTGAGGCCGCAAAAGCGGTTTTGGTCAATCATGAGAATCTGGTGCCCGACGCCTTGGTGTTTTACAATCCGGCGAAAACACCCGCGGGAAGCTGGGTCTTTGATCAGCCCACCGTGGCTCGGATTGGCGACTTCGTATTTGCCAAGTAAGGTCCATTCCGACTACATTCCCGCGCGGATTGCGCATCCCTTTCCCATCGCAAGAGAGGCTGGGGCTCCACCAGCCTTTCTTGCGATTTCCCTCTTTCATGGACCCTCTCCAACAAACTCGGCATGCGACGGTTTTCCCTGTCTGCATAGTGGTTGGCAAAACTTACTTGTTCGCGGGTGCGTCATCTCGTCAACAATGAAAAAGATGCCGATGTGAGCGGTTGGAACGTCAAGCGTTCGGCTGAAAAGAGGGATTGATGGTGCGAAGATGGTTGGCTGGAGCAATGGCTCTCCTCGTGATGATGAGCGTTTTCCATCCGGTGGCCGAGGCGCATTCCGAGCCGCTGGTCACGTTTTCGGTCATCAGCGATATTCATGTGCGCGCCGGCAAGAATGATGCTGGCAAACCGTACGTCGATCACAAGGCGGCCGCTCGGTTCGCCGCTGCGCTCCGCGACCTTCAACGGGTGGATCCGAACCAACAGGCGCTCGTTATCAACGGAGACCTGACGGTGACGGGCATGCAGTCCGACTACGACTACATGAACCGGATCTTGCGCGACAATCCGCATCCCAAGAACGTGTTGTTCGCCATAGGCAACCATGAGTTTTACGCAGCGTTTCGCGACGCCCGTGGCCGACAGCACAGGCGTTCGTTTCCCAACGGCGAAACGGAAACCGCGTGCATTCAACGTTTTCTTCACAATACGGGGATGTCGAATGTGTATTTTGAGCGCTGGATTGCCGGGTATCCGTTCATCGTGCTCGGTTCCGAACAGTCGCGCATCACTCGCCGAAGCATCGGAGACCAGGCGTATCTCTCCAACGCGCAATTGACGTGGTTGCAAAACGCACTGAACGCCAGCGGCGGACATCGCCCCGTCTTCGTGTTTCTGCACCAGCCTCTGCCGCAAACGGTCGCGGGCAGCACCGGAAACGCGATTGTGCACGCAGAACGACTGCAGGCAATCCTCAGGAAACATCCGGAAGTGGTGTTCTTCTCCGGCCACAGCCACAGAACGTTTCGCAATGAGCCGCGCACCATCTTCAGAGACGGGTTCACCATGCTGAACACCTCGTCGGTTCGAAATCCTCTCAACCGGTTGAACCTGCCCGTGGGCAGCAGTGAAGGACTCTATGTACAGGTGTATTCCCATCGCCTGGTGGTGCGCGAACGGGACTTTCTGCACGGCGTATGGATGAATCAGTTCACCATTCCTACCCCTTCCCCGCCGGCCCTTGGACGGATTCGTGGGTCACGGACCGCGTTTACGGATCTATTGCCCTCAATCCATCCATCACTCACCCGGTGACATGGTCCATCCGGAGACCTTGGACGTCCCGAACGCACACGTAATGATCCTGGCATGCGAGATCGTGGACTTTCCATCCACTTCAGCCCCTCTGTTCGCCCGCCTTCTCGTGCATTACGCACTTCCGGACGAAGACGGCGAATGGGCGGAAACGGGGGCTCGACGCACCAGAAAGTAGCCGATGCTGTCCGCCAGAGCCTCCCAACTCGCTTCAATGACATTGTGCGATACACCCACCGTTCGCCACACATCATAACCGTTGCTGGATTCAATCAAGACGCGAACTTTGGCGGCTGTTCCGTCCATGCCGCTCAACACGCGCACCTTGTAGTCGGTCAGGTGTACGCGCTCCAACTCGGGGTAGAACGGCTGAAGTGCTTTTCGGAGGGCATGGTCCAGCGCGTGGACCGGTCCCTTCCCCTCCGCCGCAGTGTGAACGGTCCGGCCATTGACGGTGAGTTTGACCATGGCTTCGGACGACATGTCATCGACCGCCTCCTTACTGGACAACACGCGCATGGAGACCAGAGAAAATGGCGGATGGTACTGATCAAACGCCCGTATAAGCAACAGCTCTTGGGTCGCCTCGGCGCCTTCAAACTGGTAACCCTGGTATTCCATTTCCTTGATGACTTGCAGGAGGCTGCGGACTTCCTCTTTCCGGTCCGTCAGGTCGATGCCGAGTTCCTGCGCCCGGTACTGGAGATTGGACAGACCGGAGAGCTCCGACACCAGCACCCGCCGGGTGTTGCCCACGGACTCGGGCGGGATATGCTCGTACGTTTCCGGGTCCCGCAGGATGGCGCTGACATGGATCCCTCCCTTGTGCGCAAAGGCGCTGTGGCCGACAAACGGTTGGTAACCATGGGGAACCAGATTGGCCACTTCTGCGACGTACCGCGACGTTTCCGTCAAGAGCGCGATGCGGTCTCGATCAGCCAAGCAGGGGACGCCGAGTTTCAGCTCTAGGTTGGGAATGACGGAGGCTAGGTTGGCGTTGCCGCAGCGTTCCCCGATGCCATTGATGGTGCCGTGCACCATCCGCGCTCCGGCCTGTACGGCGGACAGGGAATTCGCCACCGCCAGTTCACAGTCGTTGTGTGCGTGAATGCCGATGGGCACGGGCACGGAGTCGCACACGTGACGCACAATTTCGGCAATCTGGTGCGGCAGCGTTCCGCCGTTGGTGTCGCACAGGGCAATCCAGTCCACCCCGTGTTCCGCCGCCGCGCGCAGCGTGGCCAGCGCGTAATCCGGATGACGCAGATATCCATCAAAGAAGTGTTCGGCATCAAATATGACTTCTTTTCCGTGTTGCTTGAGCCAGGCAACGGTGTCGGCAATCATGCGGAGATTCTCTTCCAGCGTTACGTTCAACGCGTCGCGCACGTGAAAATCCCACGCCTTTCCCACAATCGCAACCGCGGGTGTGCCGCTGTCCAACAGCGCTCGCACGCCCTCGTCCGATGCGGCGGAAGCGTTCGGTCTGCGCGTGCTGCCAAATGCCACGAGCTTGGCGTGGTTCAGTCGCAATTCACGTCGCGCTTGCTGAAAGAACTCCTGATCTTTGGGATTGGCTCCAGGGAAGCCTCCTTCGATGTAGGCGATCCCGAATTCGTCTAGTTTGCGGGCAATTCTGATTTTATCGGCGACAGTCAGGCTCACACCTTCCGCCTGTGTCCCATCCCGCAGGGTGGTGTCTAGGATGTAAACGTTTTGCATCTTCTCTCTCCCCGAACCTGAACTTAACCATTGAATGAAAATGGCGAATGCTTGTGATTTTTTCAGTATACATGGGAGTGGCCGGTTTGGAAAGTTCGGGTTCGTTCAATCCCTCGCCGCCGAATGAGAGGATTTCTTACGAGGTCTGTCGAATGGATTCGGACGAAACTTGCTTGTATCGAACACGCATGGAGTGCTGGCATGAAACCTTTCCTGAAATGGGCGGGAAACAAGTATCGCATTGTCGACAAAATCCGCGCCCTGCTGCCGGACGGCCGCCGACTGATTGAACCGTTTGCCGGCGCGGCCGCTGTATTTTTGAATACGGCGTATGAAAGCAATGTATTGAACGACATCAATCGCGATGTGATCCTGGTGTACCGGGTATTGCAGCAGATGGGGCCAGCCTTTGTGGACCTGTGCAAGGCATTGTTCACAGAGGACAACAATACGCCTGAACGGTATTACGCATTGCGCGAGGAATTCAATGATACGTCAGATCTGGTGCGCAAAGCGGCGTTGTTCGTCTATCTAAATCGCCATGGCTACAATGGGTTGTGCAGGTACAATCACAGCGGTCACTTCAATGTGCCGTTTGGGCGGTACAAAAAGCCGTACTTCCCGTTCCAAGAAATGATGCTGTTCTACGAAAAGGCCAAAACAGCGGTGTTCCGGTCAGACGACTTTGAAGTTCTCATGGCGGAAGCGCAGCCCGGGGACGTCATTTACTGCGATCCCCCCTACGTACCACTCTCGGATACGGCCAACTTCACCAGTTACAGCGCGGGTGGCTTCGACGTCCGCGAACAACTGCGCCTGGCGGAGGCCGCGAGAGCGACGGCTGCGAGAGGCATTCCCGTGCTCATCTCCAATCATCTGAACGACTTCACGCTGTCCGTGTATCGCGGTGCCGAGATTCATTCGTTCGACGTGCAGCGCCATATCAGCTGTGACGGGGCGAATCGAACGAAAGCGCCGGAGCTGCTCGCGCTGTTTGCGGGAGATTGTGCGCGTCCAATGGTTCGGTGACCTGACCGTGTCGGACGCGCGTTTTGTCAATCCGCCTCGTCGGCAAACGCTCTTGCCGCCGAGCTGAACGTATCGATCCCCTCCTCCCAATCCCGCTCCAGGCGTTCGCGCAACTGCCTGGCCCACGACGGACGCGTGCCACCGGTGGAAATGGCCACCTGCAGCCGCCCGCGCTGTGCGACGGCGGGCATGGTGAGGGTACACAGGGACGGATCGTCACACACGTTGACGAATCGTCCTGATCGTTCCCCCTCCTCCCACACCTGTTGATTCACGGCACGGTTGTTGGTCGCGGCAAAGATCAACCAGGCGTCCGCGGTATCGCCGGGTTCAAACGCTCGTTGGACCCACTCCACCGCTCCGGTGTCCACCCAGTCCTGAATGGGGGCGCAGATGTCCGGACTGATGACGCGGACGTTTGCTCCGGCGGCGAGCAGTTTGCGAATCTTTCGGGCCGCCACACGCCCACCCCCCACGACCGTGCAACGTTTGCCGTTCAGTTTGAGCAGGGCGGTCAAGGCGGCGTGACCAGACGGTGAATTACGTGGCATCGAGACTCCCTCCCCGCGTAGTCTTACGGGCATCCGCAGCGCGCGCCAGCGCAATCATCATGGCACCCATGCGCTGTTCTTCGGGCGCAACGACATTCTGAACGCCGAACCGGCGCAGTGCGTCTGCGGTCACGTGCCCCACAGCTGCGGCGATCACCGTTTCGAATGCGCTGCGAAGCGCCTGCTCCGCGCCGACTTCTGAAGCGTACTCGAACAGGATCTCCACCTGTCTCGCCACGGTGAAGGCGACGGCGTCCACTTGCCGCTCGATGACTTCGTTCAGCAGTCGTTCGATGGTATCGGTTGAATCCACATCGTGCTGATACGGCAGGTATTCGTAGACCGACGCTCCAGCCTGTCGAAGCGGCTCTGTCACGTCGGCCATGGCATGGCCTGGAAGTTGAACCGCAATCCGCTTTCCGGAAATGCCGGAACGAAGGAGAGGTTCCAACAACGACGCGGCGGTTCCATTCTCGTCTCGCAGTGTTGGACGGCACGCCATCCTCTGCAGAACGCGCGCCGCCTTGTACCCGCGCACGGCGAGCTTGGCGGATTGCAGCCGAGCCGTGAAGGTTTGTTCGAGATGGCTCTCCCTTGCCGCAGTCAGCAATTGTTCCAACCCGTATCCGGTGGTGAACAGAAACCAATCGAACGGCATGTCGCACAGGTTTCGAATCATTTCGAAGAGCGCCTCGGCATCTGCGGGCGCGGTCGCTTGCAGCGGACGATGCAGAGCGACGCCGCCCAGTTTTTCCACCAACGCGGTCAGTTCGTCCACGCGGCGCGTGCCGGTCAATACAACGCGGAGATTCTTCAATCCGTCCAAAGGACTTCACCTCGGTTTGAACAATAACACGGTGTGGTCGATCCGTAAATCGATTCACGATCTGTCATCGATGAGTGCCTCCAACATCGGAGCTGCCGTCTCCCACAGGCGAACGTTTTCTTCGTGCGAGCGGATGGCGATGCGCAGGTAGGAGCTGTCCAGCGTCGGAAAGGACGCACAGGAGCGCACGTAGAGGCCCGCTTGACGCAACGATGTGGTGAGCTGCTGTCCGGCCGATTCGGCAGGGCACTTCACCAGGAAAAAATTGACCGAGAACGGATGCACCCGGATGGCCGGGTGACGCTGCCACGTGTCCCGGATATATGCCTGTTCCGCGCTCAACCAGGTCTGGGTCCGATGCATCCAGTGCGCCGTGCGGTAGGCGGCTGCTGCGGCCGCTTGAGCCAAACTGTTCACGCTCCATCCGTCCCGCAGTGTATTTATCCTGTCGGCCCAGGTCGGGTGCATGATGGCGAAGCCAAACCGCAAGCCCGGTATCGCGAACAGCTTGGTGGCGGATTTCACGGTGAACCAGTGCGGGTTCACGGTCGCCTCGCGCACGGTGGTTTCCAACGCTGCATCGGGCAGAAAGTCAAGAAACGATTCATCAATCAGCACGTACCGACCGGCTTGCGTCCACTGTTTGACGGCGGTGAACCACGTCGCTTTCGGCCAGTGCCAGCCGCTGGGATTGTGCGGCGTGTTGAGAACAACCAGTTCGCCGGCGCGCACCTGTCCATCCAGTTCAGCCAGCGGCAGGTTGTACTGGGGTGTTGAGGATAAAGGCAGTGACTGCACCGGAATTCGCATCCGCTGCGCGATGGCCTCGTATTCCGCGAACGCCGGCTCTAGCACCCAGATGCGGGTGGGGCGAATGGTCCGGACAATCAACTCCATGACCTCCGTTGCGCCGTTGCCGCAAACCAAGGTGTCGGGCTCCACGTCGTAATATTCTGCGAGGACTTGCTTCACATGCTGCTGTGTGTCGTCCGGATAGTGCCGGATGAGTGGCAGCGCGGCCTCCAGCGCTCGCCAAACTTCCATGGGTGGGCCGAGCGGGTGCAGGTTGGCGCTGAAGTCCAGGATGTCCGCCGGGCCGCGGTGGTCTTCGGCACACCAGCGATGCACGCGCCCACCGTGCACCATGGGTCCGTTCATGGGCACATCTCCTTTCCAAATGCAAGATATCTGCCGACAGAGGTCTCCATCGGATGGCTGTTGCCGCATCACCGCGACAATGCTGCGGCGATGACGAAACCACCGACTTCCAACATCTCGTGCAAACCACCGTACGTATCCCCGGTCATCCCGCCAAACCGGCGGGCAAGCCAGGACACACAAGCCCACATCCACAGCCCCATCCCGGCGGTGGCCATCAGATATTTGACCGGGGCGCCTCCGAGGGCCAGCAGCAGGAACGGTGTGCCGACTGCACAGGTCACCACCCACCAGGGCACCTGTCTGGCGAATATGGCGCCAAGGCCCTGTCCGGGCCGGGCTGCGCCGGCCAAGTTCATGGACGCGACGAGGCCCGCGCGGGATACGCAGGGCACCCAGAGGAAGGGCAGCCAGTCGGACGCGGGAACCGCCGCGCTCGCGGCCGCTTTCAATCCGATGGCGAATATGGCGGCGAGCACGCCCATGGCGCCAACCCGGCTGTCCTTCATGATGTCGAGCGCTGCGTCACCGCGCTGTCGGCTGCCCACCGCATCCATCGTATCCATCAGGCCGTCCAGGTGCAGGCCTCCAGTGAGCACGGTGAGCGCGAGCACACCGAGACCTGCGGTCAGCGAGGCGGGCAGCCAGTGGCTGGCGATGGACTGGACAAGCCACTGCGCGGCGCCTAACATCACCCCGACGGCCGGATACCAGATCACACTGCGCCGCAAATCGTCCACTGTCGGTGTTGCACCTGAACGCGGAACCGGCAGAATCGTGCAGAACTGAAGGGCTAAAAACCATGTACGAAGCACCAACCGACGCCTCCCATCGTCAACAGCAGCCACAGCATCGCGGCCGTGCCATGAACCATTCGGATAGCCTCCCGAATCCGGGGGATGTCGAGCGGATGTTCCGGATCACCCAGGTACGCTCGTCGAGACGCACGTCCGTGATAATAATTGATCCCGCCCAACTGAACACCGAGCGCGCCTGCCATCAGCGCCTCCGGCAATCCGCTGTTGGGACTCGGGTGTTTGCGGCCATCCCGCCGCATGACGCGCCACGCCTCGCTCGCCCGATAGCCCAGCAACACCGCGGACATCCACATGCACAGGACGGTGATACGAGCCGGAATGTAGTTGAGCGCGTCGTCCAACCGTGCGGATGCCCAGCCAAAGTCGGCGTAGCGTTCGTTTCGGTACCCGACCATGGAATCCAGCGTATTGACCGCGCGGTACGCCATTGCCAGCGGGGCTCCGCCGACCGCCGCGAACAACACCGGAGCCACGATGCCATCCACCACATTTTCGGCGAGGGTCTCCACGGCAGCCCGCACCACCTCTGCCCGGGAGAGGTGTTCCGTATCCCGTCCCACAATCTGTGCCACCGCCCTCCTGCCTGCCTCCAACCGGAGGGCTTCTGTTTCGTTCGGCGTGGTGAGCGCCTGGTAAACCCGTTGTCCGGCGTCCACCAGGCCCCGCCAGGCCATCGTAGTGGCGGACAGGGCGATGCCGAGAACCGTCCCCAGCCACGGGTTCCACCGAGCGGCCGCCCATATCACCAGCCACGTCAACCCTCCTGCACCGATGGGCGTCACCGCAGCCAAGACCACGCCTTTCCAGCGCGCAGCCGATCCCTCGTCGGACTGCCAGTGATTGAAACGCGTGTCAAACCACCGAATGAACCGGCCCATCCAGCGAACGGGGTGTGGCAGAGCGGGCGGATCACCCACCATAAAGTCCAGGGCCATTGCGCAAGCCGCGATGACCAGCAGATTCACAGACCGTCCTTCCTTCCTGGACCACGCTTCGGACCGCGTGGGGACGGCCGTTCACCGCGGCGTACGCCGATGGTGCGGTCCATCCGGATCATATCGTCACACCCGTGGCCTTCACGTCGATGGCAATCCCGGCCACCACCCAGTAAACCGCGCTGGCCACGGCAGTCACCTGCTGATTCAGCCAGCCCAATTCATCCCGATAGCAACGAGACAGCGCCTGTTCCGGCACAATGCCGCTGCCGACCTCGTTGCTGACCGCAATCACCGTCGCCGGCGTGGTTTGCAACGCGTCCACCAGTGCCTGCCGTCGCTCTGCCAGCAGGTCTCGGTCCATACCCTCGTGAAACAACCAGTTGTTTACGAGCAGCGACAGGCAGTCCACCAACACAATCTGGGGCGTCTTCACGGCTGCCAGCCATTCCGCCACAGCCATGGGCACTTCGGCCACCGCCCACGTGGCTGGACGCTGCTGGCGGTGCCGGCGAACGCGTTCGGCCCATTCGTCATCTTCGACCATGGGTGCCGACGTTGCCAAATAGGTGACGGGCAGTCCTTTTTCCTCCGACCAGCGTGCTGCCAGCCGTTCCGCAAACCGGCTCTTGCCGCTGCGTGCACCGCCCAGTACGAGCACCGTCATGCCGTGCTCCCTCCTTGTTCTATCGAATCCTCTCTCAAAGGTCAGCCGCGAAACACGTTCGCGCTGTGCACGTACTCCACGTCGCGTCGCTGCGCCCGCGCGTTTGCCACGCGCGCCAACACGAACAGCAGGTCGGACAACCGGTTCAGGTACCTGAGCACCGGAGGGTGAATCGATTCCACCTGCATCAGTCGAACCGTACGCCGTTCGGCCCTTCGCACGACAGTGCACGCCACGTGCAGGGCGGACGCGGCCAGCGTGCCGCCGCGCAGGATGAATCGCTGAACCGCCTCCGCCTCCTGGTTGTACCGGTCAATCCACGGCTCCAACTGCGCTGCCGCGTCCTCCGGCGTGCGATACTGGTAGCGATCCGTGCGGGCCGCGGCCAAGTCCGCCCCCACGTCCCACAGCGTTTGCTGCACGGTCAACAGGACATCCACGAGATCCTGGTGGCCGTCCGCTTCCAGATAACTGACGGCCAACCCGATGAACGCGCCCGCCTCGTCCACGCTGCCGTACGCTTCCACCCGCAGGTCGTCCTTGAATCGGCGCACTCCGCCAATCAGTCCTGTTTTTCCTTCGTCGCCGCCACGCGTGTAAATTCTCACAGCCATTTCCTCCCCCACTCGTTCTCAAACACCATCTCCGAAAAGGGCAACCGCTCGCTCCAACCGACCCGCTCCAACAAGGGGATATCCGGAAAATGCGGCGTGTACCCCAAACTCAGCAGGGCGGCCGGCTCAATGTGCGGAGGGATGCTCAGGATCTCCTGGACGTCGGCTTTTTCGTACATGCTCACCCAGCCCATGGCGATGCCCTCCGCGCGCGCGGCCAGCCACATATTTTCGATGGCGCACGCGGTGGACATCAGATCGGTCTCGGGAATTGTGTTTCGGCCGAGAACGTGCGGACCGCCCCGCTCCGGGTTGTTGGTCACGCAAATCGTGACCGGCGCCTGCAGCAGCCCCTCCACCTTCAGCCGCAGATAGTGCTGCTGCCGCAAGTCCTGGTAGTTTTCCGCCGCTCGCACCCGTTCCCGATCCACCACGGCGTGCAATTTTCGAATGACCTCGCGATTGCGGATGACGATGAAATTCCACGGCTGCATGTATCCCACGGACGGCGCGTGGTGTCCCGCAAGCAGGATGCGCCGCAGGACGTCCGGTGGAATGTCGTCCGGAAGAAAGACCCGGATGTCCCGGCGCGCCAAGATGGCCTTGTACACCGCGTCCCGTTCAATGGTCGAAAAATCATTCGCGACCGGCGCAGGCCTCGACGGCTCATTCGGCTGGGCAGGTGGAACCTTCGACGCGCGCGCTGCGTGCGGATTGCTCACCTGAGCGTCAGCGAAGGTTGCCACCTCCGCCATGGCCGAACACGCCAAGCGGATCAACGGCCATGCGAGCAATGCGCCGCTGCCCTCGCCGAGCCGCAGGTTCAGTTGCAGCAGGGGCTGCAATCCGAGGGCTGAGAGCACGCGTTGGTGTCCCGGCTCCGCCGACTGATGGGAGGCCACCAGAACCTCTGCCACAGCTGGGTTGTACCGCACCGCCCAGAGCGCCGCCACCGCCGTCATGAACCCGTCCAATACCACCGGCACCCGCCTCTGCGCGGCCGCCAGACATGCGCCGGCCAGCGCGGCCAATTCCAGGCCGCCCACCTTGGCGAGCACGTCCCAGAGGGAGGTGACGTCGGGCTGGTGACGCGCCACGGCTCGTTCCACCACGCGCCGTTTGCGCTCCAGTCCTTCTGTGTCGAGGCCGCTGCCCATCCCCACCACCTCGTGGACGGGGCACGCGAGCAGCATGGCCGCCATCGCGCTGGCCGACGTGGTGTTGCCAATGCCGAGTTCTCCCAGCAACAACACGTCGTGTCCCGCGTCGATGCACTGTTCGGCCATGTCCTCTCCAACCTGCACAGCCGACTTGGCTTCATCCACTGTCATGGCCGGTTCGTGCACAAAATTGCGCGTGCCCGCGGCCACCTTGCGCACGACGGCAGCGGGGTGGCGGACGGTGCTTCGGATGCCCACGTCCACCAGCGTGAGCGGAATGTCGAGCGTTCGCGCAAACACGCTGCTGACCGATCCGCCCATGCACACGTTGACCGCCATCTCTTCCGTGACCTTGCCTTCGTACGCCGATACGCCTTCCAGAACCACGCCGTGATCGGCAGCGAACACCAGACACACAGGCCGTTGCAGGCGAGGAATGGGCGTGGTGGTAATGGCGGCCAGGCGCGTGATCAACGATTCCAAATCTCCCAGGCTTCCCAATGGTTTCGTGAGGTTGTCCAGTCTCTCCCGCGCTCGATGGGCGGCCCATTCCCCGCTGTCCACCGTGTCCGTCATTTCTTTCCGGTCCACTTAATCCATCCCTCCTGTGTGCGTCGGAAACAATTGTTGGCGCGGCACGGTCCACGGCCACAGGTTGGGCACATCCGCGCCGCGCGTCTCCTCCTCTTTGCCAAGTCGGGCAAACAACGCCTTCAGCCAGCCGCCGTGCACCACCACGAGTGCGTCTCCCGGTGCGCTGCAGATGTCGCCCAGCGCGCGTTCCACCCGCACCATGACATCCGCCCACGGCTCCACGCCGGGCCCCATGATGCTCGCCTCGTCCTGTACGCCTGAGTTCTGCAGCACCTGTCCTTGGAACACGCCGTAACATCGTTCTCGCAAATCTGGTTGTATCCGAAGGCTGCCGCGCCATCCTCGACGTTGCCACTGCGCGGCGATGCGGCGGGCGGTTTCCTGTGCCCGCGCGAGCGGGCTCGTCCAAATCACCTGAATGGCTGGCCGCCACAGCGCCCCCGCCACCTCATCCACCCGGCGGCGTCCGCGATGGGACAGCGGGATATCCAAATTCCCTTGAATCCTGCCCAGTTGGTTCCACTCGCTTTCTCCGTGTCGGATAAACGTAATGTTCATGACAACGCCGGACCTCCCGTTTCTGCGGGTGTCCCCCGTTTCGGGGCATACCCAAGGATCCCATACAAACGGGGCATATCCAGATGTGCTCGGACCGCCGACGAGAGGCGACGCAGGGCGGCGGACTTCATCTCCGAAAACGAGGTATCCGGCGCTGCGGGGACCTGCAAACCAAACTGATGGCAGATGGCGGTCAACCACCGCCGTCGAAACTGATCGTTATGGAAGATGCCGTGCAGGTAAGTGCCCATCACGCGCCCGTCATCGCTCACGGCGCCATCAAACCACGCACCGTCTCCATCCGGGGACTGGACTTGTGCAAACGGACTCCCTCCGGCGAGCCGTTCCGTCCGCCCCATATGGATTTCGTAGCCTTCCACCGGCATGGGGCCGAGCGGTCCCAACACCCGCCCGGTGACGGGCATGGTGCGTTTGCTTCCGGTCATGGTGGTCACCACGGGCAGCCACCCCAACCCCGCCACTTCGTCGATGGGCCCTTCCCAGTGGTCCGGATCGAGAATCCGTTGACCAAGCAGCTGAAATCCACCGCAAATCCCGACAATGTGGCAGCCAGCGGCCCGCCGTTCAGCGAGCGCTGCGGACAAGCCGGTTTCCTGGAGCCACAGGCCATCCATCAGCGTGTCCTTGCTGCCGGGAAGGATGATCGCGTGAACGTCCTCGAGCTCTGCTGGAGTTTGCACGAAACGGACGGTCACGCCGGGGGTCAGGAAGAGCGGATCGAAATCGGTGAAATTGGCCATGTGCGGCAGTTGAATCACAGCCACACGCACGGCGCCATCCGCTGCCGGCAGTCGATACCGCGCTTCCTCCAATGCGACGGAATCCTCCGCTTCGATGTTCAAGTCGGGCAGAAAGGGCAGCACCCCAAGCACGGGGACGCCGGTGTAGGACTCAATCCAGCGAATCCCGTCGGTAAACAGGGAACGGTCTCCGCGAAATTTGTTGATGATGATGCCCTTGACGCGGGCGCGTTCGCTTGGCTCGAGCAGCTGCAGCGTACCCACGATGGAGGCGAACACGCCGCCGCGGTCGATGTCCGCCACCAACAGCACGTGCGCGTCGGCCAACTCCGCCGTGCGGACGTTGGCGATGTCTCTCGGCTTGAGGTTCATTTCGACCGGGCTGCCAGCGCCTTCAATGACAATCCATTCGTATCTGTCCGCCAGGAAGCGGTAGCTGTCCACCACCGCCTCCCATACGTCATCCAATCGGTTCTCCAAATAGTCCCTGGCCGAGGTGGTTTTATACACTCTCCCCTGCACCACCACCTGCGTCTGATGGCGGCCGGTTGGCTTCAACAGCACGGGGTTCATGTGCTCATTCGGCAAAATCCCGCAGGCCTCCGCCTGGACCGCCTGCGCGCGTCCAATCTCCCGCCCGCTCGGCGTGGCCGCAGAGTTGAGGGACATATTCTGCGCCTTGAACGGCGCCACGCTGTACCCATCCTCGTGGAGAATGCGGCAAAGAGCGGTGCAGAGAATGCTCTTGCCCACATTGGAAGCGGTGCCCATCACCATGACACTGGATGCCATCGCAGTCCTCTCCTTCACACTCGTTCGCTTGTTCGTCATGATTCCGGAGATGGGTCGACTCTTCTCTGCCAAGCCAGGTAGAGAAACAGAACGGCGAAGACGGCGACAATGCCCGCCCCCAGCCAGCCGAACGGGATGCGCAACAATCCATCCAACCAGGGCACCCCCGTAGTCCGCCCGTTCACCGCCACCTGCAGCCATTCCACGGTGCCCACGCCAAACGCGGCCATCACGGACAACCCCGTGACAATGGCGTTGTAGACGTGCTGTGTCCGCCGGCTGGCCTGAGCCCATTCGTACGTCATGGTCATCAACACGCCGTCGGCGGCATCCACCAGGCTCATGCCCGCGGCGAACGCCAGCGGCAGAACCATCACCTGCCAGATGGGCACACCGCGAGCGGCGGAGGAAGCAGAGATGGCGAGCAGTGCAATCTCGGTCGCGGTTTCAAACCCGAGCCCGAACAAAAGCCCCACCCAAAACATGTGCGGTCCATCGGGAATCGACCGGAGGACCCGGTCAAACGCTTTCGACCACAGTCCTCCTCGACCGGATGCCCCCATCCCTTCCGTACCGGCGCCGCGCAGCAAGGCGCGGACCGACTGCCAAAACGGACCCACGTTCGCGGCTCCGACCAGACACAGATAGAGTCCCGAGATGATGGTTCCAATGTACCCAATTCGCTCGGCGGCCGCCCCTGCGGCCGCGAACGCTTGAACCGATACCGCGGTGAGCAGGGTGAGCACAAACACGACCGACGAGTGGCCCAAAGAAAAGTATAGTCCAATGGAGAACGGGCGTTTCCCTTCGCCCACCAGCTTTCGCGTGGTGTTGTCGATGGCTGCAATATGATCCGCATCCACCGCGTGGCGCAGACCGAACGTGTAGGCCACCATCCCCACGGCGAGCAGGGAAGGTGCGTGTTCCCACAGGATGAACAACCCGGCGACGGTCAACACCTGCAGCAGGACGACACCCCCCACCAGTCCGCGCGATGGGTGTCTCATTCGCATCCAGGCCACTCCTTTCCATCCGACTGTCGCCGGGCACGGTACGCAGCACAGGCTGCAACAAACCGCGGGGCGAGGTTGGGATTCGATGCAAAGTGCAAATGCGTGTATCCGGCCAGGATGTTGTCCCTGGCGTACCCCTCGCGCCCGCTGCCGCGCAGCCCCTGGCTGTGATAGGCGTAGGGCCATGCGTTCGGCGCATCCATGGTCGCGGTGGAATAGTGAAACTCGTGTCCGCGCGCTTGTTCTCCAGCCGCCAACAACAGATTGTCGGTCAGCGCGGTGACTTCGCGATAGCCGAGCGCCTGCAGACGATGCTGCATCCGCACGCTGGCGGGCAGCAGGTTGGCCATCGGATGGCTTTGGCCGTGCCTGTCCGTGAGCGAAGCCGTGAGATACATGAAACCTCCGCACTCCCCGTAAATGGGCATGCCGTCGGCAGCAAGCCGCTGAAGCTGCGCCCGCAGCGCGTTATGTTGGCTCAACTGGTCCGCGAACTCTTCCGGAAACCCCCCGCCGAAGTAGACGCCGTCGGCGCCATCCGGAATGCACTCCCCGGCCAGTGGACGAAATTCGACCAACTCCGCTCCGTGCCAGGCGAGCAACTCCAAATTTTCCGGGTAGTAGAAGTTGAACGCGTGGTCGCGCGCGATGGCCACGGTGACCTGCGGCCGTTCCGCAGGCGGTCGAAACAATACCGGATCCACCGGCGCAAGAGCGGGGGCGCGACGGGCGGCTGCGAGCAAGCCATCGACGTCTATCGTTTCCTCCACAACCGCGGCCAACGCGGTAAACAGGTCCTCCAATTCACCGCGCTCCAGGGCGGGAATGAGGCCGAGGTGGCGTTCCGGCAGCTGCAGCTCCGGGTGTGTGGTGAGGTAGCCAAACACAGGGACCGAACTGACCGACGAGATGGCTGTCTCCACCAGTTCGTAGTGCCGCTGCCCACCCACGCGGTTGGGAATCACCCCAGCCAACGGCACCGTCGGCTGCATCTGTTGAAAGCCGAGCACCACGGCAGCCGCGCTGCGCGCCATGCTCGCCGCGTCCATGACCAGTATCACCGGGATATCGAGCAGCCGGCTGACGTGGGCCGCGCTGCCTTCGTCCGAACGCGGATCGCGGCCGTCGAACAACCCCATGACCCCTTCCACAACGGCAATATCGCAGTCGTCGCTGCCGCGGTGAAACACCTCGCGGACCGCTGCCTCGCCCATCATCCACGGATCCAGATTTCGCGACGGTCTGCCGGTGATGGCCGTATGGTAGCTCGGGTCGATGTAGTCCGGCCCCACCTTGAATCCCTGCACCTGGTACCCGCGCCGGCGCAGGGCGGCCATCAGGCCGAGGGTCACCGTGGTCTTTCCCGCACCGCTGTGGGTACCGGCAATCATCAATCTCGGTTTCATCATCTTGGCTGTGCTCCTTTGCGCCGCTCATCGAGAAACGGCACCTGGCAGATGGACAAGGTGACGTTTCCCCGGCGGACTTTTTCCACCAGCCAGTCATCGGCTCCGGCTGACAACCGCGCTGCGGGTTCACACACTCCGTAGGCGCCGACGTAGCGATACACCGTTTCCGACGGGTGCGGCAGCGGCACGGTGTTCAACTGTTCCGCGCGATAGGTCACGAGCGGCCAACCGTACCGTTCGCACAGCGCCAACAACCCGGCTTCGTTCGCTTTCAAGTCAATGGTCGCCACGTTTCGCACGCTGAGAATGGACAATCGATGGGCCAGGAGCGTGTCCCGGATCACCTGGTCCAGTTCTTCGACGTCCGTTCCGCGGTTGCAGCCGATGCCGAGCACGAGCACCTTCGGCCGATACAGGACACCGCGCTGCAGCCACTCCGCAGACTCCTCAGCCGCGAGCAGGCGCGGCGTGATGAGCAACGCTGCGTCTCTCGGCGTTTGCCGTGCTTCGGACAGCGAGGAAAACACGCGCAAATGCGGCGGGAGAGGGTTCTCGTACGGCCACCAATCCGTCTCGCCCGCCTCCTGAATGATGTGCACGCGCTCTTCGTTGACCACCGCCGCGCTGACCGTCGTGACCTGATCAAAGTTTTCAATGACCCAGCCATGCGCTTGCCCCAACAAATCCACCGCCAACGTCCGATTCACGTCGGACGCGGTGGTGATGACCGGCTTTGCGCCGAGTGCGGAGGCGACCCGCTGCGTGAGCCGGTTGGCTCCGCCGAGGTGTCCGGACAGCACGCTGATGGCGTGTTCCGCGCGATCATCGACCACGACCACGGCCGGATCGGACTTCTTGTCGCGCAACAGGGGTGCAATCAGACGAACCATGGCGCCGAGCGAGAAGATCCCGACCAGACCCCGGTACTGACGGAACAGTTCCGGGACGTGGTTCACCACCGACCCTTCAAACAGATGGATACCGCGTTCCCGTTCGTCTCCGGCCGCGAATTTTGCTGGATAGTACACGTCCACGTCCGGCAGGGCATCCTGGAGTCGCCGGGCGATGGCCGTTCCGTGTTTGGTGATGGCGACCACAGCCGCTGTGGCATCTCGCATTATCGCGACACCCCCCGCCGGAATCGGTGGGTGAAGGAGGCGTCGTACAACTTTGACCGGTGGGCCGGATTGTCCCGCAACGCTGGATGGAGCGCCCAACCCACGAGAATCATGGCGTGGCTCGTAATGTGTGCGTCGCCCATTGCGCGCACCAGGTCGCGGAGGGTGGTTCGCACCACTTTCTCATCCGGCCAGGTTGCTTTCTGGACGACGGCCGCCGGTGTGTCGGGCGCCCAGCCTGCGGCGTACAGTTCGTCCACCGCTCGCTTGGCCAACGTCGCGCTGAGATACAGCGCAATGGTCGTGTGATGCGCCGCCAAGTCGCGCAACTGCTCCCGCTCGGGTACGGGCGTTCGCCCGCCCATCCGCGTGAGGATGACCGTCTGGGTCAACTCCGGAACGGTGAGCTCCGCTTCGAGGATGGCCGCCGCCGCAAAGACCGAACTGACACCGGGGACAATCTCGTAGGGGATGCCGCGTTGCCGAAGTCTGACCATCTGCTCCAGGGTTGCGCCGAACACGGCCGGATCGCCCGTGTGCAGCCGCACCACCACCTTACCCGCAGTCACTGCGTCGGCCATCACATCGATGATGTCTTCGAGGATCATGCCGGCGCTTCGATGCACGACGGCTGCGGGATTGGCCTCGGCGACGAGTTCTTCGGAGACCAGGCTGTCGGTGTAGACCACCACATCCGCCCGCTGGAGCAATCGGAGTCCGCGCACCGTGATCAGATCTGGGCTGCCGGGGCCGGCGCCCACCAGATATACTTTTGCTGCGTCTGTCATCGCTTCACCACCATCAAGGTTAAGTAGGGTAATTCCGCCTGGGCGACCTCGCGGACGTTGCGCCAGATCCGTTCGCGGGCGGAGGTGACATGGCTGCACACAAACGCGCCATCCACCATGTCCAATTCTTCCAAGAGCTGAAGGATGGTGGACAGCACTTTCGCCACCTTCAAGAACACCACGCAGTCGTTGCGCAGCAGGGCGTCCCGCATCGCGTCCCGATCATCGGTTGCCGGCACGATGGCCACCCATTCATCGCCGTCTGCGAGGGGCAGCCCCAGGCGGTTGGCCGCCGCGTTGACGGAAGACACACCAGGTACCGAGACAACCGGTACTTCCGGATGCTGCGCTTGCATCTGCCGCAAGACGTGAATGAACGTACTGTAGAGCAGTGGATCCCCTTCAGTGACAAAGGCCACGTCCCGCCCCTGCCGCAAATGCTCCCAGAGCGACTGAACGGTGGTGTTCCAGTACTGTTCCAACACTGTCTCGTCGCGCGTCATCGGAAACACGAGTCCAAGCATCGTCTTGGTCTGGCGGTCGACGTACTGCTCCACAATGTCGGCGGCGTAGCTGCGGCTGCCGCTGCGCTTTCTCGGGTAGGCGATGACCGGACAGGTCTGCAGCAACCGGTACGCTTTCACCGTGATCAATTCAGGGTCTCCCGGGCCCACGCCGATGCCGTAGAGGGTTCCGCAGGTTGAGGTCACGCGCCATCCCCCGCTTCCTTCCGCATGGCCGAGACCAGGTACACGGGATTCATGCCCTCCAGTCGGGTGAACTGGAGAATGGGTTTGCTGCGCGCGGTTTGGAGCATTGTGACGGACACGGCGAATCCAAGCTCCAACAGGGTCTGATGGGCGGTCGCCAGAGTTTCCAAGGTGGCCGCGTTGACCACAATGCGTCCACCTGGCTTCAACCGCGTTGCACACAGGTGGAGCAGTTCCCTCAGTTCACCGCCGCTGCCTCCGATGAAGACCGCGTCCGGATCGGGAAACTGGTCGAGGCCGGCGGGCGCCTTGGCGTGAACGGCGACAAAGTCGGTGCGGAACGTGATTTGATTGACGCGCAGATTTTCGAGGTCCTCGGCGTTTTTCTCGACCGCGTAAACCTCCACCTCAGGTTGCTGGAGAATCGCCTCAATCCCGACGCTGCCCGTGCAGGCGCCGATGTCCCACAGGACATCGCCCGCCCGCAGACGCAATTCGGACAGACTCACGATGCGAACCTCTCGCTTGGTGATGAGTCCCCTGTCCGGTTTGCGCTGCGCGAATTTTGCATCGTCCACGCCGAGGTGAAACGATGGGGCGCTGGCATCCGCGCGCCGACTCAGAATGACCACATTGAGCGGATCGAACACGGCGTCGGCAGCTTCGGCCAGACTGTACCACGCGCAGGTTTCCTCTGGGCTTCCGAGGCGCTCCGCGACGAACATGTCGTACTCGGTCATCTCAAAATGGAGCAAATACTTGGCGATGGCATTCGGCGTATGGATGCCGTCGGTCAACAGGGCGACGGATTTAGCGCCGTGAACGCGCTGGGCCAATCCTGTGAGCGGGCGGCCGTGAACGCTGAGCAGCCGCGCCTGCTGCCAAGCCTCCCCAGCCCGCGCGAACGCCAGTTGAACGGAACTGAGCGCGGGCCACACCTCCACTCGGTCGCGGCCCAACGCGCGAATCAACGTGGAACCGATGCCATAGAACAACGGATCACCGCTGGCCAGCACGGCCACGGAGCACGCTTCATTGAGCTGATTGATGTCGCAAAGGAACTTCTGCAGCGGGCGCGGAAGCACCCGGCGCTCCCCCGCGAACGTCTCTGCGGAGACGAGCGCCAACTGGCGTTCGCTGCCGTACAGAATGTCCGCGTCGTTGAGTTTTTCGCGCACCCGCGGCAACAGGCTCTGCTCGCCGTCGTCGCCAATGCCAATCACGAGAAGTCGATTACGGGTTGTAGTCTGCACTGCCCAACACCTCTCCGCCGAGTGTGGTTAAACAGGTATCGATGCGGAGTCCGCCGCCGATGTGCGAGGCCACCTGTTCACAACAGCGCTTGGCCAACACGCGAAAAAATTCCGGGTAGCCCCACTCGAGCAGCCAGTCTCCCACCTGATTGGCGGTGTTCGCCGTCCGGATTTGATCCGCCAAGTCGTCGGGCACGCCGACCTCTCTGGCCAGTTCTGCGAGCAGCGCAAAATCCACCGCAGCACGTTTGGCATGGACCATCATGATACCTGCAGCAACTTTCGAAAACTTACCCAACATGCCGACGAAACGGATTTCCCGCATGCCGGCCCGCTTCGCCTGCTTCGCGGCGAAGCCCACAAAATCCCCCATTTCGATGAACGCCTCCAGAGGCAGGTCGGGGTACATCTGCATGGCGAATTTCTCGCTGCGTCCGCCCGTTGTCAGAACCACCGAGCGCACCCCCTGTTCCCGAGCCACATTCACGGCGTAGGCGATGCTGGCTTTGTACGAGGATGTGGAAAACGGCACCACGATGCCTCGCGTTCCGAGAATGGAGATACCCCCCACGATGCCGAGCCGCCCATTCATGGTCTTTTTGGCAATCTCCTCGCCGTCCGGGACGGAGATCACCACGCGCACGCCGCGCTCGATGCCGTACGCCGCGAGCACCTCCTCCACGGTGCTCTGAATCATCTGCCTCGGCACCGGATTGATGGCCGCCATGCCGACCGGGATGGGCAGGCCCGGCTTGGTCACGCGCCCCACGCCAATACCGCCGTCAATCGTTACGCCTGGTTCCGAGAACCAGGACACCGTTGCCACGATGGTGGCGCCGTGGGTGGCATCCGGATCGTCCCCGCCGTCCTTGATGGTCGCGGCTGCGGCGGTGTTCTTGGTGTAGGTGACGTCGTGCAGGGCGAACGTCACCCACCGGCCGGCGGGAATCCAGATGGTGGCTTCCCGCACGGCCCGTTGTTGAATGAGAGAGAGCAGCGCTCCCTTCGCACAGGCGGTGGCGCAGGCGCCTGTGGTATATCCGTGGCGCAGCGGCCCAGCCGGCACATCCAGCATTTCCGACACGCCCGCTCACCTGCCTTCTCGGTCGGCGAGCAGGCACAGCGCATTGACGATGGACACGGCGACGGGGCTGCCTCCCTTGCGGCCGCGGTTGGTGATGAACGGTATGTCCACCGCCGCCAGCAGATCTTTGGACTCGGCGGCGGAGACAAACCCGACGGGGACGCCCACAATCAGACTGGGCTGCGCCCGTCCGGTTTGGACCAACCGCACCAGCTCGAGCAGCGCGGTGGGCGCGTTGCCGATGGCGAAAATGGCGTCCGGGTACAGCGCGCACGCTTTGCGCATGGCGACAATCGCCCGCGTGGTGTTCTCCTGACGGGCCGCTGCGATAACGTCCTCGTCGGAAATGAACACGTGCACGTCCGATCCGTACTTTGCCAACCTCGACTTGTTGATGCCCGCCTGCACCATCTGCACGTCGGCGACAATCTGTTTGCCGGATTGGATGGCGGTGATTCCTGCGGCGACCGCATCGGGATGAAACACCAGACTGCGGCCCAGCTCGAAGTCCGCGGACGCGTGGATCACCCGCTGCACCACGGGAAACTGCTCTGTCGTGAAGGGATGCGGTCCGAGTTCTTCGGCGATGATCTGAAAGCTCCGGTCCTCAATCGCCTGAGGCTGGGTGGTTGCGGGTCGAAACTGCGACATGATTTCCGTCTCCTTTCTCTTCCATGAGCGGTTTTGGCAACGGAAGATGGTTGGCGAGTTCGGCCATCACGGCGTCCACGGAGAAATGGCAGATTCCGTAGTCGAGCTTGGGGCGGCGAATGACCACCACCTCCACGCCTGCATCGAGCGCGGCCTGGACCTTTTCATCCACGGCACCGGGCTCTCCGCTGTCTTTCGTAATCATCAGGGTCGTCCGGAAGTGCGCATACAGCGCACGGTTCAGTTCATACGAGAACGGCCCTTGCATGGCGACGATATTCTCCTGCGGAATGCCCAGTTCGGCGCACATCTGCAAGTTGTCGACGCGGGGCAGCAGGCGGATGACGAGCCGGAGGTTGGGCTGGTTCAACAGGCGTTTCGCGAACACGGGCAGCGTCTTGCCACCGGTCGTCAGCAGGATGCTTCCCCCTTTCTCCGCAGCCACGTTGGCCGCGTCCTCATAGCTGTCCACCCACAGCACTCCCTGCTGCCCATCGTTGCCGGTTCGTTCAAACCGGATGTACGGAATGCCGAGGGTTTCTGCTGCGGCCATCGCGGTTCGGTGGGCCTCTTCCGCAAACGGATGGCTGGCGTCCACAACCACCTGGGCGCCGGCCTGGAACATGGCGTCCGCCATGCCTTGGACGTCCAGTCTCCCAACCCGCGTCGGAATGCCAGCCGTTCGCAGCGCGACCGCGGCATGCTCTGTGACGACACTTGCCTGCACCGGATACCCGGCGTGTTGAATGACCTGCGCCAGCGCTCGCGCGTCACTGGTTCCGGCCAACAGAAAAATCATGGGGTGCACCTCCTTTCCGGTCACGAGCCGCAGGGACTGTCCACGGCGATGGTCTGTGGCTGCGACGTGTGGGAGAAACCCTCAATCTCACCCACACGCGCAAAAAACTTGTGAAATCGTTCGCCGGGAAAGGCCTCCTGGCGGTACCGCTGGACAATCCGCTCCAACAAGTCCGGCATCTCTTCCGCGGGAATGCCCTCGGCCACGCGCTGCCCCGGCCCCGCGTTACGCCCGGTGGTCTTGCCGCCGAGGAACAGATCGAACTTGCCTTTGCGAAAGACGAGGCCAATGTCCTCCGTCACCGCCCCGTAGCAGGACATGGCGCACCCGTTGTACCCGATGCGCAGTTCCTTTTCCACGGACAGACCCGCCAGGCGTCTCGCGATGGTCTCCGCGTAGGGAATGCCATCCGCTTTTTCTCCGTCGCAAAAGTCGCAGGCCTTGACTTTGACCACGTCGCCTGTCGGCAGAACGGTCAACCCAGCCTCCTGCAGCTGCGAGACAACGTGCTCCGGGTCGTCGGTTGCCACGCGCAGAATCAGCTGGTGCGCGGTGGTGTATTCAATCTCACCGGTCGATCCGGCCAAGTCCGCAAGCACCAGCAGTTGACTCGGAAGAAACTTCTTGTTCGCCACCCCTGGACTGACGGCCACCTCGAGAATCTGAGTTTGCGCGTTGGGCCATGAATGAGCGACGGGGATGGCAGAAACTGCTTCTGCAGGCGGCGTGCCCGACAATGCCGGTTTCGGATCCGCGCGACGTTCGAGCTGGGCCAGTGCCGCCTCAGCCCAGGCTCGCGGTGTATTCGGCGCCGTAGTTCCGCTTCCAGCGTGATGCCCTGGATGCGTATCGGTTTGCCGAGGGGCCTGCGGCAGGGCCCACGGTTCGTTCTCGGGTTTCAGCCGATCTTTCGGGCGCAGGCGCTGGGTCGCTTCGCCGAGCGTGTACTTGCGTTGATACCCCCGTGGGGTGATCATCAGGTCCCCGTAATAGAACGTGGATTGATTCCCGATGATGACAGTTGTCAGCATACCGATCTCGTGGTTGAGCATATCGGACAGTGTGGTGCGCACCACCTGCTGGCGGCTGCGATACGCGCTCTTGACCAGTCCCACCGGCGTATCCGGCCGACGATATTTGAGCAGAATGCGCTGCGCCTCGACAATCTGCCGCGTACGGCGGCCGCTTCGCGGGTTGTACAGGGCTATCACAAAATCCGCCGCGGCGGCGGCCTCCAGTCTCTGCTCAATCACCGACCAGGGCGTCAGGTGGTCTGACAGGCTAATGGTGCAAGCGTCGTGCATGATGGGCGCGCCGAGCAGCGCTGCACACGAGTGAATGGCGGAGATGCCGGGAATGACCTCCACCGTCGGGTTGTCCCCTGGTTGCCACCCGTGTTCCATCAACACCTCGTATACCAATCCCGCCATACCGTACAGCCCCGCGTCGCCGCTTGAAATCACAGCCACGGTGCGGCCGCCCATCGCCAGGTCGACCGCGCGCTGCGCGCGACTGACTTCCTCTGTCATCCCGGTCCGGACAATTTCCTTGTCCGCGACGAGCGAAGCCAACAAGTCGACGTACGTGTTGTAGCCAATCACGGCGCTGCTTTCCGCGATGGCCTCGCGGGCCCGCGCGGTGATATGCTCCACACTCCCCGGTCCAAAGCCGACCACGTAGATGCATCCCATCACCATCCATCGCCCCCCATCCTTGATGTGACCTGCGGCGTCCCCACCGCTTCGACGAGCCCACCCAGCTGGTCTCGAATGGCTACGACCTGCCCCACCACAATCAGTGCCGGTGGCTCTATCGCCGCAGCCCTGACGCGCTCGGCGATGTCTGACAGCGTGCCTGCCACCACGCGCTGACGCGGGGTTGTGGCCTCCTGGATGACGGCCGCAGGCGTTGTCGCCGACCGTCCGTGGCGAATCAGTTGTTCCACGATGGTTTCCAGTCGACCCAAGCCCATTAGAATGACCAGGGTCAAATTGGAGGCCGCCAGGAGCGGCCATGGCGTTCCCGCGGAATCCAGGCATTCATGTCCCGTCACGACGTGAAACCCGGTGGAAATCCCCCGATGTGTCAGGGGAATGCCCGCCAACGCGGGGCCCGCGATCGCCGAGCTGACGCCTGGCACAATTTCGAAGGGAATTCCGCGTTCGGCGAGAGCTTGCGCTTCCTCCGAGCCGCGGCCGAACACGAACGGATCGCCCCCTTTGAGACGAGCCACCGTGCGGCCAGCCTCCGCATGCTGAATCAGGCGCTGGATAATCTCCGTTTGCTCCATGCGGTGATGGCGGGCGGATTTACCGACGTCGATTCGTTCGGCGGTTTCGGGAATACACGCCAGAACCTCGGGTGAAACCAGGCGGTCGTACAACACCACTTCCGCCAGCTCGAGACACTCGATGGCGCGGAGGGTCAACAGACCTTTGTGACCGGGCCCGGCGCCGATGAGAAATACCCGTCCCCTCATTGACTCACACCGCCCCGCCCGCTGCGGCGAGATCACGGCCAGTCTGTGGGCCAAAAGCGGCCAGCGCGTCTCCCGACACCGCCTCTCGGTGACGCGCGATGACGGTGTCAACCAACAGAGGATGGTTGCCAAAGTAGGGGGCCATTGACAATTCAATGCCGGGATTCCGCGATTGAATGTCCGTCAACAGGTGCTGCACGCGTTTGATGAGTACGCCAGTGAACAGAAAGAACGGCAGCACGATCACGCGCTTTGCGCCGAGCCGGATGGCGCGTTCAATCCCTTCCGGTACCCGCGGCTCCGTAATCCCGGTGAAGCACATTTCGACAGTCCGGAGAGGGAACTGCTCCCAGAGTTTGCGGCCGAGTTTATATAACTCACTGTTTGCCTCCGGATCGCTGCTTCCTCGCCCCATGAGAACAACGGCTGTCTCCGATAAGTTGTGCGGGGACAGCGTTTGCAAGTGTTCCTGCAGACGCTGTTGCAGCAACTGAAAAACGTTGTCGTGGAGGCCGAGCGGCTGGCTGTACATAATCCGCAGATTTGGATGGGCGCTTTGCGCTTCGCTGAGAATGTCGGGAATTTCCTGTTTCACGTGGGATGCCGCCAACAGGATGACGGGGATTGCGACAATTCGCTCTGCTCCCATCTTCACACAGCGGTCCAGTGCACTTGGAATGGAGGGTTCGGACCATTCGAGGAAACACGCTTCCACCTGTTGTTGGGGCAACTGCTGGCGGACGTTGTCTGCGAACTGCAAGAATTCAGAGTTCCCTTCGGCATCACGACTGCCATGACCAATCAGCAACGTCACTTCGCTCATGTACATTCCTCCTTGTGTCAGTCAGGAGGAAGGGTTCGGAACGGAACTCGTCAAAAAAGGCACTCTCGAAGACGAGAGTGCCTGTAAACGACAAGAAGCCGCCACAAACACCTCCCTATCGACCGTAGGTTCCAGACACAGCGGCCGCTCCCGCAGACGATGTGTCAGTGGTGTTTCAGAAAAGGCAGGTCTCCTGGCTCAGGTTCATCACGCGCCATGGCCTTCCCAAGCCGTCGGGCTCAGTGGCGTACAATGGCTGTTCCCCTTCACAGTGGCGGGACCGCACCGGATTTTCACCGGTTTCCCTTTTCAGTTCTTGCGCACCGGCGACGGACCAGAGCCTCCCATGCTCGTGATTCCGTACATCCAGTGCGAAGAACACCTTTTCCGCGATATTCCGTTATGCGGTGACCTCCCCGGACGCTGAGTGCATCAACGGTTCTGATCACCGAACATGGGAAAACAAGCTTTCCCATTTGGCTTTATGATAGAGGATGTAGTTGGGATTGGCAAGGGGGGGCAGAGGAACTCTCCCGCCTGCCCTTACCCCACGCCGGGTCAGGTCATCAGGGCGTCGATCACGGCTTCCACCCGCTGTTTCCACGTTCGTTGACCGGCGGCATGGCGCCGGGACTCCCAGAGCGAGGGGCTCTCCCCTTTGTACTCCGCCATGGCGTGTTGGAAGCAGTCCTCGAAGTTTTCCAGCGTTGGATGTTCCACATGGTAGATGAGTCGCTCCACATCCTTTGGCACCGGGACGCCCAACGCGACAATGGGCTTACCCACGGCCAGATATTCAAAGAGTTTCAGGGGGCTGGACGCCGCGCTGGCCCGATTGGCCTTTCGGGGCAGCCACAGCACGTCCATCGCATGCAGAAAGCCAGGCAGTTCATGATACGAAAGTTCGCCCACATAATGGACGTTCGGTTCGGCGAACACTGCGTCGTGCGCTCGCTGGGTCGCAACGTCGCCAAAATGCCCGCGGCGGCCCGCGAAATACCAGCAGACCCCCCGGTGTGCGCGGACCATGTGCAAAATCAGTTCATAGTCCAACCAGTGGTTGATGGAGCCGGCGAATCCGACGCGCGGCACCGGTGAATGCTGAACCCCCTTTGGTACGTTGCGGGAGGGCGTAGAGAAATGGTCGGCGTCGACGGCGTTCGACAAGACCTGCACCGGTCGTTGCCACCGACGAATGGCGTCCTGTTGCAGTGTCTCGGACACCGCGACCACCAGGTTTGCCTGCGCGGCCAATTTGCTCCAGGCAGCCTCTGTCCGTTCCTTGTTCATTCGGTATGGAAATGACAGCACGTCGTCCACGATGTCAAACACCAGGAACTTCGGTGCCAGTTTTTCAATCAAAGGCTGAAATTGAGGCGTCCAATTGGTAACGTAGGCGACAGTGTTCTCTCGCCACGCCGTGCCAATGATGGTAGAGAGCACTCTGTCCAACTGTTTCGCTTGCAGCGCGGCGCCCACGCCAAACTTGTCCAGGCGACTTGGGATGGGCAACGGCGGAATCAATCGATTCACATCTTCGATGGATTCATAATCCCAACGAACCACGTGTCCATCGAGGCGTTTCCAGGCGGTGATGGGTTTCGGCGGCTCCACATAGTGACGGCGTCCGGCGAACGCGTGTGTCATATGCCGAGAGGTATCGGAGAATCCTGAGGTCTGATAATTCGACATTCCAAACGTGAGCCAATGATTCATCCGAAAGTCTCCTTCAATCATACTGTTGTTGTTAATCAGGCGATTCGTCCTGCGTGGTGGTGGGCGAAACGACTCATACGCCTGTCAGTGTAGGCCTCAGATCTTTAAGCTTCCCTGAGAGATCATTAGAATTGCGTGAGGGGGCTTAACGCATCGAAAGCGGGGGTACGGGCAAAAAAAAAGCCCCTCGCTGAGGAGGGCATCCTAGCGACGAGCACTGGAGGTGCGTGTTGTGGTCACTGCTTGGTACAAGCCGCCATTCAGATACAGTTTGTCATTTTTATACGTCCACACGTTGCCTGCAGTATCGTGAAGGGTCATGATGTCAGATTTGTCATCGTATTGAATATCCCGTATGCGCACCTGTGGCAGAGGCAAGGCGATGACTCCATACACGGCGTCATATTTGTATACTTCGTCGATTTGGCCGTTTTGCAACTCCATGTACAAATATTCCAGATACGGTGAGAAGTACGTCGCCACCACCGTTCTGTATCCCCCGTACCACTGCTGAATCATGACCGGTTTTTCGGCGGCCGCCTGCAACAGGTAGGCGGTCAGATAGGTGCCCTGAACGAAATACAGCAGGGTTCCCGATGATCCCAGCCACTCCATGTAGGTGACCTGGCCTTCGACGGGAATCTGGTTCAGCGTGCCGCTGGCGTCCTCAACAATCAATTGGTGGTCCGCCGTTGTATATGCCATGTACTGTTTGTCCGAACTGTATTTCGAAAGCACCGCGTCCGCTGGAGCCGGGGGCGCCTGTTTCGGCGGCTGCGGTTTCGATGATGTATCCTCCGGAGGCGGTGTGTTCGACGGCCCGAGATACTGATCCAATCGGTGCAGTGCCATGAATTGCGCTCCGGTCAGCAGGACGAACGCGGTCGCGACCATCGTCCACTTCCAACGACGGCGCGGACGTGCATGGGTGCGACGGCGCTTGCGATGTTTGGTCACGCCTTCCCCTCCCCGTCAACAACGAAACTGGTGGCCACATACCGTTCGCCCAGAGGATTGGAGGGTGCGACCAAGAATTGACCGTTGTAGTACAGTTCGGAACTGTATCCACCGTCCAAATTCGCTGCGATTTCAGCGCCGTACTCGAGCATGACGTCCTGACAGTCCATCAGGCTCGCGCCGATGCCGCCGTGTCCGCGTCCAGATAGCGCGAGCAACAGGATGGAGCCATCTTTGCGTTGACCAATGGCACTGCGCGGTGCGATTCCCCAACTACCGTCGCTCGAGCTCAAATACGGCTTACCGTCGCGAACCAGTTCGGGGCCGTACGACACCGCCTCTTGCACGCCCAGTTTCTGCAATTCCTGATAGGTATATTTGCCAACAATCAGTGCCCCCGTCCGGGTGATGCCGATAACGGGCTGGGCACCGCTCTTGTTTCCGGCAATATATTTTCCCCGCGAAAAGGTCAGGCCCATCGGTTCTCCGCCCGTTCCATGCCCCTGTCCGTCGAAGAAACCGCCGCCGTTAATCCCGGCAATGGCGTGAGCATCCTTGACCATCTGCGAGACCGTCTCGCCGATGTTGCCCAAATGCTGAGTCACGGCGACGTGGACCCGCTTTGGATCGTGAATCACGAGCAGACAACCCGTGTACTTGTCGGATTGAATCGGGATCACTTCGATTTGGTTGTTGTGAATGTTCGAGTAGTCATTGACATTCATCGAACCGGTGGACATCTTATCGATGGATACCGGTGAATATTTCTTCAGCGTTGCCGCAGAAAAAAACGGCCGAATCACCCACGGGTGTGAACTCGTCAAGACTGCGCCGATGATGGTTCGCCGAATATTGTCGAAGGGCCCATACAGGGCCAAACCGGCAGTTGACACCACAACATACATCAGGCAGAGCAAAACAAGCGCAGAGCGCTTAAGAATTTTCGTCACTCGTCGCCGAATTGGCCGCGTTGGGGCGACGACAACATTCGACTCCAACGGTGTGGTCACCAACGGTCCACCTCTTCCATTCAACGAAATGCAGCGGTGTTCGCCGGAGACCATACGAACCCACTGCATATGAATCTATCATCACATTGTATACGATTTCGTTGAATGGATGCATTAAAGATGGATGACAACTTTGGTGCCTGTTGGGATATTGTCATAAATCCACTTGGCGTCTGCGATGGTCAGGTGGAAACACCCATGGGAATCTTTGACGCCCAGCCGAGCAGCGTCCGTCGGCAAGATATGGTGATTGGCGTCCATGGGCACCGTGTGAAACAGATACTGGCCCCAGCCTTTCCACGACACCCAATACTCGGCCCCTTCGTGAAACCGTGGTTCATAGAACCATGTACCTCGGTTTTGTATGTAATAGGTTCCGGTCGGTGTGTAGGTGTTGGGACCGTCCAAACCGGAGGAAGTGATCATGGTGTAGATCACTCGATTTCCATTCATAATCCGAATGCGTTGCTGCGACAGCGAGGCGTCAATCCAAAGATTGTGGTCGTTCCGGATGTCAGGGTACGGTCCCCCAGTTGGCGCGGACCAGTCGAAACCGCGGCCGACCGGTGTATCATACGGAATTCGTTGTGAAGGCGGCAGAGAGGGCGCCTTGGCAGGACGCAGACCCAGCAACTGAGTCTCCATGGAGAGCTGTCCTGGTTGCATCCAGTTGTCGAACGTGGTTGCCGACGTACCTTGGACCAACGCCGCATGATAGACGGATGTATCGTAAGCCCCGCTGGAGAGTGGCGTGGCTTGCGCCGTATCGGCAGAGGGCGTTGCGGAATGGGCTGGCATCCACCACAGATTGATGCCCGTGGCCAAGCAGGCTACAACGGCCGTGAGTGTCGCGGGTACGCGGAGTGTCTTCCAATCCATGTGTGATAGTCCTTTCGATGAAGAAATTATCCGTACGGAATGCGCACGTTGCCGCTTCTTTTGTAGTGTACACGATTTTTTGTGGAGCTTGTACCATGAATTCGCGAAAATTGGCGACTGGCGTCGCCGTCCGCGTCATTCGACAGCAACGCGAACGGCGAAGGTGGTGGAACTCATAGAACTCCATGCTGGCAGGGTGCGTCCTTGTATCTAGATGGACGTGACAGAGATTTGTTGACGCAACTGCTTCTTGTCGACCTTGCCCAGCAAGTTTTTCGGCAGATAACTTACGAAGCGAATTTCCCGCGGGGTTTTATATTTCGCCAGGTGCGCCCGACAATACGCCAACAGTTCTTCGGCCGTGACGTCCGGATGCCGCGTCTTGACAACAAACGCCACGACCTCTTCGCCCATTGGTTCTGCGGGTACCCCGATGACGGCCGACTCACTCACGCCATCGTGTTGGTTCAACAGGAACTCCACGTCTCGCGGGTAGATGTTGAAACCGCCCCGGATGATCACGTCCCTTTTCCGATCCACAATGTACACATAACCTTCGTCGTCGACTTTGGCCATGTCGCCCGTGTGCAGCCAGCCATCTTTGAAAACCTGCCTCGTCGCTTCAGGAAGGCGGTGGTAACCAGGGCTGACATTCGGCCCGCGCACCACCAGTTCCCCCACCTTTCCGGTTGGGACCGGAGTATCTGTCTCATCCACAATTCGGACTTCGACACCGGGCAGCGGCAGCCCCACGGATTCCGGTTTGTGCGGTTTGTCGAAATGGGGGGCTGTAACGATGGGCGCTGCTTCGGACAGGCCGTAACCCTGGTAGATGGTCGCGCCAAATTTGTCCTGAAATGCCGTGATTTCCGAAGCATGCATGGGCGCTGATCCAGAAATGCAAAGCGTCAGAGACGACACGTCATATCTATCTGCGTCTGGATACGCCAACATCGAACGAAACATCGTGGGAACACCGGAGAAATGAGTTACCCGATAGGTTTGGATGGCTTCCAAAACCCGTTGGGGCTGAAAGTGGGGCAACAGGACGTTTCGCTCTCCGAGCACAATCGAAGTATTCATCATGGTGAAGCCAAAGGCGTGCGACAACGGCAATACGAACAGGCCAGTGCGCTGCGGCGCGTTCAACTTGTATTTCTCCGCCAGTGTGGCCGCTGCCCGCGCATTGCTGTACAGATTTCGATGCGTCAGCTCGACGCCTTTGGGACGGCCCGTGGTGCCAGAGGTATAAAGGATGACGGCCACCGCGTCGTCCTCGACGAACAATTCGGGGCGTTCGGTGGAACAACGGGAGGATAGCCCAGGGAGGCCAGCAGGTTCCTCGTCATCCACCAACAGCACCTGTGCCATGTCACCGGACGCTGCAACCGCCTGGGACACCTTGTCGGCCAACAGCACCGAGGTCAACACGGCCACGGGATGCGCATCCTGGACAATATGCCGCACTTCGTCCACCTGCAACAGCGGCATCACCGGGATGACGACGGCTCCCGTCTTGACCACGGCGCTGTAAGCCCAGAAAACCTCAGGAATATTGGGCAGCATGAGCAGCACGTGATCGCCCCGGGACACACCCAGGTTGAGCAAAGCATGTGCCCATTGGGATGACACTCGGTCGTGGTGGATATTCGTAAACGATTGTCCCTCGTAGATCAGATGGACGTACTCACCGTATGTTTGGAGATTGTGTTCCAACAGCTGAACCATATTCACAATGCTCCCTCCTGTCGTTCGCCGTTTGAGCATCACGCCCAACAATACGGCCGCACCCGTCGTCAGGTGCGGCCAATGATGAGTCGAGGATATAGCGCGGATTATTGTGCGTAGGCACTCAGCACCTGTTCCAGGCGCATGGCCAGGCCGATATCCCCAAGGACGCGAAGTTGTCCGCTCATGAAGGCGTTCATGCCGTTCAGGCGGCCCTCCACCAGGGCTTTGAAATCGTCCGCGGTCAATTCCAGCGTACAATCGGCTGGCGCCGGGGTGCCTTCCGCTACGTCCGCCGAGTCAGCTTTCAGAATGATTTGGTATACAGCGCCGTCCTCTCCGCTGAGGTTGAACTGATACACCGCCTCCAGGCCGCCCGCGGCGCCTGGATCTGCCGACAACGTTTCGCGAATCTTGTCGAAAATCTCTTTCGTGCTCGCCATTGCCATGCTCCTCTCTGAATGGGTCCATGATTCATGCGATGTATCGAATCGCCGAGTTTGGAATTCGGCGTTCGTACCGGATGGGGTGAACGGCAGGATCGCAGTGACAATGTGTCAATCGAGCACCCCGACCGTTGCTTCGCTGACATGGTAGATCTCATCCACCGATTTTCCGCGGGCGCGCTCCAATACATTCATACGCGATTGGAACTGTTTCATGGCATAGTTCATGAAGTCCTGCTGGTCCAGTTCGAAGAGCTCTTCACCGGCTGCCGCGACGGCGTCCAACTGTTGGTTGAGGACTTCAAACAGTTCGGATACCACGCCAACGGCGTACGGCATCAGTTGCTGAATCCGGCGTTGAACAACTTGCCAAATCTCGTCTTGTTCACTGATAAGCCTTGACAACAGGTAGGTTCCGTAGCCGATGTGACGTGATTCGTCCTTTTTCAAATAGCCGATGGCCCGCAGCAGGCCAGGCATCTTTCCGTTCGCCTGCAGCATGTTGTAGAACGCGTAGTACCCGGTTTCCGCCAACACGCCTTCGACGACCATGTTGTAGGTTACCGAGGCTTCCGCCTGCGCAGCCGGAGATGGGTCGTGGATGAGGCGCTCCATCGACGCGGGCAACTGGGTGTCGAAAATGGCCCGGTAGTTGGGGCCATGCATGGCCGTGAGGTCGTTCTTCTCACAGGCCACCTCATCCAAGAATCGGCGAAAGACTTCCGTGTGCTTGGCTTCTTCCCACAGAAAGGTCGCCAAATACATCTCTTCTTCCAGTCTTCCTTCAAGAGAAATGGCCCGAATCAGCGGCAACAGATCTCGCGTGACCGCCTCTTCCCCCGCCTGAAACAAACTGCACAGGCGCAAAAGGATGGCCCGCTGAATGTCGCTGAACCCTGCCCAGTCCTCCGCATCCTTTGTGAAGTCGATATCCCTCGGATCCCAAATTCCGAGTTTCTTCGCTTTGTGGTACAGCCGCATCGGCAAAATGGAGTGATCCAACCCTTTTTCCGTCACAGTTTGCATGGTTCGCATGGATACGCACTCTCCCACCGTGAAGTGGACCGCCTTCGGCCTATCCGTATCACCCTTATCTCGAGTGTAGTGTCCGGTCCTGCCGACGTGAATCCCCCGAATACGGGGGTTTTTACCGCGCATCCCCCCATTTCATGGGGGGGACGGGCGCCCCGCAGCGGATGCGGCAGCCTCGGCCAGCGGCAGTTCAATGCGAACGACAGTCCCCGCGCCGACCTGGCTCTCCATCTGAATGGATCCGTCGTAATGGTCGACCAGTTCCTTGACGATGGCCAACCCGAGTCCGCTGCCCCCCCGTTTGCGCTCTCTGGATTTGTCCGCGCGATAGAAACGTTCGAAGACATGAGGGAGATCTTCTGCAGGGATGCCCATGCCGGTATCGGCAACGGTGATAAGAACCCGGTCTAGATGCGTCCGCTCCGTCTGGACCGTGACCTGTCCGCCGGCTTCGGTGTACTTGAGCGCGTTCGCCATCACGTTCGTCAGCACCTGCCGCAGATGTTCCGGAGTCATGCGCACCTCCGCATCAGCCGCCAGACTCATGTCCACAGCGACGTCCGGGTACACGACACTCAGTTGTTCGACCACGTCCGCTGCGATGGAGTCAACCTCCGCTCGTTGTTCCGATACCAACTGCGTCGTGGTCGCTTCTAATCCCGCCAGCAGGAGCAGGTCGTCGGACAACCGTAGAAGGCGATTCGATTCCTTGGCAATCACATGAATTCCGCGCTCGAGGACATCTGGGCGCGTCTTGCCCCACCGTCGCAGGAGGTTTGTGTAACCGAGGATGGTGGTGAGAGGCGTTCGAATTTCGTGGGACGCGTCCGCCACAAATCGACGCTGCTGGGCGAACGAGCGTTCAATGCGCCCGAGCATGTTGTTGAACGTCGCCGCGAGCCGTCCCACCTCGTCTCGGCTATTGATATGGGGAACCCGTGTGCTCAGGCGGTTCGCTTCAATGCCTTCCACCACCTCAATGAGTTGATGCATGGGGCGCAGTGCGGCCGCAGCAATCAGGTACCCGCCGAACCCCGCCAGCACGACGGCGCCGAGACATCCCACCGCAAGCACGGTGAGCAGAGACTCCATGTACTCCTGAATGGCGCTCGCATCAGAGGCCAACACCACCCAGCCGATGCGTTTCGCTCCGGATTCGTTCATCACCGGGATGACCGTGTAGGTGACCTGTTGGTTGCTGTCCAACGCGAACGTCTTCTGCTCCTGACTCGCCACCGGCCGGAAGCGGGCGACGACTGCGGGGAGGTTGTCCCGCCCCACGGCGGCCACCACGTTGCCCTGGCTGTCAAACAGAACGACGTCTTGGTCATGTCGGCTGTACTGGGCCAGCCACCGGTAGAGGTGTTGGCTTGCGCTCGGATCCTGGACGGCCTGCGCATGGGCAGAATAATACTGTCCGATGCTTTGCGCCGTGTTGGCAAGTTCGTTGTTTTGGATGGACGTCACGCGCGTGTACACGGTGAAGTAGATGAAGCCGCCGAGTGCAACCAGGATGCAGAACAGAACCGATGCGGCGAGCACAGCAATTTTCAGTTTCACTGGCCGCCAGACCCCTTGAGGATGTAGCCAACGCCCCGCACGGTGTGGATGAGCGGGAAGTCAAACGGCACATCGATTTTTTGCCGGACATATCTCACGTAAACATCCACAATATTGGTCTCCCCACTGTAATCATATCCCCACACCTGTTCCAGCAACTGGTCCCGTGTCAACACCTGATTGGGATGGCGCATGAACGTCTCGAGTAGGTCGAACTCCCGGGCGGTCAGGTGAATCGATTTCCCTTGACGTTCCACCTCTCGCGTGGCCGGATTCAGGGACAAATCCGCGCAGGTCAGCAGTGGGCTTTCGTGCGCGGGCCCATGGCTCCGGCGCAACAAAACTCGGATGCGCGCCAACAATTCTTCAATGGCGAACGGTTTCTGCAAGTAATCGTCTGCACCCGCATCCAGACCCGCCACCCGATCCGGCACACTGCCTCGAGCCGTCAACATGATGATGGGTACCTGGCTGACGGCGCGAATCCGCCGACACACTTCCATGCCGCTCATGTGTGGCAGCATGACATCCAACAAAATAATATCCCACGACTTCTCCAGCGCCAGCTTCAATCCCTCGCGGCCGTCGAGCGCCGTGGTCACAGCGTATCCCTCGTACTCAAATTCCATCGCCAGGAATTCGGCGATGTCTTCTTCGTCTTCAACCACGAGAATTCGGTATCGGTCACTCATGTCTGTTCCTCCGTCACGTGTCCCATGCCTGTATCCGGCCCGATGGCCACCGATGGCAACGTGCCGTTCGGACCGAGCCTTCATCTGATGGATACTTTCAGGGTGCCCTGTTTGGGAGGGTATGACAAGCACATTAGACATTGATGAGAAGTGGTTGGCAAGATCTGAAAAAAAGAAAGGGCATGCCGCCCCGGCGTAGCGCCGGGGAAGGTCATGGTAATTTGGAGAGTCTGGTACCCTTAGGATTTTTGGTTCAAAACGCCGTCGCCGAGCTCACCATGCGTTGAGAGGTCAGGCGCGCGACGGGGATTCTCCCCGTCGTCGGGTGCACCTGGTTGGTCAGACTGGGACCCCGGCGGCAGCAGGATGGGTGAAGCTGCTTGCTGCTGCGCGTCTTCTTCGTCCAGGGCGGCCGCTTTGAGATTGATGATGATGAGTATGGCGCCAACCACCACCACCAGGGCGGTGAAGCCGATCACAAATGCCAAATCCCTTCACCCCCTCCCCGCGGCTGCGTTTACACTTTTGCGGCGGCATCGGCTCTCGTTTCGTTGAGATACTTCCGCGGCGCGCTGTCGTCAATGGCTGGTTTCGGTGGCTGTGTTCGTACGGCAGAAAATTTCACGCGACGAATGAACAGCGACAGAATCAGGGCGATGATGGTTCCGATGGTCGCCCACCAGAACGCGTCGTTAATCCCTTCAATCGTCGATTGTTGCATGGCTAGACTGTACAGCAAGTAATCGGTGACGCTCTGACCCGCAGCGGTCGGCAGTCCCATCTTGACTGCGAAACCTTGAGACAACATGGCCAGGTTCTGAGCCAAATGCGGATTGTTGATGGTCACGACATTCTGGTAATCCGCATAATGAACCTGCGTCCGCGTCGTCATGACCGAGACGAGAATGGCGGTCCCCAGCGACGATGCCACCTGTCGCGCCGTGTTCGATGCCGCCGTACCGTGGCTGTAGTATTCTCTCGGCAACTGGTTCAGCCCCGCCGTCTGAATGGTCATGGCGATGAAAGACATCCCGAACATGCGGAAGGTGTACAGCCACATCACGTGCGCATACGACGTGTCACTGGTCAACTTCGTGAACTGCCAGGTGGTGATGGCCGTGATGAGCAAGCCGATGACGGCGAGCGGCCGCGCGCCCAAGCGGTCAAAGAGGGCTCCGGAGATGGGCGACATGATACCCATCAAGAGCGCTCCCGGGAGCATGGCCAAGCCGGATTGCAGCGGCGTGAAGCCGCGAATGTTCTGCATGTAAATGGGCGTCAGTATCATGGCTCCAAACATGGCCATGTTGATGAGTGCGCCCACGACCGTCGTCAACGTGAATATATCGAAGCGGAACACGCGCAGGTTCAGCATGGGGTTTTGTGATCTGACTTCCTGAACGATGAACAGAATCACGAACACCACGCCGATGGAGATGGAACTGATGACAACCGAATCGCTCCATCCTTTGCTGCCCGCCTCACTGAAGCCATACAACAACGTGCTGAAGCCAATGATGGACGTGATGGCCCCCCACGCATCCAGTTTCGGCTTTTTCCCCGGCGTTTCCACATTGGGCAGGAGAAACACCGCCATCACCAGGTCAATCAGGGCGATGGGGATGACAACGTAGAACAACAGGCGCCAGCTCCAGTGTTCTATCATCCAGCCGGACAGGGTCGGACCGATGGCCGGCGCGAAAAACAGAGCAATCGCCATCGTTCCCATCGCTTTCCCACGCGTCTGCGGTGGAAAGAGATCCAAAATGACCGTCATCATGAGCGGCATCATCACACCGCCGCCGGCGGCCTGCGTGATGCGTCCCAGCAGCATGACGCCGAATGTCGGCGAAATGCTGCAGATGAACGATCCCGCAGTGAACAGCACCATCGATATGATGAACAGTTGCCGGGTGGTGAAAGTGCCAATCAAAAATGCGCTGAGCGGCACCAGCACCCCGGTGGTCAACATGTAGGCGGTGGACAGCCATTGCACCGTGTCCGCCGAGACGTTGAACGCCGTCATCAGGTGCGGTATCGCGACGTTGAGCAAGGTCTGGTTCAGGATGGCCACGAACACACCCAACAACAGAACCATGAGAATGACCATTCTGTGGTTGGGCGCTTCACGCGCTTTGGTTGTCCTCACTTCGTGCTTTGCCAAGGCCGACACCCCTTATTTGTGAATCCGGACCGTTGCGCTCATGCCTGGTACCAGTTCTCCCTGGCTGCCGCTGATGGAAATTGTGACCGGAATGACCTGCGTCACCTTCGTGTAGTTCGCGGATGTATTGGACTGCGGCAACAAGCTGAACGTGTTCGCCGTGGCGAGGCCGATGCTGCTGACGGTTCCCTTGATGGTCACGCCCGGATCGGCATCGACGTACACGTCCACGTTCTGCCCCACTTTCACGTCCGTGATCTGGGTCTCCTTGATGTTGGCCGTCACCCACAGGTTGTGCATGTCATAGGCGTATGCAAGGGGCGTTCCCGCCGCCACGATTTCGTTTTGCACCGCTGAGTTTTGCACAATCGTCCCGTTGGCGGGAATGGTCACGGGGATATCCACCGTTTTCCCGTTCTGTTGCACTTCCACCGTCCCAACGGTGTCATCCGCGTTGAATGTCGCGCCATTGGTTCCTTTCCAGGATACCAGTTTGCCGGTCGCGGGTGCGGCAATCGTCACCTGTTGCCCGGTGACCTGGGCGTTGTCCGTCTTCAGGTACAGGGTCGATTGGTTGTAGAAGTAATAACCGACGAATCCAGCCACAACGATGAGCAAGATGATGACCAGATTCAATACCAATAGTCGTCGAGTGCTCACGAAGAATTTCCTCCCGTTCGGCCAATGATTATTTTACCCACTAAAGCGTTTATTGCTGAAGACGAAAAGTCAAGCGACTTTTCGGGAGGCGGCCCACAGCCGTAGGTGCGATGGGGGGATTGCGTCACCGCAGGTACGGCTGCAAACGTTGGATGACTTGCGCCAGACGTTGGGCGTGTTCTGCGTATGCGGCTTTCGCGGAGGGGTTGGCTGTCTGCAGGCTGAACGACTCCAAATCGGCTTGAAATTTTTTTAAGTTGGCCAACACCACGCGACGAGGATCCGGCTGATCCGGCGGCTGCGGTTGCAAATCGTTGTACAGGTCCACATACACATTGCCCCGGCCGTCCACCTGGGCCAGGAACACGTCATTCCACGAATGGGCGCCCTTGGCCTGTATCTGCTCCCATAACCACGCCCTGGTGTATCCGAGGTTGGCCAAGGCATCTGACAAGACCTCTCCGTCGACAATCACGGTCGCCGGCGCTGGCTCGTTTGCCATGGACAGGTTGGTGGATTTGGGCGTCAACGGTTGCACATCCGACTTGAGCAGGACACTCAGACTTCCGTCCGGCTCCATGGCGGCAAATTCAACGTCGGCCAGTTTAAAGGCATCCTTTGCGCGCAACATGGACACCACATCGTCCACGGTCATCCTCGACTTGCGAAGATTTTCGTCCAATACCTTTCCGCCCGCGACGAGAGGGGTGGACTTCCCGGAGACCAGGTTTCGAAAGCCAAGAGATTTCAGCGTGAGGTACTGGACGGCGACATAGAGCAGCGTCCAAGCGACTATGGCGGTCAATCCGTAGTAGACCGATCCGCCGGGGTTGACCACCGTCCACGCGGCCATCACCGCAAGCCCGATACCCGCCAACACTTTCAACGGTTGGCCCAAGAAGCGGCCGGCCGCGACGGTCAGTACGAACGCGACGATGGTGCGGATCAACAACAGACCGAATGGTTGCACGGATGTCTCACCCCTCGTTTCCCCGTGAAGCCAGGCGAGCCCTCGCCCCAGTTCACCGGCGGCGAGGGCTCACACTGCATCAGAATCCTTGATACTGCGGTTCTTCCGCTTCCAGCTGCTGAACCCGCTGTTCCAACGACGTGATGATGGCCTGGGTCTGATTGGCCGCATCCGTATAGCATTGCTTTGCCTGCTGGTTTTGGGTTTGCAGTGCGAATGTCTCCAAACTTGCCTGCGCGCTCTTGAGGCCGGCCAATGTTTGCTTCACCTGGGTTGCAACCGTCATGATGGACCCCCCTGTCGAAGATCTTGGCGCACCGGATTCGCAGTCAACGATTTGCTGCGCCATTTAACAGTTACCCGACTCGGGTGGGATGTAATCAGGAGATTCCTGTAAATCGCACCGTGCCGTGGACGCCGTTACAGCAGCGGCGCAAACAGTCGAGCCACGCGCTCCACCGGCCGCTGCCAAGGGGGGATGTTCGCGAGCCAGCGCGCGTTCAGCGGTGTGCTCCGCTGCAGATCTGCCTCAAACTGACGCTCCAGATAATTCGCCAGCGCTTGGCTGTACACCACCTGGCATACCTCATAGTTGGTGCGGAACGACCGCAGGTCGTAATTTGCTGCGCCAAGCACGCAGGTTTCTCCGTCAATGATCATCACTTTCGCATGCAGCACGCCTTCTTGGTACAGATACACGTCGATGCCGGCCCGCAGCAGTTCCGGATAAAACGTTCTGGAGACGTATCCCACCGCCGCGTGATCCGGCTGCTCCGGTACCAGCAGACGAACGCGAACCCCCTTGTGCACGGCCACCTTCATGGCTGTGAGCAGATCGGTGTCCGGAATGAAATAGGGCGTGATGATATCCACCGATGACTCGGACTGCGTCAGGCCCGCGAAAAACAGGTTGCGTACGGATGGAATCGGATAGTCGGGTCCGCTGTCGACCGTCTGTACCCACCCCTGATGCGTGGAGGATGGCGGCGGCCGGTGCGCCGGCGGGGCGACCTCCGCGGAGAATTCCGTCGCAAGCCTATCCGTCACGGCCCTCGGATGGCGTGATGGGTTATTCCGCCTTCGCTCTTCGCTCGACAGGGTCCAGGCGCGTTCGAACACGCGCGAGAGCTCGCGGCACGCACCGCCGCCCACGATGTGGAGATGCGTATCGCGCCAACGACCCACGTCATCTTTCTGTCCGGTGTACTCATCGCCAATATTCATACCGCCCACGAAGGCTCGCTCGCCATCCACCACCACAATCTTTCGGTGATCCCGACGGTTCAAGCGCGGGCTGAGCCAAGGAAAGCGAACCGGGTAAAAGACGCGGCAGCGGATGCCCGCCGCTTCGCATCGGTCCACCACCGCCTTTGGCAGCGATCGGCTGCCGACGCCATCGCGGATCCACCGCACTCGAACCCCTGCACGGGCCTGTTCGCACAGGACATCCACAACACGCATGCCGATATGATCCGCGCGGAAAATATAAAATTCCAAATCGATGCTGTGCCTCGCCTGTCGCAACGCGCGCAGCAACGCGTGGTACATCGCCCGTCCATCGCTGTAAACGGTGCATTCCGCCGGCACGGCCGGCGCGCGGGTCATATGGGTGACAATACGACAAATATTGCGACCGGATGGTGTGGAAATGGCTGGGGGCACCTCGGTGGAATCCGGTTTCCCCGGCGACTCGCCCGTCTGTTTGCGGCTTTGGGCGGGTAGGCGCCGGTACAGGACAAAGTAGAGCCCCACTCCGACGAACGGCAGTACGATGCCGATGATAAGCCATGCCAGTGCACGCACCGGATGTTTGACGTCCCTGACGGCCACGCTGCACAACAGCATCGCCTGGATGATGTACAACGCGACGCAAAGCACAGGCCATCCCTCCAGTCCCATTCTCCGTATAGGATGACTTTCGGGGCCGTGGGTTATGTATGGGCGACGAGAATACAAACAAGCCGGCCGGCATCGCCGACCGGCCGTATCTCGTGCTTTGTGGATTCAACTGTCGGGGAACAACTGGTAGAAGGCGGAATAGCGTTCATCGTGCTGGGGTTTTTTCGGCGTTTTCCCCGCTTTCGGTTTATCCGCCGACCTGGAGGCCTGAGACGCGGCGGTCTCAGCTCGACTCTTGGCGCGCTCGCGGTAATTCTCTCGATACGCTTCCAGTTCTGCTTTGGTGCGCACGCCGTTGCGATACCAGTCGAAGAGCACTCTGTCGATATACCGAAAGCTGAATTTATTGGCAAAGACCGCTTCGCGCAGGGCCTCCACAATCAACCATTCCGGGTGGCCGTCCCGTTCCATCCACTGGCGAATCTGATCGCACTCCATGTAGGACAATGGACGCCCAAACTCTTCTTCGAACAAGGTGATGGCGTCCTTGCGCCACTCCCGTACCGGCGAAGTCAGCGGGTCTCGTCCGCGCAACCGCTGCCACAGCGGCTTCAGGTCAAAGTAAGCGCTGTGGGTCTGTTGGTCATCAATTCGTTCACCGATGGACAGGAGCCCCCGTTCCACCAACCGCTCCATGTGCACAGCCGTGGCGTCGGCATCCATGCCGCACCGCTGACCGAGTTCCTGCGGCGTCAGAAAGTCGACCCCATCCACCTGAATGGATGTGATGATTTGGAGGAGTACCAAGAACTCCGCCGGACCAATGCTCAATTCCGGGTACCGCTTCATCAACTCGCGCGGCAGCGACAAGAATGGACTTCCCAGAAAATCCGCGTTGGCATTCTCTCTCTCCGACGGTTTCACTCCGCATTCCCTCCCGCATACATGAAGTATATCACGAAACGGAACAACCGCCTGGTCGACCGAACCCCAGGCGGTTGCTCGGGCGGAGCATTCTCACGGATACAGACGATACAGCATGCGCGGGAACGGGTTCGCTTCACGCACATGTTCCAGACCGCAGATCCACGCGACCGTCCGTTCCAAGCCGATGCCAAAGCCGGAATGGGGCACGCTGCCGTATTTGCGCAGATCCAAATACCAACCGTACGATGCCTCCGGCAGGTGGTGTTCCTCAAACCGCTGTTTCATCAGGTCGTAGTCATGGATGCGCTCGCTGCCGCCGATGATTTCGCCATAGCCCTCCGGTGCCAGCAGGTCTGCACACAGGACCACCTCTGGCCGCGCGGGGTCCGGCTGCATGTAGAACGCCTTGAGCGCGGTTGGGTACCTCTCAATGAACACCGGGCGGTCAAATTGCTCCGCGAGCGCTGTTTCGTGCGGCGCGCCGAAATCGTCGCCCCACTGAATGTCATGGCCCTGCTTCTGCAGCCACTCCACCGCTTCGTCGTACGTCATCCGCGGGAAAGGCGCGGTCACGCGCTCCAACTTGCTCACGTCGCGACCGATGGTTTCCAGCTCGCGGCTGCAGTGCTTCAGCGTGTGCTGAACCACGTGGGACACGAACCGCTCCTGCAGCGCCACATTGTCCTCGTGTGTGAAATAAGCCATCTCCGGTTCAATCATCCAAAATTCAATCAGATGTCTCCGGGTTTTCGAGCGTTCGGCGCGGAAGGTGGGGCCCATGGAATACACCTTTCCCAGAGCCATCGCCGCAGCTTCCATGTACATCTGGCCGCTCTGCGTGAGGTACGCATCTTCGTCGAAGTACTTGATGTGGAAGAGTTCGGTGGTACCCTCGGCGGAGGAAGGCGTTAAAACGGGCGGATCGACCCGCGTGAATCCTTCCGCATCGAGGAACTCCGCCATCGCGCGCTGTACTTCCGCGCGGATTTTCAGGATGGCGCGTTGCCGCGGCGTGCGAATCCATAAATGGCGGTGATCCAACAGAAAATCGACACCGTGTTCCTTCAGGGTGATGGGATAATCGACCGATCCCCCCACCGGTTCCACATCCACCAGGGTCACTTCATAGCCACCGGCAGCCCGCTCGTCCGCGCGGACGGTGCCGTGAACCACCAGCGAGGTCTCCTGGGTCAGTTTCGAACACTTTTCAAATATCTCGTCGCCCACTTCGTTCTTGACCGCGACACATTGAATGACGCCCGTTCCATCGCGGACCTGCAGAAATTGAATCTTGCCGCTTGAGCGCTTGTTGTACAACCAGCCGCGCAAAGTTACGGTTTGTCCAACAAATTGTCCTATTTCTTGAATCGTCGTCACCGGATACACAGAGATTCCCTCCAGATACGTCAGTCCCTCGAATTATATCAAACCCACGCCCATCGTGAACAGCGACGGCCGTCCAGAAAACACACCGAGGCAGCTTCCGGCGCCGTCCAAAAGGACGTCCGAAGCTGCCTCTCTCGCATCATATGACAATTGGTCAAGCGGACGGGACGGCCGTCCCGTTCGCTTCGTGGAAGCCCGCCGGCAGCGGCACCGCCCAGTCCACCCGGGCGGACTGCTGAACCTGCTGCAGCCACGCCCGAAACGCATCTCCCGACACGCTCTCTTCCGCCACCACCGATTGCGCGAACTCCGCGATGTGCTGCTTGAACGGTTGCAGCAGTGCGCGCGTCGCCTGCTCCTGTTGGCCGAGGATATATCGAACCTCCGTGTCGAGCACGGTGTCGGGCAGGTTCTCTTCGTCCACAATGCCAATGCGGGACAGGCCGCATTTCACCATGGTCCTCGCCAGCGAAGACGCCTGCATGAAGTCGTTTTGCGCACCCGTGCTGCGGTTGCCGTAGTGCAATTCCTCCGCCAAACACCCGGCCAGTGCCACATTGATCTGTTGCTGAAGCTGCTCCAGGGTGTACAAATACCGATCATTTTCTGGAATTTGGCGAACGAATCCCAGCGCGTTGCCGCGCGGCGCGATGGTGATGTGAGAGACCGTTCCCGGGCGCATCAACTCACTGACGATGGCGTGCCCGATTTCGTGGACGGCCACGCGATGCAATTCCTCGTCGGTCGGCTTGCGTCCGGTCTTTTCGCCCATCAATACTTTGTCCACCGCGTCTCGGAACATCTCCTGCGTAATTTGCGTTTTCTCCTGTCGCAGTGCGATGATGGCCGCTTCGTTGACCAACGACTCCAACTGGGCCCCGGAAAAACCGTAGGTCTCCTTGGCGATGTGCTCCAGGTTCACATCATCGGCCAGCGGCTTGTCTTTGGTCTGAATTTGCAGGATGTGCAACCGTCCCTCTTTATCCGGGAGGTCAACCTTGATCTGCCGGTCGAATCGACCTGGGCGCAACAGCGCGCTGTCCAACATATCGGGACGGTTGGTGGCCGCCATCACCAGCACCAGCGGAGACTGCGTGGTGGACATGCCGTCCATCTCCGTCAACAGCTGATTCAACGTTTGGTCATATTCCTGATGGCTGTGCTGACCGCGCCGCGCACCGAGCACATCAATTTCATCGATGAAGATGATGGCGCTGTCCTTGTTCTCTTTCTTGGCTTGTGTCCGCGCCCGGCGAAACAGATCGCGCACGCGCTGCGCACCGACGCCCACGTACATTTCCACAAACTCGCTGCCCGAAGCGGAAAGAAAGATAGAGTCGGTATACGTCGCCGCTGCTTTGGCCATCAGGGTTTTTCCGGTGCCAGGAGGTCCCGTGAGCAAAATCCCCTTCAAAGGGCGAATACCGAGCGTCTTGATTTTGTCCCGATACTTCAGGAAGTCGAGCGCCTCCATCAATTCGCGCTTGGCATGTTCCTGACCGCCGATTTCGTCAAACGAAACGCGCGGCCGCACGGACGCCTCGCGAACGGCCGTGGGGGCCGCGGATCGCCTGTCCATGACGTACCACAAAGCGACCGATACGGCGACCAGAAAGAAAATGGGGAGCACGTTCAGGCCCAAAATCCCCAGAAAAATCAGTACCGCCAAGCCAACTCCGACCAGCCACTCCTTGATCACGCAACACCACCTCCCTGTTGAAGTGCGGAATAACGACGCACGTGGTACAAATAGTAGCTGCCCTGTTGCAGTTGCAGGTAGATGTTCTGATCATCCATGCTCACTTTCGCCGTGACGTGGAGCTGCTTCGCCTTCTGCTGGATCATCGCAACCATCTGCGTATACTCACCCTTTTGGATGGCTTCCGCAAGGATGGGCGCCATATCTGTTTCGTAGATATTCGTCAGTGCGGCGTCTCGATGATCTTCAAGGGTCATCGCCACACTGGAGCCGGATCCAAACACCTGCTCCACGGCACGGGAGATGGTTTGATAGGTGGTTTGCAGGTCCGTCACGGGACCGAGTTGAATCGAAATGGAACTGGGACTGCTCGGATTGACCTGTACGCTTTCAACGCCGGTCACATGCTGAAGCGATTCCGTCAAGGGATTGATGACATTGTATTTTCGATATGCCCACCAGCCGCCGAACAAAACCAGCAGGCTGACCAAGGCGATGACGACTACCGGAATGAGGCGTATGCGTGTCAACAGTTCACCGCCTCCTTGCGCGCAGGATATCGCAATCAGTATAGCATGTCAGTCACGTTATGTAGACAGCACATATTTCCTTTGACATGGACCCTGTCCTGTCAAACGACTCGCGTAGGATTTAATACGTAGCTAACAACTTACCGGACGTTGCATCCACGTACGTGTAGAAAATCAATCCTTTGCTGTTACGGTGCTCGATTTCATACACCACATGCGTCGATGTGTTGAGCTTGCGCTGCTCGCCGGCATCCAAATAGCCGAGGTGTACGGCTGTGGGATGCAGCGCTGCGACAGCCGTGCGCTTCAAAATCGCATCTGGAGACAGAACCGTGGACGCCGGAACCGCGTGCACCTGAAATGGCGATCCGTACACAAACACATCCCACGTCCGACCGAACGCGTCGGTGCCGACAAACACCTCTTGGACATCTGCACCGGTGAACACGTCGTGTCGCAGAATGTGGTCGATGGGAGATTGGTTTAAAGCGGCCTGCGCGGCCACTTCCTCCACGTTCCACTCACTCGATAAATTGTTCCAAATCGCGCTGACCAGGGCAATCAACACCATACAAATGACGACGAACACGCTCCAAAACCAGATTCTCCACTTGCTCATGGCCTCTATGCTCGATACAACGTGAGCAACATCTTCCCTTCCTGTTCCTGATGTTTCGACAATCCGAAGATTACGTTCTTGTCTTTCAAGTTCCGGTTCAAGAAATCCACCAGCTGATATAAATCGTCCGTGGCTGTGCAGACATGGGTACCTATCACAGTCATCTTGTCGTCCATTATGAATTCACCCGTCCATCGGAGTGTGTTCCCAAGGTCATCTTCAGCGTAGCAATCATCGCTTCGTTTGTAAAACGGTACGTCAGCGGCGTGATGCTGATGGCCCCTTCATTGACAGCATGTACATCCGTTTCCGACGCGGCGTTCTCGTCCAGCGCTTCGCCTGTGTACCGGTAATACACCCGCCCGGACTCGTCCGTGCGCTGCGCGAAGATATCCTGGTAGCTGCGCGCTCCCAACGGAACCACCCGCCAGGGCGCGGATGCGATGTCCTTCGCCGGAAAATTGACGCTGAGAAACGTATCGGGGGGAAAGGGCACCGAAAGCACGGCATCCACAATGCGCCGGGCCGCTGCCGCCGCGTCCGCATAGGGAAACGGCGGTCCAGTCAGGGAGAAAGCAACCGCGGGCACACCGTGCAGCGCGCCTTCCCCGGCGGCGGCCAATGTGCCGGAATAGAGAACATCCGTCGCCAAATTCTGCCCTTCATTGATTCCGGACAGCACCAAATCGAATGGGCGCTGCTGGCCCAACTGGGCCACCGCCCACTTGACGCAGTCCACGGGCGTTCCGGAGACAGAATACGCGGTTGCACCCGGGATGCCGAGCTGGACTTCCTCCACGTACAGGCGTTGAAACAGTGTGATGCCGTGGCTGGAAGCACTGCGCTGGACATCCGGCGCCACCACCACCACTTCACCGAGACTGTGCACCGCTTCGGCCAGGGCGCGAATCCCTTCCGCATGGATGCCGTCATCGTTGCTGATCAGTATTCGCATGGATTGTCTCCTCTCCTGCCATCAATCCGCCGACATGATGCACAATCACCGCGCGGATACTACGAGTATTACGCGAGGAGGTGCACGTCATATGCCGATACGGGTTGTTCGCACCAAATCGAACACAGGCGACGCCACCGCACCCGGTGCAGCCGCACATGACACGTCACCGGAGGACGGTTTGATGCGCTGCGCCGAGCGGGATCTGTGGCTGGAGGCGTTGGCTTGCACACTCTGCCTGAATCACCCAACCGTGCACGTGGGGCTGCGCAATTCCCTGTTTCGAGCCTGAGCCAACGCCACCATTGAATCCCGTTACCGCAACAGTTTCTCCTGGATGGCGCGCACCTCGTAGCGAATTCGTTCCGTATCCAGCGTGACGGGCTCGCGATGAAGCAACAGCGGCTGTCCGTCGACGAAGACATCTGTGACGTCATCCGCCCCGGCCGCGTACACCACGTTCGACAGCAGGTCAAACGTGGGTTGGAAGTGCGTGCTGTTCAAATCCAACAGTGTGATGTCCGCCTTCGCCCCCGCGGTCAACGTACCGTGACCGGATGGCAAGAACACGCTGCGCGCGCTGTCTTCGGTCGCCATGGCGAACGCGGTGGCTGCGGGGATGGCGGTGGCGTCCTGAAGCACACCTTTGTGCAGCGTGGCGGCGAGCCGCATCTCTTCAAACATATCCAAATTGTTATTGCTCGCGGCGCCATCCGTACCCAGTCCGACCGTGAGGCCCGCCTGCTTCATGGCGACTACAGGTGCCACTCCGGAACCGAGCTTGAGGTTGCTCTGCGGATTATGGGCGACGCGCACGTCGTGTTGGAGCAATAGGTCAATGTCCTCCGTGGACACATGCACGCAGTGCGCGGCCAACACGGGGCGCTCGAACAAACCGCAAGCGGCTGCGTGCGCAATGGGGGAGCGCCCGTAGTCTCGCAGGCTGTTGTCCACTTCCACCTTGGTCTCGGATAGATGAATTTGGATGGGCACATCCAATTCGGCCGACAACTCTGCCACCATCGCCAGATGGTCTGGCGGACAGGTGTACGGCGCATGGGGTCCCAGCGTGGTAGTGATACGACCGTTGGCCCGCCCGTTCCACTGGCCGATGAATGCCCGGGAGTTGCGAATCCCCTGCTGATACGATGTGGCGTCCATGCCCACCATCCCCCAGGACAAGACCGCTCGCAGACCAGACTCCTCCACCGCGCGCGCTGCGCTGTGCATCATAAAGTACATATCGGTGAAACAGGTGGTTCCGGATTGAATCATCTCCCAGCAGGCCAACAGCGTGCCCCAATAGATGGCATCTTCGGTCAGCTTGGCTTCATTGGGAAACATGCGCTCCTCCAGCCATGTCATCAACGGCAGGTCGTCGCCGACACCGCGCAACAACGTCATAGCCGCGTGTCCGTGCGCATTCACCAACCCCGGCATGGCGAGTGCCTGCGGTCTCCGATAGATTGTCAAACCCTCGCGCGGCCCAGCATATCGTCCACGCCCAACTTCGGCGATGATGCCGTCTCGAATCAACAAATACGCCGGCTCGTGCATCACTTGCCCGGCCGACTGAATCAGTGCGCCCACTTCCATCAGAACGGATTGGCTCATACCGTATCCCCCGCTTTCATCCATGTCTCCCGCACCGAATGCTCGGTCGGTCGATGAATCACGCCTACTTCGGTGATGATGGCGGTGATCAGTTCGTGCGGTGTCACATCGAACGCCGGATGGGCCGCCCGTGTGGTCACAGGGGCAATTCGCACGCCGCCGAGCTCTGTGACTTCCTCGCCGCGGCGCTCTTCAATCGGGATCTGCTCGCCAGACAGCGTCTTCATGTCAAACGTGCTGAGCGGCGCGGCCACGTAGAAAGGAATCTGATGGTGCTTTGCGAGCACAGCCAAGCCATACGTTCCAATCTTGTTGGCAGTGTCACCGTTCGCCGCAATCCGGTCTGCCCCCACAATCACGGCGTCCACCTTGCCCTGTTTCATCATGTGCGCGGCCATACTGTCGGTAATCAGCGTGTGCGGAATCCCTTCGTGGCTGAGTTCATATGCGGTCAGCCGGGCTCCCTGCAGGTACGGGCGCGTCTCGTCCACGTACACGTGAGTCAAGCGGCCCTGATCGGCCAACGCGCGGATGACTCCGAGGGCCGTGCCGTACTCCACCGTGGCGAGTGATCCGGTGTTGCAATGCGTGAGGACCTGCACTGGGCCGAGAAATAGCTCGGCGCCGTGTCGGCCGATGGCGCGATTGGTTTTGACGTCCTCTTGCGCGAGCCGTTCTGCGGTGGACACCACCCGCTGAAGCAGGTCGTCCGCGTCCGTCACTTCGGACTGCACCACGTCGGACATGGTGCGCATCGCCGCGAACAGGTTGACGGCGGTGGGCCGCGTCTGACACATCCGTTCAATGGTCTGCATCAGCGCTTCGCGCATCGCTGCGACGGATAGATGCCGATGCTGGATGGCTTCCAGCGCCACAGCGTAGGCGGCGGAAATGGCAATCGCCGGCGCGCCGCGAACTTTCATGTCCACAATGGCTGTGGCCACATTCTCTGCCCGATTGCAGCGAATCCACGCCTCCTCGTGCGGGAGCCGCGTTTGATCCAGCAGTTCCAAGGTATTTCCCGTCCAGTGAATGGCTCGCAACGTCAATGTCTTCCCTCCTGCTCGCTGGCATTGGCTCCGGTCAGCGGCATCTGCCCAGCCACGGCGTGGCCACAGCTGCAGTCCCGCTTTGCATCGATGGTTTCCAAGGCCGTGAAGAACAGGCGCTGCAGCTGATGGGCATTCTCGTTCATGGTTTGCACCACTTCGTCAACGGTCAACGCCTGTCGGCTGATTCCCGTGCAATAGTTGGTGACCATGGCCACGGTCGCATAACACATCTCAAGCTCCTTGGCCAGGACAACCTCCGGCGCGGTGGTCATACCAACCACCGCAGCTCCAAGCGACTGGTACATTCGAATCTCCGCACGGGTTTCGAAGCGAGGACCATCCGTGCACACGTAGGTCCCCCCGTCGTGCAGCGACAGACCGAGTTCATGCGCGGTATTGCGCAGGTGACTACGCAGACGGTTGCAGTACGGATCGGTCATGTCCACGTGCACCACTTGTCCATCTTCAAAAAATGTCTGAGTTCGTTGTTTCGTCCAATCCAGAAAGTCGTCGACCAGGACCAGGCTGCCGGGGGCCACATCCAACTGCAGTGAACCGACCGCGGCAGTCGCGAAAATCTGTTCCACGCCCAACGATTTGAGTGCCCACAGATTCGCGCGATAATTGATGCGGTGCGGCGGAATGCTGTGTCCCGTCCCGTGCCGCGGCATGAACGCGACGGTATTGCCGCGGTATGTACCGAGCGTCGCCTGAGCTTGCCCGTACGGTGTATCCAACACGGTGGTCTCCGCATTTTCCAGCATGTCCTGCCGATATACGCCGGTACCACCGATGATTGCAAATTTTACAGACAAGCGTAATCCCTTCCTCCCCGTCTTCTTCATCCGATTATACGTGAAGGCCCGGTCGGCTTCCACAGCGTTCAGGAAAAAACGCCGGCGCGTTCCAGGTACGCGGAGATGTCGCGCAGAGACACGGGTTCCAATTGGGTCATCAAATCGCCCGTCAATTTCAGCCGGGTGGGCACGTTCCGAAGCGTGTAGTCGGTAGGCAGCGCGCCTTGTTCGAGTTCCCGCCACGAGAGCGGGGTCGATACGGTGGCCTGCTCGGCGGCGCGCGGGCTGTAGGCCGCAATCAGCGTGCGGTGGCGGCCGTGTTGCGGATAATCCACGTACACTTTGTGTCTGCGGTTTCGGGTAAGACGCTCTAATGTCACCAGGGAAGGAAACTGATGCTGGAGATATTCGGCAACGGCGCGCGTGAACACGCGCGTATGCTCGTACGTGTGACCTTCGGCCAGCTTGATGAACACCTGTAGGCCGGATGCACCGGAGGTCTTGCACACACTGGGAAGGTTCAGTCGTTGAAGCAATTGATGCAGGCCAAGGGCGACCGTGCGAACCGGTTCGAAACCGGGGACGGACGGATCGAGATCAAAGGCAACGTGAGTGGGTTCCTCGGGCCGTGCCGCTGTCGTGAACCCCACGTGCAGCTCCAGACACCCCAGATTGCCGAGCCACAAGAGCGTCGCCACCGAATCCACAATCACGCAGTCAATATGTCGCCGTTTCTCTTCGGACCACACGGCATGCGTCCTGACCCACTCCGGCCTGCCCTGCGGCGCGTCCTTTTGAAAAAACGAATGGCCGTGAATGCCATTCGGGTAACGGATCACCGTGAGGGGTCTGTCGCGGAGCCACGACAACAGCGCGGGTGCGACCTGCGCATAGTAGCGGAGCAGATCGAGTTTTGTGATGCCCGCCTCTGGCCATAGCACCTTTTTCGGATGTGTGATGCGCACGGGATGCTCTGCGGGTAATTCCATGATGGTCACTCCCATACCAAACGGGTGCGATTCTCCTGTGTCCTCACGAAGTTTTCTTGGTGCGACGGCGCGTGCTGGCGGCCGCCTTTTTCTTCGAAGACGCTGCCTGCTTTTGGTTCAAGCTTTCCTGCAATGCCTGCATGAGATCGACGATGTTGTCCGCTCGCGCGGCGGCGGCCGGCGGCTGCGTCACATGGTCATTGGCCACCTTCCGCTCAATCAACTGCTCGAGCTCAGCCCGATGTTCATCCACGTATTTCTCGGGTTGAAACGAGGTCGACATCTGCTCAATCAGCGTGACAGCCATGGTCAATTCCTGAGCGGTGATTTGGGTCTCCGCACGGAGATTGGGAAGTTCCTCCACACCGCGCACCTCATCTGGCCAGTACAGGGTCTCCATTATGATGACGCTGTTTGGTCCGGTCCGAATACACGCCAACGTTTCGCGGTTGCGCAACACTGTCTTGGCGATGGCGATTTTGTGGGTCTGACCCATCGCCTGTTCCAGCAGCCGGTATGCTTTAACGCCGGCCGTTTCCGGAGCGAGGTAGTAGGTTTTGTCGTAATACACCGGATCAATCTCGGTCAGTTCGACGAAATCGACGATGTCAATGGTCTGAGACCGCTTGCGTTGAACGGCCGACAGCTCGTCTGGATCAAACACCACATACTGATCTGGGGCGTATTCAAAGCCCCGTACAATCTCATCCCATTCGACGGGACGATTGCAGCGGGGACAGGTCCGCGTGTACTGGATGGGCGTTTTGCATTCCTTGTGCAGATACCGAAACTTCACATCTTTGGACTCTGTTGCGGCGAACATGCGCACGGGCACGTTGACCAAGCCAAAACTGATGGATCCTTTCCACATGGTGTGCACGGTGCCATCTCCCCTGTTCTCCCAGACATTCCTCGATGATAATGTGGGCAAAAATACGAGGAGCCATGCCGGAAGTTGTTGCATCCGCATGGCTCCACTGCTCCACCGCGCACCATTCACGTGGAGGTGACTGTGGCTTCCGTTTGTAAGAATGTCCGCATCCGCTGCACCACCTGTCGTTCGGGGCCGATACAGCGGCCAACATCCGGAACGCTCTGTAGGAACCGATGCCCGTAGCGCGAGGTGACGATACGTTTGTCCATCACCACCACCACGCCCTTGTCGCGGACCGTTCGGATCAATCGTCCGAAGCCTTGTCGAAATCGAACAATCGCTTCCGGCAGGCTGTCGGAAAAGAATGGACTGCGGCCTTCCGCCATCAGCCGTTCGTGGCGGGCCACGGTGACCGGATGCGTGGGCGGCGCGAAGGGCAGGCGAATAATGACCAGTGTGGTTAATTGGTCTCCCGGTAGATCAATCCCTTCCCAGAACGATTGCGCCCCAAACAACACCGATTTGGGGAATTTCCGGAACGCCTCCAGCACGAAGCTGCGGCTTCCGTCCACGCCCTGAGCAAACAGCTGCAATCCGCGCCGGGACAGGGGTTCACGTATCGTCTCCGCGGTGGCGCGCAGCATCGCGTGGCTGGTAAATAGAACCAGCATCCTCCCCTCGCTCACCACGGCGTACTGATACAGGGACTCACTCAACCACACCGCTGCTTCCGACGGAGACAATTTGGCCAGTTCGGGAACATCCGTCGGCACGCAGAGCAGGGCCTGATCCCGGTACCGAAAGGGAGAGGCCACCGTCAGGGTCGCGAGGCGTCCACTTTGTGCTGCCTGCGTCAGCCCGAGCCGATGTTTCGTAAAATCAAACGATCCGCCGTCCGACAGCGTGGCTGACGTCAGCACGACGCTCCGCTTCTCCCCGAACAACCTCTCCTGCAGCAGGCGCGCCACGTTCACGGGCGCCCGGTGCAGGCTGACGAACGTTCGCTCGTTCAGGCGGTGCACCTCCACCCACACCACCCAATGTTCGGATGGAGCCGTGGCGCTGCAGAGCACCGTCAACTTTGCCTGCAAGTCCTGCAGCAACCCGACGGTGTCCAGCAACCTCCCCGCCATCTCGGTATCCGTTTCCCGACCTGCGATGTCGGAGAGGTTCGCGCATTCCACATCGAGCTGCTGAATCTGCCGCGCCAATTCCTCACAGAGCGTGGCATACGCCTGCCAGCCTGGGACGTCCATGAGTTCTTCCGTTACGCGCACCATTGATTCTCCGTTCGGCACCAACTCACCGAGCGCAATGAAGGTGGAATCCATGAGCCTCCGAATCTCGGGCAGGCTGTCGGCCAACCGTTCCAGCGCAGGCAGGGCGCGTCGGCTCTCCACATCGATGCCCGACAGTTTACTCAACAGTTCGCCCACCTGGCCGTGCCGTCCATTGTCCCGATACAACCGCTGCAGGTGCAGGGCACACTGCAGTTGGTGCACCTCTTCACCCAGCTGTTTGGTGGCCTGTTCTTCCAGGTGGTGAGCTTCGTCGAGAATGAGGTGGTCATACTTGGGAAGCACCCGATGTTCCGCCTTTAAATCCGACAGCACCAGCGAGTGGTTGGTGACGACCAACTGCGCCTGGTGAGCTCGACTTCGCGCGCGAAAGTAATAACAGGGCCTGAAAAACGGACATCGCTTGTTGATACACGTTTCCGTTTCGCTTTGCACACGCGGCCACAGATCGTTTCGAATCCCCTCGAGGTTCAATTCCTCTCGGCTTCCCTCACCCGTTTCCGTGAGCCACACCATCATGCGCATGGCGGCCTCCACGTCATCCGCTCGCCAGGTCATGTCGGCCGCCAGGGCTTCCTGTCGCAATTTCCTCAGACAGACATAATGCGTTCGTCCTTTGAACACCGCCAACTCAATGGGCGTCTGGAGGACCGACCGCAGCGTGGGAAAGTCCCGCAACGCAATCTGGTCCTGCAGGGAAATGGTGTGCGTGGACACCACCACGCGGGTTTGATGAGTCTGCGCAAATAAAGCCGACGGGATGAGATAGCCCAGCGATTTGCCGGTGCCGGTGCCCGCTTCCACCATCAGGTGATGCGCATCCGCCAAGGCGTCCGCCACCGCCTGAACCATCTGTGCCTGCCCGGGTCGAACCTCAAAGCCGTCGAGCACGCGGGTCAGCGGCCCGTCCTCCGACAACAGTCGCATGGATGCCGTCGTCAGGTCGTCGGCGCCATCCGCGTCGACGGAGAGGTCCTCCGCGTCCGCCGCTTGCACGTTGTCTCCGGACTTCCCGTCACGACCGGACGCTTCTTCCGGTTTCGGACGGGTGTAAATGATGTCATGCGCGTGTTCGAGGTGCGGCGGCAGCTGGGTACCCATCTCGGCCAATCGCCACTCCGCAGCAGCGCCGAACCAGGCTCCCATGGCCGGAGACAACAGGCCGCCAAGGTGGGCCAGGTGCTGAAGCGTGAGCGACGGGAGCGCCACCGACTTACGCCACAGCATATCCACCCGTTCCTGCCACGCGGCGAGCGCACCATTGGCGTCGCCAGATATCCCAGACACAGCGTCGGTGAGCGATGAACCGGGATGCGAATCGTGGACGGTGGGAAACAGGATTTGCTCCAGCTGCCGGAGGTCGAGCCAGTGGCTGTCGTCAGGATAGAGATAGCCCTCCGCGTCGCACACCTCATTCAACCACGTGCGGGCGACATCCCGTGGAACGCCCACAATCCAACTGTGATCCAGATGAGAGAGCAGTTTCGGCAACCAAGCGTGGACATCGTCTGGTGAACCACCTTCGGATGTGTCGCCAAGCCCATCCATCGCGGCCGTCCACTGTCCGTCCTCCCACGTCGCTGCGGACACCGTCGGAGCCCCATTCGGCGCGTGGACGCTGGGATGGCTTTCGAGCGTTTCGCGGTCGTGTTCCGATGTATGGATAAACAGGATGGTCAGTTTCAATCCGTGCGGCCCCTTCGTCAGAAATGCATGCAACCATTGTAGCAAATTGATTTCCGACGTGGGCTGATTGGGTTCAGGAAGATTCGCTGCCTTGGGCGGATGGAACCCGCTTGGGATCCGCTCCAAAGTTCAGCGCCTTTTGATGTAATCGTTCCGCCTCGGACACCCGACCCAGAACTCGGGCGCACTCGGCCAGACTCAGATAGACGGCCGCGTTTGGGCGGCCGAGCAGCGCCGCCCCCTTCAGGTACGATTCCGCCTGTTCATACTGGCCCAATTCCATCAAGAGCCGGGCGTAACTGTACATGGCCAGACGTCGCAGCGGCTTTCGTGTTTCGCGCATCGCCCGGAGATAACGGGTTCGCGCTTGGTTCATCCGCCCCTGAAGCGCGCTGCAGCGGCCCAGGCCCATCCAGGCCAACGACCTGTGGTGCACATGCGCCAAACTCCGCGCCAACTCCGCTTCCGCGCGCTCCACGTCCCCTTGCATCAGATGCACCAGACCCAATTGAAGCAGCGCATCCGGGCAATCCTTGCCAAGGGTGATTCGCCGCTTGAGAACGGTGGCCGCACGCGGGAGATCGCCCATACGCATGTATACCCACGCCAACAAGGTATGTGCCGGCCCGGACGTGGGATTCACATCCAAAAGCTTCCGGCAAGTTCGAATGCAGGCTGACCACTGTCCCGCCGCCCGTTGAATGACGGCCAACAACTCAAGCAGCGACGGATTGAGCGGTTGGCCTTCCAACGCTTGCTGACAGACGAACAGCGCCGCTTCGTGATCTTCTCGCCGCAGATGCACGTATCCGAGCAACCGGAGACTCTCGATGTCGTTCGGATTCATCTGAACCGCGCGGTTTAGCGCGTCCAGCGCCTCGTCCAGCTTCTGATGGAGAATGTGTGCCACACCGAGGTTGAACCAAACGTCTGGGTACTTCGGCAGGCAATCCGCCACGCGGCGCAAGCACGCCACAGCACGCGCCGGGTCTCCAAGCTTCAACCAGGCCAACGCCTCCAATTCGTCGGCGCCTGCCAGAAACAGTGGTTCGGCCGTCCGGTTCCGAACGCGTTCAATTTGTTCAAGGGCCTCTGGATACCGTTCCGCTGCGGTATAGCTGGCCGCGAGATACAGGCGGACCAACGGGTTGTCCTCGCGGGCGACGGCTTGTTCGAGCGAATCCGCCGCATTGCTGTACATATACAGATCGTAATACGCAAGACCTTTGCGAAACGCGAGCGTGACGGGGTTGGAAAGGTCGAACGCCGCCTCCATCCAATCATCCTTTTCGGCGTTCGGCGCTGCGCTCAGCGTGGCGTCGGTTCGACTCGGCGAGGTGGATTGGTGGGCCTCCAGCGGCTTGAAATCAGCGGACCATTCGCTCTCCTCCGCCTTCGGGACGTCCGATCCGTACATTTCGACGAGTTCCGCGATCTTTTCATCGAGCGTCATCCAACCGTCGATACAGCGCTCGCCGAGTTGCTGTATACAGAGGAGTTCTTCCAGCAGGTACCGGCGCAGACCGGGATCGGCCGTCTCCATCTGCGCCTGAATCCTGTCCACCGCTCGAAAGAGTGTGGCAAAGCCTTGTTCGAACACCGCATCCCCCTCCTCTGTTCTAGCATGCGGTGTTCCAGTGCAGGATTATACAGGTGAGCGTCGGACGAACTAGAACAGCACGTCCCCGCTGTGAATCGGCACCACGAGGCCATTGTCCTGCCGCACGTAGAGGATCCCGCCGGCGTTGATGTCGGTTGCCACGCCTTCCACCAAACCCTGAGGGGTCTGTACGCGCACCCGGCGTCCCAGCGTGGCGCTCGCGGCACGCCACTCGTCCAGTACGTGGCCAAACCCCTGTCCATGCAGAATGAGTCCTTGGAACAATTGTTCCAATTCCGAGAATAGGCGGCCGGCCAATTGTAGATTGGAAATAGGTTGGTCGCTGTACGCGGCCAACGATGTCGCATAGTCCGTCAGCGCATGGGGAAACGCTGCGGCGGGAATGTTGCTGTTCAATCCGACGCCAATCACCGCGTGTTGCAGGGTTTCTCCATCCGCTCGGATTTCCGCAAGGATGCCGCAAATTTTCTTGCCGTGCAGCAGCAGATCATTGGGCCACTTAATCTGCACGGGGAGCCCTGTCTCCTGAACAATGGCCCGCCGCACCGCGACAGAAGTCAGCAGTGTGAGATCAGCGGCCACGCGCACGGGAATTGGCGCCCGAAAAATGACACTGAGCCAAAGTCCGCCCGCCGGAGAAAACCAGCCGCGACCACGGCGTCCTTTTCCCCCCGTCTGTGTCTCGGCGGTCACGACCGTTCCGTGGGGTGCGTTCTCCTGAACCCAATCGGCAGCGACGCGGTTGGTGGAGTCCACCTCCGAGTACCAGACCACCTTTCGGCCGATATGCTGCCCGGCGGGAACCCGTTCCGCCACCAAAGCTGGAAACAAGAGATCCGGGACTTCCGTCAGTCGATAACCCACCCGCGTCGACGAGGCGAACCGAAACCCCGCGGTCTCCAACGCTTTGATGTGTTTCCATACGGCGGTCCGCGACACGCCCGTGCGCTGACTGAGTTCATTGCCGGAGATGAACGCGTCCCTTTCCTTTAAAAGCACTTCGAGAATCTGCTGGCGCACATCACCCGTCTCGGTCATGCGGATGTTGTCCGTCCCCATCCTCGCGCCTCCCTTCCGTCAATTTCTTCGCTGCTTCTCGCAGCACATCTCGCCGGTTTGCCAAACGACCCATCAATACCTGGCGCAGCAATGCAGTTTTGATCTCGCCGAGTCGCTGCCCGCGAACGCCGAGGGCCAACAGGTCGTGGCCTGAACACTGTAGCTCCCGAGCTGACCAGATGGGTTGACTGGCGATGTACTGCCGACACACGTCTGACCGCGCTGTGCCCGGTTGCTCGTCGTCCTTCAGCACGTCCTGCAGCAGGCAGGCGCGCAGCACCCGATGGGCGCCGTGCTGCAGCAGCTGTTCGCGCCAGGTCAAGAGATCCCACTGCCGGACGTCCGACCGCAACAGCCGCAGAAAGTCCACCGCCAACCGCATTCGGGCATTCGACCAGCGAATCGCGCGGCACACATGCCGCGCCGCAGCTTCGTCACATCCGGCGCACAGGCACCAGAGCGCCATCATCTCGCTGGCTCTGTCCGCTTCCGGCACTTCCTGCGGATAGCACTGAACCAACGCTGCCGCCGTCCGCCGGAGCGACGGCCAACTCTGGCGCAGTCTTTGCACGGGACGCGGAAGGTAATCCCAGATTCGACTTTCCGCGAGGGCATCGCAGATTGCGGCCCAATTGGCCGCGGCCATTTTGGAAAATTCAACGCCCAGTCGTTCTGCGGATACGTGAACCAAGCGTCCGGCTTCCGCCTGCATGCCCTCCCAGGTGCGCGGTTCAATGGCGAACGTCAACTGCGCGGCGAATCGAAGTGCGCGCAGAATGCGCAGTCCGTCTTCGGCAAAACGCCGTTTCGGCTCCCCCACCGCCCGAATGAGGCGTCGCTCCAAATCGCGTCGGCCGCCGTGGCAGTCGACCACGCAGCCGCGCAGATCCATGGCCATGGCGTTAATGGTGAAATCCCGCCGGGCCAGGTCCATCGGCAACGAATCCACAAACGCCACGGCATCCGGGTGCCGCCCATCCGTGTAGGTGGACTCGCTGCGATAGGTCGTCACTTCCACGGGCATTTCGCCCGCCCAGACGGTCAGCGTGCCATGCCGCAACCCGGTTGGAACAACGCGGGGAAACGCGGCCAACACCGCGTCCGGGTGCGCGTTGGTGGCCACGTCGAAATCGTGGACAGCGCGGCCCAGCAGGGCATCGCGGACGCATCCTCCCACCAGATAAGCCTCGTATCCGGCGGACTCGAGGCGCTGGAGCACAGACAGAACCTCAGGCGGCCACGGGTAACGCATTACGCACGGCCTCCACACAACGACGCATAAATGGCCTCGTATTCAGCCACCTGTCCATCCAGATGGAACTCGGTCCTGGCGCGGCGAACAGATGCATCGGCAAAACGCCGGTACAGATCCGCATCCTGCAGGAGGCGCACCGCGTAATCAATCATCGTTGGAACATCGCCCACATTGGCCAGGTAGCCGGTTTCTCCATGGCGGACCACCTCGGGAATCCCTCCGGCGCTGGTTCCCACCACGGGGACGCCGCAGGCCATGGCTTCCAATGCCACCAGGCCGAAACTCTCTTTTTCCGAGGGCAGGAGCAACAGGTCGGCCGCTGCACAAATGGGCGCCACCTGATCCTGCTTGCCGAGAAACACCACGTCTTCGGCCAGCCGCAGAGAGTGAACCAGCTCGCGGGCAGTGGGCAACTCGGGCCCCTCCCCGACCAGCAGCAGCCTCGCAGGCATCCGTTCTCGGACGCCGGCAAACACGCGGATCACATCGTCAATCCGTTTCACCCGTCGGAAATTCGAGATGTGCAGGAGAAGCTTTTTGCCCCCCTGTGCGCCGAAGCAGTTCCGCATGGACGCATCTCGCTGTGGATGAAAGACATCCGGATCGACAAAGTTGTACACGCACCGAATTTCTTTGTCCAAGCGGAACAACGCTTTCGTTTGCATGGCCAGATGCTGGCTCACCGCCGTCACGACGTCGCTCTGTTCAATGCCGAGCCGAATCACTTCGTACAGCGCTTTGTCTTGGGACAGCACCGTCACGTCGGTCCCGTGGAGCGTGGTGACCACGCCAAATCGATGACCTTTCACAATGGAACGCGCCAAAAACGCGCATACCGCAAACGGCAGCGCGTAGTGCACATGCAGCACATCCAATTGGTATGTTTTCACGATATCGGCCATCAGCGCGGCCAACGATAAATCGTAGGGCGGGGTTCGCAGGACGGGATACGACATGGTGTCGAGTTCATGTATGTAGATGTTTTGGTGAAATTCTCCCAAGCGAAACGGCACATCGGTGACGATGAAATGCACCTGATGCCCCTTTTTCGCCAGTGCTTTGCCCAGTTCCGTTGCCACCGCGCCCGATCCGCCAATGGTCGGATAACAGCTGATTCCAATCCGCACGTTCACACCTCCACGTCGCAAGCGCCCTCTGGGACGCCTGACTGGCCTCAATCACCGGCGGGATCCCGGACGGCGTTGCGCCAGTTCAGGTCGCCGCGTTCCAGCGCCCGCAGCAAGGCTTCCGCTGTCGCCAGGTTGGTCGCGACCGGAATGTTGTGCACGTCGCACAATCGCAGCAGTGCGGTGATGTCCGGTTCGTGCGGTTGGGCTGTGAGCGGATCGCGCAGGAAAATCACAAGATCCATTTGATCCTCCGCAATCTTCGCCCCAATCTGCTGGTCACCGCCGAGGGGCCCCGACTGCACGCGACGCAGGTTCAGCCCGGTGGCTTCCGCGATGCGCATCCCCGTGGTTCCTGTGGCATACAGATTAGCCTTGGCGAAGAGATGCCGGTACGCAATGGCGAAGTTGACAATGTCGTCCTTCTTTTGGTCGTGTGCAATCAGCGCAATGTTCATGCGCACTCCTCCCCGTCCTACCAGAGTAGATGCTCCAAACCGTACGTCATTCCGCGCAATTCCATCACCCGTGTGCAGGCCAGGACAACGCCCGGCATAAAACTGCTGCGGGACAGCGAGTCGTGGCGAATGGTCAGAACCTCCCCCGTTCCGCCGAAAATGACTTCCTGATGGGCCACCAAGCCCGGCAGGCGGACACTGTGGATGGGAATGTCCTTCACAAACAGCCCCCGTGCGGGCTGTTCCACGGCAGCGACTCTGCGTTCGTACACCCCGTCGAAGGCAAGGCGCTCGTTCGTCGCGCTCTCGGTCCGCTGGGCCGCCATTTGTTCCGCCGTGCGCCGCGCGGTGCCGGATGGAGCATCCTTCTTGCCATCGTGGTGATACTCGACAATCTCCGCGCGCTCGTAGAAACGCGCAGCTTCACTGGCGAACCGCATCATCAGCAGCGCGCCGATGGCGAAGTTGGGCGCCGCAATGCCCCCCAGATCGCTCGCGCGCAAACGCTCGTCCCAGCGCAGGATGTCCTCCGTCGTGTATCCTGTCGCTCCGACGACGGGCCGCACGCCGAACGCCACGCACTGATCGATGTGCCCCACCACACTGTCCGCGTCCGTGAAATCCAGCCATACATCCGGATGCTTCTGTACGAGAAGTTGTTCCGCGTCCGCGTATTCGGTCCAGGGCTTGTCCGACAACGCCGCCGGCGTTCTTACCAATGTGGCGACAATCTCAAACCTCGGCTGGGCCAAGAGGGCCGCCATCGCTTCCCGCCCCATTTTTCCGTTGGCGCCAGCCACCGCAATTCGTATGGGTGCCTCACGTTCAGGCATCGTCATCTCTCCATGTGCTCAGATTCATGTCCAAATCACCTCCCGCGCGCCGCATGGCGCCAGGGCTCGGTGACATCCATTCCGCTTCCAGAATCCGCGCCTGGTCATTGAGCGGATTGAGCTCGAGCGCTTTTTGAACCAAGCGCAGCGCATCCTCCGTCAGACCGTTTCTCCACGCCCGCAGACTGTGTTCCACCAATCGATCCGCCTGCACCCGCTGCCAATGCGCCTCATACAGCGAATCCTGCGGAGACAAACGGCGGGCTTCAGCGGCCCACCGCTCCGCGTCGTCCAAGCGGCCGCTCCGGAGTGCGGTGATGGACGCGTGGAAATAACAGTCCGGGTCATCCGGGTGTTCTTCCATGGCGCGTCGAAACGCGTTCAATGCGCGGTCAAAGTCCCGGATAAACAAATAGGCGCAAGCCGTTTGAAACCATGGGCTGTCGGGCATTGGTCTCACCTCACGTCCATCCTATGTGGACGATGCGAAGACAGTTTGTACCCGGGCCCAAGAAAGATCATTCTTCCTTCGATATCCGCGTCCAGCGGTCTTTATCGCGCGTTTCAAACTTGTGCATCACCTGGTTGAACGCCGCTTCGAGATCAATGTTGAGGCGGTTGGCGAGGCACGTAATGACAAACAAAAGATCTCCCAATTCCAACGCGATGCTGCCCGGCAGCTCGGTGGGCTTTTTCGGTTTCTCCCCGTACTCGTGGTTGACTTCGCGGGCCAGTTCCCCGAGCTCTTCAACCAACCGAACAACCAGGGTCATGGGTTGAAAATATCCTTCCTGGAATTGACCAATATACGCGTCCACTCGACGCTGCATGTCCTGCAAAGATAGGGTCATGTCGAAACCTCACTCATTCGGCATCTGTACCTTATTATACCGGAACCCTGCAACCGGCACATCCTTCCGCCCAAGAAGCCTTCGCCGTCATGGTCAACAAGCGCCCGGGGCCTTGTACATAAACCCTTTCCGACCACAATATGATGTACTGATTGACCGGGACAGGTGCGAGGCCCGGCTGCGACAAAAGGAGATGAGATAGAGTGAGTCAACAGCGAAAGGGCCAGTGGACCACGTATCTGCTAGGAATCGCCGTGATTGTCTTCACTGTCGCTCTGGTCGTCTACCCAAAGCAGGGGTTTGACGCTGGGATTGCCGGGCTCAAGATGTTTTGGGACATCGTTTTCCCTTCCCTGCTGCCCTTTTTCATTCTGGCCGAACTGCTGCTGGGACTGGGAATGGTTCGCGGCCTCGGCGTCCTGCTTGAGCCGTTGATGCGCCCCCTGTTCAGCGTGCCTGGGGCCGGGGCGTTCGCGTTGTCGATGGGGTTGGCGGCCGGCTATCCGATGGACGCCGTCATCACCTCCCGGTTTCGGGAAACCGGCATGTGCACGCGAATTGAAGGAGAACGACTGCTCGCGTTCACGAACACGGCGGATCCGCTGTTCATGATCACAGCGGTTGCCGTTGGCATGTTCAAGTCACCGGAGCTCGGCGCGCTGATTGCCCTCGCCCACTACATCGCTGCGTTTTTGGTAGGTGTGAGTTTCAAGCTGTGGGGACGCGGCAGTGAACCGACTCCGACCAGCGGCCAGCACGCGAACACCAACATTTTCGTCCGAGCGTTTCGCGAAGTGTTCGTGGCGCGCCAGGAGGATGGCCGGCCCTTCGGCAAGTTGCTGCGCGACTCCGTGACTGAATCCATGATGACCATTCTGATGATTTGTGGATTCATCGTATTCTTCGCTGTGATGATTGAGGTCATGCACCTCTCCGGCGTGCTGACGGTGATTGGAATGCCCATCGCATTCCTGTACCATCTGTTGGGCGTGCACAGCAGTCTCATCAATCCGACCCTCGCCGGTTTGCTCGAGATTGATATCGGGAGCGCCCAAACGGCGGCTCAACAGGCAGCTCCGTTGATCCAGCGCGTGGCGATTGTCGGCGGCATCATCGGTTGGAGCGGTCTCGCCGTGCACGCACAGGTGGCGAGTGTCATCACCAGCACCGACATCCGGATGAGTCCGTATTTCTTGGCGAGGTTCTTACACGCCGTGCTGGCTGTCGTCTTCACGTACGCGCTGTGGGCGCTTGGATTGGGGAAAACGGCGCTGCATGCTGTCTCGGCCTCGTTGCCCGTGTTCGCATCGACACAGGCGGCGGCCGCCGGGGCGCCCTGGTGGCGTGTTGTTGGAGCGGGATTGACCTCTTTTGTCTGGCTAACTGCGGGTCTCCTCCTGGTGTCCGTCGCGGTGCACCTGGTGCGCCGGGTGCGGGTGATTGCCTGGAGAGCCAAGCTCCGGTCCTAGAGACGTCCCTCGCGTATCCGTTGCACAACCGAAACCTTTGAACAACAGCGGATTGGCCGATGCCAACCCGCTTTCCCTTTATTTATCACGTATTTATCACGAAAATTCGTGTGCACGGAGGAAGATTCGGACGCGCACGCACCACGTTCCAGCGTCCATCGCCCATCCGGGTACCGACCGCACCCCCGAAAGCCTCTGCCCCTACGCACGGGTGCCGAAGGTGTTCCCAGCGGAACCGCTTCGGCACCATGTGCGACCATGTATGCGAACGATGAAGGGAATCCCCTGCGCGCGGGGCTTACCACAGTGGCGGAAACCACCGATGTACGAGGGTTTGATCCGCCAGCACGAACAGGGCCACGGCCCAGACGTAGACGGCAAACATGCGCATACGCGATGTGCGGAGCAGCCACATGGTCCCTTTCACCGCCGCGTAACCAGCGACGGCGGCAGCCAGGGTTCCAAGGGCCACGGCGGACCACGGCGTGGCGGCCCACAGACTCGGATCTTCAAACAGATCGTCCATCTCCACCACCGTGGCGCCGAGAATCGCCGGAATGGACAGGAGGAATGAGAATCGCGCTGCGGCCTCCCTATCCAAACCGCGCCAGAGCCCAGCCGCGATGGTCAGGCCGGACCTGGAGAGGGCGGGCAGAATGGCGGCCCCCTGCAACGCGCCAATCCATAGGGCGTCCGCAGCCGTCACCTCTGCGTCGGATTTGCGTCCGGACGGGGCGGTGTCCATCCACCACAGGACGACGCCGGTCATGATGAATTCAAAGCCAACGGTTACGCCGCTTGAGAACAGATCCTCGAACAGTTCTTCGAATACTGCGCCAATCAAGGCGGTTGGCACCAGTGCCAGGACTAGCATGCGCACCATTCGGTCATTGGGGTGGGTCACCAACCAGCGCACTTCATTCCGAAATGCCCACACCACCGCAACCAGCGTTCCCAGGTGCAGACAGGTGATGAACAGCAACCCAGAGTTCGACATGTGCCACAGCTGCTGCAGCAGCACGAGGTGGCCGGAACTGCTGATGGGTAAGAATTCCGTCACCCCCTGCACCAGTCCGAGAATTGCCGCTTGCCATACGGTCATTGTCCTCCTCCTCTCGCATTGTGATGCACGGACGCTTGTCCCGTACGCTTCATCTATATTTGCGAACGCCCCGGGGCATGCGATGGCCGGCGAAATTCATCAACCGGTGGACAGGACCATATGGTGAAGTGAGGGGGATGCACGAGGATGGGACAACGGATCAGAAGCGCGTGGTTGGCGTTCCAGGTGGGATGTACGTACATCGGGACGGTGGTCGGTGCCGGATTTGCGTCAGGACAGGAGATTTTTCGGTTTTTTGGACGGTTCGGCACGGCGGGGGTGTTCGCCATTGCTCTGGCCGCAGTATTGTTTGCGTGGCTGGGATACCGGGTCATGTACCTGGGACACGTGCTGCGCGCCCGTTCCTATCGGGAATTGAACCGTCATCTGTTCGGCGAAACCGTCGGTACGGTGCTGGACGTGGTTCTGTCCATCATGTTATTCGGGGTCACGGTGGCTATGATTGCTGGAGCCGGTGCGCTCTTTCAACAGAGCTTGCACATCTCCTTTCAGTGGGGGGCTCTGCTGACAATGGTCGTCACCTATTTCACCATCGTGCGCGGCATGCGTGGCATTGTCGCTGCCAACACCGTGATTGTGCCGGCCATGATTGGATTCGTGCTGTTCGCTGGACTGCATGTGCTGCACCATACAACTCCCGGCTTCATCTGGGCCACGGGCGCCCAGTTGAGTCAGCGGCCTCCCCTGCTCAGCGTCGTATCCGCCATCCTGTACGTGGCGTTTAACATCGGTCTCGCCACCGGCGTTCTGATTCCGTTGGGGGCCAATGTTCCGTCTCTGCGCACACTGCGAACCGGAGCCGCCCTTGGTGCCACGGGACTTGGAGTGATGTTGTTTGCGGTCACGGGCGCTCTGTTCGCGAATTATCCCGACGTCATGCAGCTCGATATCCCGATGGCCCGCGTGGCGGGCCAAATCGGTTCCATTTGGCAGTGGCTGTTTTTGTTGGTGCTCTGGGGGGAAATCTACTCGACGCTGGTCGGCAACGTGTACAGCGTGGCGGCCCAGTTCTCCCAGGGAACCGGTCGCCGGCTCGCGGGCACCACAGCCATCCTGTTGCTGCTGGCCTATCTCGGCAGCCAGGTGGGTTTCACCCGGCTCGTGACCCACGTGTACGGGGTGTTTGGCTGGATCAGCGTGTTCCTGGTGCTCGTTCTGCTGTGGCCCAGGGAAAAGTTGCCTACCGCGTAGGGCTTCCGTATAATGAAGCCGCGAACCGTACTCTGAGCTTGTTGGAGGAAGCCTGATGCTGCGCAGCTGGTCCAAATGGTTCTTGATTGGTTTGGGTGGACTGATTTATTCCGTCGGGCTTAACGCGTTTCTTGTCGCCAACCACCTGGCGGAGGGCGGATTTGTGGGCATTTCCGTCCTGCTTCTGTACAAGCTTCACTGGCCGCTCGGACTGACCTTCTTCCTTCTGAACATTCCGCTTCTCATCCCGGCGTGGAAGAAATTTGGCCACGATTTCATCCTCCGGACCACCGTGGGGGTGGTGGCCGTCTCCCTGTTCAGCAGCCTCACGGCAAACTTGCAATTGCCAACGCCGGATCACCTGCTTGGGGCACTCTACGCAGGGGTGGTCACCGGACTGGGGCTCGGCCTCATCTTTCGGGCCGGAGCCACCACGGGAGGCGCGGACATCATCGCCCGCTTCGTTCGGCACTGGTACGGCTACTCCATGGGCAAGACGCTGTTTGCCATCGATGTGCTGGTGATTGGCATGGTCGCCTTCATCATCGGCCGTGAGGTGGCCATGTACTCCCTGGTCGCATTGTTTGTTTCCAGTCGAGTGATTGACTTCGTGATTGAAGGCGTCAAAGCGGGAAAAGCCGTTCACATCATATCGGACAAACACTCGGAGATTGTGGAAGCGATTCACGCCAAATTGGAGCGCGGAACCACCCTGTTGGACGCCAGCGGCGGCTACACCGGTGCCGAAAAACGCGTCATCTACTGTGTGGTGGCGCGAGAGGAAGTCGGACGAATTCAACAAATTGTTCACGACATCGATCCGCGCGCATTCGTCGTCGTCAACGACGTGCACGAGGTCCTCGGAGAAGGGTTCACCTATCCCTCCCCATAACCGGGCCACCGATTGCTCGCAATCGGTGGCCGGGCGTCAACCTTTCTGTTGAGATAACCAATCCACCACCTGTTGAACCTCCGTATCACTGCTCAACGTTCCGTTTTTTGGCATCATGCCAGACGGATTGTTGACGAACGACTTCAGTTGACTGGCATTCCAATACTTCCCGATGGCGTAAATCGGCGGCCCGAGTCCGCCTTCTCCGGACTTACCGTGACAGTTGGCGCACGTCTGTTCAAACAGCTTATAGCCGGGCATGTTGGTATTGACCAGGTGAATCTGGGACGCCGGAATCTTCGGCAGCACCGGCAAACCCGCAGAAGCCTTGCCGCTGGCCGCATCCAACTCGGCTTTGTGTTGAACTGCCGCTTCATTGGTCAACCAAATCGTCAGCAGTGTGGTGAGCATCATCGCGCTGGTCGCCAACGGCCGCTGGAACGGGTGGCGCGCTTTGGACGTGTCCAGCCAGGGGGCGAAGACGAGCAGGAGTGATGCAACCATGGGCACCAACACAGTGCCGACCACAATATCAGAGCCCGGGTAGTACTTCAGAATTTGATAGAGGAACAGAAAATACCAGTCGGGAACCGGAATGAAACTGGTGTCGTCGGGGTTCGCCCGGTCACCCAGATCCACGGGATTGAAGACCACCCACAGCATGAATGCCAGCAAAAACACCGAGCCGACTATCCATTCCTTCAACAAAAAATTCGGAAAGAATGGTTCGGTTCCGGGGTTCGTCTCCAGATGATGACGGTACCGGGGTGTACCGGGAATTCGTTCTCCGCCCGCCATGACACACCCTCCTTTTCCACGTCATCCAGCCGTCTCTACTGTCCATGATCACAGCGGTCCGGCGATGTGCTGCGCTCGAATCATGATAAAATGCAGCGCCAGCAGCACGAGCAGTGCGGCGGGCAAGAAGAACACATGGATGGCGAAAAAGCGCGTGAGCGTCAACGCACCCACCGTATGGCTGCCCACCAGCAGCGTCTGAATATAGGGGCCAATCCAGGGAATAGATCCCGCAATTTGGCTGCCCACCGCTGTCGCCCAGTACGCTTTCTGATCCCAGGGAAGCAAATAACCCGTGAAGCCGAACGCCAGCACCACGAAAAAAATGAGTACACCGACCACCCAATTCAACTCTCGCGGCGCCTTGTACGCACCGGTGAAAAAGACGCGCAACATGTGCAGGAACATCATCACGATGACGAGACTCGCACCCCAGAAATGCATGCCGCGAACCACATTGCCGAGCAGCACTTCGTCCGTGATGTAGCGGACGCTGAACCACGCATTGGTGATGTCCGGGGTGTAGTACATGGCGAGGAACATACCTGACAGAATTTGCGTGGTGATGACGAGGAAGGTCAATCCGCCAAAGCAGTATACAAACGCCGACATTTTGATGGCCGGATTGACGTGGGCGGGCACCTCGTGGTCCGCCATATCTCTCCACAGTGGCGTCACGTTCAGCCGCTCGTCAATCCAGTCATACGCCTTCTTCAACACGGTCCCCATCACCTGCCCCGTACGGATAGCGTCGTGTGCAGCGATGCCTTGAACCCCAATCTAAAGTTCGATGTACGCGACACCGCCATGAATGCGCTTCCTACACAAGGGTTCTCGTAAGAACGAACCATGCGTGGCGGGGGTGTTGCGTTTCTCTTCATTCTCTGCCAATCCGCCGAACACTGCTGCACATAGATCATCTTAGCCCCCGGTGGATTTTTGTGTCAAGCAATTTAAATCGAAAATTCAGTATGTTCGGTATGACTCCGTCGCGTTTTCTCCGGACTGTTCCATCGTGTGCCAGAGCACGGATATCTGATGAACCAACCAATCTTCCATCGCCGATAACAACCTCCCTCCTTCCTTCGCCATGCCTTCGCAGCGTTCCTGCGGCAGTCCGGCGTACTGTCTCTCCTCGCTCTGTCTGTACGGTTGGATCGCCATGCACAGATACAGCCATGCGTCAGACCAGCGCTGCGTCGGCACCGCGCTGCGAAGCCACTGCCACCAATCCGCGTACACCACGGGGAATTTCCCCCTGTGCACGACCGACGGACGAAGGAGCGTTCTGTCGACGATGCACAGCGCGCCGCGGACTGGATGAATCCACATTCCCTGCCACGCGGACAGGGCGCCTGGGGAAATATCCTGAAGGTTGACCCCGAGCGGCAGCGTGCTGGCCCGCCCGACAAAATTGTCTTGAACGCGTTGGGCCAATGTGTCGGCGATCCACATGCTGGCAGCACAAGGGACAGCCGGATCGAGCGGAAATGGCGCATAGGTCGTTATGATTAAGGTATCAACAAATGGTCGATAGGATTCCAACTGATGTGGCGACAAGTACTGCACGCGCATGGACAACTGTCTCCTTCACGGCAAATGGTCAAGCGGCCACCCCGCTTGAGCCGCGCCAGATGTAATCGAGTAGGAGGGGGCGCCTAGCCCCCGTCCTCTCACACCACCGTACGTGCGGGTCCGCATACGGCGGTTCATGAAACTCCACGAAGCGTAAGG
>NZ_AUCA01000013.1 GCF_000429525.1 Alicyclobacillus contaminans DSM 17975 | reverse complement strand
AGTCAGTAAATCCCATCTTCGACTGGCGAAAGAGTTGCAGGGACGGACATACGACCAAATGTTTGCCCACACCACCATCGTCTTCGCACGATACATCATGTTGTCGGCGGCTGCTCGGGACGAGAAGGATCCAAGAACGATAGGAGCTCTCTTCTTCGACTGCTGTGACGAGCTCGAAGACATCCGGTTCGCCGACGCCATGCGTCTGTTGATCGAACTGCTACGGTCCATCATGGAGGCAGCAGATGTTCATAACGGCACCGTGATCGACATGATTGTTGAACAGTTTATCACCCATTTACCCAGCGCTATCAAGGAAAAGCTGGCTGTCTAAGGGTGCGAAACTTGAGTTAAAATTACATGTTGAATTCACAAAGAAACCATTCCCCCTCTACCATACCACCTGAACATTGGAATTCTCTGTGAAAGCCGTATAGTTTGCCAAGCACTCGTGATCGGCGCCACCCTGGCGCTTTGCCCTAGATGTGGAAAGCCGTACACATCCTCGATGGTGCGCAGAACGGGCGACGCCGAAAAACCAGAGCGCCAGTTCACCGGGCAACGGAGCTCTTCGCGTGAACCGCCCCTCGGCTGTACGGACCATAGTGGAATATCCGCAGCGCCACCCGCGTCAGCGGACGGACCAAACGTTCATATTTTCTCATCACGCGTCCAGCCACAAGCCCAACCACCAGACCGGCCAGAACATCGGTGGGCCAATGCACCCCCACGTAGACCCGTGCAATCATCGTGAGCACAGCCAGAATCGTGAAACTGTATTGAACCCAGCGCAATTGACTGCCCGCAACCCCACTGGCAAACGCAAAGCTTCCAGACGTGTGATCACTGGGAAACGACGCGTCCGCCGGATGTGGAATCAGCTGTGTGAAACTGCCTTTGGGAAGCGCGACAAAGGGGCGCGGCCGGAACCAGATATGTGAAATCACGACATTGATGACCAGAGCCAACACCCCTGAGCAGAACGATACCACCAACGCGTGCCGCTTACGCTCCTCCGCTTTGGGCATTGCGAACCATGCCACGATAAACAGCAGCGCGTAAAGCTCCAGCGCATCCTTCGCAATGAAGGCCATGAAAGCATCCAGCACCGGATGGTGCCCCGCAAACTGGTTGATATCGTGATAGACGGTAACGTCAAATGGGTTCATGGGTCTCACTCCTGAATGAAAAATTTTTGCACGATTGTAGAATGCGATTCTGGTAGGGGCAGGGCATCATTTGGCCTCTCATGACGATGATGGACCGGATTTCCGAGAACTCCATCGTTGCCACAGCCAAGCTGTGACACATCCAATCCCGACCAGCCACGCAACCATCAACAGGACGGGGCCGACCACGGGAATATTCCCGAACGCCATCATGAACGTTGCGCCAACCAGCGTTTTCAGCCAGATGGGGCCGTCCTGCACTCGGCCAATCTTGGTAAGACCTCCCAACCAATAGGACACACAGGTCAACCCAACGCAGCCGACCAGGGTGTACAACAGGAGGAGGACTGCGGTGACCGGCAGACCAATGATGATGATGGCTGTGATGGCGCAAAGGATGGCAGCTCCCACCGTCGCCAGCAACCCCGTCAGCCCGGTGCGCCGAACCGACTTTTCAAGATACGAAACGGGCGCATGGAGGCGCGCTTGCACCAAGAGCGCCAAAACCGTCGGCACGGCAACCAGGGCCGCACTCAGAGCCAGCCGCACCGCCCACAGTGCAACCACCATGGCGACGCCCAGACTGAGGCTGTTCAAAAACGGCTGCGTAAAGGCCAGCGTGTATACGGCGCCGACATGCGCTCCAGGGTCTTCTGTCACTTGCCCGCCCACATTGATCACCGTGTCCACGCGCGCCGTGGACGTCAAATGAACGGTACCCTGGAGCACCACAATGGTGTCCGTGACGGTTCCGGACACCGTCGCATTGTTGCCAATGACCAGTACGTCCTCAGCCTTCTCTCCGGCCGGAATAACCACCGCGTGCCGACTCACCACATCTCGCCCGATACCGGCATAGGCCCGCATGGGCTGCGCCCAGCTTCCCCACCACACAGCGGCAATCATGACCGTCAATGCGGCCAGCGTCGACGCACATATCCTTCGCATCAGACGACGCATCTCTGATTCACCCACTTTGCAACGATCCTTCTTCTACGGCGAACTGAGCCGGGAATCGAGCGGTTGTCTCAGCACCCGTCCGATGGCAACCACGCAAATGACCACCATCCCCATCCCCAGGAGCATCGCGGCCAAGCCCAACCACCCCTGCCCGAACACCGTCCGAATCACCAGCAGATTCGCACCGCGAAGCATGTGGGACAAAATGCGAAACAGGCGCCAGCACCCTCCCACCCCCATGGCCAATCCCCCACCGACAGCCAATGCCATCATCAATGCCGCACTGCAAACGACCACCCAAATCAGCCGTAATCCTTGCGTGGCCTGGCGGCCCCAGCCCAACTGCTGCATGATGGCCGCCTCCACAGCCGGCGGCGCGGACAAGTCCATGAAGGTGCTTTCGATCCGCGCAGATAACGATTCAAACATCTTCGCCAGTTCCCGGCAGGATTCGCAATGGTGCAAGTGCTCCCGCACCATCACCCGTTCCGCTTCCCGCAGTTCGCCATCCACGTAGGCGGAGATCCATTCGCTCATGTCTTCGCACGTCATTGTGGCTCCCCCCTTTGCTCAGGCGGTAGCAATCGTAGTCGCAATTGCATTCTCGCAGTGTGTAAGCGAGAACGCACGGTTCCAATGGGAATGCCAAGAATGTCCGCAATTTCCCGGTAATCAAATCCCTGCACCTCGCGCAGGACCAGGACGGCCCTGTGCTCCGGACTGAGTTGGGCCAGCGCCGCCTCCATGTCCAAACGCAGATCCGAATTCACGGAAGGTGCCGGCAGTCGTTCGGAATTGGATACAGGCGCCCAGGAAACTTGTCGTCGCTTTACAATGTCCAACGCAATCCGCGTGGCAATCGTGGAAATCCAGGACGGAAACGCCCGTTCATCCCGCAGCGACCGCAACGATAAGAAAGCTTTCACGAACGACTCCTGCACCACATCCTCCGCCTCCGCGCCATCGTGCAGGATGGCATAAGCAGTGCGATACACAAAATCTTTGTAAGAGCGTACAAGTTGGGCGAATGCTTCCCGGTTGCCGGCCTTTGCAGCCTGAATCTGTCGCAGGTGATTATCATCCAATTGAAGCATCACCCCAAGCATCCTGAACCTTCACATGTTCTCTGCAAGCATCGATACCCATACGCCATAGCGAATGTCTTCTATAGTTTGTACCAAAACCCCAACCAGGCACCGCCATCCTCGACGCGAACCAAACAGAAAAGATCTGCTCATGAACAAAGACCGCGTCATTCGTCATTTGGTTCACTGGCGAATGAACTTTTTTTGCGCAAGATCCGTCTGTTCGGATGAACAGCCATCCTCCGGGGACACTCCGGCATGCAGCGTTGACACAGGCGGGGAATCTCAAACGGTATGGCAGTGGGTTCAACAAACTCAGTGAAGAGAGGAAGTCAACATGCATCTCCCTGTACAACAGTGGATTTCACACTACGGATACTCAGGCGTGTTCCTCATCCTACTTCTAGAAATGATAGGGATCCCGTTTCCTGCAGAAACCACCCTGACCATCTCGGGATTTGAATGGATGAAGGGGGCGTTTTCCTTAATCCCTCTGCTCTGCAGCGCTGCCTTAGGCAACATCATCGGGTCCACCATCGCATATAGCATCGGCCGTTATCTCGGTCGCCCTGCCATTACCCGGTTCGGGCGATTCATTGGCATCACGGAGAGCAAGTTGAACGCTGCCGACGAAAAATTCTCGAAATACAGAGGCTCGTTGGTGTTGTTTGGAAAGTTCATCGCCGGTGTCCGCGTACTCATCCCGTATCTCGCAGGAGTCAATCGAATGCCGATTGTTCTGTTCAGCGTCTACAATACAGCGAGCACGCTTGCGTGGGTGTCGTTCTTCGTGATTGTCGGACGTTACGTGGAGGTGCTCTGGTCTCACTATCACCAAATCCTTGGTCCGCACTTGGTGCCTGCACTGCTGGTGATGGCCGTTGGGGCTGTTATCTTCGTTGGCGTAAAACGGGGGTGGAACCGGCAGCGTTCCACCCCGTGATGGCCCGGACTTCATGGAATGGGACAACAGCCTACGGTTGTTGGGTCAACTCCCCGTCGGACGAATGGATATATCCCGTGAGCAACTGTCCTGTCCATTCATTCGCGAATTGAATCTGCACCGCGCCAGCGGTGGCCTGTGCATTGTTTGCGACGACAAAATCGCCCGCATGCAATACTGCCATCTGCTGCCCGGAGGCATCGTATACGGGCACCGAAGTCTGTGAGGAATGGGGGTTCGCCACACTCACCCGATACACGTTGGTGAAATGGACGTATTGCCCGTCCACCCACCCATACCCCGGGACATGGTACCACTCCATCACGTAGGGCCCGGACATGCCTTGTTTCATTTCGTCCACCCATATGGACGTTCCCGCGGGAATCAGGGAGTAGGAAGGCTCGATATACTTTTTCCACAAGGAATAATCCCACGTGCCGGATGCGGTCAGCCCGTTTTGCTGCTGAAAACGGATCACCGCCTGCTCGGTCAAGTTTCCGAATTGGCCGTCCACCGCCAATCCGCTGTGGATGGTCTGATTCAGAAATTCTTGCAATGCAACCACATTGGTTCCTGAACTCCCGACCTGAAGCGTTTGACCGTAGAACATTTTCGACTCGCCGGTCTCCATATCGGAATAATAAGGCAGACCGTGATACGTGGCGTTGGATTGAACCACACCCGCGGCGCCGTTCAACACATACACGGGCTCATCCGCACGCGCGGGCGCCGGAGCTGACGCAGCGTCATCTCCGTTGTACTGCTTGTAGCTTTGCACCGAATCATTGGCTGCCGCCGCCAATTCGCTCATGAGGGAACCGATGTTGTTCGCCCAGTTGGGATCGGTCGCGTAGTGAACATTCATGCCGGTCAAGGTGGGTGCAACATAGTGCGAAGAACCAGGCGTCAGATAGTTGTTGCGAACCTCCCATGCCTCGAACTGAATCGCATAGTCATCACTCGGGAACTTGCCCGCGGCGGTCGGTTCCGAATCATACGCGCCATAGCCATAGAGGTTGTTGTCTTCCGTGGAAAGGTCGCTGCCTGTCCATCCGCATTCCTCAATGGAATGGGAGACCAGGTAGTTGGCGTCCACGCCGTATGTGTTTTGGGCGTGAATGTAGGATGCTCCGAGCCCAGTGAACGGGCTGTTGTGATCTTGAAGAAAGCGGTCAATCAAAGACGCGGTAATATTTCCAGGCGCCGGATACCGTAAATCGACCGTGGTAAAAGACGGCGTCAACACCCAATCCGTCGCGTTTTGCCACGATGATTTCAACCCAATTCGATTCAGGGCTTGCATCACGGACCAGATGGGGACGTACGTGGTTTGATTCCCTGCGTACGGATCCTCATAGGACACGGAATCCATATTCATGACCACCGTTCCATTCATCACGATGGATGCGCTTCCCCGTCCCGGGCTGAGATTGGATAGATCCAACTTGTAGTAGGACGGAATGGTGAATCGCCACTGCCCTTGACTGAAAGTATTCGCAATGCCGATGGCACGAAACACGTTCTCCATATACCAGATTGGCATGTAGGTGGTATTGTTCCTCACAAACCCATAGGGACTGGACATCAGTTTTCCGTCATAGTCAATGTGCCTCACCCGCAAGTCCGAAACGCTGGACACCACCGGCGGATGGATGTACCACGCCGTCCCGTTCCACTCGGATTGCATGCCCAACCGATTCATCACCTGCATCACATACCAAATCGGCATGTACGTCGTCGGTTGTCCCGAATACGGGTCACTCCGGACCACGCTGTTCAATTTCTGGACCACCCGGCCATTCACCGAGAGGCTGGCATTCCCCGTACCAAGGGATAGGTTGTTCCAGTTCATCGGATACGTGGACGGAACGACTAGATTCCATTGTCCATCTTTCCATGTACTCTGGATGCCGGCGCGTTCGAGCACCTGCATGATGTACCAGATTGGGATGTATGTGGTTTGATTGGCCACAAAGCCATAGGGGCTGGACACTAATTGATTGTTGTAATAGATATGCTTGACGGTAAACGTGGAAGTCGCGGCGGATGAGACTGAGAACGAGGCCGACAAGGGAGACAGCAATGCAGGCAACATGGCCAGGGTGACGATGGAACGCTTTCTCACTTTTCTCCTCCTGTGCGACGGGGTGAACACGCAATGGTCTCCTTCGAGCGCGTCCTCCCCTACTTGTTCTGTGAAATGACTTCCATAGATTTCGACACCCGATTGCAATATTTGACCGTGTTCCGAAGGGACCCAGAACCTGATGGGGGATTGGCCCAGTCTTGCATAATATAAAACGCCCCCCTTGCCCTTGCGGGCAGGGAGGCGTTCCCCTCACCTTCGTTCATCAGAAGGCCGACACAGCCGCTGCTTCATCGATACGCATAGACGCTGGCGACCTGGTCCTGGATGTACTGCGCGATGTACTCTGCGTCCTCAGGCTGCGTGTAAGGAGAAATCACAAACACCTTCGACGCGTAAATCGGTACACGGTAGCCATCTTTCGTGTCCACCATCAAATGTTGCTTGGTATCACCGAGGAAAATCCGATCCCGCTGCCGGCCAAAGACTTCAAAGAGCCGCTCGTTCATCGAATTGATCTCCTGGATTTCTGCCGCGGTGTACTTGCCCGCCAGTTCGTCCGCGTAGTTCTTGCCATCTGGGTAAACTCGGAACGCGGTGATGATGCCCGGATTGTCCGCGTTCACAATTTCGAGGCCGGGAACCCGGTCGCGCAGTGCGCTCCGGATGGCCAAATTGACCTCGACAAACTGCGCCAACAACCGTTGGTAGCCTTCCACCCCAAAAGCGAGCAACGCGCTGAGCATGGCAATCGAACTGGACATCCGAGAACACTCGAGCGTATATCCCGTGTGGTAGTCGCCATATCCCCGATGCCCCACGTACGGTGTATGCTCGGGTGCGAGATCCACCCAGGTGAAGTCGGACGCATCCTTGACCATGAACAAACTGGTCACGTACGGTGTTTGCCCTAGCTTTTGAAAATCGAAACACAGGGAATCGGCGTACGCCAAGCCGAGCATCTTGTCCCGAATCGGGCGGATGGCATCCAATACGTGTTCCTTCAACCCCAGTGGGTTTCTTTCGAAGTCATACTGGTTGAACATCGCAAAGAAGCCACCCAGCGCAGAGTCGGCGTGGATATGCGGCCTTCTCGTTCCGGCCCGCTCAGCAACCGCCGACGCGATATCATAAACTCCCTTGACGTTGTCAATCCCCATGGCGTCGGTGGTTCCTGTTGTCGCCACAATGTACACGGGCACACCGCCGCCAGCCATTACCCGCTCCAACTTTTCTTCCAAATCCATCAGGTTCATCGAATTGTCCGGGTTGCTCCGAACGCGAATCAGCTTGTCCCGCCCGAGCCCCGTGGCTTCGACGGCTTTCAATGCGCTGTAGTGCGCCGACTCCGAGGCCAACACGTAGAAATTGCCAGGGACGCCGCGTTGGATGGCGTCCGGATCGAACTTGGCAATCGCCAAACGAAGTCCGGAAAAGACCGCGCCTTGTCCGCCCCAGGTGGTGTATCCACCGCTCTTCCTGTGGTCGTACCCAACCAACTTCGACATCATGCTGACCACTCGCACTTCCGCCTCGGCACCGGCCGGCCCGTAGACGTCCCACAGGTTGTTTCCGTTCACCAGCGCCGCAGTCAACAGACCCAAGATCCCCGGAATGCTGGCCATGGGCAGAATGTTTGTCAGGAAGTACTTGGTATGATAAGGATGGGACTTCAACAGCTCCAGCAGTTGAACGTTCACATCCTCCAGAGGAGCGCCCTGTTGTGGAATGACGCTGTCCTCGGCAAGCGTTTGATAAAAGTGTCCACTTCTATCCTTGTTCCCTTTGAGGAACACGCGATCCGGATCCTTCAATTCATCCAGCCCGCGAAGCAGTTGCTCCATCCATTGCAAAAGCTGCGCCCTGTCCCGTTCGTTTCCATCCACGCTTGGAAATAGGCTCTTCATCAGCGTCACTCTCCTCAAGAACAGGTTCTACAGGCTCACCCGATTTCCCTGTATTAAACTTTCAGACTAAAAATATACAGAATTTTCACCGAGCGTCCGGCTCGCCTTGAGCGTCAATGAACACGAAAACGTCGAATGGCGTTGTTCAGTTCCTGCGTCATCTCAGCCAACGCTTCGACGGAGTTCGATATCTGCGCCATCTCCGCGCTCTGCTCCTGCGTGACCGCGGCAATTTGCTCAAATCCGGCCACCTGTTCCTCTGTCACCGCAGAGATGTTCTGCATCGATGCGGTGATGGAGGAAAATCCGTCCTTCAGGTTTTGGATGACGCCCTCGAGCGCTTCAATCTGGTCATCCACAAAGGTGATGCCGTCGAAAATCCGATCATAGGTCTCACTCGTGGAGTGAATCAGTTGATGACCTTCGTTCACGGCGTCCGTGCCTTTGGCGATGCTTTCAATGACCATTGCACTGTCTGCCTGCGTGCTGTTCACCAACTCGGCAATGGACACCGCAGCTTGGCTGGTCTGGTCCGCCAACTTGCGAATCTCGTCGGCCACCACCGCGAAGCCTTTCCCCTGCTCACCCACACGCGCCGCTTCAATGGCCGCGTTCAACGCAAGCAGGTTGGTTTGCACAGAAATATCCGTGATGAATTCGGTGATGCTGGCGATCTCGTTCGACCGCTGTTCCAGTTGTTTTGCGACATTTGTGGACGAAACCATGACATCCCGAATCAGATCCATCTGTTCTTTCGCTGTACCAATGAGTTCCTTGCCCTGTTCCGATTCGGCAACGACCTTTCTGGCCATCTGGCTCATTTCCGCTGCCTTGTTTTCGACCGTCTGAAGCGCTTGGTCGGCCGACGCAACGGTTTCCGTCGTCTGGTTGATGGAAGTCACAATGCTCTCCACAGACTGTGTCATTTCGTTGGTCGCGACGGCCACTTCCTCGGCCCCTTTGTTGGCTTCCGAGGCGGAAGTATTCAGGGTTTCGCTCGTTGTTGCGATGTGTTCCGCGCTCTTCGACAGATGGCCAATCAGCGTGCGCAAGGATGTGGACATTTTCTCAAAGGCCGTGCTCAACGTCCCAATCTCGTCGTGTCGGCGAATGCCCACCGCCACCGTCAAATTACCTTCCGCAACCTGGGCAGTCGTCTCCACCAATTTGCGGATGGGGACGGTGACCATCCGGGACAGCAGCACGGCAATCCCGACGCCCGCCAAAAGAATCGCAAGAAACACAGTCAATGAAGCGGTCCGCGCCTTGGCGACGGTGCTCGGAATAATAGCGGCATTCACGTCAATCCCGAGCAACGCCTTCACGGCCCCATGACTGTCGGGCAGCGGGGCAAAGATGGATTTCCAGGTTCCGTATTGGTCTTTGTAGACGCTGCTCACCACAGTCTTGTCTTGCTGAAGCGCCTGGTTCATATCTGCGGAAAACACGTAGGACGACATGTAGTCGTTTGGCGTGTCTGTCAGTTCCACAATGTGTCCTGGATCGGACGGAGAAGTCTTTTCCAGTATGTACACATTGGCTAGGCCATCGTCACGCTTCAGTTGCTCTAATACTTTCCGAATTTGAAGATAGACCGGATCGTTGATTTTGTGAATTTTGTCGTAGGTGGGCAGTGATTTCAGGTCTTCCTGCAGTGTGGTCATATTAGACTGAAGACGCAGGGAAAAATCATGCTCCAGCTGTGCCGAAAGGGTGTTGGTCACATAGCTGTTCGTAGCCATGAACGCTGCCGAAAGCACGATAACGTACAGAATGACCACGGAAATCATTTTGAATGCCAAGCCTCGAAAGGATACCCTACGAATGGATGATAATAACCGCATCACAAGCTACCTCCGTCAAAGGATTTGTACTAGCCGTGCGACGGCCGTCTTCAAATCAGGCAATCCCCAAATCCACATGGGCTCCGTACGGGCGTGATGGGTACAATGCAGAGGTCGCATGCGTCAGGAGAGATCGGAACTTCACGAGAGGATGCTGGGAGGAACATGGGCAGAGTAGCGCACAAAAAACGAGCCCCGCACCGCGGGACTCGACAGCCCGACGTCTTCGGCAGCTGGCTGGCATGTTACATCTCGTGTAAGTTAGCCCCTATAGCTTTGCGCCCCTGGATTTCCCCAGGTTTGCCCTTTTCGAACCAATATGTTGCCTTGAAACAGTATAAATAAGAAAGTAAAGCAAAGCAAACTTGAATATACAGAATACTACCTTTATTGAACATTGTGACAAAATATTTTGGAGGATGTTTCTGTGGAACGGCGCGGAGCGGGCCATTCCACTTCAGGTAGCGTACGGGCTGTTTGCGCGGTACCGTTTTTCAAATTCTTCCCGTGTGCACAATGTCTTGATGTCCGTCATGCGATCCAGCGCAAGGATGCCATCCAGATGGTCAATTTCATGCTGCAGCAGTTCGGAAAGTTCCCCCTCCGCTTTGATTTCATGCCACACCCCTGCCATGTCCTGATAGCGGACGGTCACCCACTCGTTGCGCGTAACCTGGCAGAAGATGCACAAGAAACTTAAACAGGCGTCCCACACCACCATGGTTTCCGGACTTCGCTCCACAATCTCCGGATTGATGAGTGGCCAAGGTTTATCCACATTCAGGGCGCTGCCGTGTCAACGGTTTCAGGGACGACATTCCCACAGTACGTAGAGGTAAATCATTGGCCGCACCGAAAGCACTTATTCGGCACGGCTCAGCCACTCTCCCACGTGAACAAGTCCATATACGAGGCACCCCCCGGCACTGACGAACAGAAGAACGCTGAGCCACGGTACGTCACCGCCGACCATCAACCCAAACAAGAACATCGCCAATGCCGCGCACAACCATAGAATGGACATCCACACCACGTCATCCACAGCCTCCGCGGCCGATGGCACGGAGGTTTCGTGCACCTTTCGGTGGAACGATGAACCGGTCCCGCTGCGACGCAGGGGTTCATCGTATAATGCCCGCTCGGCCGGCCGCATGAGTGTGCGATAGGCCTGGTTCAACGCCTTGAAGTATTCCAAAGCAAACCCATCACCCGGGTGTTTGTCCGGGTGCCAACGCTGTACCAGTTTTCGATACTGCCGCTTAATCTCCTCGGGAGAAGCATTCGGAGACACTTCCAGCACATCGTAGTACGTGGCGTCGAGTCGACGGTGACAGCGACCGCACAGCGCCTTGTGGATACGCCGTGGATTGACTCGGTTGCGCGTATGACAGAAGGGGCACTCTCGTATGACCTGGCTACTCATCCCGCTGGTTCAGCATCGAGCGCAAAGCGGCTCGGTACCGCTCATCTTCAGTCCATATCTCGTCTTCACGAAGATCCGGCGTTCGTCCACCCAGTTCCCGTTTTCCCTGCAGCGCCTCTCTCAACGCAGCGCGATACGCAGCATCTGACGACTCGTACACATCCTCCGTGACCGGATTCGGGCGTTTGAGGTCAGGTGTCAAGGCTTCTCCTTCAGTATTCGCCGAGACCTGACGAGACCTTGAAAATACCTGCTCCTTCCTCGACGCCTGCTCCGGTTCAGCCGCCATCCGCCCGTTGGGAGTTGGCGTGCCTTCAATCGGCCGCGCATGGGCCGGCAGCCTTCCCGTCTCGTTCCCGGGTGCTTGGAGCTCTGCGGCGGCTTCGGACTGGCGCACCCTTTTCGCCTGATTCTCCCGCTGAATGGCGCGTACGTTCATGAAAATCACCAAGGCGCCAACAATGACGACTGCAGCCACAAAGATGACGAGAAATTCCACCGTCCCTCCTCCTCTCTCCCGTCAGCGGGCCAGTTTGGACGCGACTTCATAGACACGTCGGCCAAGTGCACGCCCCAGTGCCAAATCGTTTTCCGACGGCAAGTTCGGCGGTGCATCCGGCGACAATTCCACTGGGCAAGTCACCCCGACTCCATAATACGAGCCGTACAATACATTTTCGGGTACATTCCCGGGCAAGCCGACAATGATCATCCCATTGTGCAGCATGGGAGTAATCAAATTCCACAACGTCATCTCAATGCCGCCATGGACGGTCGCCGTGGTGCAAAATGCGGCACCCACTTTCCCGACCAACTTGCCCTTGGCCCACAAATACCCCAACTTGTCAATCCACGCCTTGAGACCGGCGCTGATGGTCCCAAAATGACCAGGGCACCCCCAAATGATGGCATCTGCGTCCACCAACTCTCGCACATCCGCTTCCGATACGTGACGGAGAACTACCGTTGCGTCCTCTGTGCTGGCACCTTCCGCGATCGCTTTCGCCAATGCCTCCGTATGTCCATTCTCACTATCGTACACGATGAAGATTTTCACTGGATTGCCTCCCCTGCCTACACTTGTTGTCTTTTAGAGGATATCCCCGATTCATCCAGACATGCGAACCCATCCAAAGGGTACCGTATTTGGAATTCCCGAGATATCTCCTCGGATTTCTAACAGGCCAGCGACACGGGCATGCAAGTTTTGGTCCGCCGCGGGATACGATAAATCCGGACAATTTGATCTGGAGGTGTGTGTATGCCGTTGGTGCCGTATGACCCGTTTGGTATCATGCGACGCGATGCTGGCTCGTTCCCGTCATTCCCCCGGCTATTCGATGATCAATGGTTTGATGAACACTTCGTGAGCATGCCGCGGATCCGCGTAGACGTCCGCGAAAGTCAGAACGAGGTGATTGTTACCGCCGAAATCCCGGGATTGGAGAAGAAGGAAGACGTGAATATCACCGTTCACGACAATCATCTCCACCTGAGCGGAAAAATTGAGCGGATGGACGAACAAAAGGACGAAAATATTCACCGAATGGAACGTTATTATGGGCAGTTTTCCAGAACTGTTCCATTGCCAACAGCAGTGGATGAGGCGGGTGCAAAAGCGTCGTACAGAAATGGCGTGCTGGAAGTCCGAATTCCCAAGACACAGAAACAAATCGGCCGTCGCATCGACGTGAATTTTCACTGATTGGCCGAAAGCGCCCCTCAGAGCCCCCCGAGGGGCGTTTGTCTATCAATAACCCACACTTGCCCATCGCTTGACGTCTTGTCCTTGTTGTTTATGCGGATGGTGATGGTCTTCCATCAGCACACCTCCATGCAAAAATTCTATCCCCCCCTAGTAGGATAGAATAAGCAGTAGTTTCTATTATTTTCGTAACAAGAGAAGACCTTTATGAGGTTGGCCTAAAACTTTGATGTCGTTATAGGACGGATATCCCAGCCCCGGCAGCTACTGCAATAAGCACCACTCCCCATGGCGGTAGCTTCCAGATCATCGTAACCGTCAAATCGAGGACACCTTGAAAATCACCGGCAGGCTCGCCGACCATTTGGAGAAGAAAGCCCCACCTCGAACATCGCGGCGGGGCTGTTCAGCATCGTGTTATTTGCTTTTGCGTATGTCGCCGGGCAGTGTCTCCGACCATGGCATGAGTGCCGCCATCGCTGTCTTGTCGTTCGTATCAACGTTCGGCAGCTGCTCGAACAGATATTGCAGGTAGGCGAACGGGTTGAGGCCATTTTCTTTTGCCGTCTCCACAATGCTGTAGGTAATCGCGCTGGCCCGCGCCCCACGCGGTGTGTTGGCGAACAGCCAGTTCTTGCGCCCAATCACAAACGGCTTGATGGAACGTTCGCTCCGGTTGTTGTCTATCTCCAGGTGGCCATCTTCCAAAAACACCGTCAGTTTGTCCCACTGTTTCAGGGAATACATCACCGCCTGCCCAGTTTGCCCAGTTAAAGTCTCAGGTAGTGGTGTAAATTCTGAGGCTTGATCTTGACGAGAAAGCCGTCGAGTGCAATCTACTAAAAGTGGCCAAACAATCAGTAGAGGAGGCACTCGATGGCTTCTATGGACAAGATCGCACTTTTGGAGCTGATTCGCAAGCCGCCCTTCGCCCCCTTTCCACAAAAAGAAAGGGCGAATCCAGGCTTTTGACCCGAATTCACCCGTGCTATACGGAACAACTTATTTTACTCAGGGAAGAACTTCATTTTGCGAACACAAATGTCACCACGGGCCATGGTTCGACTTACTCCACCGTCACACTCTTCGCCAGGTTGCGCGGCTTATCCACGTCGTTGCCGCGGGCCACTGCCGCGTAGTAGGCGAGCAGTTGCAGAGGAATCACAGTGACAATCGGCGACAGCAACGGCATGGTCTTCGGCAGATAAATCACCTGGTCCACCGACTTCGCCAACGCTTCGTCACCCACAAAGGTGACACCGAGCACGAACGCGTCGCGCGCCTTGACCTCTTTGATATTGCTCAACGTTTTCTCGTACAGGTCGGTCTGGGTAACCAGCGCAATCACGGGCACCCCTTCCGTGATCAGGGCCAGCGTGCCGTGCTTCAGTTCCCCCGCCGCGTAAGCCTCCGCGTGGATGTACGAAATCTCCTTCAATTTCAGCGCGCCTTCCAGCGACAGATAATAGTCCACGCCGCGGCCGATGAAGAACGTATCCTCCACCTTGCTCCAGTCCTTCGCAAACTGTTCCAGCTGCGGCGCGGTATCGAGCACCTGATCAGCGGCCTGGGGCAGCGCGGCCATGCCGGTCAGCAGTTCCCGAATCAGGGTGTCATCCAACAAACCGCGCTCCTGGGCGAAGTACACGGCCAGCAGATACAACACCACCAACTGTGTGGTGTATGCCTTCGTGGAGGCCACGGCGATTTCCGGACCCGCACGCGTAATCAGGACGTCGTCCGCCTCGCGCGCCGCCGAGCTGCCCACCACATTGGTGATGGCCAACACCTTGCGTCCCCGCGCTTTGGCGTCCCGCAGCGCAGCCAGGGTATCCGCCGTCTCGCCCGACTGGCTGATCACCACAATCAACGTATTCTCCGATTGAATCGGATTCCGGTACCGGTATTCGGACGCAATCTCCACATCCACCGGAATTCGCGCCAACTGCTCAATGACCGCCTTGCCAACCAGCCCCGCATGCCAGGAAGTGCCGCAGGCCACGATGTGGATCCTATCGACCGAGCGGACGAATTCAGGCGTCCAGCTCAGCTCTTCGCCGAACACCACCCGGCTGTAGTCCGGTGCAATTCGGCCGGTCAGCGTATCCCGAATGGCCTTCGGCTGCTCATGAATTTCCTTGAGCATGAAGTGATCGTAGCCGCCCCGCTCTGCGGCCACCGCATCCCAGGTGACTTCCAGCACATCCTTGCTGACCGCTTCTCCGGCCAGCGTGAAGCACTCGACAGAATTCCGGTGAATGACGGCCATCTCGCCATCCGCCAGGACGTACACCCGGCGCGTGTACTCCAGAACCGCGGGAATGTCCGAGGCGATAAAGTTTTCCCCGTCTCCCAAACCGATGATTAGCGGACTCGCCTTACGCATGGCGATGATGGTGTCCGGCTCATCTTTCGTCATCACCACCAATGCGTACGCACCCTTGATCCGCTTGCCGACAGCCACCATGGTGGCAAACAGATCACCGTTGTACAGCTCTTCTATTAAGTGCGCAACCACTTCCGTGTCGGTCTCCGACTTGAACTGGTGTCCCTTGGCCAGCAGTTCCTCACGCAGGGACAGGTAGTTCTCGATGATCCCGTTGTGAATGATAGCGAAGCGGCCACTGCAATCCTGATGCGGATGCGCGTTTTCGTCCGACGGACGTCCGTGCGTCGCCCAGCGCGTGTGACCAATGCCCAGGTGGCCACCGACCGGCGTCCGCTCCAGCTTCTCCTCCAAGTTCGACAATCGGCCTACGGATTTGACCACACTGACTTTATCGTTGTCCAGCGTGGCAATCCCCGCCGAATCGTATCCGCGGTATTCGAGTTTCGCCAAACCGCCAATCACAACGTCTTTCACGTTGCGCGGGCCAATGTAACCCACAATTCCGCACATGTAAAGTCGTTCCTCCTCATGACCTGCGAACTCCTGTTCCGTCGGTCGCCCAACGGGTTTCGAGTGTTGCTTGACGGCTCGGTCTCAAGCCGGGAGGCATCCGCCGAATGGTTCGCCAACCTCCACCGCGTCAACTGGCGAGACGCCAGTCCAGGCGCTTCCAGCGCGTGCTGTGATGAACAGATTTCACGCCGCGCGACTCGACAAAGTTCCGGATGGTCCGCCGTTAGATCAGATCTCTTCGGCGAAATGAACGGCCACTCCATCTGAGCCAGCATCCCCCCTTTACCAGTTCCAAAAAAGAAAAGCGAGGCCACGTAGCAATCTATTCGCTGCAGCCCGCTTTCGACAATTCCAAACGCCAATTCACCCGATTGCGGACTGCGCGGAAAGACGCCGGATGCGCCGTGCTACGCACCCAACTCCTGTCGAATCACCTTCACAATGTGGGAAACACAGGTTTCCAACAGCCGTTCATCCGGGCCTTCCACCATTACGCGAACAATCGGCTCCGTCCCCGACTCCCTGACCAGGACCCGGCCCTGACCGGACAACAGGGCGGTACTCTCTTCCAACGCCGCCTGAATCTTCGCGTTATCGCGCCAGGCGTGCTTGTCACTGACACGCACGTTCTCGAGAATTTGCGGGTAGCGTTTCATCACCGAGCGCAGCTTCGCCAGGGACTGCCCGCTTTCGACCAAGATATTCACCAACTGCAGCGCCGTCAAGATGCCATCGCCCGTCGTCGTGTGGTTGAGGAAAATGATGTGACCTGACTGCTCTCCGCCGAGGACATAGTCCCCTTTGCGCATGGCCTCCATCACGTACCGATCCCCGACGGCCGTCGTCTCCACGCGAACCCCAATCTCCTCCATGGCCTTCATGAAACCGAGGTTGCTCATGACGGTGGCCACCACGGTGTCGTTGCGCAGCAATCCCTTTTCGTGCAACGCCCTGGCACAGATGGCCATGATGAAATCCCCGTCCACCACCTGTCCGGTGCTGTCCACCGCAATCAGTCGATCCGCATCTCCATCGAACGCGAGACCGAGATCGGCCTCGTGGTTCAACACCGCCCGTTGGACCACGTGCGGGTGCGTCGACCCGCATCCGACGTTGATATTCACTCCGTCGGGCTGCGCGTTCAGGACCGTGACCTTGGCGCCGAGCCGCTCAAACACCTCCGGCGCAATGTCGGAGGCCGCGCCGTTGGCGCAGTCCAACACAATGTGCAGTCCTTCAAACCGCTCGGACACGGTGTCCATCAGGAACTTCACATACGTCCCCACCGCCGGTGCATCGTGGATTCGTCCAACCGCCGCGCCAATCGGCCGCGGCAGCGTATCCTCGGAGTCGGCCAGAATTTTCTCTATCTCGTCTTCCACATCGTCCAACAGCTTGAAGCCATCGCCGCCAAAAAACTTGATCCCGTTGTCCTCCACGGGGTTGTGCGAGGCGGAAATCATCACCCCTGCATCCGCACGCAGGTGCCGTGTGAGGTGTGCCACCCCCGGCGTTGAAATGACGCCGAGCCGAAGTACGTCCACACCCATTGACAGAATTCCACTGACCAGCGCGGCTTCCAACATGTCGCTGGAAATCCGCGTATCTTTCCCTATCGCAATCCGTGCTCCGGAACGTTCTTTGGTCAGGACGTACGCACCCACACGCCCCAACCGAAACGCGAGCTCGGGCGTCAATTCTGTGTTTGCAATCCCACGGACACCGTCCGTTCCAAACAGTCGAGCCACGTGTTTTCTACTCCCTTCAAGTCACACCCATTGTGCCACAGCCAGCCGTATTGGGCAATCTGTGTATTCGGACAGCGAGCCAGACTCGTTCAAGTCTTGTCCCCGCTCTCGGTCACTTGAATTTGCGCGGTGCTGTCGGACATGTTGGTCACCTGAACCCAGTTGGGGATAGCGACATTGAGCGGAGCGCTGGTGTCCGCAGCCGTCACATTGCTCGCATCCACGTACACCGTCACATCCTGGGGTTGCAATCGGTCCAATATCGACTTCGCCCCGGAGACCGTGACATCCACGGTTTGCGGAGACACAATCTTCACACCCGTCCCGTCCGGCGCATCCTGCACCTTCACCGGCAGCCCGGAAAATTCCTTGGTCTCGGCCGGTTCCACGGTGACGGACACGCGAACTGTGCTCGGCGTCATGCTCGAGACACCGGTCGGATGCGGGATGGCCACACGGAGCACCGTGGACGCCTTCAATCCCTGAACGTCGACCGGAACCGAAATGGCCAAGAGATTCGCCATGGCCGCGGCATCTCCGCGCAGTTGTACCGTTTTCGGCTGGACACTCACCGCGGACACCGCATAGCCGGCCGCCGGTGTGCCGACCAACTGCGGCGTCAACGACGCGCTCACCTGCGGAGACTGAACGGGCACCGTCACCGTCACGGTCGGCGGTGTGATGGTCACGCCGGATACCGAGCGACCGTTGCTGTCCACCGCTTGCAGACTGACCACACGCGTGACCGTCTGCGTCGCTCCGGCCACCGACAGCGTGGCCTGCACGCTGGCCACCTGCTGCAGCACATCCGTCACACCGGTCACGCGCACCGAGGAGATGTCCAACATCGGGGTGCCTGTTTGATAACCGTGCGCCGGCGCCCCCTCCACCTGAACCTTCACATCGCGCGTTGTGGTGCCCTGGCCCGCCAGCGTCACCGTGACCGACGACGGCTGAATGGTGTAATCCACCCCCGCCGGCATGCCGATGGCCTTCAGTCGCACGGTGTGAACACCGGGCCCGAGCCCCCGGGCGTCGGCGCGCACCGTAACTCCAATCATCTGGGCCGGCAACGAGGCCAGGTTCAGATCGGTGGACTGAACTTCAATGACCGCAGTCGGATTGTTAATCTGCGTCACCACTATACCGGGATTCGCCAATACCTGTACGGAACACGGGTACGGATACTTTTGCACGCCTGTGGTCACCACGGCGGTATCGGACTGGGGCACGGAGAGGATGAGCCAGATGATAAAACTCATGAGCAGAGCCGCAATGCGCATCACCCAATGGTTGCGGAAAAACTGATTCACCGCGCCTCCTCCCCCTTTCGGGTGAGAAACGGCAACCGACCCATGCGGTGCCGAACCAACAATCGCTGCAGCTGAGCATAGAGCGCACTCTCGTCGAGGCCCACCTGAAGCACGCCGTCAACAGCCAACGACACCCGCCCCGTTTCTTCAGAAACAATCACAGCCACGCAATCAGACTGCTCCGTCACACCGAGTCCCGCACGGTGTCGTGTCCCCAGACTCTTGTCCAAATTACGGTTCTCCGTCAATGGCAAAAAGCAGCCCGCGGAGATGATTCGGTTTCCGCGCACAATGACGGCGCCATCGTGCAGAGGTGTGTTTGGAATAAACGTGTTGATCAGCAGTTCAGAGCTGATGATGCCTTCAATATACGTGCCGGTCTCGATGTACTCGGACAAACCGGTCGAACGTTCAATCACGATGAGGGCGCCGATCTTCATTTTCGCGAGGACCTGCGCCGCCTTCACCACTTCGGCAATGGTCGGCTGCAGATCTTCGCCGGGCCCACTCGGTGCGGTGAGGGAGAAGAAGCCCCCGCGGCCAATCTGTTCCAGCGCCCGTCTCAGTTCGGGCTGAAACACCACCGGAATGGCGATCATACCGATGGTGATGATTTTGTTGAGAAGCCAGTTGAGTTCGTTCAAGTGCAGCACATTGCTGATGGCTGTTGCCGTCAGAATGACAATGATGCCTTTCACCAGCTGTACAGCCCGGGTTCCGCGAATGAGCAGCAACAACCGGTAAAGGACAAACGCAACAATGAGGATATCGATGAGGTTGAGTACCGTGAAATGTCGAAAAACGTTCATCCAGGATTCCATGTCGCCGCCACCCACGCGTTGGTACAGTCCATTCTACCCCATTGTTCCGTACATCCCAAGCTTCGTCAAGTGGACGACGTCGAGGCAAACAGAGGGCTCCGGCGCAGCGCCCTTCAGGCCCTCCGGCGCTTTCGCCGGGGTTGCGTGCTGCGGCGGTACGCCTGCAGGAAGGCATGCGCAATCGCTGCGTGCCCAGCATCGTTTGGATGAATCGGATTGCCAATCACCCGCATGTTTCGAAGCGTTCCCTGTTTATAGCCGTGGATATATTCCGCTTCATGGTGACGAAATCGAGCTCGAATGTCGGCCACCGCCAGACGATGCCGGGACGCGACATGGAGGATGGCTTGATTGACCGTTTCCACGTACGACTCGGCCAGGACGGAGTTGGGAAATGGATTGTACAACGTACCTATGACCATGCACGCTGAAAATCCGGCCTCCTTCGTCAACTGCACCATCTCTTCCAGGTTGTCCTGCAGCCGCTGCGCCACGTGATACACGCTCTGATGCCGTCCATTCAGCAGCCAGGGGGCCGCGCGCAGCACATCGTTGCCCCCGACGAGCAGCGTGATCAAGCGGGCCTCCGCCCACAGACAGGTGGGCACTTTGCGCAGAGATTTCAGCAGACTGCGTGAGGTCCAGCCTGGTTTGGCTTGTTGAAACACATGCACCGCTTCTTTGCGCGGCAATCCGTCTGCAATGCGCTGAACATACCCTGCTTGCGGCGCCGTCGCATCGTACCCATAGGTGATGGAATCTCCCAGCGCCACGTACAGCACAGATCTCCCCTCCCGCGATGGCCGGATGGCCTGCGGACACAACGGCCGCTGCATCGCCTGCCGAGTGCCATCCGGTTTTTTCCCAGTCTATGCCGGGATACCGGGAGCGTCGCGGCGAACCGGGCTGCACTGTCACTACAGCACAGTCTTTCCGAACAGCGATTCAACCTGCTCCACCGCCATTTCACCGGTGCGTCCTGTCAAGCCGCTCTGCCCGTGGAAATGCCCCACTGCATGATCTCGGGAGTGACGTAGCTTTCAATGACCGCAGCAACCAGCAACAAAGCGACAATCCAGGGCGCATGGCGCCAGACCTGCCGAAACGTCCCGCGGAGGGTTCGCACTTCCAACACCGTTCTATCGTCTCTGGATTCCACACCGGCAGCCTGAAGCCATCGAATGAGCGAAAACAATCCCGAGAATCCCAGGTTCACCCCGAGCCCACAGGCCCATACCAGGGCCGATAACTCAAACAGGCCGTGGGGCAGGAGCGCATACAAAAAGAGTTTGGCTGACGATACATGCAATTTTCCCGCACCAATGGCGCAGACATACCCCATCAACACGCCGTTGTACCAGAGCAGCGTGATGGGAATGACGCCAAACAGCACCCCGCTGAACAAGAACAGCGCTGCCGCGAGCAGGTTGTGCACAAAAATCACCACCAGCGTGCGTAGGGTGGCAGCGCCTGTTTGTTGCGCCAACTGACGCAGTTGATCCAAAGAGTCCTCCACCGAATGCGCGTAGGTGCTGGGATGTGTAAGCCCACTCAAGAAACCGATGGCCAATACCACCAATGACAAACCGACAAACCAGCGCAGCGTCCCGCGCACCTCCATCCGATTCACCGTTCCCCTCCTGCTCCGATTGGTATAGCCGTCCACCCCGCCGCGCACACTTTGCAGTGACTGTTCGAAAGGAGGCAGCAGCACCGTGAAACATACATCTCTTCGTTTCATCTTGTCCATTGCAGCGGTGATCATGACCGCATGCATCCTGCCCGCGACTGCGGTAACCGCAGTTGCGGCTGAAAAGAAACCGTCCGCCATCTACAAGGTGGACACTCGCGAGAAAGTGGTGGCACTCACCTTCGACATTTCCTGGGGTGACAAGGTCCCCAACCCGGTTCTGGACATTCTTGAACAGAAGAAAGTGACAAAAGCCACCTTCTTCCTGAGCGGCCCCTGGACGCTTCGGCATCAGGATATTGTGAAGCGAATTCACCGCATGGGCTTTGAAATTGGCAACCACGGCAATCTGCACAAAGATTTTTCCGATTACCCAAACAGCTGGATCACCGAACAGGTGCGCTTGTCCGAAAAGGCGATTCAGCAGGTGACCGGCGTCAAAACACGGCTCATTCGCACTCCGAACGGAGACTTCAATCCCCGCGTACTTCAGTGTCTTCATCAAATGGGTTACACGGTCATCCAATGGAACACCGACTCGTTGGACTGGAAGAATCCCGGCGTGACGGCCATCACACAGCGTGTCCTGCATCGGGCTGTTCCTGGCGACATCATTCTCATGCACGCCAGCGATTCCTCCAAACAAATCACGCAGGCGCTGCCGCAGATTATCGACGGCCTTCGCGCCAAGGGGTACCGCTTCGTGACCGTGTCTGAACTGTTGTCCCAGGCCGATGTGAAGACCAAAGTGCAGTGATCTGCCGACCTCCATCCACAAGCGTGTTCGGCGAGCCGTCACGACCAAGACGGCTCGCCGGTTTCCGTGGATTGCGATGCACGCAGCGGAGGCGTCAACAGTTTTCCGTAAATCCAGGTGATATACAGGTTGCACGCCATCATCACAATCAACGTCTGGTTGACGAGCGGACCCGACTGCGACCATCCGTACTGAAGCCAGATGAAAGGTAATGAGTCCACAATGGTGAACACGTACAGAAAGAACAGCGCAGGCAGGAAGCTTCCGGCCCCGGACAGCTTCCGCTTGATGATGGCGCCGCCGATGGACGCCAACAGAGGCAAACACCCCTGCCAAAAGTACGTCATGTAGGGAATGGCCGCGCCGGGCGCGTTGACGTGCAGCGCGTAGCGCCACCACAGCATATCATAGGTGGCCAATCCGAGCAGCACGCCCTGCGCCCATCGCCACACCCGCCGCGGCAATGTCATGCGCGCCACAAAGTTCAACGTGAGATACGCCCAGAAGCCCATCAGACTGGTTGTGGCGAAAAACGCCCCGGATACCAGTCCCACATACCAGGGGATGTGCATCCACCATCCCGTGGCGCTGGTTGCCACGCCGGTAAGAGCCCCGATGAACACCGTGCTCGCCATGAGAAAAATCAATTGATTTAACCGCAATGGCCTCTCCCCCACGCCTTCATGATACTGCACAATCTTCGCGCAATACAGATAATCATGCCTGGACTCGCGTATGGAAACGCCGGATGTTCCCCACACGCCTGCATATCTCGCCCTCGTTGGATGCATACTCAAGCCGTGGGAATCGTATGCGAAACGAGGTGCCTTGCCATGCGTATGCGCGTTTGGTTGCCTTCGCTCGCGGCCTGCATGCTGCTTTCCGGATGCGGCCAGGGGAGCATGGGGGCCGAAGCAGGCGGCGTACAAAATCAACAGCAGGATTACGGACAAATCAAACAGATGGTCGTCGATATTTTGCATTCACCGGACGGCAAGAAGGCCGTCGCCGATATTCTTCAAGATCCCAGCCTGAAACAGCAAATCGTCGTTTCGGATACGGATATCACCAAAGCGGTGGAAAAGTCGCTGCAAAACAGCAAAAACCAGTCGTTTCTCAGCAACGCGGCCAAAGATCCGCAGTTCGCCAACGCACTCGCCAAAGCGGTGCAGCCGGATTTGGTCCAGCTGCAGAAGCAGCTCATGAAAGACCCGCAATACCAGAACGACATGATGGTATTGCTAAAATCGCCCGAGTTCACACAGCAGCTTCAATCGCTCCTGCAGACCCCCCAATTCCGCAGTCAGGTCATGAAAATCATGACCGAGGCCCTGCAGACGCCGAGTTTCCGCATGCAGTTTCAAGACGCTCTGAAAGCCGCGGTGGCCGAATCCATGCCTCAAGCCGGTGGCGGTCAAGGACAGGGACAACAGAACAAGCAAAGCGGCGGTTCCCAGAGCGGATCGGACGAATCCGGCGATGGCAGCGGCAGCTGAACCACGCTGGCCCGAATGCGGATGGCTGACCCAAGATTGGGACAGCCATCCGTTTTTCTTGGTGAATTATCGCTGCGAAACGGTCGCATGAAGGCCGGTTCGGCGAATGACTTCGCGAGCCAACCGGCTGTAGGCCTGCCCCTGCGGCGTCTCTTCGGCAAACAGCGCCCGCCGCTGCAGACCCTCGTCCATGCTGGCCACCGGGATTTGCGCCAACACCTCGGTGCGCAGTGCCTGAGCCACCTCGTCGCCTCCGCCACGCCCGAACAGATACGCCTTTTCTCCGCAACCAGGGCATTCGAAGTAAGACATATTCTCGACCACACCCACGATTTCGTGGTTGGTGCGGATCCCCATCACCCCAGCGCGTACGGCCACTTCGGCCGCGTTTTTCTGCGGGGTCGTGACAATCAACTCTTTGCTCTTCGGCAGCAGCTGATGAACGTCCATCGCGACATCCCCGGTTCCCGGCGGAAGATCGAGGAGCATCACATCCAACTCTCCCCAATGCACCTCGCCGAAGAAGTTCCGAAGCATTTTCCCAAGCATCGGTCCGCGCCACACGACGGGATTGTTCTCGGGGACGAAGAAGTGCATGGATATCAGTTTCACGCCCTCGACCTCAATCGGAATGATGAGGTCATTGATGACCGTCGGTCGCTGCTGCTTGATGCCGAAGATGGACGGGATGCTGAACCCGTAGATATCGGCGTCCACCACGCCGACGCGCAGGCCCGCTCGCGCCAAGGCTACAGCCAGGTTGGCCGTGACCGTGGATTTACCGACGCCCCCTTTGCCGGAAGCCACAGCGAGAAACAGGATGCGATCATCCATGTCCAAAATCGGCGGTTTGCTCTGCGCCGGCTTTCCCCCGCGCAGTTTTTCGGCAAACTTCGCGCGTTGTTCGTCGGTCATTGTCTCAATGGTCAGATCAATTTCTGAAACCCCGGACAAGTTTGCCAACGCTTCCCGCACGGAGTGTTCGATGGTATTTCGCAGAGGGCAGTTGGCAATCGTCACAAGCACGGTGACACTGACTTTGCCGTCCTCCACCTTGAGGTCTTTCACCATATCCAACTCAACGATGCTTTTATGGATCTCGGGATCTTCAACATCCCTCAACGCTTCGAGCACCTGTTCTTCGGTCACCATAAAACGGCCCTCCCAGCAAGCTATCACGCACACTTTTCAGTGTACCTCAATCTGACAAGGGGGACAAATCACCGTCAGGCGCTCGTCTCGCGGACGCTGGCGTAATAGGTCCGGTCCTCCGTTCGCCATATCACGGTGAACGGCCCCTTCGTGTCGGGTGGACCGATAAACCAGAGAGACTGACCAGACTGCAGCGTGTAGGGAGGATGAGCCAGCGCCGAAATACGATTCAGGTCGTGGGGGATATGCGCACCGACGTATAGAACCGGGAGGAGAGACTCACTCCAACTGTAGACATTGACATACTGCATGGCCGATGAACCCTCGTTGTGCAGCATATAAACCGATTGCCCGTGCCACGTGGCGGACATCCGTTCAACGGACAGCGGAGGCGACGAAGCGGTTGCCGCCGGGGCCGCTTGGGAACTCGAAGTCGAGGTCGTCGCATGCACCCATTCTGCGGCAGCCCCTGTGGCGAAGGCCAACGCGATTGCGGCCCCCCATCCGAGACGGCGGGACACTCCGCGCTTCGCGCCGCGGGGCCGAAACCGGTGAGAACCGCCCATCCTCATGGCGACGTCTCCTGTGGCTCATCCGGTCGATCCGCATCCACGTGCTGGGCCTGGAATTCATCCATCAACGCCAAGTACATGGCGAATGCAATCCGCCGCTGATACGCGGGATTGTGCAGCGCCGCGGCTTCTTCAGGGTTCGACAAGAATCCCACCTCCGCCAGAACTGCGGGCCCCGGGATCCGTTTCAAGAGATACAACGTATCCATATCGTCCGCTTCCCGCTCCGTCGGGAGCAACAATTCTTTGAAGCGAGCCTGCATCTCTTTTGCAAGACGCTCCCCCTCCGCATTCCCTTCCATATAAATGGTGTGCGCTCCCCGCCAAACGGGTGACGGCATGGCATTGCAATGAATGCTCACAAATGCGTCCGGATGCTTGGACAACACAAACCGAGTGCGATTCCGCAAATCGGTTTGATGACGCCGGCCGCTGGCCGTGTCCTCATCGGACGCCAAGTCGTCATCCGTGACCCGAGTCATATACACAATCGCGCCCGCCTGCTGCAGATACTGCCGCAGCCAGTTCGCAATCGCCAGCGTGACCACCTTTTCCTGACGCCCATCCGCAGTCCGCGCGCCGCCGTCCGGACCGCCGTGACCCGCATCCACCACCACCACTCTTCCCGAAAGCGTGTATGCCTTGGCGGGCTGGCTCCCCAGCCCCATCATCACAAACGCGGCCATACACGATACTGCGGCCGCCCATCGTTTCCACACCATGGGAACACCTCACTCAAACCGTGACTGTTCCCGTACAGTGTATGAAAAAGTGGACAGCGCCATGTATGAAAGTGGAGAAATAAAAAAGATGCCGACATACGTCGGCATCGAACATCCAGATTTTTGATTACCGCTTCGAGAACTGCGGCGCGCGACGCGCAGCCTTCAAGCCGTACTTCTTCCGTTCCTTCATCCGAGCGTCTCGGGTCAGGAATCCAGCCTTCTTCAACGGACCGCGGAGTTCCGGGTCGACCTTCAGCAACGCCCGAGCGATGCCGTGACGAATCGCACCCGCCTGGCCCGCCGTACCGCCGCCATAGACGTTGGCATACACGTCATAGCGATTCAACGTCTCGGTCAGGAGAAGCGGCTGCTTCACAATCAAACGAAGCGTTTCCAACCCAAAGTACTCATTCATGTCGCGACGGTTAATAAAAATCTTTCCGTCACCAGGCACCAACCGTACGCGAGCAACGGAATGCTTCCGACGGCCTGTGCCAAGATATTGCAATTGTGCCATGGCAAAGTCCCTCCTCGGTTAGTTGCTCGCAGATTCCCACGGAATCGGCTGCTGCGCTTGATGTGGATGTTCAGGACCCGCGTACAGCTTCAACTTCGTCAACTGCTGCCGACCGAGCGAATTGTGGGGCAGCATGCCCTTCACCGCAGAGTACAGCACGCGTTCCGGGTGCTGTTGCAGCAAATCCACTGCGCGGGTTTCCTTCAGTCCCCCGGGGTAACCGGAGTGGCGACGATAGATTTTTTTGTATAACTTCTGTCCGGTGAACACGACCTTTTCCACATTGACAACGACCACGAAATCGCCCGTGTCAACGTGCGGCGTGAACTCCGGCTTGTGCTTACCGCGTAAAATGGATGCAATTTCGCTCGCGAGACGGCCAACGCGCTTGCCCGCTGCGTCAATCACATACCACTTGCGTTCCACGGCGTTTGGCTTAGCCATGTACGTCGTCCGCATGGGAGTCCCTCCTGAAATCACGTTCTTCATCACTGTTTGTAACGGGGGTCAGTGAGAAAAACACTAGCGAATATTCTATAGCAATCCTGCCCTCCGGTCAAGGACTCTCCAGCGAATATTGCACATCCCAGAGCGTCAACCCGCTGGCCGGTGCGGTTCTACCGGCACGTGTCCGATCCCGCGCGGCGAGGATGTCGGCAATCTCCCGTCGCAATTGCCCTTGCCCAATGTCAACCAACGTCCCCACGATGATGCGAACCATGTACTGGAGAAATCCATTGCCGGTGCAATAGATATCCAGATACGATCCCCGTTCCTCAAGGCGGATTTCGTAAATGGTTCGCCGCTTGTCCCCCACGGGCGTGGCGACTGCGCAAAAGCTGGTGAAATCATGCGTCCCCACCAGCACGGCGGCCGCTCGTTCCATGGCCTCCAAAGACAGTGGTTGCGGTTGATGCCAAGTGTACCGATGTGTGAAGACGTCGGGCACCGGAGCCCGCTGGATGCAATATCGGTACGTCTTTCGAATGACCGAGAATCGCGCGTGAAACCAGTCCGGAACCTCCACCGCCTCAATGGGCACGATATCCGGCGGCAGCGCGCGGCGCAACAAATACGGATACCTGTCCGCCGGCGGCCCCTGCGCCTGTGTCCAATGCACCACCTGCGCCCTGGCATGGACTCCGGCGTCGGTGCGTCCAGACCCGAAAACTTCCACGGGCGTCCGAAGAATCCGCTGCAGAGTACTTTCCAACGTCCCCTGCACGGTTCGAAGCCCGCGTTGGCGGGCAAACCCGTGGAAGTCGGTTCCATCATATGCGATGGTCAACTTGATTTTTGTCATCGCGCGTCACCGTCCAGGTTACGGCGTCACCATTTCCGTCCCATCAGACGAGTTCAATCAACACCATCGGAGCGGCGTCGCCTCGACGCGGACCAATTTTCACCGTGCGCGTGTAACCACCGTTGCGCTCCTTGAAACGCGGAGCAATTTCCGTGAACAGCTTTTGCACCACGTCCTGCGTGGATTCGTCACTCACCTGTTCCGCGCGGACGAACGCTGCCACCTGCCGACGCGCGTGCAAATCCCCGCGCTTGGCCAGCGTGATCAACTTGTCAGCAATCTTGCGCAGCTCTTTCGCCTTGGCTTCTGTGGTTTGAATCCGTTCATACAGGAACAAGTCGGTTACCAGGCTCCGGAACAACGCCTTGCGAGCACTGGATGTACGTCCCAGTTTACGATACGGCATTCGAATTCTCCCTCCTCTGCCTTGGATGTAACATTCTTCGGTCAGTCTTCTTCACGCAGAGACAATCCCAGACCGTTCAGCTTTTCGACCACTTCCTCGAGCGATTTCCGCCCGAGGTTGCGCACCTTCATCATTTCTTCCTCGGTCTTTGAGCACAGTTCGCCGACGGTGTTGATGCCGGCGCGCTTCAGGCAGTTGTACGAGCGAACGGACAGATCGAGTTCTTCAATCGGCATGTCCAATGTCTTGTCAAACGCCGTTTCCTCCTTCTCGACCATGATGTCCGCTTCCTTGCCATGCTCGGTCAACCCAACAAACAAGAACAGGTGCTCCGTCAAGATCTTTGCACCCAAACTCACCGCTTCCTCAGGTGCAATACTGCCGTCGGTCCATACTTCGAGGGTGAGCTTGTCGTAGTCCGTGACCTGCCCGACACGCGTGTTTTCCACGGAAAAGTTGACCCGGGTAATCGGCGAGTAAATGGAGTCAATGGGAATGACCCCGATTTCCTCGTCCCCCGATTTGTTCCGATCCGCCGGAACGTAGCCACGGCCACGGCCCGCCACCAATTCCGCGTAAAACCGAGCGCCCTCCGACAACGTGGCGATGTGAAGATCCGTATTCACAATGTCCACGTCGGAGTCCGCGCGAATGTCGGCGGCTGTCACTTCGCCGGCCCCTTCCGCGTCGATGACAAGCACCTTGTCTTCGTCGGAATGTATTCTGAGCGAGAGCCGTTTGAGATTGAGGATGATTTCCGTCGTGTCCTCTTTCACCCCTGGAATGGTGGAGAACTCGTGCAACACGCCTTCAATCTTCACCGAGCGCACCGCCGCCCCCGGAATCGACGACAGCAGGATGCGCCGCAGGGAATTCCCAATCGTGGTGCCGTATCCACGTTCCAGCGGTTCAAGCACAAACTTACCGTAATTGTCGGTAGCCTCGACGACCTCAATCTTCGGCTTCTCAATTTCGATCATCCGTAACCCTCCTCGCTTCGCGGGGCTGCACGGCACAGGCGGCGATGGTCATCGCCCCCCACCTGGCCCCTTCGCGTACACGGACCCTGGCACGAACAGGCTCTCCGCTCGTACCCGAGCCCCTCTTGGACCGGCATGCAACCTTCCCCTGAACGTGGGCCGGATTAGCGCGAGTAGTGCTCAACAATCATCTGCTCGGCCACAGGCGTGTCAATTTCTTCACGCGCAGGCACGCGGACAACCTTGCCGCTCTTGTTCGCGACATCCAGTTCAAGCCACGGCGCAATCGTCTTCGCTTCCGCACCCTCTACCAAGAACTTGATTCGGGCAACCTGCTGGCTCTTCTCACGAATCGCAATCACGTCACCCGGCTTGGTCAGATAGGACGGAATGTCCACCTTGCGGCCGTTCACCGTGAAATGACCATGGCGCACCAACTGCCGGGCTTCGGCCCGCGATGCCGCAAAGCCCAAACGGTACACCACGTTGTCTAGCCGGCTCTCCAAAATCTGCAGCAGGTTCTCACCGGTGATGCCCTGCCGGCGCGCCGCTTCGTCGTAGTACGCTTCAAACTGCTTTTCCAAGACACCATAGTAGCGGCGTGCCTTCTGCTTTTCCCGCAATTGGAGGCCGTACTCGGAATTCCGCCGGCGCCCCTGTCCATGTTGTCCTGGCGGAAATGGCCTCTTGTCCACCGCGCACTTTTCGCTGTAGCAACGCTCGCCCTTCAAATAGAGCTTGGTGCCTTCACGACGGCACAAACGGCAGACCGAACCGGTATATCTTGCCATTCTAGTCTTGACACCTCCAACCCAGTCTATACCCGATACGAGAAACTCACAGCGCGGTGAGTAGATTTACAGTTGCAAACCACCGCGTCAGACGCGGCGGCGTTTGGGCGGACGGCAGCCGTTATGCGGAATCGGCGTCACGTCACGAATCCCGCTGACCTCAAGCCCTGCAGCCTGAAGCGAACGAATCGCGGCTTCGCGTCCTGCGCCAGGTCCCTTCACGTTGACCTCCACCGACTTCATGCCATGCTCCATCGCGGTCCGCGCTGCCGCTTCCGCAGCCATCTGCGCGGCGAACGGGGTGCTCTTGCGAGAGCCCTTAAATCCGACGTTGCCCGCGGTGGACCAGGAAATTACATTCCCGGCAGTGTCGGTAATCGTCACGATGGTATTGTTAAACGTCGAGCGGATGTGTGCCACGCCCACTTCGACGTTCTTTCTGTCACGGCGGCGTGTCCGAGTTGCAGTCGCGCCTTTGCGTTGCGCCTTCGCCATCGAATGTTTTCCCTCCTTACATGGAAGAGCTCGTTGGGTGTCCGCTGGACACCTCGCTCACTTCTGCTTACTTCTTCTTCCCGGCAACTGTGCGACGCGGACCCTTGCGAGTACGCGCGTTGGTCTTCGTCCGCTGTCCGCGCACAGGCAATCCGCGGCGGTGCCGAATGCCACGGTAGCAGCCGATTTCCACAAGGCGCTTGATGTTCAGCGCGATTTCGCGCCGCAGGTCACCTTCCACCTTGTAATTCTTGTCAATGTAGTCGCGAAGACGAATCACTTCATCTTCCGTCAAATCGCGAACTCGAGTGTCCGGATTGATTCCAGTTGCTTCAAGGATCTTGTTTGCCGTCGTGCGGCCAATCCCGAAGATGTACGTCAACCCAATCTCCACCCGTTTGTCGCGCGGCAAGTCAACGCCTGCGATACGAGCCATGCTGGGAATCCACCTCCACTGATATCCTTCAATCTATTGCAACACGATGCGGCGTCCGCAAAGGACCAGCCGCTGCCGCACCGTGACCAAGCGCAACAACGGCAACGCCATTATCCCTGGCGTTGCTTGTGTTTCGGGTTTTCGCAAATGACCATCACGTTGCCCTTGCGGCGGATCACCTTGCACTTTTCGCAAATCGGTTTCACCGACGGACGAACTTTCACCAGACACCCTCCTCACTTGAGGTCCGGCGCACGTCATCTTGCTCCAGACCCTCATTCGACTATCATACCGAATTTCGGTCCAAACAGCCAGGTGGTTTTACTTGTACCGATACGTAATTCTGCCACGACTGAGGTCGTATGGAGACAGCTCCACCGTGACGCGATCGCCCGGGAGAATCTTGATGTAATGCATCCGGATCTTCCCGGACACGTGCGCCAATACCTTGTGCCCGTTCTCCAACTCCACTCGGAACATGGCATTGGGCAGTGGCTCAATCACCGTGCCTTCGACTTCAATGACGTCGTCCTTTGCCATCTGTCTGGCCCCCTTCCGCTCAGGCTTCTTTCGTTTCCGCGCGTACGCGTTCGAACTCACGGACTGCGTGACGCAATTTCGCGTTCGTCACCTTGCCGTGCCGAGCCAGGTCATCAACCACCTCGTGGGCAACGGCTGGCAGGTTGCGCACGTGCAGGACGTTTTTCTTCTTCGGTCGCTCCGCCTTACGTTTGTCGCCATCGGCCACGTAGACGAATCGGTCCGCCTCCTGTCCTATCACCACACACACCAGACCGGCATCTCGTCCACGCGTGATCTCCACCATTCTCCCCAGCTCCGGTAACGTCGGAAGAGTAGACATGCAAACACCTCACCGCCGAAGGGGCGACAGAATCTGTCGAATCTCGGCGTACACGTCATCAATCGAACGCGTGCCATCCACCTGATGCAGAATGCCCCGCTGCTGATAGTAGCCTACCAACGGCGCCGTGTGGGCGTACTGTTCCAAGCGTGTTGCGACAGCTTCCTCGGTATCGTCGGATCGCTGATACAACTCACCGCCGCACTTGTCGCACACGCCTTCCGCAGCGGGCGGCTGAAACACCACATGATAGGTGCTTCCGCACGATTTGCAGATGCGGCGTCCCGTCAGCCGGGCCAACAGCACATCTTGCGGCACATGGATATAGAGCACTGCACTCAGTGGACGTTCCATCGACCCCAGCGTTGCATCCAGCGCTTCCGCCTGCGGCAGCGTACGAGGAAAGCCATCCAGAAGAAACCCGTCCTTCGCGTCCGATTGTTCCAATCGATCCCGCACCACGCGAATGGTCAGTTCATCCGGGACCAGACGCCCGCTGTCGAGGTAGGCTTTGACCTCGTTGCCCAGTTCCGTCCCGGCGGCGATTGCCTTGCGAAACATGTCCCCGGTGGAAATGTGCGGCACACCGTAGTCCGCTGTGATCCGCTCCGCCTGAGTCCCCTTTCCGGCACCCGGCAAGCCCAACAGCATTAATTGCATGGCCATTCCTCCCTGACGGTCCGGGTCAACGTATGAACCCGCGATAGTGCCGCTGCAGTAACTGGCCTTCCAATTGCTGCAACGTCTGGAGCGCAACCCCCACGATGATGAGCAGCGACGTGCCTCCGAAATACACGGACGTCAAGTTGGCGCCCTGTAACAGCAAGAACGGAAGTACAGAAATGACGCCGAGAAATATCGAGCCGAACACGGTAATCCGGTTCACAACGCGGATGATGTACTTCTCCGTCTCAATACCCGGCCGTACCCCTGGGATGTAGCCAGCGTGCTTCTGTAATTGTTCCGCCAATTGCTGTGGATTGATCTGCACATGCGTATAGAAAAACGTAAACGCCACAATCAGCAGGACTTCCAGGACAATGTACCAAACCGAGTTTGGATACAGGACGCGAAGGATGACCTCGGCCCAGGTGTGCGTGGAAAAATACGTCGCCACGGTGTATGGGATAATCAGCAACGATGTTGCGAAAATCACCGGAATGACACCCGCCGCGTTCACCTTCAGCGGAATGTGCGTCTGCTGACCGCTGTACACCGTGCGCCCCACCACACGCTTTGCGTACTGAACTGGGATTTTTCGCTCGGCCTGCTGTACAAAGACAATCAGGGCGAAGATGACGATAACCCCCACAATCAGCGCAATCACCTTGAGGATTCCCAGAAACAGTTCTCCAGGATGCCCATAGAACCAATTCTGGTACACTTCTTGAATCAGTTGGCCGAAACGGGAGATGATGCTCACGAAGATGATCACCGAAATCCCGTTCCCCACGCCCTTGTCCGTGATCATTTCACCAAACCACATCAACAGTGTATCTCCGGCCGTCAGCGCGATGACGATGACAATATACGTCCACCAGTCGTTGGTGTAAAGTACACCTTCCCGGGCGAACGTGTAGGTCAACCCGGCGGCCTGTATCACCCCGAACACCACCGTCAGATAACGGGTCACCTGCGTCAATTTGCGGCGGCCGGATTCGCCTTCCTTCTGCCACTCTTCAAACCGGCGCACCACGCCGGACTGAAGCAGCTGCACGATGATGGACGCCGTAATGTACGGAGTCACGCTCATCGCGAAGATGGAAAAACGATAAAACGCGCCGCCTGAGAACATTTCCAGCAAATTGAACAGGGCGTTGTTCGTGTTCGACTGGTTCAGGGCGCTCACGTTCATGCCCGGTACCGGAAGGTACGTCCCAATCCGGTACACGGCAATCACGAACAGTGTAAACAGGATGCGGTTCCGCAGATGTTTCAATCGCCAAAGGTTCGCGATGGTGTGCCCCACCTTATATCACCTCGGCAGTTCCACCAGCCGCTTCAATCTTTTCCTTCGCAGTGCCGGAGTAGGCGTTCACGCGAACCGTCAACTTCTTCGTCAATTCGCCTTTGCCGAGCACCTTGACGCCGTCCAGCAACTTGCGAACCAAACGGTTCTCCAGCAGGTATTCCGGCGTAACCACCGTACCCTCCGGCAGGTTGTTCAACTGTTCGAGGTTGACGACAGCGTATTCCTTCTTAAACCGCGCATTGGTGAAGCCACGCTTCGGCAACCGCTTGAACAGCGGCGTTTGACCGCCTTCAAAGCCCGGACGAACGCCACCGCCCGAACGAGCCCACTGACCTTTGTGCCCGCGCGTGGACGTCTTTCCGTGACCAGAGCTGGTGCCACGTCCCACCCGCTTACGGCTCTTGCGCGCACCCGCCGGGGATTTCAACTCGTGGATTTGCATATTGGCGCACCTCCTTGTTGGTTACTCTGCTTCTACTTCCTGAACGGACACCAAATGGGAAATCCGGTTCACCATTCCGCGAATCACCGGCGTGTCCTGGCGTACCACGGTTTGATGCAACTTCCGGAGGCCCAGCGCAAACGCCGTCTTGCGTTGATTTTCCGGTCGGCCGATAGGGCTGTGGATGAGCGTGATTTGCAATTTTTTCGCCATGTTCAACCCTCCTAACCGAGAATTTCTTCGACACTCTTGCCGCGCAGCCGCGCCACTTCTTCCGCGCGCTTCAACTGCTTGAGCGCATCGAGCGTCGCGTGGACCATGTTGATGGGATTGTTCGATCCGAGCGACTTGGTCGCAATGTCCTTGATACCGGCGAGCTCCAGCACCGCGCGCACCGGACCGCCGGCAATCACTCCGGAACCTGCCGGCGCCGGCTTCAGCAGAACCCGACCAGCCCCGAAATGACCGAGCGTCTCATGCGGAATGCTCGTGTGCTTCATCGGAACGTGAATCAGGTTTTTCTTCGCGTCTTCAATCCCTTTTCGAATGGCGTCGGGCACTTCCTGAGCCTTGCCCAGTCCGGCGCCAACGTAACCGTTGCCGTCGCCGACAACCACCAGCGCGGAGAAGGAGAAACGACGTCCGCCCTTGACAACCTTCGCCACGCGATTGACCGACACAACTTTCTCAGACAGCTCGAGTTGATTCGGATCTATGCGCACAAGAACACCTTCCTCTCTGATTAGAATTCCAGCCCCGCTTCGCGCGCGGCGTCTGCCAATGCCTGCACGCGCCCGTGGTACAAATAGCCACCGCGGTCAAACACGACCGACTTCAGACCCTTCTCCAAAGCGCGCTTCGCGACCAGTTCTCCCACTTTGCGAGCCGCTTCCACATTTCCGCCGTTGCTCACCGCGTCGCGCAGCTCCTTGTCCAGCGTGGACGCGCTCACCAAAGTGGTTCCGCTCACGTCGTCGATGACCTGGGCGTAGATGTGTTTGTTCGAACGATACACGTTCAGTCGCGGGCGGTCCGCATTCCCCGAAACACGCTTGCGCACCCGCAGGTGGCGGCGTTTCCGGGCTTCATTCCGGTCAACTTTGGTAATCATGCCGTGTCACTCCTTTCTCTCAACCAGCCTTATTTCTTACCAGTCTTACCGACCTTGCGGCGAATGACCTCATCTTCGTACTTGATCCCTTTGCCCTTGTACGGTTCGGGCTTACGGATAGCACGCACCTTCGCCGCGTAAATGCCGACCAGTTCCTTGTCAATGCCCTTGATGACCAACTTTGTCGGAGCCGGTACTTCCACCTCAATCCCCGGAACGTTCTCAAGCACAACCGGGTGCGAGAATCCCAGCGACAGCGTCACTGTGCTGCCACTCTTGGCAGCGCGATAACCCACGCCGACCAGGTCGAGGCTCTTGGAAAATCCGTTGCTCACACCTTCAACCATGTTGGCAATCACACTGCGGGTGGTGCCGTGCAGGCTGCGATGCAGCTTGTCATCACTCGGCCGTTCCACCAGGATTTCCTGTCCGTTCACCGTGACCTTCATGTCCGGGTGAAGATTGCGGGTGAGCGTCCCCTTCGGACCCTTCACCGTGATGGCCGTACCGTCCAACTTCACTTCAACACCGGCTGGAACCGGAATTGGCTTCTTACCAATACGGGACATGCTTACACCTCCGTTCTGTTCCCCGTGTTTACCAGATGTAGCAGAGAACCTCTCCACCCACGTGCAGCTTCCGAGCTTCCCGGTCGGTGACAATCCCCTTCGACGTGGAGATGATGGCCACACCGAGACCACCCAGCACGCGCGGAATGTTGTCATGGTTCACGTACACGCGCAGCCCCGGTTTGCTGATCCGCTTCAGTCCGGTGATGACGCGTTCTTGATTCTTGCCGTATTTCAAAAACAGGCGGATGACACCCTGCTTGTCGTCGTCAATAAATTCCGCGTCGCGAACGAAACCCTCATTCTTCAGGATTTCCGCAATCGCGCGCTTCACCTTCGAAGATGGAATCTCGACCTTTTCGTGGCCCACCAGATTGGCGTTGCGAATCCGGGCAAGCATGTCGGCGATAGGGTCAGTCATAACCATGAAACGTAACCTCCTTCCGTACGAGCCGGATTACCAGCTCGCCTTTTTCACGCCGGGCAACTGGCCTTTGTAGGCCAAGTTCCGGAAACAGATGCGGCAAATGCCGAACTTGCGAAGCACCGAGTGCGGACGCCCGCAGATGCGGCAGCGCGTGTACGCTCGTGTGCTGAACTTTGCGGGCCGGTTTGCTTTCGCAATCATGGATTTTTTCGCCAAGTCATCGTCCCTCCCACATTCAATCTGCGTTCTCACGCCTGCCGGAACGGCATGCCCATCAATGCCAACAGTTCACGCGCTTCCTCGTCGGTGTTGGCCGTCGTGACGACCACCACTTCCATACCGCGAACCTTGTCGACCTTGTCGTATTCAATCTCAGGGAAAATCAGCTGCTCGCGCAGACCCAGCGTGTAATTTCCGCGGCCGTCAAACGCCTTCGGAGATACACCGCGGAAGTCGCGAACCCGCGGCAGCGCAACGTTCATCAACTTGTCCAGGAAGTGGAACATCCGCTCCCCGCGCAGTGTCACCTTGACGCCAATGGGCATCCCCTGGCGAACGCGGAACTGCGCAATCGACTTCTTCGCGCGGGTGACGACCGGGCGTTGACCGGTGATGGCCACCAGGTCTTCCACCGCAGAATCAATCACCTTTGGATTTTGAACGGCCTCACCCAGGCCGAGATTCACAACCACTTTCTCAATTCGAGGCACCTGCATCACAGTGGTGTAGTTGAACTTCTTCATCAGTTCCCCCACCACGTGATTCTTGTAGTGCTCCTGCAACCGGGACACAGTGAGCCCTCCTTTCACCTGGCTACTAGTCAATCACTTCGCCAGACTTTTTCGCGTAACGGACCTTTGTACCGTCCTCCAACACTTTCCGCCCAATCCGAGTCGGCTCTCCCGTCTTCGGATCTACGTGCAACACGTTTGAAACGTGAATCGGCGCTTCCTTTTCGATAATGCCGCCTTCCGGATTCGCCGGATTCGGCTTGGTGTGGCGCTTCACGATGTTCACGCCCTCCACCAGAACGCGCTGTTCCTTCGGGAACACCGCGAGCACGGTGCCAGTCTTCGACTTGTCTTTGCCAGCAATGACGACGACTTTGTCACCCTTTTTCACGTGTAGCTTCGGCACTTGTCGACACCTCCTCGCAACGCGGGCTCTCGAGGCCCCTGCCACTCGAAACACAGTATCTGCCGCGCGCCTCACCGCGCGGGCTGAACTCCTCGCACACCGGGGAATTACAGCACTTCCGGCGCCAAGGAGATGATCTTCATGAAATCCCGATCGCGCAGTTCACGCGCCACGGGCCCGAAGATACGGGTACCGCGCGGGCTCTTGTCCTCTCGAATGATGACCGCTGCATTTTCGTCAAAGCGAATGTAGCTGCCGTCGTTCCGACGCACACCGCGGCGGCTCCGGACAATCACAGCCTTCACGACATCGCCCTTCTTGACAACGCCGCCGGGTGTTGCACTCTTAACCGATGCGACAATGATGTCGCCAATGTTCGCCGTCTTGCGGTTCGAGCCACCGAGCACGCGGAAACACATGATTTCCTTAGCGCCCGTGTTGTCCGCCACAACCAGTCTCGTTTGAGGTTGAATCACGGGAGCAGCCTCCTTCCTGTCGGGAAGATTAAATCACAACAGCTTTCTCGACAATCTCGACCAAACGCCAGCGCTTTTCCTTGCTCAGCGGGCGCGTCTCCATGATGCGCACGGTATCGCCGATTTTCGCCTCGTTGTTCTCGTCATGCGCCTTGAACTTCTTGGTCCGGCGAATCGTCTTGCCGTACAGCGGGTGCTTCACGTTCTCCTCGACAGCTACCACGATGGTCTTATCCATCTTGTCACTGACGACCTTGCCCACGCGCACCTTGCGATAGTTGCGTTCCATCGAAAAACCTCCTTCCTGACTCACCACGTTCACCTCTTAACGCTCAACCGATGCCCAATTCACGCTGCTTGAGAATCGTTTTCGCCCGCGCAATGTCCTTGCGCACCTGGCGAATCCGCATGGGATTCTCCAACTGACCGGTGGCGAGCTGGAAGCGGAGGTTGAACAACTCGTCTTTCAACTGATCAATGCGGCTTTCGATTTCCTCGGTCGACAGTCCGCGAAGTTCGTTAGCTTTCATCCGCCTCACCACCTACCTCTTCACGAAGAACAAACTTCGTTTTAATCGGCAGCTTGTGTGCAGCAAGGCGCATCGCTTCCCGCGCCACTTCTTCGCTCACACCAGCCAGCTCAAACAAAATCCGCCCCGGCTTGACAACGGCAACCCATTTTTCCGGAGAGCCCTTACCGCTACCCATACGGGTTTCCGCCGGCTTCTGGGTGACCGGTTTGCTCGGGAAAATCTTAATCCAAACCTTACCGCCACGGCGGATGTAACGCGTCATGGCGATACGGGCTGCTTCAATCTGACGGTTGGTAATCCATGCAGGTTCCAACGCCTGCAAGCCATACTGTCCAAAGGTCACTTCATTGCCGCCCTTGGACTGGCCCGTCATGCGTCCGCGATGTTCCTTGCGGTGTTTAACCCGCTTTGGCATCAACATGGTTTACTTTCCTCCTTCCTCGGCACCTTGGCGCGGCCGCTGCGGAAGTACTTCGCCGCGATAAATCCATACCTTCACACCAATGCGGCCATACGTGGTGTGCGCTTCCGCCAACGCGTAGTCGATATCCGCCCGCAGTGTGTGAAGAGGAACCGTCCCTTCGGAATAGCCTTCTGTCCGAGCGATTTCCGCACCGCCCAAGCGTCCGGACACCTGCACGCGAACCCCTTTGGCCCCCGCGCGCATGGTGCGTTGAATCGCCTGCTTCATCGCGCGCCGGAAAGACACGCGGCGTTCCAGCTGCCCTGCGATGTTTTCCGCCACCAACTGCGCCGTCAAATCCGGTGCCTTGATCTCGGATATGGAGATGTGCACCCGCTTCCCGGTCAACGCGTTCAGTTGATTGCGCAGCGCATCCACTTCGGCGCCGCCCTTACCAATGACCATACCCGGCTTCGCGGTGTTGATGATGACATTGATGCGGTTGGCCGCCCGTTCAATATCCACATGCGCAACGGCAGCGTCCTTCAGCCGATTGGCGATGAACTTGCGAATCTGCAGGTCTTCGTGCAGCAGGTCCTGATAGTCCTTTTTGCCAGCGAACCACTTGGACTGCCAGTCCCGAATGATGCCAATCCGCAGACCTACAGGGTTTACTTTTTGACCCATGCCGTTTATCCCTCCTTACTTCTCCGCCACCACGACGGTGATATGACTGGTACGCTTCATGATGCTGTACGCACGACCTTGCGCGCGTGGGTGGAACCGCTTCAGGGTCGGACCCGGATCCACGTAGATTTCCTTAATGAACAGCCGATTCACATCCATGTTGTGGTTGTTCTCGGCATTGGCGATGGCAGATTTCAATACCTTCTCCACCACCGGCGACGCACCACGCGGGGTCAGCTTGAGAATCGCCAACGCTTCCGAAACCCGCTTGCCGCGAATCAGGTCAACGACCAGGCGAACCTTCCGCGGTGCAATGCGAATGTACTTTGCGCGCGCGCGCGTTTGTGTTGCTTCCATGCCACATCCTCCTTTCCATTAGGCGTGATTACCGGGAACGCGAGGACTTCTCGTCGCCAGCGTGCCCCTTGAACGTACGGGTCGGTGCAAACTCTCCGAGCTTGTGGCCCACCATGTCCTCCGTTACATATACCGGCACATGTTTCCGTCCATCGTGAACACCGAACGTGTGACCGACGAACTGCGGGAAAATCGTCGAACGCCGAGACCAAGTCTTGATCACGCGCTTTTCGCCGGACGCGTTCAGCGCCTCGACCTTCTTCATGAGATGGTCATCCACAAACGGGCCTTTCTTCAGCGAACGCCCCATGATACGACCTCCTTCCACCGTGAATCCCCATCAAACACCGTTTCAGACCGCACTTACTTCTTGCGGCGGCGCACAATGTATTTGTCGGATTCCTTGTTCTTCTTCCGGGTCTTCTTACCCAACGTCGGCTTGCCCCACGGGGACATCGGCGACTTGCGACCAACCGGCGCGCGACCTTCGCCACCGCCGTGCGGGTGGTCAACCGGGTTCATGACAACACCGCGAACCGTCGGACGGCGACCCAACCAACGGGATCGGCCAGCCTTACCAATATTCACGTTTTCGTGATCCAGGTTGCCGACCTGTCCGATGGTCGCGCGGCACTCCAAACGCACCAGCCGCATCTCGCCAGAGGATAGGCGAATGTTCGCATACGCGCCTTCTTTCGCCATCAGCTGCGCATACGCGCCGGCAGCACGTGCCAACTGACCGCCCTTGCCCGGCTTCAACTCGATGTTGTGAATTGTGGTACCGACCGGAATGTCAGCCAACGGCAACGCGTTCCCCACGCGAATATCCACGCCGCTGCCGGAAATGACGGTGTCCCCAACCTTGAGGGTATGAGGCGCCAAGATGTACCGTTTTTCGCCGTCCACATAGTGCAGCAGCGCAATCCGCGCGGAACGGTTCGGATCGTATTCAATGGTCGCAACCTTGGCCGGAATTCCGTCCTTGTTGCGCTTGAAGTCAATGATGCGGTATTGCCGCTTGTGCCCACCACCGTGGTGGCGAACCGTGATCTTCCCCTGGTGGTTGCGGCCAGCCCGCTTCGGCAGCGGAGCCAGCAGCGACTTTTCCGGCTGATCCGTCGTGATTTCTTCGAACGTCGAGACGGACATGAAGCGCCGGCCAGGAGAGGTGGGGCGGTATTTTTTAATACCCACCGGGACAACCTCCTTTACCTTGGCAAGTCAGGATTACGAATTAAAGATCTCAATCGGCTTGGAATCCGGCGTCAGTTTGACAATCGCCTTTTTCCGTTCGGACGTGTAGCCAACATGACGGCCGACGCGCTTTTTCTTGCCGGGAACGCGCAGCGTATTGACCGACTCCACCTTCACACCGAACAGTTTCTCAACGGCCTGGCGAATTTCCGTCTTGTTCGACCGCCGGTCCACTTCAAACACGTACTTTCCCTGCTCCATCAGTTCCGTCGAACGCTCCGTGATCACCGGGCGCTTGATGAGGTCACGCGGATCCATTACGCGAACACCTCCTGCACCTTTTGAATCGCAGCCGTCGTCAGGACCAGATGGTCGTGGCGCAGCAAGTCATACACGTTCACACCGTTGGCGTCCGTGTACTTCACATTCGGCAGATTGCGCGCCGACAACGCCGCGCTTTCCTGCTTCTCCGCATCTACAATCAGAGCCTTTTGCAGGTTGAATTTCTTAAGCAACGCAGCCATGTGTTTCGTTTTAATTTCCGGAACCTGCAGATCCTCCAGAACCACCAGGCGACCCGCGTCAACTTTGGAGCTCAGCGCACTGTACAACGCCAGCCGACGCACCTTTTTCGGCAGTTTGTATTTATAGCTGCGCGGCGTGGGACCAAACACCGTGCCACCGCCAACCCACTGCGGAGCCCGTGTGCTGCCCTGACGGGCGCGCCCTGTGCCTTTTTGACGCCACGGCTTGCGGCCGCCGCCGCGGACTTCGGAACGCCCCTTCACCTTGTGGGTGCCCTGCCGCTGCCCAGCCAGATACATCAGAACCACGTCATGCATCAAATCCGGACGAATCGCGGCTCCGAACAGGCGTTCATCCAGCTCGATTTCTCCGACTTGCTCAGCGTTCATGTTGTAAACCGCTACTTTCGGCATGCGTCTGCCTCCTTTCTCTCCATCTTCAATCACTTGCTCTTCTTCACCGCAGACCGAATCGTCACAAACGAGTTCTTCGGCCCTGGCACTGCACCTTTCACCAACAACAGATTGCGATCCGCGTCGACGCGCACAACCTCAAGGTTCTGCACCGTCGTCCGCACGCCGCCCATGCGGCCAGCCATCGTCTGGCCCTTGAACACGCGGTTCGGCGCAATCGCACCGAGCGAACCTACGCCCCGGTGGTACTTCGAACCGTGCGCCATCGGACCACGCGCCTGGTTATGGCGCTTGATGGGACCCGCGTAGCCCTTCCCCTTGGAAGTGCCGATGACGTCCACGATTTCGCCAGCCGCGAACACGTCAGCACCCAGCTGTTGGCCGACTTCGTACTGCGTCAGGTCGACGTCTCTCAATTCGCGCACATAGCGTTTTGCAGCGGTGTTGGCTTTTTGTGCGTGACCCTGTTCCGCCTTGGTGGCCCGGTTCTGCTTCTTGTCGCCGAACCCGAGCTGCACCGCGGTGTAACCGTCGGTCGCCGCATCCTTCTTCTGCAACACAATGCAGGGGCCTGCTTCAATCACGGTCACCGGGATAACCGTCCCGTCTTCCGTGAACACTTGGGTCATACCCAATTTCCGCCCCAGAATGCCTTTCATATGCGCACCTCCTCATACATTCATCACACGTATCACAACTGCGCCGAGCGTGTCACTCTGGGCGCGGCTTCAATCACAGTTTGATTTCAATATCAACGCCGGACGGCAAATCCAAACGCATCAGCGAGTCCACCGTCTGCGGCGTCGGATTGTGGATGTCAATCATGCGCTTGTGTGTACGCATTTCGAACTGTTCGCGGGAATCCTTGTACTTGTGGGGTGCCCGCAAAATGGTGATGATCTGCTTCTCGGTCGGCAGCGGAATCGGCCCGGACACCTGCGCTCCGGAACGCTTCGCCGTGTCCACAATCTTTTCTGCGGACTGATCGAGAATTTGATGATCATACGCCTTCAGCCGGATGCGAATCTTTTGCTTCGCCATATGTTTCCCTCCTTCGTCGCCCAATGTTTGGACATGCTCCGCGAAAATTCCCTCATTGGTGCCCCATATGGCTGAGGACACATGAGCAACCTTTCGCCTCACCGCTGTCAGAGACCAACATTCGAGATTATACTAGACGTTTTCTAAGAAAACAAGTGCGGCGCCCCAACTGGCAGTCATCTCCGCTCGATCACACCAAACAAACAGGGGCAGAGCCAATGCCCTGCCCCTCACCGCATTCAGTTGTTGACGTCTGCGGATTACTTCGTGATGGCGCTGACCACGCCCGCACCGACCGTGCGACCACCTTCGCGAATTGCGAAGCGGGTACCTTCTTCCAACGCAATCGGCGCAATCAATTCCACATCCATCGTGATGTTGTCGCCAGGCATCACCATTTCGGTGCCTTCCGGCAGTTTGACAACGCCCGTCACGTCGGTGGTGCGGAAGTAGAACTGCGGACGGTAGCCGTTGAAGAACGGGGTATGACGACCGCCTTCTTCCTTCGTCAGCACGTACACCTCAGCCTTGAAGGTGGTGTGTGGCTTGATGGAGCCAGGCTTGACCAAAACTTGCCCGCGTTCTACGTCCTTGCGTTCAATACCGCGCAGCAGTGCGCCAATGTTGTCGCCAGCTTGCGCAGAATCGAGCAGCTTGCGGAACATCTCAATACCCGTGGCAACCGTCTTGCGGCTCTCTTCAGCCAGACCGACGATTTCCACTTCGTCGCCAACCTTCAGCGTACCGCGTTCCACACGACCGGTGGCAACGGTACCGCGGCCGGTGATGGTGAACACGTCTTCGACCGGCATCAAGAACGGCTTGTCGGTATCGCGTTCCGGCGTCGGGATGTAGTTGTCGACCGCCTCCATCAGCTCTTCAATCTTCTTGACGTATTCCGGATCCCCTTCGAGCGCCTTCAACGCGGAACCGCGGATGACCGGCACTTCGTCGCCAGGGAATTCGTACTCGTTCAGCAGCTCGCGAACTTCCATCTCAACCAGTTCCAAGAGCTCTTCGTCGTCGACCATGTCGCACTTGTTCAGGAAGACGACCAAGTACGGCACACCGACTTGACGGGACAGAAGGATGTGTTCACGGGTCTGCGGCATCGGGCCGTCAGCCGCGGACACAACCAGGATTGCGCCGTCCATCTGAGCAGCACCGGTGATCATGTTCTTGACATAGTCAGCGTGGCCCGGGCAGTCCACGTGCGCATAGTGACGAGCATCGGTTTCGTACTCGACGTGCGCGGTGTTGATGGTAATACCGCGTTCACGTTCTTCCGGAGCCTTGTCGATTTCGTCGTACTTCTGCGCCTGAGCCTTACCCTTCGCAGCCTGAACAGTGGTGATGGCAGCCGTCAGCGTCGTCTTGCCATGGTCGACGTGACCAATCGTGCCCACGTTTACGTGCGGCTTGCTGCGATCAAACTTAGCTTTTGCCATGAACAATTCACTCCTTGTCCTTATTCGCCCTTATTCTTGGCGATGATGGTTTGGGCAATATTCTTGGGTACTTCTTCATATGAATGGAACACCATCGAGAACGTTCCGCGGCCCTGCGTCCTGGAACGCAAACTCGTGGAGTAACCAAACATCTCAGCCAGTGGCACGTAGCCGCGAATGACCTGCGCGTTCGCGCGCGGCTCCATACCTTCGACGCGGCCTCGGCGAGAGTTGATGTCGCCCATGATGTCGCCCATGTACTCTTCCGGAACCGTGACCTCCACCTTCATGATGGGTTCCAGCAGCACCGGATCCGCCTTGGCAGCGCCTTGCTTCAACGCCATGGAACCGGCGATCTTAAACGCCATTTCCGAGGAGTCGACGTCGTGGTAACTACCGTCAAACAGCGTGACCTTCACGTCGAGCATCGGGTAACCAGCGATGACGCCGTTCTGCATGGCTTCCTGGATGCCTTCGTCGACCGCCGGGATGTATTCCTTCGGAATGGCACCGCCGACAATCTTGTTCTCGAAGACGTAACCCTGCCCGCGTTCGAGCGGCTCCAGGATGATCTTGACGTGGCCGTATTGCCCGCGCCCACCGGACTGCCGCACAAACTTGCCTTCCTGTTCGACCCGCTTGGTGATGGTCTCCTTGTAGGCAACCTGCGGCGCGCCGGTATTGCATTCGACCTTGAACTCGCGCTTCAAGCGGTCGATGATGATCTCCAGGTGAAGCTCACCCATACCGGAGATGATGGTCTGACCCGTCTCCGGATCCGTGAAGGTCCGGAACGTCGGATCTTCTTCCGCCAGCTTGCTCAACGCAACGCCCAGCTTATCTTGGTCCGCTTTGGTCTTGGGCTCGACGGAAATGTCGATAACCGGATCCGGGAATTCCATGGACTCGAGAATGATCACATGCTTCTCGTCGCACAGCGTATCCCCGGTGGTCGTGTCCTTCAAACCGACCGCCGCCGCGATGTCGCCGGCGTACACCGTTTCAATTTCCTCACGGTGATTCGCGTGCATCTGCACGATGCGGCCGACGCGTTCGCGCTTGCCCTTGTTCGAGTTGAGGACGTATGACCCGCTCGACAGCGTGCCCGAGTACACGCGGAAGAAGGACAACTTCCCAACAAACGGATCGGTCATGATTTTGAACGCCAGCGCAGCGAACGGAGCGTCGTCCGAAGACGGGCTCTCCACCGTCTCGCCGTCTGCTGTCACGCCCTTGATGGCCGGAACATCCAGCGGCGACGGCAGATAGTCGACGACCGCGTCCAGCATCGGCTGAACCCCTTTGTTCCGGTAAGACGATCCGCACAGCACCGGGAACAGTTGCACCGAGCACGTCCCCTTGCGCAGCGCGGCCTTGATTTCCTCGACGGTGATTTCTTCACCCTCCAGGTATTTCATCATCAGGTCCTCATCAACTTCCGCACACGCTTCGAGCAGCTTCGCCCGATACTCCTCCGCCAGCTCGCGCATATCCTCTGGGATATCGCGCGCTTCCGATGTCGTACCGAGGTCGTCGGTGTAGATGATGGCCTTCATTTCAACCAGGTCCACCATGCCGACAAAGGTGTCTTCCGCGCCAATCGGCAGTTGAATCGGCACGGCATTGGCACCGAGGCGCTCCCTCATTTGTTGAACCGTGCCGAGGAAGTCTGCGCCGATGATGTCCATCTTGTTGACATACGCAATCCGCGGAACCTTGTACTTATCGGCCTGGCGCCAGACCGTTTCCGACTGTGGTTCCACGCCACCTTTCGCATCAAACACCGCCGACGCGCCGTCCAGGACGCGCAGGGAGCGCTCCACTTCGACCGTGAAATCGACGTGGCCCGGCGTGTCGATGATGTTGATGCGGTGGCCCTTCCACTGAGCGGTGGTTGCAGCAGAGGTAATGGTGATACCCCGTTCCTGCTCCTGCACCATCCAGTCCATCGTCGCTGCACCTTCATGGACTTCGCCAATCTTGTGCACGCGGCCCGTGTAAAAGAGGATGCGCTCCGTCGTGGTCGTCTTACCGGCATCAATGTGCGCGATAATTCCGATGTTACGCGTTTTCTCTAACGGAAACTGACGTGCCAAAAAGCACCCTCCTTCCGGATCCCCGCAGTCCTACCAGCGGTAGTGCGCGAACGCCTTGTTGGCTTCGGCCATCCGGTGTGTATCTTCCTTCTTCTTCACAGCGCCGCCCGTGTTGTTCGCCGCGTCGAGCAGCTCGTTGGCCAGTTTCTGGACCATCGTCTTCTCGCCGCGCAGACGAGCGTAGTTCACCAACCAACGCAGACCGAGTGTGATGCGGCGCTCCGGCCGAACTTCCACCGGCACCTGGTAGTTGGAGCCGCCGACGCGGCGCGCCTTGACTTCCAACACCGGCATCACATTCCGCATCGCTTCTTCGAAGACTTCCATCGGGTCTTTGTTGGTGCGTTGACGGATTTCATCAAACGCGCCGTACACGATTTGTTGCGCCGTGCCGCGCTTACCGTCGAGCATCACCTTGTTAATCAGACGCGTCACCATCTTGTTCCCGTAAATCGGGTCCGGCATCACGTCACGTTTTGGAACAGGACCTTTCCGTGGCAACGAAAATGCCTCCTTTCACACCAAGGTACAGCGCAGGGCGTACCCCGCGCCGTCCGCACGCCATCCGGTTGCACCGGATTTCTCATTGAAACGTGGTCACTTCTTCTTCGGGCGCTTCGCGCCGTACTTGGAGCGACCTTGCATCCGGTCTTTCACACCCGCGGTGTCAAGCGCCCCGCGGACAATGTGATAGCGAACACCCGGCAGGTCCTTGACACGGCCGCCGCGAACGAGCACCACGGAGTGCTCCTGCAGGTTGTGGCCAATCCCCGGGATGTACGCAGTCACCTCGATTTGGTTCGTCAGACGCACACGAGCGTACTTACGCAGCGCGGAGTTCGGCTTTTTCGGCGTCATCGTGCCCACACGCGTGCACACGCCGCGCTTCTGAGGAGACGGAAGGTCCGTCTGATCCTTCAAAAAGCTGTTATATCCCTTTTGCAGTGCCGGAGCCGTCGATTTCTTCTCCACCGCCTTGCGCCCTTTGCGTACAAGCTGATTAATGGTCGGCATCACTGCACCTCCTTCCAACATTTCAAGAACAGCGGATGTCATCAAGTCCACAGAGCCTGGTGGTTCACACTTTGGCATAAAAAGAGTAGACAAACACGGGTTGCCCCGGTTCCTCCGCCGTTCGTCGTTTGACGTTTATTCTTCGATGATGGCAGCCATTGCCGCTCCAACCTCGATGCCACAAGCCTTTCCGAGCTGACGCATGGTGTCCACCCATTCCACCGCAACGCCCTGCTCCCGCGCCAATGCGATCACCGGCGTGGTCACCCGCGACTCCGCGTCCCGCGCAACGTACAGGACCTTCGCCGCAGCTTGCTGGAGCGCCTTTGTGGTTTGATTGGTCCCAATCGTCCGCTTTTTCGCCAGGCGTATGCGATCGAGTGACATCGCAAAAGCCTCCCCCAGAATAAACACCCATGCTCATGGCACACTCAAAGATTCTATCACCCTGTAGAACGGGCTGTCAACTTGAAAGTGTAAAACTTCCGCGGTCCGACCGGCGGCCAAAGCGCGGCCGCCCAGCCGAAGCCGGGCGGCCCTGGCCAACGGTGGATCCCAAGGCAGATGCTTTTATTCGACGGTGACCGCCTCGTCGGAAACCTCGTCGTTGGCGTTTGGCTGCGGATCGTCCTCGCTCGTGATCTCCACGTGGCGATACCGAGACATCCCCGTTCCGGCAGGGATGAGCTTGCCGATGATCACGTTCTCCTTCAGGCCGAGCAGGCGGTCCACCTTGCCCTTGATGGCGGCCTCCGTGAGCACGCGGGTGGTCTCCTGGAAGGACGCGGCCGACAGGAACGAGTCGGTTTCCAGCGACGCTTTCGTGATACCGAGCAGCGCCGGACGGGCCACGGCTGGTTCCTTGCCTTCCAGCAGGACCTTGCGGTTGGCCTCTTCATAATCGAACAGGTCCGCATAGGTTCCGGGCAGCAGGTCGGTGTCGCCGGCATCGAGCACGCGCACCTTGCGCAGCATCTGGCGCACCATGACCTCCACGTGCTTGTCGTTGATGTCCACGCCTTGCAGCCGGTAGACGCGCTGCACTTCGCGCAGCAGGTAGTTCTGCACGCCCTGCAGGCCTTTGACCCGGAGCATCTCCTTCGGGTCCACCGAGCCTTCCGTCAGTTCGTCGCCCGCCTCCACCCGCTGGTTCAGGCTGACACGAACGCGCGATCCGTACGGAATGGCGTACACCTTCGTCTCCGATTCGCCGGTGACTTCGATTTCCCGCTTGTCCTTGGTTTCGCGAATTTCGCTGATGACACCGTCGAATTCCGCGATGACGGCCTGACCCTTCGGGTTGCGCGCCTCGAACAGCTCTTGGATACGCGGCAAACCTTGGGTGATGTCGTCGCCGGCGACGCCGCCGGTGTGGAACGTGCGCATCGTCAACTGCGTACCCGGCTCACCGATGGACTGAGCGGCAATGATACCGACTGCTTCGCCGATTTCCACCATCTTGCCCGTCGCAAGGTTCTTGCCGTAGCACTTCACGCAGACGCCGTGGCGCGTGCGGCAGGTGAGCACGGAGCGGATGTACACTTCCTTGATGCCCGCTTCCACGATACGTGTTGCGGTCGCCGCGTCAATCAACTCGTTCTTGGACACCAGTTTTTCGCCCGTCTCCGGATGGTACACATCCTGGAACGCCACGCGGCCCTCCAGGCGATCATACAGATCTTCGATGACCTCTCGACCATCCCGGATCTCCGCCACGCGCAGCCCTTTGTCGGTGCCGCAGTCAATCTGGCGTACAATCGTGTCCTGCGCCACGTCGACCAACCGTCGGGTGAGGTATCCAGAGTCCGCCGTCCGCAGCGCCGTGTCCGCCAAGCCCTTCCGGGCCCCGTGGGTGGAAATGAAGTACTCCAACACCGACAGACCCTCACGGAAGTTGGACTTAATGGGCATCTGAATGATCTCGCCGGACGGGTTCGCCATCAATCCGCGCATACCAGCCAGCTGCGTGATCTGCGAATTGCTCCCGCGGGCACCGGAGGTGGCCATCATGTAAATCGGGTTCAACTCGTCCATGCTTTCCATCAACGTCTCGGACAGGCGTTCCTTCGCCTCGCTCCAGATTTGACTGAACGAGACGTACTTCTCTTCGTCCGTGATCAGGCCTCGGCGGTACTGTTGGACCAATTTCCGATCTTTGGCCTCCGCCTCGGCGATGATGGTCGCCTTTTGCTCCGGCACAACAATGTCTGCGACGGAGATGGTGATGCCCGCCTGCGCGGAGTAATGGAACCCGAGCCGCTTGACGCGGTCGAGGATTTCCGACGTCATGGTGGTGCCATATCTCCGGAAGCACTCGGCCAGAATATTTCCCAGGTCCTTCTTGATGATGGCCTTCGGAATCGGGCGCTGCTGAATGCGCTCCCGCAGATTGACACCCTTCTCAAACACAAACGTCTCGTCCGGCGTGCCAACCAACAGGTTCTGCTTGCTGCCGCTGTGCAGGTACGGGAAGTCCTTCGGGAAAATTTCGTTCACAATCAGCTTCCCGGCCGTCGTGATCAGCATGGCATCCTGCTGCGCCGCTGTGAACGACGTCTTCCCGAGAGAACGAGCCGGCAAAGCGACCCGGGCGTGAACGTCAATCAGCCCCTGCTGATAGGCGTACAACACCTCGTCCGGATCGGCATAGACGTTGCCTTCGCCCTTCGCTCCCGGAATTTCGATGGTCAGATAGTACGGCCCAAGGACCATGTCCTGGGTCGGCGTGACCACGGGCTTGCCATCTTTCGGGTTGAGAATGTTGTGTGCCGCCAACATCAACAAACGCGCCTCAGCCTGCGCTTCCGCGGAGAGCGGAACGTGCACGGCCATTTGGTCCCCGTCGAAGTCCGCGTTATAGGCGGTGCACACCAACGGGTGCAGTTTGATGGCGCGGCCCTCCACCAACACCGGTTCAAACGCCTGAATACCCAGACGGTGCAGCGTGGGGGCGCGATTGAGCAGAACCGGGTGTTCCTTGATGACATCCTCCACCACGTCCCACACTTCCGGCGACACACGCTCCACTTTCCGCTTCGCGCTCTTGATGTTATGCGCCAATCCGCGGGCCACCAATTCCTTCATAACAAACGGCTTGAACAGCTCCAGCGCCATTTCCTTCGGCAGACCGCACTGGTACATGCGCAGTTCCGGTCCCACCACGATGACGGAACGGCCGGAGTAGTCCACGCGCTTACCGAGCAGGTTCTGACGGAACCGCCCCTGTTTCCCCTTCAGCATGTGCGACAGGGATTTCAACGGGCGGTTGCCGGGGCCGGTGACCGGACGTCCACGACGACCGTTGTCAATCAGGGCGTCGACCGCCTCCTGAAGCATGCGCTTCTCGTTCTGCACAATGATGTCGGGCGCGCCCAGATCCAACAACCGCTTCAGGCGGTTGTTTCGGTTAATCACCCGCCGATACAGGTCATTCAGGTCGGACGTTGCGAACCGTCCACCGTCCAACTGCACCATCGGCCGCAGGTCGGGCGGAATCACCGGCAGGGCCTCGAGAATCATCCAGCTCGGCTCATTGCCGGACGTCCGGAACGCTTCGAGGACCTCCAGCCGCTTGATGGCGCGGTTCCGCCGCTGCCCCTGCGCGGTCCGCAGTTCTTCCTTCAGGAGCTCGACCTCTTTGTCCAGGTCGATATCCACCAGCAGCTTCTTGATGGCTTCCGCGCCCATGCCGGCTTCGAACGCGTATCCGTATTTCTCGCGGTAGGAGCGGTACTCCTTTTCGCTGAGCAATTGCTTTTTCTCCAGCGGCGTATCCCCCGGGTCCGTCACAACATAGGAAGCGAAGTAAATCACTTCTTCCAGGGCCCGCGGGGACATATCCAGGACGAGACCCATACGGCTCGGGATGCCCTTGAAGTACCAGATATGCGAAACGGGCGCGGCCAGTTCAATGTGCCCCATCCGTTCGCGACGCACCTTCGCGCGCGTCACCTCAACGCCGCAGCGATCACAGACAACACCCTTGTACCGCACGCGCTTGTATTTGCCGCAATGACACTCCCAGTCGCGTTGAGGACCAAAAATGCGTTCACAGAACAGGCCCTCTTTTTCCGGGCGAAGGGTTCGGTAGTTGATGGTCTCCGGCTTTTTGACTTCACCATGCGACCAGGAGCGAATCTTCTCCGGTGAAGCGAGCCCAATTTTCATGAACTCAAAGTTGTTAACGTCCAGCAAGGGGCACCCTCCCTTTCATCACTGCAGGCATGCCGCCCGCACCCCTTGGGCCGGCGGCATCCCCTGACGGAATCCTGATGCGAGACACGCGCGTCCAACCTGCGCTATCGCTTTGCCACAGGCCGACCGTGGTGCAGGATCATGCGTCCTTCACGCGGCGTTACTCTCCCACCTCGTGGGCTTCCAGATTGAGGTTCAGCTTCTCTCCCGCGTCCTCGTCTTCATCCATCTCCCGCATGATGATCTCTTGCTCATCTTCACTGAGAATCTTGACGTCCATGCCCAGGCTTTGAAGCTCTTTAATCAACACCTTGAACGACTCCGGCACGCCGGGTTCAGGCACGTTCTCGCCCTTGACAATGGCTTCGTACGTCTTCACGCGGCCCACCACATCGTCCGACTTGACGGTGAGGATCTCCTGCAGTGTGTATGCCGCGCCGTATGCCTCGAGCGCCCACACTTCCATTTCACCGAAGCGTTGCCCACCGAATTGCGCTTTACCGCCGAGCGGTTGCTGCGTAACCAGCGAGTACGGACCGGTGGAGCGAGCGTGAATTTTATCGTCAACCAGGTGATGCAGTTTCAACATGTACACATATCCGACGGTGACCCGGTTGTCGAACGGTTCACCCGTCCGCCCGTCGTACAGCACCTGTTTTCCGTCCCGCGGAAACCCCGCTTCCTCCAGTGTGTCGAACACGTCTTCCGCATGCGCCCCGTCGAACACCGGCGTCGCAATGCGAATTCCGAGCGCCTTGGCGGCCATGCCCAGGTGGGTTTCCAACACCTGCCCGATATTCATGCGGGAAGGCACGCCCAACGGATTCAACACAATTTGGACGGGCGTTCCATCGGCCAGGAACGGCATATCCTCTTCCGGCAGAATCCGCGCCACCACACCTTTGTTTCCGTGGCGGCCCGCCATCTTGTCACCTTCGGAAATCTTCCGTTTCTGCGCAATGTAGACGCGTACGAGTTGGTTCACACCCGCCGGCAGCTCGTCTCCATTCTCCCGGGTGAACACCTTCACGTCCACCACGATGCCCGCGCCGCCGTGCGGCACCCGCAGCGACGTGTCGCGCACTTCGCGGGCCTTTTCGCCAAAGATGGCATGCAGCAACCGTTCTTCAGCGGTCAGCTCGGTCACGCCCTTCGGCGTCACCTTGCCCACCAGAATGTCGCCCGCCTGGATCTCGGCCCCAATCCGGATAATGCCGCGTTCGTCGAGGTTGCGCAGCGCGTCCTCGCCCACGTTGGGAATATCGCGAGTGATTTCTTCCGGCCCGAGCTTCGTATCCCGCGCCTCCAACTCATATTCCTCAATGTGAATGGAGGTGTAGATGTCCTCTTTCACCACCTTCTCGGATAGAAGGATGGCGTCTTCGTAGTTGTACCCTTCCCATGTCATGAACGCGACCAGCACGTTGCGTCCGAGCGCCAGTTCGCCCTGGTCCGTTGCCGGCCCGTCGGCGATGATGTCGCCCGCCTTGACCTCCTGTCCCTCGGACACAATCGGGCGCTGGTTGATGCACGTGTTTTGGTTGGAGCGCGTAAACTTCAGCAGGTGATATTTATCCAAATCGCCCAAGACCACTTTGCCGTCCACTTCATGCTTGGCGCGCACCCAAATCTCACGAGCGGTGACGCGTTCCACCACACCGTCGCGTTTCGCCACCACGCAAACCCCGGAATCCTTGGCCGCCTGGTGTTCCATGCCCGTGCCCACATAAGGAGCGTCCGGAACCAGCAACGGCACGGCCTGGCGCTGCATGTTCGAACCCATCAGCGCGCGGTTGGCGTCGTCGTTTTCGAGGAATGGAATCAGCGCCGTCGCCACCGAGACGACCTGCTTCGGCGACACATCCATGTAGTCAATCCGCTCCCGCGGCACGGACAGAATGTCGCCGCGATACCGCGCCACAACTTCCTGCTCCGCAAAGAAGTTGTCCTCGGTCAACTTTGCGTTCGCCTGTGCCACGATGTAGTTTTCCTCTTCGTCGGCGGTCAGGTAATCGATTTGATCCGTCACTTCACCCGTGTCCGGATTCACCCGGCGATACGGTGTTTCAATAAACCCGTATTCGTTGATCCGCGCGTACGTGGACAGCGAGTTGATGAGCCCGATGTTCGGACCTTCCGGCGTTTCAATCGGACACATCCGCCCATAGTGCGAATAGTGCACGTCGCGGACTTCGAAACCGGCGCGTTCCCTGGTCAAGCCGCCAGGCCCAAGCGCGGACAGACGCCGCTTGTGCGTCAACTCCGCCAGCGGGTTGGTCTGATCCATGAACTGGGACAGCTGGCTCGATCCGAAAAACTCTTTGATGGCCGCAATCACCGGACGAATGTTGATGAGCGCCTGCGGCGTGATGGCACTGGCATCCTGAATCGACATCCGCTCGCGGACCACCCGCTCCATCCGCGACAGCCCGATGCGGAATTGGTTCTGCAGGAGTTCCCCGACCGAACGCAGACGCCGGTTGCCCAAATGGTCGATATCGTCCGTCGTACCGACCCCGTGCAGCAAGTTGAAGAAATAACTCACTGCCGCCAGAATGTCAGCAGGCAGGATATGCTTCACGTTGCGTGGAATAGATCCATTGCCGATGACATGGATGACCTTCCCGTCCTCCACCGGGCTGAAGATCTTCACCATTTGCAGGCGAATCGCCTCGTCTTCGGTCAATTCCGGCGTAGCCTTCAGCTCCAGACGGCCGACGTTGCGTTCCAACGCCGGGATGATTTTGTCCAACAGACGGCGGTCGATGACCTGCCCCGCCTCCGCGATGATTTCACCGGAGTCCAGGTCCACCAGCGTCTCGGCCAACCGCTGATTCAACAGGCGGTTCTTGATGTGCAGCTTCTTGTTGATCTTATAGCGGCCGACACTGGCGAGATCGTAGCGTTTTGGATCAAAGAAACGCGACGCCAACAGCGCCCGAGCGTTCTCCAACGTTGGCGGTTCACCGGGACGTAACCGCTCGTAAATCTCCACCAGGGCGCGTTCCGTGGAGTCGGTTGTGTCTTTGTCCAACGTATTGCGCAGGTACTCATCCTCACCGAGCAAATTGATAATCTCCGCATCGGTGCTGAGGCCCAACGCACGCAAAAGAACCGTGATGGGGAGTTTGCGCGTCCGATCTATGCGAACGTACACCACATCCTTGGCGTCGGTTTCAAACTCCAACCAAGCTCCACGGTTCGGAATGACTGTGGCGGCGAAGGTACGCTTGCCATTCTTGTCAATCTTGCTGTTATAATACACACTTGGCGAACGGACCAATTGGCTGACAATGACGCGTTCCGCTCCATTGATCACAAATGTACCCGTTTCGGTCATGAGCGGGAAGTCTCCCATGAACACTTCCTGTTCCTTGACCTCGCCCGTCTCCTTGTTGATCAGACGAACTTTCACACGAAGCGGCGCCGCATATGTAACGTCGCGCTCTTTGCACTCCTCCACGTCGTACTTCGGTTCTCCCAAGCTGTAGTCAATGAACTCCAGCACGAGGTTCCCAGTGAAGTCCTGAATGGGAGAAATGTCTGCAAACATCTCTCGCAGCCCTTCGCGAAGGAACCATTCGTAGGACTTCTGCTGGATTTCAATGAGGTTGGGCAGATCCAGCACTTCGCGGATGCGCGAATAGGAGCGCCGTTCACGCCACCCGTACTTGACCATGTGTCCCTGCAAATACGTCACCCCTCATGTGAAGTTGAAATGTCTATAGGATCAAACAAAAAAGAAATGAGGCCGCAGCGGAACCACATTTTCAGAAAACGCAGTACTATTCACCTATCGCCAAAGTGGAGGATTTTTATTCATTCCTTCACCTACAAATGAGTTTGCATTGAATAACTTTATCAAAGGGCTTCAAGACTGTCAAGGGCGCAATTTATCGGCGCGAAAAATGTGATAGCCTGATGCGCGCTCCACCAGGGTGACGTCCGAAAACAGTTCTTCCAACTTCCGCTGCGCTGTCGGCGCCCCCTGCTTCTTCTGAATGACAATCCACAGACTCCCACCGTCCACCAAATGCGCCTTCGCTTCCTCAAACAATCTGTATACTACGGCTTTCCCCGCCCGGATGGGGGGATTCAGCAACACCGCATCGACCATCAGCCCAGGCAGTTCCGCGAATCCGTCGCTCTGCACCACCAAACGCCGATCCCCCAGATGCCGCGTATTCTGCTCCGCCAGTTCAATCGCGCGGGCATTCACATCCACCAATGTCCAGTGTGTCTCTGGATACACGCGGCCGAGCACCGCCGCCACCACGCCATAGCCGCAGCCGAGGTCCACAACCTCCCTCGCCGCATCCAGATCCACAGTTTCCAACAACAGCCGGGTCCCGAAATCCAACCCCCGGCGGCTGAACACGCCCGCGTCCGTGTGCAGCGTCAGCGACACACCGCGCACCCGTACAGAAATCTGTCCCGGGCGCCGGTCTGAACTCGGGTTTGTGGAATAGTAGTGGTTCCCATCCATGCCAATCCCTCATTTCTGATGAACGGTCAAGTCGGCGGGCTCTGCGCCGATACAGAAAAGGCACCCTTCCGCAGGGTGCCCAATGGTGTGGAAGCTTGATTACTTGATTTCGACGGTCGCGCCAGCTTCTTCGAGCTTCGCCTTGATGCTTTCCGCCTCTTCCTTCGCAACCTTCTCCTTCAACGGCTTCGGCGCGCCATCGACCAATTCCTTGGCTTCCTTCAGGCCGAGACCGGTGATCTCGCGGACAACCTTGATGACATTGATCTTGGACGCGCCCGCGTTCGCCAGAATGACGTCGAATTCGGTCTGCTCATCCGCAGTGTCGCCGCCTGCTGCAGCGCCGCCAACCACAGCCACCGGAGCAGCCGCCGTTACGCCGAATTCCTCTTCAATGGCCTTGACCAGGTCGTTCAGTTCCAAAACAGACATGCCTTTGATGGTTTCCAGAATGCCTGCAACTTTTTCGTTTGCCATTATCAACGCCTCCTATGATGTTCGTTCCAAAGTTTCAAACCGCAATCTCACTCGGTGGCGGCACCTTCCTGCTTTTCTGCAACCTGCTTGACCGCGTAGGCAAAATTCCGCATCGGCCCCTGCAGGACGCTGAGCAGCATGGACAGCAGCCCTTCGCGGGACGGCAGGCTGGCGAGGCTCTCCACTTCCTTCGCCGTCACAACCCGACCTTCCACAATACCGCCCTTCAGTTCGAGCGCCTTATGCTTCTTGGCAAAGTCGAACAGAACCTTCGCCGGAGCCACCACATCGTCAAATCCAAACGCAATGGCGGACGGACCTGTGAGGTATTGATCAATGCCTTCCACATTCGCTTCCGCTGCAGCGCGGCGGGTCAGCGTGTTCTTGTACACGTGGTACTCGATGCCTGCCTCGCGCAACTGCTTGCGGAGTTCAGTGACTTCGGCCACCGTCAGACCGCGATAGTCAGTGACGATGGTGGCCTTGCTTCGCGTCAGTCGATCCGCAATTTCCCGGACCAGTTGTTGCTTTTCCTCGCGAACTGCCATGCCTGTGGACGCACCTCCCGTTTTCCATTCTCTTCGGATGAACCTTCCCGATAAAAATGTCGCGCCACTCCAACCGGAGGGCGCGACATATCCATCTATCGTCGCGAACCTCGGTAGGCGGTCTCCCATTATCCATCGCTGGACCTACTGTCTCTGGTTCATCCTTATCTATGCAATACCGTTATCCTAACGGACTGCACAGCTGTCGTCAAGTTCCATAATCAAGGATTACTCCGCAATCGCACTCACACGCAACGGGTTCACCTTGATGCCAGGGCCCATCGTTGTGGAAATGCTCACATTCCGGAAGAACGTCCCCTTGGCTGCAGCCGGCTTCGCCTTCTGCAACGCATCTATCAGCGTGCGGAAGTTCTCCAGCAACTGCTCGGCTTCAAACGAAGCCTTGCCAATCGGTGCGTGGACATTCCCTTGCCGATCCACGCGATACTCAATCTTACCGGCTTTGATTTCCGACACTGCGCGCGCCACCTCGAAGGTGACCGTGCCGGTTTTCGGGTTTGGCATCAGGCCCTTCGGACCCAACACCCGACCAAGGCGCCCCACAGCGCCCATCATGTCCGGCGTTGCGACGACCACGTCAAAATCAAACCATCCCTGCGAAATCTTTTGAATGTAGTCGTCATCGCCGACATAATCGGCACCAGCCGCTTCCGCTTCCTTTGCCTTCTCGCCTTTTGCGAAAACCAGGACGCGTGCCGTCTTCCCCGTTCCGTGCGGCAGGACCACCGCACCGCGGATCTGTTGGTCTTGCTTTTTCGGGTCAACGCCCAAACGGACGGCGACCTCGACGGTCTCATCGAACTTCGCAGACGCCGTCTGCTTTACGAGGGCCATGGCTTCGGCGGGATCGTAGATTTTGTTCTTGTCCACCAGCTTCTCCGCCGCCGCCCGGCGCTTAGAAATACGAGCCATTCTTTCCACCTCCATGTGGTTGAGCGGCACGAGGCCTCCCACGCCTGACGCTGCCGCGTCAGTCTTCAATCAGAATACCCATACTCCGGGCGGTGCCTTCGACCATCCGCATCGCTGCTTCCACGGTCGCCGCGTTCAGGTCTGCCATCTTCTGTTCCGCGATTTCGCGCACTTTGGCGCGCTTCACGGTCGCAACCTTCTTCTTGTTCGGCTCGGACGAACCGGACTCAATCCCGGCAGCCTTCTTCAGCAATACCGCAGCCGGCGGCGTCTTCAGGTCAAAGGTGTAGGACCTGTCCTCGTAAACGTACAGCACAACAGGAATTACGAGGCCGACCTGATCTGCCGTGCGCGCGTTGAATTCCTTACAAAAACCCATGATGTTACCGACTTGCGCTTGACCGAGAGCCGGACCGACCGGCGGCGCTGGGGTGGCCTTCCCTGCAGGAATCTGCAGTTTGACAACCTTGATAATCTTCTTCGGCAACACGTCCACCTCCCTGCCACGTAACGTGGTTATTTCGGGCATTCGCCCTCCCACTCGCCGTTCGCCGCGACCATCTCGCGACCAACGACAGCACTGCTATATGGACGCCCAACGGGCGTCACAGAAAATAGGCGAAAGCAGTCTGCTCCCCCTATGATCTGCCGCATTCAAGCTATGACAGCTTCTCGACCTGTGAGAAGTCGACTTCCAGGGGTGTCTCGCGGCCAAACATGGAAACCAACACGCGCAGTTTCTGCTGGTCCGCGTGAATCTCCTCAACATTGCCAACCATATCCGCGAACGGACCCTCCACAATGCGCACAACTTCCCCAACCTCGTAGTCGACTCGCGTCCGCACTTCCTCTTTGCCGGTAGACCGCAGAATGTCGCGAACCTCGTTCGGCAGCAGAGGAACCGGTTTGGAGCCACCGCCAGCGGACCCCACAAACCCCGTTACACCGGGCGTATTGCGCACGACGTACCAAGAGTCGTCGGTCATAATCATTTCCACGAGGACGTATCCGGGAAACACCTTGCGCTGAACGACCTTTTTCTTGCCGTTCTTGACCTCCAACTCTTCCTCGGTTGGTACGAGCACACGGAAGATCTTGTCCTCCATGCCCATGGTCTGAACGCGGCTTTCCAGATTGTTTTTGACCTTGTTCTCATAACCGGAGTACGTGTGAATCACATACCACTGTTTCTCAAGGTTATCCATGTTGAGGGCGGAATGCCCCGCACCCCCCGACTTCAACTTTGCGCCGGCCGCACAGAGACCGCATTTCAGTAAACGGTATTCCCCGTTTGACCGAGCCTAAATCAACCCAATCAAAGACAGCAGTTTCGCGACGCCCAAGTCAAACGCCCAGACCAGCAGCCCCATGACAAAGCACACGAGCAAGGCAGCGGTCGTCAGATTCACGACCTCTTTGCGCCCCGGCCAACGCACGCGGCGCAGTTCGTGATACGTTTCCACAAAAAAGGCCGCGATGCCCGCGCGCTTCCCCTTGCGTTCAACGACTTTTTCGTTCGGCTTTGCCATGACTCCTACCTCACTTCTCCTACCCTGAGCGCTCGTCGCGAGACACAGGCAACGGCGCCTCGCGTTCAGCGGGTTTCACGATGAACCGTATGGCTGTTGCAGTAACGGCAGAACTTCTTCAGTTCAATCCGGTCCGGATCGTTCTTCTTGTTCTTCGTCGTGGTATAGTTCCGCTGTTTGCAGTCCGTGCAAGCAAGGGTAATAATGACGCGCATCAGGCACACCTCCCTCAAAAGGGCAACATCATAAATAAAAGGGGTTCGACCCCCATACACTTTTTTAAAAGTAGCACAGCGACCCGCGCCGTGTCAAGAAGTGTTCAGTTCACCTTCGACCAGCCAAATATTTCTCCAATTTTCGCTTCACGCGCTGCAACGCGTTGTCAATCGACTTCACATGCCGATCCAAGTCCACCGCGATTTCTTGATAGGAACGCCCATCCAAGTACAGCATCAAGACCTTGCGCTCCAAGTCGCTTAATAATTCGGACATTTTGACCTCGATGTCATCAAACTCTTCTTGGTGAATGATGAGTTCCTCCGGATCTGTCACGCGCGCTGCGCAAATGATGTCCAGCAGTGTCCGATCCGAATCTTCGTCGTAGATGGGCTTGTCCAGTGACACGTAGGAGTTGAGCGGAATGTGTTTTTGCCGCGTCGCCGTCTTGATGGCGGTGATGATTTGACGCGTGATGCACAATTCAGCAAACGCCTTAAACGACGTCAACTTATCCTCTCGAAAATCACGGATGGACTTGTAGAGTCCAATCATGCCTTCCTGAACGATATCTTCGCGGTCGGCACCTATCAGGAAATAGGCTCTCGCCTTCGCACGAACAAAATTTCGGTACTTGTGAATGAGGTACTCCAGCGCCTCGTTATCTCCATTCCGAACAGCTTCAACGAGATCTTCGTCGGTGCGATCCTCAAGGGCAGGAACATGTTTCAACATTTCTGTCTGAGTTGTCACGGAATCACCCCGAATCGGCTGTCGCGATGTGAGCATTATACATTATGTAATCTACGAAGGTCAATCTATCGATTACCCCCGCCGCCATTTTTCGAGAATCTTTGCGATATCCTGTCGGACGCTGTCAGACAATGGATTGCGGAGCGGCTGATGCTGCCCCTCGACCACCCCCCGAATGGACTGTTTCATCGCCCGCAACTGCTGTGCGAACTCCCGCGAAGAAATGCGCAGCGCGCCACCGCCAAACGCGACCTGCTGTTCTGCCAAGTCAGACGTCGCCACCGTGATGTTCCGATACGCATCCCTCAATTCATAGACCAAGCGTTCAATCCGTTCATCCGCCGTTTCCTGATAGGCCGTGAAGATGACGCGAACCCCGCCAATGTCCTCGTCTGATCCGGGCTGCTTGGTTTGATGCGCATCGTACACCACCATGACATCCTGCCCTGAGAATGCCCGGTATTCTTTCAACCACTCCAACAATTCGCCTCTGGCCTCTTCGATGTTCGAGAGAGTGTCCAGCGCGGATTGAAACAAGTGCGGGAGGACATTGTATCCATCCACAATCACACAGGCCAATCCGCGCCTCCGACGCTTATCCGCGCTGCCGGACCACTTCATACAACAACACGCCCGCCGCGACAGACGCGTTCAGGCTCTGCAGCTTGCCGTGCATGGGCAACTTCACCAAGTAGTCGCAGCGCTCTTTCACCAGTCTGCTGAGCCCCTTGCCTTCCGCGCCAATCACCACCGCAATCGCCCCGCGATAGTCCACGTCCGTATACAGAGACTCCCCCGCCACGTCGGCGCCGACCACCCAATATCCGGCACTCTGAAGACGCTCGATGGCCTGCACGAGATTGGACACGCGCGCCACCGGCACGTATTCGACCGCGCCCGCGGCGGCTTTGGCCACCGTTTCCGTCAACGGCACGGCCCGCCGCTTGGGAATCACCACCCCCTGCGCGCCGACCGCTTCCGCGGTGCGGAGGATGGCGCCAAAGTTGTACGGATCGGACACTTCATCCAACAACAGGATGAGGGGCTGCTGTCCCGTATCGCGAGCCACCAGGTCGTCGAGCTCCACGTAGTCTCGCGGCGCCACGAACGCGACCACGCCCTGGTGGTTTTCTCCCGCCACTTTCTGCAGGTGTGCCTTGGGAACCGTTTGGACCACCACGCCAGCGGCACGCGCTTTCCCGAGGATTTCAAGCAAACTTCCGCCTTCCGACGCGTCGGAGACGAGAATTTTGTTGATAGGGCGCCCTGCTTTCAACGCTTCCAACACCGGATGGCGTCCGTGCACCAGATTGGCGCGGGGTGAAGTCGCCTCCGCCGTCCCTCGCCCGTCCATCTGCGCCGGTGCCGTTCGCACCGCACCCAGTCGTTTCCGGTTCGCTCCCGGATCTTCAAGCTTTCGGCCACGCCGGCGGTCTTCCCCCGCGTTTCGACCGGACCTCCCTCCGGCCTTTGCAATTCTGCCTCCACGCGGCATCTGCATCATCCTTCCCGATTGTCGAGATACTTCAGCGCTTGAGCACACACCTCGTCCAAACGCGTTCGATCCGCCTGTCCATACAGATATCCAATCAACGCCTCAAACCCTGTGCTGTGTCGATAATCGAGCACCGCCGCGTTCTTGCGGACAGTTCCCGACTTGGCGTTACGACCTTTGCGCACAATCGCCTGTTCCTCCGAGGTCAGGTCATCCCACAGCGCTGCGGCAGCGGCAGCCTGCGCATCCGCCCGAACGTAGCGCGTGGTCTCCCGGTGCAGTTGTCCAGGGCGCCGCACACCCTTTCCGAGGACATGGTTGCGGGCATACAGTTCCCACACCGCGTCCCCGATGAACGCCAGTTCCAGCGGGGAGAGCACACCAGGCTGCCAGGAGGTCATCGCCTGTACCATCTCGTTCCCTGGGCGGTGTCCTCCAGGACGATGCCCCAAGTCTGAAGCTGCTGGCGAATTTCATCCGCGCGGGCGAAGTCGCGGCGCTTGCGGGCCTCGTTGCGTTCTGTTATCAACCGTTCCACTTCCGCCGTGAGGTCATTCTCGGCTGCAGGGGCCGACAATCCGAGGACATCCAGCAGTTCTCGGATTAAAGCGGCCCAGATGTCCAAGCCCTGCGTGGATACCGCATCCCGCGCCAGATAGGTGTTCGCGCGACGCACGCCCTCAAACAATGCAGAGATGCCGTCCGCGGTGTTGAAATCGTCATCCATCACGGAGATGAACTGCTGCCGAACCTCCTCCACCAGAGCCCGCTGTTCCGCAGCGTCGTCCACCTGCGGAAATCCGCCTGCGGCCTGTTCAAGGACCTGCCGGCGGTACGACAGATTCCGGAGCGCCCTATCTATTCGCTCCATGGCCTGTTCGCTCTGGTCCATGGCCTCCTCCGTGTAGTTCAGGGGATGTCGGTACTGTGCGCTGAGCAGGAAGAACCGAACCGCCCGCGCCGGCCGCTGCGCCAACAAATCCCGAGTCATGATAAAATTCCCTAGCGACTTCGACATTTTTTCTCCGTTGATGTTGAGCGTCCCGTTGTGCATCCAGTACCGCGCGAACCAGGTCCCGGAGTGGGCTTCGCTCTGAGCAATCTCGTTTTCGTGATGCGGGAAAACGAGATCCCGGCCACCGCCGTGTATATCAATCTGTTTCCCCAAATACTTCTGACTCATCACCGAGCACTCGATGTGCCATCCCGGTCGCCCCGGCCCCCAGGGGCTCTCCCAGAACTCTTCGCCCGGTTTGGCCGCTTTCCAGAGGGCGAAATCGGTGGGATCGTCCTTTTCTTCATTCACCTCAATCCGAAATCCCGCGCGCAGATCCTCGGGAGACTGGCCGGACAGCTTGCCGTACTCCGGGAACGACGAGGTATCGAAGTACACGTCTCCATTCCGCACGTATGCATGACCGGAGTCAATCAGATCCTGAATGAATTGAATGATGTCCGGAATGCATTCCGTAACACGGGGATGAACGGTCGCTCGGCGGATGCCGAGCGCATCGGCGTCTTCGAAGTACGTCTGGATGTAATGGTTGGCCACACTGCGCACATCGCTGCCTGTCTCAATCGCCCGCTGGATAATCTTGTCGTCGACGTCCGTGAAATTTTGCACGAACGTGACATCGTAACCGCGGTATTCGAGATACCGTCGGACAGTATCAAACACGACGAACATCCGCGCATTGCCCACGTGAAAATAGTTGTAGACCGTAGGCCCGCAGGCGTAGAACCGAACCTTGCCCGGTTCCAACGTCTGCAGCGGCTCCTTCTTCCCTGTGAGCGTATTGTACAACTGTATGGTCATACGCAACCCTTCCTTCACCTGTCAGTCCCACAAACATGGCCGGATACTGTCTTGTGAAAAAACACCGTCTCTCCAACAGAGACGGTGTTGACCGCGGTTCCACTCTGAATTGCTGCCAAGGGCAGCCGCTCACGTGACCGATAACGGGGCCATTCCGTCGGATTTTACTGCATCCGCCGCGCGGTGGATGGTTCCTTCCGAAGCGGACGGGCGCACGTCGCGAACGCAGGGAAGGACGCTTGCAGCCGGGGTCCTCCGGCGTCCTCTCTCTGTACCCTACGCGTTCCCCGCGATTTCTCCCGCCCAGTGCCTTGCCGTTCATGATATCAAGCGCAGAGGAATCTCCACGCTGGCTCACACGTTATTTTGTGCAAAAGGCGGCCGTTTTGTCAAACCGTACGCCCATCGGATGCAACCCGCTGCTGTGGCCGCTAAGAAATGTATCGCGGAACGTCTCACTCAGCGGCTCGTTGCAAGGCGGCCTGGAGCCGGCGCAGCACCCAGTCCTTCGACAGACAGGCGATGGACAACTGTAAGTCCGGCCCGTGAACTTCTCCGGTCACCGCTGCGCGAACCGGCATGTACAGCTGTCTGCCTTTCACGCCCAGTTCCTGTTGAATCGTTTTGAATCGCGCCCGACTCGCATCCGCGGTCCACTCGCTGTCCGCTTTGGCCAGATCCAAATAGCGGGCCACCACCGCGCTCGCGCCCGGTTCCCGCAGCACCGCTGTGGCCTCGTCGCTCCATGTCACATCCGGAGTAAAGAACCGGCGAGCGAGCGACACAAATTCTTCCGCACAGCTCATCTGTTCCTGATACAACGAGACCACGTGATCCAGCCAATGCTCATCCCTGCCCGCCGGAATGGAGATTCCATGCGCTTGCAATTGGTGCGATACGCTTTCCACCAGGGTCGCCAAGGGCATCCGTTTGATGTACTGTCCAGCCATCCACCGAAGTTTGTCGGCATCAAAGACCGCACCGCTTCGACTGACTCGGTCCAGGTCGAAGCGTTCGGCGATTTCCTCCAGACTCATGATCTCTTCTTCCCCGCCCGGCGACCATCCGAGCAGTGCCAGGAAGTTGACGATGGCCTCAGGCGGATAGCCCTTCTCGCGATACGCGGCGACCGGCATCACGTTCGGATCGCGCTTGCTCAACTTCTTCCGGTCCGTGTTCAGCACCTGCGGAAGGTGTGCGAACTGCGGTTCATCCCAGCCGAGGGCGCGGAAAATCAGCAGCTGGCGCGGGGTGTTGGACAGGTGTTCCTCTCCCCGAATGACGTGCGTGATCCCCATCAGCGCGTCGTCAATCACCACCTGGAAATTGTAGGTCGGGATCCCGTTGGACTTGACGACGACGAAGTCCCCCATGTCGTCTGTGTGGAACTGGACGTCGCCGCGAATTAAGTCATGGAATGCAATCTCCTGGTGGGCGGGTATGGCAAATCGCCAGTTGGGCACTCGCCCCTCCGCGAGTTTGGCTGCCCGTTCTGCCTCCGAGAGGTGTCGGCACTTGCCACTGTAGCGCGGCATGCGCCCCTCCCGCTGCGCCTGTTCGCGTTCCGCCTCCAACTCCTCAGGCGTGCAGAAACAGGGGTAGATGCGGCCCTCAGCGCGCAGCTTGTCCGCATACTGTTGGTAAATCTCCAGACGTTCCGTACAACGATAGGGACCGTGTTCTCCGCCCACATCAGGACCTTCGTCCCAGGTGAATCCGAGCCAGCGGAATCCCTCCAGAATTTCCTCTTCCGCACCGGGCATATTCCGCTCCAAATCGGTGTCCTCGAACCGCAGGATGAACTGCCCATGGTGGTGCTTCGCGTACAGATAGTTGAACAGCGCGGTGCGAATACCGCCAATATGTAAGTGTCCCGTCGGACTCGGGGCAAACCGAACCCGTACTGTCATTGATGCACATCCTTCCCGCTTGGCGTCAGCAGCACCACGGCCTGCGCGGCAATGCCCTCCCGTCGGCCGACAAACCCCATTTTTTCCATGGTCGTTGCTTTGACACTGACGGCGTCCATGGTGCATCCAACCAACTCAGCGATGCACGCGCGCATCGCCGTGGTGTGCGGCGCAATCTTCGGCTGTTCCGCCATGATCATAACGTCAATATTCCCCACCTGATAGCCCCGACTGCGAATCATCGCGTACACCTGCTCGCACAGCAGCTTGCTGTCGGCGTTTCGATAGCGCTCATCGGTGTTTGGAAAGTGTTGCCCGATGTCCCCCAATGCCAGGGCGCCAAGCAACGCGTCCATGACCGCATGCAGCACCACGTCCGCATCCGAATGCCCGGCCAATCCGTGTGTGAATGGAATTTCCACACCGCCGAGAACCAATCTGCGGTCGGGCGCGAACGCATGGACATCAAACCCCAGTCCCACTCTGTCCATTTACACACCTCCCCACCGCTGCGCAGCCAGCCACTGCGCATACGCCCAGTCCGCGGGCGTGGTGATCTTTCGATTTTCCTGGGTTGCCGGAACGACGTGAATCTCGTGCGACGCATTTTCAAACAGCGACGCGTCATCGGTCAGCGCGGCGGAAGGCTCCGTCGAAAAATACCGGCTCCGCATCCACTCCAACGCGAACACCTGCGGCGTTTGCGCAAGCCACACCTGTTCCCTCGGAATGCTGTGAACCACTCGGCCGTCGCGAACCGATTTCACCGTGTCGGGTGACGGCACGGCCAGAATGGCCCCACCACATGATCTCGCGGCGGCAATCACCGCGCGCACGTCGTCGGGGTGAACAAACGGACGAGCCGCATCGTGCACGGCCACGAAGTCGCAGCGCGCACCTTCGTCATCTTGCAGCAATGCGGCGAGGGCGTTGCGCACCGACTCAAACCGACTGTTGCCACCGGCTGTGACGGTAAGCCACGCCGCATCCGCCGACGATGAGATCTCCTGGCACAAACGCTCCACATCCGCTTCCGGTACGGCCAGCCAAATACGCGCCACGCCGCCGGCACGCAACGCCTCAGCGGATCTGCGCCACACGGCTTTGCCGGCCAGTTGCGCGAACTGCTTCTGAAAACCGATGCGGGTCCCTTGCCCGCCCGCAACCACAATGCCATGCACCACGTGACTTCACCCGTTCTACATCACACCACGCCCAGCCTTCAATTGCAAGCAGGTTGTAAAAAGGGGACCGGTGCACTCCACCGGTCCCGTTCCATTCCTCTTGGTCACAGTGCTTTCTCCAGCAGCTTGGGCTTCGCAAAAATCATCCGCCCGGCGGACGTTTGCAGCACACTGGTCACCAGCACATCCACCCGACCGCCGATATAATCCCGTCCCCCTTCGATGACAATCATGGTGCCATCATCCAGGTACGCCACGCCTTGGTTTTGTTCCTTTCCGTCCTTGATGACCTGGACGTTCAGTTCCTCTCCTGGGAGAACCACTGGTTTTAAGGCGTTCGCCAAATCGTTGATGTTGAGCACGGAGACCCCCTGCAGCTCGCACACTTTATTCAGGTTGAAGTCGTTGGTCACCACTTTCCCGTGGATCTGTTTGGCCAGGCGCACCAACTTCGAATCGACTTCCTGAATGTCATCGAAGTCAATCTCGTAGACCTGCACCTTGACTTTCGATTCCTTCTGGATGCGATTCAGGACGTCCAGCCCGCGGCGTCCTCGATTCCGCTTGAGAACATCCGATGAGTCAGCGATATGCTGCAGTTCTTCGAGGACGAACGACGGAATCACCAGTGTGCCGTCAAGAAAGCCGGTCTGCACCAGGTCCGCAATTCTCCCATCAATGATCACACTGGTATCCAGCAGTTTGGCCTCACCGGCCCGGAATCCTTTCTTGTCCTTGTCCTTCTCCTTGGACGACAGTTTCCCCGAGAACAGGGCCAGTAAATCCCCACGCTTGGTGAATCCAATCCGCAAACCCAGGTATGCCAAAAGAATACTGACGAAAAACTGAATGGGCAGCCCCACCACGGGGATGACCCGAATCGCCGGCGCAAACAGATAGGCGACCAAAAGGCCGATGACCATTCCGATGGTCCCCGACAGAATGTCCGCCACCGGCGTCTTCAACAGTTTCTCTTCCACCCATTTGATGAGCGTGGTGGTGTAGTTGACCAACCAAAAGGTACATAAAACGAACACACTGCCCCCGAGGAGGGCGCCAAACCATCGGTAACTGAACGGTGGATAATCCAGGTGAAGAAGGCGGAATAAGTCCGGGCAGAACTCATAGCCAAGAACCACCCCAATGACCGCAAAAAATAGCTGAACCATTTTTCGTACCATAATGACACCGTCACCTCCTGGTACTAGTATGGGCAATCACCAACACAACCAAACTTCAACCCTCATTGCCTCCGCTGAACACGCAGCCCGTGAGCGCAAATCAGGACGAACCCAATTCTCGTAGAAACCATAACGCGCCCGATAAAGTCTAACAATTTCTGGTGTAGTGCCCCTAGTGTAACATCCGCCCGAGAAACCGTCAAAAGGTCTCAGAAAGTATGAAAGCCGCCTATCGGCGGCTACATCACAGATACGCTTACTTCATGCTTGTCTTATAGATCTGCGCATCTGCTTCATCGTCGGCCAACTTGCCTTTCTTGAACATGCGCCGGATACCGTACAGCGCGTAGACGGCGAGGGGAATGAAAATCAATCGATTGACCGCCGAGTGGTGATAGCGGAAGACCACAAACACCAAGATCGCGAGCAGTGGAACCACCACCACCGCCGACTTTGGAAAGGCGACCTTCTTAAAGTTCGGATACCGAACTTGGCTCACCATCAGTAAGGCCAGCACCAGCATGGCCAGTGGCAGGATGATGTCTGCCTGATTCAGCAAACCATGGTACAGCGCCATGGTCGCGAGGATACCCCCCGCAGCCGTGATGGGTAGTCCGACGAAATAATTCGTGGATTTGGTCTGCAGGTTGAAGCGAGCCAACCGGAGCGCCCCGCAGACGGGAAACATCACGGTCAAAAAGAGCCCCATCCATCCCTCGTAGTGCAGCGAGGTGTTGTACATGATGAATGCCGGCGCCACACCGAACGTGACGATATCGGACAGCGAATCCAGCTCTTTGCCGAACAGGCTTTCCGCGTGCAACCAGCGGGCCACCCGGCCGTCCATACCATCCAGCACCATGCCAATCACAACCAACAGCGCAGCGTTTGCGGTGAAACCCTGGTACGATAAGATCAAGGCAATGAGTCCAAGAACCAGGTTCGCCACAGTCAACAGACTCGGGACGGCTTTCGTTATCATGAGAAAATCCCCCTTGAGATGCAACGCAAACCATGCTCTGTGCGCCGAACTCTTCTTGTCACTCCACTCCTCGTGCTAGATATGCCTGTCTACAAACACCTGTTCCTGAATTCGTTTCAATCCGTCGCGAATCGCCCGGGCGCGCACCGCACCGATACCTTCCACCGCGTCCAATTCCTCAATGGTCGCGGACAACACGTTGGACAGCGTTTCAAAGTGCTCGACCAAATTCTCAATGACCGGTTGCGGCAGGCGCGCAATCTTGTTCAAGATCCGATACCCCCGCGACGCCACCGGCTCGTCGCCAATGTTGGTGGTGTTGGGATACCCCAAAATTCTCGCCAACGTCGCACCGTCCAACAGCTCCTCTGACGAGAGCTCGTGAATCGCGGAGAGCACTTGGTGCGGCGTCTGATCCGCATCCAACCTGGCGTAGTCTTTGACCAACAGGTACGCCTCTTCGTCCACACGGGCCACCAACTCATCCAACTGCATGCTGATGAGCCGACCTTCGCTGCCTAATTCGGTAATATATCGCCGAATCTCCGATTTAATGCGAAGCACCATTTCAAAACGTTGAAGAACCAGGGTGACCTCCTGAAGCGTCACCAATTCCTCAAACTCCAGGGCACTCAGATTGGTCAGACCCTGATCCAAAACGGCTTTGTATTTTTCCAGGGTTTGAATCGCCTGATTTGCCTTGGTTAGAATCACACCGATATCCTTCAAGCTGTACTTGAAGTTGCCTTGGTACAGCGTGATGACATTGCGTCGCTGTGAAATACAGATGACCAGCTGTCCGGTCTGCTTGGCCACACGCTCCGCAGTGCGATGGCGCGTTCCCGTTTCCGACGTCGAAATGGTGTGATCTGGATTCAAGTTCGTGTTGGCGTACAACACTTTTTTGAGATCTTCGCTGATGACGATGGCGCCATCCATCTTGGCCAATTCGTAGAGGTGGGATGGCGTCAAATCACACTGAATCGTAAACCCTCCGTCCACGATGCTGAGCACCGCGTCCGTGGCGCCCACAACAATCAACCCGCCGGTCTTGGCACGCAAGATGTTTTCGATGCCCTCGCGAAGCACCGTGCCCGGCGCCACCATTCTCAGAATTTTGTTAATGGTCGTTTCCCGCTTCGTGTCGTCCCTCATGCGCACACCCCTACATGACCATTCCCATAGCCTCCGCCACTGATTGCACCCCGACAACGTCGATGTTCCCCGGCCGTCGCCGCCCGCGCAGACTGTACGCAGGCACAATGCAGCGGCTGAACCCCAGTTTTTCCGCTTCCTTTAATCGCTGTTCCAACTTGGACACCGACCGAACCTCGCCTGTCAATCCAACTTCCCCAATGTACACATCTCCGGCAGGCAGAGGCACATCCCGCAGGCTGGACGCGATGGCCATCGCCACCCCCAAATCCAACGCCGGCTCGTCGATACGCACACCTCCGGCCAGGTTGACATACGCATCCAACGCCTGCAAACGCAGCCCCAGCCGCTTTTCGAGCACTGCCATGATCAAACTGACACGATTTGGGTCAGCGCCGGTCGCCATCCGCCGCGGCGTGGCGAACGTGGTCGGCGCCACGAGCGCTTGCACTTCCAACAGCAATGGCCGAGATCCTTCCATCGCCGCCACGACAGCAGATCCCGGCAACATGTCCGCACGCTCTGACAGAAACATCTCCGACGGATTGGAGACTTCTCGGAGACCGTCTTCAACCATGTCAAAAATCGCCAGCTCATGCGTTGAACCAAATCGATTCTTGACAGCGCGCAGCACTCGATACGTATGGTGCCGCTCCCCCTCAAAGTATAGCACCGCGTCAACCATGTGTTCCAGCATTCGCGGGCCCGCCAGATTGCCCTCCTTTGTAACGTGCCCCACGATGAACGTGGCAATGTTCAGCGACTTGGCGGTCCTGAGCAGCAGGCCGGTGCATTCCTTGACCTGCGACACACTTCCAGGCGCCGACGTCATGGCGGGTCGATACACGGTCTGAATGGAGTCCACAATCAGAAATTCCGGTTTCATCTGTTCCACCGTAAACATCGCCGCATCCAAGTCCGTTTCCGCCAACACGTAGATATTGTCATGCATCGTTTGCAGGCGCTCCGCGCGCAATTTCAACTGCGTTGCGGACTCTTCCCCCGAAACGTACAACACTTTCTTGCCTGCTGCCGCCAGATGATGTGACAGCTGCAACAGCAACGTGGATTTCCCGATACCGGGATCCCCGCCAATTAACACCAGCGACCCGGCGACCACGCCGCCTCCGAGCACCCGGTCGGTCTCCGCCATCCCTGTCGTGAACCTTCGCTCCTGCTGAGACGGAATATCCCCTATCGGCAGCGGGTGCACACGCACCGCCTGGTTCTCCGCCGCATGGGCTCGAGCGCGGGGAGCCGCCACTTCTTCGACGAACGTGTTCCACTGGCCGCACCCTGGGCAGCGACCGTTCCACTTAACGGACTCGTAACCGCACTCTTGGCAGACAAACTTCGTGGACAACTTGGCCAACCTGATTCCCCACCTGTCCGTGCTTGGTTGTATGCACCATCATACCGAATCTTCGCCCGAATGGACATCGTCAGGTGTTAAAAATCCGCAGTGGAAACGAAGTCCACTGCGGATTTCAACGGACACCGAGAGACGGTCAGGTGGCCTGCACGGCTGCCGGCTGAATCACCAAGCCCGTATCGTCTGCGTCGATGGTCACCCGGTCGCCGCGCTTCACCTTCCCCGCCAACAGCGCCTCGGACAACTTGTCTTCGATGTGGCGCTGAATGGCGCGCTTCAGCGGCCGCGCACCGTATTGCGGGTCAAAACCTTCTTTGGCCAGGAACGCCTTGGCCTTGTCGGTCAATTGGAAGCGAATATCCTGTTCCTCCAGACGCTTTTGCAATTCGCGCACCAGCAGATCGACAATCTCTCCAATTTCCGACTCGTTCAACGGATGGAACACAATGATTTCGTCAATCCGGTTGAGAAACTCGGGCCGGAATGACTTTTTCAGTTCGTCCATCACCTTCGTTTTCATGTCGTCGTACTGGTTGGCGGTGTCTGGCCTGAAGCCGAGACTGCTGCCTTTGCGAATCATTTCCGCACCGACGTTGGACGTCATGATGATCACCGTATTCCGGAAGTCCACGGTACGGCCTTTCCCGTCGGTCAACCGCCCGTCATCCAACACTTGCAGGAGAATGTTGAACACCTCGGGATGCGCCTTTTCCACCTCGTCCAGCAACACAACGGAGTACGGCTTACGGCGAACTTTCTCCGTGAGTTGTCCGCCTTCCTCATAGCCCACGTAACCAGGAGGCGCCCCGACCAAGCGGGAGGTCGTATGACGCTCCATGTATTCCGACATGTCAATCCGGATCATGGCGTCCTCATCCCCGAACATGGCAGCCGCTAGGGCACGCGCCAACTCGGTCTTGCCAACGCCCGTGGGCCCGAGGAATATGAATGATCCGATGGGGCGCTTCGGATCCTTCAGCCCGGCCCGCGCCCGACGGATGGCCCGGGACACCGCCTGCACCGCTTCCTGCTGGCCAATCACCCGGTCGTGAAGAATCTTTTCCATATTGAGCAGCCGCTCCGATTCTTCCTCGGCCAATTGCTTGACGGGAATGCCCGTCCACGCGGCCACGATGTGGGCGATATCTTCCGCCGTGACCTTGATGTCGTTGTCGTCCTGCATTCGTTTCCACTCGTTCTTGCGGGACTCCAGTTCCTGTTTCAACTTCTGCTCCTGGTCCCGCATCGCCGCCGCCTTCTCAAACTCCTGGCTCTGCACCGCCGCGTCTTTCTCGTTGCGGACCTTTTCCAACTGCGCTTCCAGTTCCTTTAGATTCGGCGGTGCCGTATGGCTCTGCAGACGGACGCGCGAGGCCGCTTCGTCAATCAGATCTATCGCTTTATCCGGCAAGAACCGATCCGTGATGTACCTGTCGGACAAGCGCACCGCCGACTCCAGCGCTTCATCCGTGATTTTCACGCGATGATGCGCTTCGTACCGGTCCCTCAGACCTTTTAGAATCAACACCGCTTCTTCCGGTGACGGCTGATCCACCGTGATGGGTTGGAAACGACGTTCGAGCGCTGCGTCTTTCTCAATGTGTTTCCTGTATTCGTCCAGCGTCGTCGCGCCGATACACTGCAGTTCGCCGCGGGCCAACGCGGGCTTCAGAATGTTGGACGCATCGATGGCCCCCTCGGCGCCTCCAGCGCCAATCAGTGTGTGCAGTTCATCGATAAACAGAATCACATTGCCGGCGTGACGGATCTCTTCCGTGATTTTCTTCAGCCGATCTTCAAATTCACCGCGGTACTTGGTGCCGGCCACCACTGTTCCCATGTCCAGCACCATAACCCGTTTGTTGCGCAGGGTTTCCGGAATGTCTCCTGCCACAATGCGCTGGGCCAAACCTTCGGCAATCGCCGTTTTCCCAACCCCCGGTTCGCCAATCAGCACAGGGTTGTTTTTGGTGCGTCGGGACAGAACCTGGATGACGCGTTCAATCTCAGTGCTGCGGCCAATCACCGGATCGAGCTTGCCGTCCCGCGCCATTTGAGTCAAGTCTCGGGCGAGCGAATCCAACGTGGGCGTTCCCGCCGCCGAGTCCTTGTCTCCACCCGCATCCACATGCTCGCCACCGAGCAACTGCAGAACCTGTTGACGCGCCTTGTTGAGGCTGATGTTCAGGTTGGCCAGCACCCGTGCCGCCACACCCTCGCCTTCACGAATTAGCCCCAACAAAATGTGCTCGGTGCCGACGTAAGTGTGATTGAGCTTGCGCGCTTCGTCGATGGATAGCTCAATCACCTTTTTGGCGCGGGGGGTGTACGTCATGGCGCTGGTTTGACTCTGACCGGGACCGATGATTTTTTCCACTTCCTGCTGAACCTTCTCGGCGCTGACACCCAACGAAGACAGTGCCTTGGCCGCAATGCCATCACCTTCGCGGACCAGACCGAGCAGGATATGCTCGGTGCCAACGCCGGGGTGGTGCAGTCGAGACGCCTCCTCTTGAGCCAATGCGAGCACCTTTTGCGCACGTTCCGTGAAGCGGGTGTACATAGTCAACGCACCTCCGTATCTAATCGCAAGCGTTCGCGAATCAAAGTGGCGCGACGGATATCTCGTTCACTAGGTCCCAATTCTTGTCCATAGTATTTCTGCAAGAACGCCGGTTGCGTCATGACTGTGAGTTCCTGCAGGATTCCAGCGGAGACGCCCTTGATGATCCCGAGATCAATCCCCAGGCGAACATCGGACAGGCGCTGCAGCGATTCCTTGGAATCCATCCGACGCGCGTAGGCGAGAATACCGAAGGATCTGCACACCCTGTCCTCCAACACCTCGCGGTTTTGCTGCAGGAGCGCCCGTCGCGCCGCGCGCTCATGATCAATCAATTGCTGCACCACGCTCGACAGGTTGTTGATGATCTCTTCTTCAGATTCGCCCAAAGTGACCTGGTTTGAAACCTGAAAGATATTGCCGGCCGCCTCACTCCCCTCGCCGTACAGGCCGCGCACGGTCAGCCCGACCTGAGAGACGGCGGACAGCATGCGATTCACCTGTCCTGACAGAACCAATCCGGGCAGATGCATCATCACGGATGCTCGAATGCCCGTTCCGACGTTGGTCGGGCAGGCCGTCAGGTAGCCCAGCGTATCATCGAAGGCGTAGGGAAGTTGCCCCTCCAGGGCATCGTCCATAGCATTCGCGAGTTGCCAAGCCTCCGTCAGGCGAAAACCGGGCATGATCACCTGTATGCGAAGATGGTCCTCTTCATTGATCATAATGCTCATCACTTCGTCGTTCCGCAAAACGACCGCACCGTGACGAACCTGATCTGCCAAGTCCTTGCTGATGAGGTGTTTTTCTACTAATACGTGCCGATCCAACTGGGACATCTCACGGCAGCGCGCAAATTCAAACGTACCTAGTTTTTGCACATCAGGGTGTGCCATGGCGTTCTGGACATCGGAGATGACCTGCTCCGCATGCACGTCCGTCTGAAGGATGGGAAACGGCAGGTCCTGCAGATTCCGCGCAATCCGTATGCGGCTGGACAGGATGATGTCGTCCTGCGGCCCGCCTCCTTTCATCCAGCGGCTCATGGCTTGCTGCATGAAATCGCTGAGCGACATCGTTCTTCGCCTCACTTTCCAGGGCAGTACAACCATTCCACACTCAGTGGCCGGACGCCTGCTCCAGTTGACGAATTTGATCCCGTAAGTGTGCGGCCTCCTCGTACCGTTCCGCAGCAATGGCTTGATTGAGTTGCTTTCGCAGCTGCTCCAACCGCCGTCGCCGCTGCACGGCTTCGCCCGCACGATTCGGAACTTTCCCCGTATGCGTCGTGCTGCTCTGAATCCGCCGCAACAACGCGTTCAGTCTGGGCGCAAAGCTCTTGTAACAGTGCGGGCAGCCAAATCGCCCCACATCCGTGAACTGCTGATACGTCATACCGCAGACATCGCAACGCAACGGAGCCTGAACCTGAGAGGGGATTCCAGGTGATGAATCGGTGTTCAAAAGCCCACTGAGAAGGTGGTTGAAGTCGAACGCCTTCATCGCTTTTGCAATCCAATCTCCCTGCTCCATTGCGCAAACTTCGCACAGGTGGTACTCGGTTTCTTCTCCCGAGACAACCTTTTTCAAATGAACGGTCGCCTGTCGCTCATGACATCTCTGACAGAGCATTTCGGCTCCCTCCTTGTCACCTCAAGTCTCCTTGCGCGCCCCGGCTAAAGCCACAAGCATCTGCGTCACGAGACGGGCGCGCAACTCGTCGCGAAGCGGTAGATCGACGGGAAGCGCTTCTCTGCTCACCGCGCTCTTCAACATGGCCATTTCCCGGTCTGTGATGACATCCTCGCGGCGCAACCGATCAATCATGCCCTCGGCTTCACGCTGACTGACCGCGTTGCCAACCGATTGCGCCACGCGCAGCAAGGGCTCGTTTTGGTCGAGCCGGATCTGCCGAATCCGGATGTACCCGCCGCCGCCGCGTTTAGACTCCACCATATAGCCGTGATCAACCGAAAAACGTGTGCTGATGACGTAATTGATTTGGGAAGGCACACATTGAAACAACTCGGCGAGTTCACTCCGTTGCAGTTCCACAACGCCGGTCTGGCTCTGCTGCAAGATCTGCTTCAGATATCTCTCGATAAAATCTGAGATGTTGTTACCCATGAACTCCTCCTCCGTTACTCCAAACGATGCCGTCCCTCTCGGGCAATAAGCTCCTTGACTTTGACTTTTGTTGACCTTGATGTTTGTTGACTATATTACTCCACACGCCGTCAAAATGCAATCGTCCGCTTGTACTATGATGACCAAACCGCGCGGCCCGGATTCTTGCGGTTCACAGGGTTCGTTGACCGAAGGGACGATTCCGTCTACACTTCTTGATTAATAGCACAATGAAAGCCATTTGAACTCGTCAGACAGAAAGGTTGTCCACAATGCCTTCCAATAAACACATGGAAATTGCGTTAGCGGCGGTGAAGCTTTTCGAACAGAAGGGCTACCATGCCACTTCCGTGCAGGATATCGCGGATGCGGTCGGTCTGCAGAAGGGCAGCTTGTACCATTACATTCACTCCAAAGAGGATCTGCTGCTGCAAATCGCGCATCAGGCCATTTCAGAATTCAATCAGCGCCTCGAACGAACCCTTGCAACGAATATGTCGGCGAAGCAAAAGCTGGTTCAAGCGATTGCGAACCATCTGACCGTCTCTGTGTCGAATCTGCAGACGACGACCGTATTGCTGCGAGAAGCGTTTTCTTTGGGTGAAAACCAACATCAGATGATTCAAGATCTCACGGACAAATATGTGGACCTGTGGACCCGCATCCTCGAAGAGGGCAATGCCAATGGAGAGTTTCAAGTCACCCATCCCAAAGTTACGGCACTGGCCATCCTCGGCTCGTGCAATTGGGTCTACCGGTGGTTCAATCCAGACGGACAGCTCTCCGCAGAAGAGGTGGCCGAAGTCTTTTCGTCACTGTTTCTGAACGGCCTGCTCAAGGCAGAGTCTGACCGGCCGTGAAGGCGCAGCAGCGCCATCCGCGCCGATTCGATTCGCCCGTTGTAACCCTCGGCCCAATTTTGGATGAGCGGGCGGAACACTTTGGTCACTTGAACACACAAAGAGCCCAACAGGTGAAGACCTGTTGGGCTCATGTTCCTTCGCCTGGCAGCGTCCTACGTTCCCAGGGGCTCCCGCCCCAAGTATCCTCGGCGCTGGAGGTCTTAACGGTCGTGTTCGGGATGGGTACGCGTGTTTCCCCTCCGCTATCGCCACCAGACCCGGTTCGTGGGTGTCTGCTCACTCCTGCGCTCAAGCGAGCCGTTCGCAGACACCCCGCGAACCTCTATGTGTATCGTGATTGCCTGGGCTTCTGCTTTGCATTCCGCCCTGCGCTCACGCTACATCCTTTCTCCAAGGTACCCT